>JAIEPW010000029.1 GCA_019748195.1 Bryobacteraceae bacterium
GCCCGGCAGGACTCGAACCTGCTACCCCCGGCTTAGAAGGCCGGTGCTCTATCCAGATGAGCTACGAGCCCACAAATCTCATTCTAACGTAGCGACTACAGCTTCTCGCGCCCGCGAAGGACCCACCCGATCCCCGCCAGGCCGGCCAGCATCGGCAGTTGCGACAACTCGAATAGAGAGTTAACCCGCAAGCCAACCATCCCCGTCACCGCGCACAACAGAAAGAGGATGCCCACCACCCGCACCCGCCGCTCCGTCGCCAGCAGGAACAGCGCCGATTGCAGCCCGATCGCCAGGAAAGCACAAGTCCATTTCCAGATCGCCGCAGTATTCAGGCCCTCCGTCAAGGCCCCCGTCAGCATCTGAGGAGGCGTGTCCACGATCTCCAGAATGCGGAGATTCTCCACCACGTCCAGCATTCCGGTGGCGGCTGCCAGGACGGCGGCGGCGGCCCCCGCCCACAACCTCCAGCCTCCCCGCGTCACCAAAATCGCGGACACAGTGAGGAAGACCAGCGTGTAAGCCGCGATGAACACGAAGTCCAGGTGCGTTTTCACGACCATCGTCTCGCGATTCTCGCTGGGCAATCCCCCCAGGATTTGGATCACTTCGCCCGGATCGCGCGCGAATTCCAGCGCCACCACGGGCGATCGCATTCCACGGACGTTCGCCGGCCCGCTGAATCGCGGCTCCCCGAACTGCAGGTAGCACACCACCGCCAGCGCGATCAGGCTGAACGCCGAAGCAAGTGAGAACAGGATTCGCATATACCCAGGAGCTTTACTCTACTAGAATGTTCCCATGCGTTCTGTTGCCGTTTTACTTCTCGCCTTTTCCGTGTTCGCCGATGACCGCGCCGATGTCCTGAAGAGCATGGACACCCAGAGCGATCGATGGGGCAAGATTTCCCGTCAGATTTGGGAGTTCGCCGAAGTCGGCTATAAAGAGGTGAGAAGCTCGAACCTCCTCAAGGCGGAACTCAAGGAAGCCGGGTTCCGCATCCAGGACAACGTCGGCGCCATCCCCACCGCGTTCACCGCCACCTGGGGGGAAGGGAAGCCGGTGATCGGCATCATGGGCGAATACGACGCCCTGCCGGGCCTCTCGCAGAAGGACCAGCCGTCCAAGGAAGCGCTGAACCCCGGCGCCGCCGGGCACGGCTGCGGGCATAACCTGTTCGGCGCGGCATCCGCCTGGGCGGCGATTTCGGTCAAGGATTGGATGGCCGCCAACAAGATCAAAGGCACTATCCGGTTCTACGGAACTCCCGCGGAGGAGGGCGGTGGCGGCAAGATCTACATGGCGCGCGCCGGAGCTTTCAGCGACGCCGATGTCGTGCTTGCCTGGCATCCCGGGTCCTCCAACGGCGCCAGCCTCGGCTCCTCGCTCGCCAACATCAACGCCAAATTCCGTTTCCACGGGATCGCCGCGCATGCCGCCGGGAATCCGGACAAGGGCCGGTCCTCGCTCGATGCGCTGCTCCTGACGGCCCATTGCGTCGACATGATGCGCGAGCATGTGCCGCAGGAAACCCGCATCCACTACGTTTTCACCAAGGGTGGCGAGGCTCCCAACGTCGTGCCCGACTTCGCCGAAGGTTACTTCTACGCGCGGTCCCCCTCCATGCCCGTGCTCGATCAGGTGTGGGAGCGGATCAACAAGTGCGCCCAGGCGGGCGCCCTCGGAACCGAAACCAGGCTCGAAAGCGAACTCGTCAACAGCGTCTATAACCTGCTTCCCAACGAACCCCTTACCCGGCTCCTCGATTCCAAGCTGCGCATTGTGGGCGGCTTGAAATACAGCCCGGAAGAGCGGCAGTTCGCCGAAACTTTGGTCAAAACCTTCCCGCCCTCGACGCTGACCCTCGGAAGCGAGGAGCAGGTGCAGCCGGTCCGGGAGGAAACCGGAGGCGGCTCCACCGATGTCGCCGATGTCAGTTGGGTGGTGCCGACCGCGCAGTTCTCCACCGCGACATTCGTCCCCGGCACGCCCGGACACTCCTGGCAATCCACCGCCTGCGCCGGATCCTCGATCGGCCGGAAAGGCATGGTGAACGCCGCAAAGGTCCTGACCCTTGCCACCATGGACCTGTATCAGAAACCGGATGTCATCACGGCGGCGAAGTCGGACTTCGACAAGCGACGTGCCGGCAACGCGTATAAGAGCCGGGTTCCCGCCGATCGCAAACCGCCGCTCACTTATCGTGACAAATAGTCAAAGCGGATCCACCATCCTCAAATCCACCGCGCCGCCCTGGCGGGCATGGGGGCAGGATCGCGCGATCTCGTCCGCCTGCTGCCTGCTGCGGGCGCGGATCACGAAGTAACCGCTCACCGCCTCCGGGTCGGCTTCCGGCTTCAATTTGACCCCGCTGACCAGCAGCCCCTGCGATCGCAGGTCGCCGGCCCAGCGGCGGTGCTCTTCCACCGAGCCGGCGGGCCCGGAGCCGTACAGGAACAACACGTAGCGATCGCCGGTTTCGGGCGCGCGTCCGCCCGCGGATCCCGCCCAGAACCCCGCCAGGAACGACGCAGCGAAAAATGCCGCTACCTTCAACCAACGCCAACCCGAGCGCGACGAGCGAATCAGGCCCGCCGAACGCAGCTCCGCGATCGTTCGCGATTCCAATTCCGGGTTCGGTGTCTCCGCCTGTTTCATCCGGGCAAGTTCCGCCGCCAGTTCGGGAGGATCTAGCGGATCGTTGAGCTCGTCTGGCCGATCCATGACTTCAATTGCCTCCTTGCGCGGGATAGCTGGCTCTTCGAAGTGCCGGCCTCGATGCCCAGCATCTCCCCGATCTCGTTGTGCGTGTAGCCTTCCACGTCGTGCAGCACCAGCACCATGCGGAATCCCGGCGCCAGCCGCTCGATTGCCGAGCTCACATCCAGATTGCGATCGGCCCTGGGCGCCGGCGGGTCCTGCGTCAGTTCAGCCTCGCGCGCCGCATCCCGGTGCCTTTCGCGCGCGCATCGCACCAGAATTCCGGCCAGCCATGTCCGCAGCGCCGATTCCCAGCGGAACGCTCCAAGCGCACGGCAGGCTCGCAGCCAGGTCTCCTGCACCAAATCCTCGGCGGCGGAGCCGTCACCCCCGCTGAGCCTTCGCGCCATCCCCAGCAGCGCCGGAGTGTGACGCCGGTAAAGCGAACGGAACGCCGCTTCCGAGCGCGAGCTCAGGTACTCCGCCGCCAGCCGGCTGTCGTATTCGTTCTCGTCGCGCATCTCGGCCTGAACGTGAGTGTCGGGCGCCGGGCAAACGGTTGCATCAGGAAAAGCGCCCCGCCCCTGCAACCAACCACCCGCCGCGGCGCACTCAGCAATGACCTCCAAGGAGACTACACCATGCGTTTCACGATTGCTTCCGTCGTCCTGCTCGCCTGCTCCGCCTCGCTGCCCGCGCAAGAACTGAAGTGGAAAAACACCTTGCTCATCCAGCTTCAGGTCTCCGACCTGGAGCGCTCGGTCCGCTTCTACACCGAGGTGCTTGGCTTCCGCGTGTCGGAACGTCGCGACGACTTAGGTTTCGTCCACATCGAAACCGGCATCTCCGGCCTGCAGCTCGGCTTGGCCACGGGCCGGCCGCCCGCGCCCGGATCGAGCATTCTGAACTTCGGTGTCTCCGGCGATATCGAAAAAGCTCGCAAACTGCTCGAATCGAGAGGAGTCGCGTTCCTGGGGCCGACGCAGACCATCCCCGGCAAGGTAAGCCTCGCCTCCTTCCGCGATCCCGACGGCTACACCATCCGGCTCGCGGGCGACCCCGCGAAATGACGCCCTAAGCGATGCGGCGGAACGCGAGAACCGCGTTGAGTCCCCCGAACGCAAACGAGTTCGACAACGCAAACTCAATGTCCAGCGTACGGCTGCGGTTCGGCACTACATCCAGATCGCATGCCGGGTCCGGCTCCGTGAAGTTCGCGGTGGGAGGCGCGGTCTGCGCGGCCACCGCCATCACCGTCGCCACTGCCTCCAGCGCGCCCGCCGCGCCCAGCGCATGTCCGTGCATCGACTTGGTCGAACTCACCGCCAGGCGGTCCGCGTGCCCCGCGAACAGCAGGCGAATCGCTTCCGTTTCGGTGGGATCGTTGGCGGCGGTGCCGGTGCCGTGGGCGTTGATGTATTGGAACGCCTCCGCGGCCGCTCCTGCATCGCGAATCGCTTCCGCCATCGCCCGGGCGCAGCCGGCCGCCGACGGCTGTGTGATGTGATGCGCGTCCGCGGACATGCCGAAGCCCACCAGTTCCGCGTAAATGCGTGCGCCGCGCGCCCGCGCCGCGTCCAACGGTTCCAGAATCAAGGCGCCGGCGCCTTCGCCTAAAATCATGCCCTTCCGGTCCCGGCAAAAAGGCCGGCAGGTGTCCGGGGACACCACGCGCAGCGCCTCCCACGCCTTCAACAACCCGGGGCTGAAGGGAGCCTCGCTTCCGCCGGCGATCGCCAGGTCCGTCTGCCCGTTCCGCACCATCCAGAAGGCCTGCCCGATGGCATGATTCGCCGAGGAGCACGCCGTGGACACCGTCCAGGCCGGACCGGTAATGCCGAACTCCATGGAAATGTAACTGGCGCCCGCGTTCGCCATCGTCTTGGGGATCGTCAGGGGATGAAAGCGGCTTTGCCCCTGCGCATAGTAGTCCCGGAATCCCAGGTCCTCCGTGGTTTGTCCCCCGACGCAGGACCCGGTGACAATCGCCGTGCGCTGCCGCAGCGCCTCGTCAAACTCCAGGCCCGAGTCGCGCACCGCCTCTCGCGCCGTCACCAGCGCGAATTGCGTAAACCGGTCCAACATCGCCGCCAGCCGTTCCTCGAAATGCGCCAGGGGGTCGAAGCCGCGCACCTCCGCGGCGTTCGGGAACTTGACCACGCCCTCGCCCACCGCCGTCAACGGCCCAATGCCGCTCCGCCCCGCAAAAAGGCTCTCGCGAAACGCCTCGATGCCGTTCCCGATCGCCGAGACGATTCCCATCCCGGTAACCGCCACCCGGCGAGCCATGGTTATGCGCCGGACGGCGCCGGCGCCCCCGCGCTCTGCTTCACCGCCAGAAGGCTGGCGACACCTTCCACCATCCCGCGGATTCCCTTAATGCTGTGTACCGCCTCGTCTGGTATGTCGATATCGAACTCGCTCTCCAGGGCGAACAGAATTTCGATGCCCGCCAGGGAGTCGATCTTCAGCTCCTCGAATGTGCTTTCCAGGGAAATGTTCTCGGCCGGAATTCGCTGCGACGTGGCGATTACCCGGATAACGCGCTGAATCAGTTCTTCCGACATAGGAGAGTCGCCGATGGTCCCCGGCTACAGTCATCATACAGAAATTGCGGCCGCGGGTAGGCGCAAGTTCCAGACTTCGTGCGATCGGGATCAAGCGGCGCGAGGCTCAGCGGACAAAAAGGCCGGGCACTGGTCGGGCGCCCGGCCCAAAAGCACCCGTCGGCTGCTCGGAGGATACAGCCGGCGGCAGTGGAGGAACTTGTACTACGCCAGGAGGCCGCCGTGACCCAGGCTGGCCACCTCCCACCCGGAGACGCGATATCGCGCCAGCATCGGAGGAAGCACCAAATCTACCACATTCAACTTAGCGGAGCGGAAACACCCCGGCGCGCTCACCACCGGCGTATCGTCCTTATAACCGAGTAGAAACAGATTGCCCGGTTCCACCGGCGCCAGAAACCGCTCCAGATGGCACCCCAGCCTCGCCATTGCCCTCCCGATCACGTCTTCCGGGCCGGCCGGCGCAGTTGTGGATGCCACCAGGATCACCGTGGGCTTCGAGCGCAACAGGTGCTCCAGGCTTCGCGCCACCTCGGCCTCCTCCTCGCGAACCGCCATCGACAAGGGGGCTCCCATCCCGAACCGTTCCAGGCGCTGGCGCATGATGGACTCGAACAACTGCCGGGCGCGATCGCCATTGGAGGGGTCCGTATACAGAACCCCCACCGTCGGATTTCGCATCGGCCGCGCCTGCAGGATGGGTCCCCGCTCCTTCAAAATCGACACGACGGCTTCTAATTGCGGCTGAGCCACGGCGAAAGGAGCGCTTTTTACCGTCGCGATCCTCTGCTCGGCTTTCGCAAAGCTGAAATTTACGCTGGTGGCGACGACGATGCTCGAAATACAGTTGATTTGCTTGAGCAGCTCATCGTCCACCAGGACGCAGCAATCCTCGGTGGCGATCAGATTCGCGCGCCCGCCGGCCGCGAGCCGAATCTCGAGCGTTCCGCATCCCATCTCCGCCGCGACAACGCTCACCGCGTCGTCCTCGGCGACTTCGCCGTCCTCCAGCTCCGTCACCCATACCTGGTTCAAACCCTCGGTCACCAGCAGGCGGACGTCATCTTCATTCAGCACGTGACCCTTGGCCAGTAGCTTCTTGCCTCCCGGCCGAAAGATCGTGCAACTGAGGATTCTACCGGTAGAAGCCTTTACATCGATAGTCTGAGCTCTCACCCGTCCTCCAGGAGCGAACGGCTGGAACGCGCCGTTCAAACAGATGGTAGATTATACATGCAAAAGCTCTCAAAAATAAACGTAAATCTTTGTTAGCGAAGAAAAACAGGGTTAGTGCGTCAGGAAGCCGCCCGAATGGCCACCAGATCCGCCATCGCAGGCTTCAGGTTTGCCGATTTCAGGCGTTTCACTACCGCGATCTCGTCGCAGTTGTTGAATTTCGGACACCGCAGGCAGTCCTTCCAGACCTTCAGCGGCAGCTCTCCCCGCTCCACTTCGGAAAACCCGGCTTTCGCGAAAAAGCCGGTCACGTAGGTGAACGCGAAAATCGCCTCCAGATCGTATTCCCGAGCTTCCCGCTCCAGGGCGGCGACAATCTCCCGGCCCACGCCGGAGCCCTTTCTGGCCGGATCCACCGCCAGTGACCGCACCTCCGCGAAACCAGGCGTGTAAAAGTGCAGCGCGCCGCAACCCGCCAGTTCGCCGCCCGCTTCCGCCACCATGAAATCGCGGATATTCTCCGCCAGCTCGAATTCCGTGCGCGGCAGCATGACCCCGTCCGCCGCATATCCGTTGATCAAGTGCAGCAAGGCTGGGATGTCCTTCAGCGTAGCTTTTCGCACGACAGTCGCTTGAATGGTACGAGGCATTATCGAAGTACTAGGCATTCGAGATGGTAGTCCCGAATGTCCTGGTTCCTTTCCAATCTTCTGAGTTCTGCACATGCGCGCCTGGCCCAATCCAGATTTCCGTCAACCCGGCCGTCAGGCCCGCTAAACAGGCTTCCAGTTTTGCATGCATTCCGCCCTTCGCCACGCCGGTATCGATCAAACCTCGGCAATTAACGGCGTTAAGATGGGAAACACGCCTTCCATCCCCGTCCAGAACGGCGTCGACATCGGTGAGAAACACCAGACGGCGGGCTCCGTAGCCTGCCGCCACGGATACCGCAAGTTGATCGGCGTTGACGTTATAGATGTCCCCCCGGGCATTTGTCGCAACACAGGCCACCACCGGCAGAAAACCGGCGGAGGTCAAAGTCAGCAGCAGCCGCGGCCGGGTTGCTTCGGGCCTGCCCGTCTGGCCGAGTTCTTCGCTCCAGCGGCTGGCCTGAACCAGGCCTGCGTCCACACCGCTCAGTCCTACGGCTTCCGCCCCCGCGGCGTTCAAGTCCGCCACCAGCCGGCTGTTGACACTTCCGGCCACGACCTTGAGCACCGCGTCCGCCACCTCCGGCGTGGTCACGCGCAGCCCGCCGATAAAGGTGCTCGCGATTCCGCGCTCCTCCAGAAAGCGAGTCATCTGCTTGCCGCCGCCGTGAACCACCACCGTTTCCCGGGCGTCCTCGCGCGCCAGCACCGCCGCCAGACGCAGCCGCGTGTCCTCGTGATCCAACAGCGTGCCCCCCAGCTTGATCACCTGCTTCACGCCGCCGTCTCCAATCCCATGTTCTCGGCGAACCCGAGCATCAGGTTCATGTTCTGAATCGCCTGGCCGGCCGCTCCCTTCACCAGGTTGTCGATTGCCGCCACCACCACCACGCGCCGCGTCGCGGCGTCAAATACAAAGCCGATATCGCAGCGGTTCGTGCGCACCGCCGATCGAACGTCTGGAACCTTGCCCGGCTCGTACAGGCCCACGAACGGCTCCCGCGAATAACGCCGCCGGTACACGTCGAACAACTCCAGAGGCGACGCCACCCGTTCCGCCTGGAAGTAAATGGTCTCCAGGATTCCCCGGTCGATCGGAATCAACTGGGCGGTGAAGCTCAGCTTCCCCTCCGCGATGCCCGAATTCATCAGGATTTCCGGCACGTGCCGGTGCTCCAGAACCGAGTACGCCGAGAAATTTTCGGTGACTTCCGAAAAATGCGTCCGGAGCGCCGGTTTGCGCCCCGCGCCGCTCACCCCGCTCTTGGCGTCTACCACCACCGTGGTGTTGGGCGTGATCACGCCCGTTTCCATCAGGGGCCGCAGCACCAGGTTCGCCGCCGTAGGGTAGCATCCCGGATTCGCCACCAGGCTGGCCTTCCGAATCCGCTCGCGGTAAAACTCCGGCAGCCCGTACGTCGCCTCCGCCATCAGGTGAATGGAGCGGTGTTGCTCGTCCTTGTACCAGCGGGCGAAGGTCTCCGGCGTCTCCAAACGGTAAGCGCCGCTCAGGTCCACCACCTTCACGCCCGCCTTCAGGAATGCCGGCGCCAGCTCCGAGGAAATCTCAGCCGGCGTCGCCAGAAACGCCAGCTTGATCCCTTCCGCCCGGATCGTATCGCCTTTCATGGCGATGACTCGGGGCGAACTGACCCCGATCGGGTGCGGACGCGCCTCCGAGTCCGTACGGTGCTCCAGCAGCACGGTTTCCACGCCGCTGTGGCGCGACAGCCAGTGCACCAGCTCGGCCCCGCTGTAACCCCGGAATCCCACGATGCCTACCCGAATCATTGGTTAATTATTCACCCCGATGAATATTTATTCTACCACACCCGCTCCAGCAGAACCAACAGCTTCCACGCGACTGTGACAGAATTGAGTGCTTGCGCGCTCACCTGAACCGCTGGACTCCCGCGTTTTCCATGATGCTGGTGTCCACCATCAGCTACATTGACCGCAACACCTTGGCCCTGCTGGCTCCCACCATACTGAAGGAGACCGGGCTTACCAACGAACAGTACGGCACCATCGTGTCCGCCTTTTCGATTGCCTACATGATCGGTAACCCGCTGTGGGGAAAGCTGTTAGATAGGATTGGCGTGCGCCGGGGGATGCTCGCCGCCGTCTCGCTTTGGACCCTCGCGAGCGTTTCCCATGCCTTCGCCCGCGGATTTGTCAGCTTCGCCGCCGCCCGTGCCGTGCTGGGTTTCGGCGAAGGCGCCACGTTTCCGGGGTCCCTCCGCACCGTGGTGCAAACGCTGACTCCGGCGGAACGCTCGCGCGGCATCGCGCTCGCCTACTCCGGGGGGTCGCTGGGGGCGATTCTGACGCCCATCATCGTCACCCCCGTGGCGGTGATTTGGGGATGGCGTGGAGCATTCTGGTTCACCGGGTTGGTCGGGATCGCCTGGTTATCCTACTGGTGGTTTCTCAGCCGCCGGAGGGACATCGCGGAAGGAATTCCGGTCCGGCACGAGGGCGCCGCCACCGGAACCCCCAGGTTCACCGATCGCCGCCTTTGGAGCTTTATCAGCGCTTATGCCCTGGGAGCGATGCCGCTGGGATTCGTCCTCTATAACTCGTCTTTGTTCCTCAGCCAGAGAATGGGCAAATCGCAGGTGGAAATCGGCGCGGTGCTTTGGATTCCACCCTTGGGGTGGGAGCTCGGCTACTTTTTCTGGGGTTGGGTGATGGACCGCTTCACGGCGCGGGGGCAGCGCCTGGAGTCGTTCCAGTTGCTGTTCGGTGTTTCCGCGATCCTCAGCCTGCCCCTGGCGTTCACGCCCTACCTGCCGTATTGGGCCGTGTTGATCGAGCTCTTTCTGGCGATGTTCGTCACCGCTGGATTTATCATCGGCGGCATCGCTTTCGCCACGCGGATATTTTCCACGCGGCACTCCGGTTTCCTGGCCGGACTGGGCGCCGGCTCCTGGTCGGCGACCGTGGCCCTGGTGATGCCCTACTTCGGACGCCTCTTCGACCAGGGCCGGCACGAGGTCGCGTTCTGGATCGCCTCGCTGTTTCCCGCCGCCGGATTCGTGCTGTGGCGGGTTCTGTACCGCGAGAACCGGTCCGGCTCCGGCTAACGCACGCGCAGCGTTCGCAGCATCTCCTGGAACACGGGTTCGGCGTTGCGGTAATCGTTCTGCGGCGCGATAAACACCGCGTACACCAAACCCGCCCGCGTCTGCACCGTCACCAGAATGTCGATCTCCGTCTGGCCGTAGGGCGAACGGGACTGCAAGGTGGTGAGCAGCGCCGGCGCATTCTGTACGGTGATCTGCCTCTGCCCCCCGCTGACCCGCATGCCGCTGTTCGATTTCACCAGGTTGTCGATCAACGCGCGCGTGTTGCCTTCCAGGTCGTCGTTTCGCGTCTGCTCATGACCCAGCACCGCGCCATAGCCGATCTGCGGCGTTCCCGCCGGCGCCTGGAAAATCGCCCCGCGTGGAGCGAACGTCACATCCTCGCCTTCCTGGCTCGCGAACACCTCCCAGTTTTCCGGATAGTGGATGGCGAACAGGCTACCCTGCCAGGGCCGCAGATTCCGCGACGGCCGCACCTGCTCTGGAGACTGGGGAGCTGAGCCGTCCTGCATCGCCGCGGCGCTGCGCTTGGGCGCGGGCGGAAGTCCCTGGGCGATGCTCTTGGCCCGGTTCAGCTCGCCGGGATCTCCGTTTTGATAGCCGCTACGGCGCGGCAGCGTCCGGATTTCCTTCTCAACCGCCGCCACTCGATTGCCCGGATTGGGATGGCTGGAGAAGAATTCCGTAACGCCCGATCGCTTGCCGCTCTCGGCTTCCAGCTTTTCGAAGAAGCGCGCCATCTCCACCGGGTTGTACCCTGCGTCGTTCATAAGCTGCGTCCCCAACAGGTCCGCATTGCGTTCCGCGTCGCGCGAATACTTGAGCATTACGCTCTGCAATCCCAGCCCCACTCCCATTTGGCCGAGCTGCCCCACCAGTCCGCCCTGACTGCCGAGAAAAACGCCCGCCGCGCCGCCGATGCCCTGCATTAATTGTGCTTTCGAAAGCTGGTTCGTCCCGTGCCGCAGCGCCACGTGCGCCATTTCATGCGCGAGCACGCCCGCCACCTGCGCCTCATTGTCCGCCGACAGAATCAGGCCGGTGTGGATAAACATGGGACCGCCCGGCAGCGCAAACGCGTTGATCGACCGGTCGTTCACGACGCGCCAGCTATACGGAAACTGGCCGGCCGCCGGCGACTGCGCGAGCCGGCGTCCAATCCGCTCCACATAGGATTGCAGATCGCTGTTGCGCACAATCGGAAGTTGCTTTTCGTACTGCGCAGCCGCTTCCCGGCCGAGCTGAACATCCTGCTCCACCGAATAGAAGTTCATGCCAGGCTTCAACTTCTTCGATTGAGCACAAGCCTGACCCGCCGTCACCATCGCGAGGGAGAGAACGATTGCCAGCCGCTTACCGAACATTCCTTGCACCTCCGCTGAGTTTGCGGGCCGGGCTTCAGCGAAGTCCCGATGGGTTCCGCCGCACCCGGCCGCGTTCACAGTGTTGGACGAAGCGGCGGCTATAATTGTTGCATGCTCCAGTCCACCGAAAAGATCTGGCACAATGGCCGTTTCGTAGCTTGGAACGACGCCAGGATCCACGTTCTCAGCCACGTCGTCAGCTACGGAAGCGCTGTGTTTGAGGGCGTTCGCTGCTATAAGACCCAGCAGGGGCCGGCGATTTTCCGCAATCGCGAGCACATGCGCCGCCTGCTCGATTCGGCAAAGATATACCGGATCGACGTACCCTATACACTCGATCAGCTCTGCGACGCCATGGTGGAAACGGTCCGCGAGAATGGACTGCAGGAGTGCTACTTCCGCCCCATCATCCTGCGCGGTTACGGATCGCTCGGGGTACTGCCTACCAAGGACACGCCGACCGAGGTCTACATCGCAGCCTACCCGTGGGGCAAGTACCTGGGCGCCGACGCCCTCGCCAGTGGAGTGGATGTCTGCGTGTCGAGCTGGAACCGCATGGCGCCCAACACGCTGCCGGCGATGGCGAAAGCGGCCGCGAACTACATGAACTCGCAGTTGATCCGCATGGAAGCCGCCGTGAACGGATACGCCGAAGGCATCGCGCTCGATGAAGCCGGTTACGTCAGCGAAGGGTCGGGCGAGAATCTCTTCGTGATCCGCGACGGCAGGATGTTTACGCCGCCGCTGGGCGCATCCGTGCTCCCCGGCATTACCCGCGACACCATCATTACCATCGCCCGCGAAATGGGAATCCCGCTGGTGGAAGGTCTGGTGCCTCGCGAGGCTCTCTATATCGCCGACGAGTTGTTCTTCGTCGGCACCGCCGCCGAGGTGACGCCCATCCGCTCCGTCGACAAGATCCCGGTGGGCGCGGGAACGCGCGGTCCCGTGACGGAAGCGATTCAAAAGGAGTTTTTCGCGATCGTGGAGGGCACGAAACCCGACCGCCACGGGTGGCTTACGCCGGTGGGAGTTGGTGAGAAGGTCGGCGCTTAGGATCGCTCCTGGCGCATTCCAATCGATCCGCGGGAACCTCGGTTCGGCGGGCCACCTCCCCCGAGACTGACCGTTCTCGCCGGGACTCCCGCGGTGATCTGGAGTATTTTGTAACAGGAATCCGCCGCCCGGCTCCAGGAGAAAATCGGCTTTTCAACAGCTTTTTCGCCGTTGGCGGTCAGTAGTTTGAGGACTGGCACTGTGGGTATGTTGTGAATAAAACACATTCTTCGGAGCGTGTTTCGCGATGCGGTTAACCGGATTGCTCGTGTCCCGGCGTCAGCCCGTCGAAGTGCGTTTCCACACATCGATTCAGGGTGTCGATGATCTGATCTCCGCCGAAAACTCCGACCTGTTCCTCGCGCCCGGCTTCATCGACCTTCAGGTGAACGGTTTCGCGGGCGTCGACTACAACCGCCCCGATGCGGCCATGGACCAGATCGCACGCTCCCTCGACGCCCAGTTCGCCTGTGGCGTCACGCGCCTGCTGCCCACGGTGATCACCGGACCCCAGGAGAACATCACCGGATGCCTGCGCAACCTTGCGCGGGCGAAGGCGGAACTCGAGAACGGCGACGCGATCGAAGGCTTCCACGTGGAAGGGCCGCACATCTCGCCCGATGACGGCCCGCGCGGCGCCCATCCAAGGCAGTTCGTCCGCGAACCGTCCATCGAGGAGTACCAGCGCTGGCAGGATGCCGCCCGCGGACAGGTCAAGCTGATCACCGTGGCGCCCGAGTGGCCCGGCGCGCTTCCTTATATTGAGCACGTGACGCGAGACCTGGTCACCATCTCCATCGGCCACACCGCCGCTACCCCGCGCCAGATCCGCGACGCAATCGCCGCCGGCGCAACCATGTCCACCCACCTCGGCAACGGCTCCCATCCGGAACTGCCCCGAAAGGCGAACTACATCTGGGAACAGTTGGCTGCCGACGAACTGCTCGCCAGTTTCATCGCCGACAACATCCACCTGGATCGCGCCTTCTTGAAAGCGGCTCTGCGCGCCAAGGGCTCCGAACGCTCCGTCCTGGTCACTGACGCCGTGATGCCCGCCGGTTGTGAGCCCGGCGTCTACCGGCTCGGCTCCATCGAGGTCGAGCTGAAGCCGGAAGGCCGCGTGGTGCTGAACGGCGGCGACCGGCTCGCCGGATCCGCCCTCCACATGCACGACGCCGTCTCCAACATTTCGGACTTCGTCTCGTTGACCGAAGCGATCGCGATGGCCACCATCAACGCCGCGCGAGCGGGCCGGATCGGCTCCCGCCGCAAGGGCCTGTCCAACGGCGATGCCGCCGACTTCGTTCGCTTCCAACTGGTGAACGGGCGTATCCGCGTCGTGGATACGTGGCTCAACGGCCGCCAGGTTTTTGAGAGCAGGGCCTGACCCAATGGCCATCACCGTTACCGAGGCGGCGGCTTTCCTCCATCTCCACCGCTACGCGGCTCTCAGCACCATCTCCGGCGCCGGACCCCAATCCGCGGTGGTGGGCATCGCCCTGACCGGGGATTTCGAGATCCTCTTCGACACGCTCACCTCCACCCGCAAGTATGCGAACCTGCGGGCCAACCCATCCGCCGCGCTCCTGGTCTGGACCGGGCAGGCGACTCTCCAACTGGAGGGCGACGCTCGCGAGATTGCCGGCGCTGAGTTGGAGCAGCGCCGCGAGGTGTACTTCGCCAAGTTCCCCGACGGCCGGGAACGCGCCGCGTGGCCCGGAATCGCGTACTTCGCGTTCCAGACTCGCTGGCTGCGCTTCAGCGACTTCTCGCTCGATCCGCCCCGCATCGAGGAGCTGCGCCTGCCATGACGCCCGCCGGACGCGTTGACGTCATCCCGCTTCTGCTGCCTCTGCATCGCGAGTTGCTGGCGCTGCTCCGTTCCTTGCGTGACCCAGATTGGCGGCGGCCCACGGCGTGCCCCGGCTGGACCGTCCACGATATCGCCGCGCATCTATTGGACGGCCAGTTGCGCCGGCTGTCGATGGGGCGCGACAACTGGTTCGGAGTTCAACCCGCGGGCGAGCTGGTCGATTTCCTCGACCGCCTCAACGCGGAATGGGTCACCGCCGCCCGCCGCGCCAGCCCGCGCGTCTTGATATCGTTCCTCGAAGTCACCGGACCCGAGCTCGCAACGCACTTTGCCGCCCTGGACCCGGACGCTCCGGCCTTGTTCGCGGTCTCCTGGGCGGGCGAGGAAACCTCAGCCAACTGGATGGACATCGGCCGCGAGTACACCGAGCACTGGCATCACCAGCAGCAGATCCGCGACGCCGTGGGCGCGCCCCCTCTGGTGTCGCGGCGCTGGCTGAGGCCGGTACTGGAGCTGTTCCTGCGCGCCGTGCCGCATGCGCTTCCCGGCGCATCGGATGGCTCCATCGCGATTCGCATCAGCGGCGACGCCGGCGGCGACTGGGTGGTCCGGCGGGGCGGCCGCTGGCTCCTGTACGAGGGTGCTGACGATACCGCGGATGCCCGCGTGGAACTATCGGACGATACCGCCTGGCGGCTCTGGACCCGGCAGCCGGTACGCGACCGCGTTCGGCTCTCCGGTAACCTCGCGCTCGCCTCCGCCGTGGCCAATTCGCTCGCCGTCATGGCGCGTCCCCGCGCTGATGCAGAATGAAGTGACGTGCTCCCGCTTTTCGATAACCCGGAAGAAGGCTTCAAACATCGCCTCGCGGAGAAGTTGAAACCGCTCACCGCGGAGGGCGTGTATCTCGGCGGCAGTTCCTGGAAGTACGAAGGCTGGCTGGACCAGATCTACACCCGCGATCGCTACGTGACGCGCGGCCGCTTCTCGCAGAAACGCTTCGAACAGGAATGTCTGGCTGAGTACGCCGAAGTGTTCCCGGCGGTGGGCGGCGATTTCAGCTTCTACCAGTTCCCCACCGAGACCTTCTGGCGCAAGCTCTTCCAGTCCGCGCCGCCGCACTTGCGATTCGGCCTGAAGGTGCCCGAGGAGATCACTGTCCGGTCGTGGCCCGGACACCCCCGCTACGGACCGCGGGCGGGAACGCATAACGAGAACTTTCTGAGCTTCGAAATGTTGAAGGCAGCGTTCCTGATGCCGCTGCTGGAGTTCAAGGATCGCATCGGCGTGCTGATGTTCGAGTTCGGGGCGTCAGGTCCGCGCGGCTACGCCGAAGCGTCCGGCTTCCTGGAGGACCTTGCTCCGCTGCTCGAACGGCTTCCCGACGACTTTCGCTACGCTGTCGAGATCCGGAGTCCGGAGTTTCTGACTCCCGGGTACCTGAATCTGCTGCGCCGCCGCAACATCGCCCACGTGTTCAACGCCTGGACCCGGATGCCCATCCTCAGCGAGCAGATCGAGACGCCGGGCGCCTTCACCGCGGACTTCACCGTCGTGCGAGCCCTCCTCCGCCATGGCAGGAATTACGAGCAGGCGGTGGAGATGTTCTCGCCCTATACGGAAGTGAAGGATCCCAATCCGGAGGTCCGGTCCGCGTTGCGCAAGCTGATCCGCCATTCACGCGAGCACCACCGGACAGCGTACATCTTCGTCAACAACCGGCTGGAGGGCAACGCGCCCCAGACCATCGAGGCGATAGTCGCCGAATGACGGCGCCGCTGCCGGTGGATGCGCTCCTCCCGGAAATCCTGTCCGCCCTGCGGCGCGGCAACTCGCTGGTGATCGAGGCGCCTCCCGGCGCGGGGAAGACCACGCGTGTTCCCCCCGCGCTACTCACCTTCGGCCCGGTGATCGTGCTCGAGCCCCGGCGGCTGGCCGCGCGCATGGCCGCCCGCCGGGTGGCCGCCGAACGGGGCGAGCAACCCGGCGAAACCGTGGGCTACCAGGTCCGCTTCGAGGAGGTCGCCGGACCCCGCACCCGCCTGCGCTTCCTCACCGAGGGCGTGCTCACGCGGCGGCTGCTGAGTGACCAGGAGTTGCAGGGAATCGCCGTGGTCGTGCTCGATGAGTTCCATGAGCGCCACCTCGACACCGATGTCGCCCTCGCGCTGTTGCGCCGCCTCCAACAGACCGCGCGCCCGGACTTGAAGCTGGTGGTGATGTCGGCCACGCTCGAGGCGGGCCCCGTGGCTGCCTTTCTGAACGCCCCCGTGATTCGCAGCGAAGGACGCCTCTTCGACTTGAGCATGGAATACACGCCGCACTCCGCCGCGCCTCTGGAGACACAGGTCGCGCAAGCCGTGCGGCGGCTCGGCAAGCTCGACGGCGATGTCCTCGTGTTCCTTCCCGGCGCGGCGGAAATCCGCGCGTGCATGAGAACCGTGCAGGCCGGCGGCGCGATGCTCGTGCCCCTGCACGGCGATCTCTCGCCCGCCGAGCAGGACCAGGCCATCTCCGCCGCGGACCGGCCCAAGGTCATTCTGTCCACCAACATCGCCGAAAGCTCCGTGACCATCGAAGGCGTCACCTCCGTCATCGATTCGGGGCTGGCCCGCATGGTGAAAGATTCGCCCTGGACCGGCATCTCATCGTTGGAAGTCACTCGCATCAGCAAGGCCTCGGCAGCGCAGCGCGCGGGACGCGCCGGCCGCCTTCGCCCCGGACGCGTCATTCGGCTTTATTCCGCTGAAGACTTTCATCGCCGCCCCGCGCAGGACCCGCCCGAAATCCTGCGGCGCGAGCTCTCACAAACCTTGCTCGACTTGTCCGTGATGGGTGTTCGCGAGCCCGAGTTTCTCGACAATCCGGACGCCGCGGCCTGGAACGCGGCCGGGCAGCTTCTTGGCCGGCTCGGCGCGCTCGATTCCTCCGGCGCGGTTACCGGCGTGGGCCGCCGCATGGCGCGACTCCCGCTCCATCCCCGCCTCGCCCGCATCGTCGTCGAAGCCGAGGCGCGGGGGGTGGCGCGCACCGGCGCGGCAATCGCCGCTGTCCTCTCCGCGGGCGAGCGGCTGCGCGACATTCCCAGGGAACACGCGCCCTCCGACCTCATGGTCCTAGCCGAGTCGGATTGGCAGCCCAATACCCGCCGCATCTACGACCAGCTCCTGCGTCTGATCTCCCCCCGGCAGACGGAGCGCCGGGACGAGCCGGTTCTGATCTCAATTCTCACCGGATTTCCCGACCGCGTCGCACGCCGCTCCCGCCAGAACGAGGTCCTCTTGTCCTCCGGCGGCTCGGCGCGGTTGGCGGCGGAGAGCGCGGTGGGCGCGCATGAGTTCCTGGTCGCCGTGGACGTCGAGGAGCGCCGCGATCGCGACCTCCCGCTGATCCGCGTCGCCAGCGCCGTCGAGCCCGGCTGGCTGCTCGACTTGTATCCCGAAAGAATCGAAGAGCGGGAGCGCGTGGAATGGAACCGCACCGCGGAGCGCGTGGAGGCTTCCAGCGCAATGCTCTACGACGGCCTGGCGATTGACGAGAGCCGCGGCCATCGCCCGGACCCGGCGCTGGCCGCGGAACTTCTGGCGAGAAAAGCGATGGAGGCCGGCATCGGGCGCTTCGTGGACTCCGCTGCGCTGGCCCAACTCCAGGCGCGCGCCGCCTTCGCCGGAATCGCGTTCCCGAACCTGGAAGCGCTGGTCCGTGAAGCCGCCGTCGCTTCGCTCGGCTTTCGCGATCTGGAGCAGGCCGGGTTGCTGGATCAGATCCGCGCCCGCCTTCCGAAGCTCGATGAGCTCGCGCCCGAACGCTACCGCCTGCCCGGCGGACGAAGCGCCAGGATACGATACGCCGAAGGGCAGACCCCGTGGATCGAATCGCGACTGCAGGATTTCTTCGGCATGAAGGAAACGCCGAAAGTGAATGGAGTTCCGCTGGTGGTGCATCTGCTCGCGCCGAACCAGCGTCCCGTCCAGATGACCACGGACCTCGCCGGGTTCTGGCAACGGTTATACCCGCAAGTCCGCAAGGAACTGATGCGGCGCTATCCCCGGCACGCCTGGCCGGAGAAGCCGGCCTAGCCTTCGGCGCGTTTCGCTTCCTTGGCGAACACCCGATCCAGGCCCTCGATCGCGCGGTCGATGTCCTGCTCCGTGATGATGTAGGGAGGCAGCAGCCGCAGCACCGTGTTCTGCGTGCAGTTCACCAGCAGCCCCTCTTCCAGCGCATCCAGCACGATCTGCTTGCACGGCATCGTCATGTCGATGCCGATCATCAGCCCGTAGCCGCGGATCTCGCGGATGAAGCTGTAGCGCTTGGCGAGCTCAGTCAGGCGCGCCCGGAAATAGGCTCCGAGATCCGAAATCGTGGGCAGAATCTCATCCAGGATGTCCAGGAACTCCAGCGCGGTACGGCACGCCAGCGGCCCTCCGCCGAACGTCGATCCGTGCATCCCCGGCGCGATCGTCGACGCCGCGCGTTCGTTCGCGGCGATGGCGCCCAGCGGGATCCCCGCCGCCAGCGGCTTCGCCGTCACCATGATGTCCGGCAGCACCACCGGGTCCATTAACTGGTAGGCGAAGTACGTTCCCGTGCGGCCCAGCCCGCACTGGATCTCGTCAAAGCACAGCAGCGCGTCGTAGCGATCCGCCAGTTCCCGAGCCTTGCGCGCGAACTCGAACGGCACCGGGTTCACGCCGCCTTCGCCCTGCACCAGCTCGAAGATGATTCCGCACGTGTTTTCACTTACCGCCGCTTCCAGCGCCGCCAGATCTCCCGCCGGAACCCACTTCGCCCCCGGCATCACCGGCTCGAAATCCTTGCGGTACTTGGGCTGCCCCGTGATCGAGATGCTGCCGATCGTGCGCCCGTGGAACGAATGGTCCAGCGCGATTACCTCATGCTTGGCCGCGCTGATGCGATTCCCGTGGGAGTGCATCATCTTGATCGCCGCTTCCGTCACTTCCGTGCCGGAGTTGCCGAAGAACACCCGCTGCAGCCCGCTCATCTCGCACAGCCGCTTCGCCAGCGGGCCCTGATACTCGTGGTAGTACAGGTTCGACGTGTGCACCAGCATGCCCAGTTGGTCGCGCATGACTTTGACGATGCGCGGGTGCGCGTGACCCAGCGCGTTCACGCCGATTCCCGCGATCAGATCCAGATAGCGGCGGTTGTTCGTGTCATACACGTAGCATCCCTTGCCGCGATGCAGCGTCACCGGAAGCCGCGCGTAGTTCTGCAGCAGATAATCGCGTTCGAGATCAACGACACCGTGGGCCGGGGCAGCCGTGGGAGAAGTCATGCTTCATCATATAGCAGTTGTCTCAGGAGCCGGATTGCCGTTTGATGAATCTGCCCGGCGACGCGCCCGTCATCCGGCCGTCCTTCAACACCGGCGTGCCGTTGACGATAACGTGAACCATGCCTTCCGCCATGCGGTTCGGCTCGTCCCACGTCGACAGGTCGCGAATCGTCTTCTCATTGAAGACCGCGATGTCCGCCGCGAACCCCGCCGCGATCCGTCCCCGGTCCTTCAACCGCAGGTGATCCGCGGGCAGGGAAGTCATCTTGCGGACCGCTTCCTCCAGCTTCAGCACCTTCTGCTCTCGGACGTAATGCCCCAGCACGCGCGGGAACGTCCCCGCCGCGCGGGGATGCCCCTCCTTGCTCGCCGCGTCCACGTACCCGCCGTCGCTCGCGATCATGTTCCACGGCATCCGCAGCAGATCCCGAAGGTCCTTTTCCTTGATCGCGCCCAGCGTGATCCCAACCGCATGCTCGCTCGGCAGGTACAGCTCCGCCACTAGGTCGAAGGGCTCCTGCTTCCGCTCCTTCGCCAGTTCCGAGAGGTACTTGCCCACCAGCGACGGATAGTCCTTGCTCGAAGTGATCCGCATCGCCGAGTAGCCCGTCGCCTTCAGCCAGGCGAATCCGCCGTTCACCCCGTTCTCGCTCGTCTGCCGGATCTGCTTCCGCAACTCCGGGTCGCGCAGCGCTTTCTTCAAGTCGAAGCCCGGCTGCGACCGCAGCTCCGGCGCCACCACGAGAATCGCCTCCAGTGTCGCCGTCGCGGCCCCATCATACGGATACTGATCCGTCACTACCTCGCGCCCGGCCTTGCGAGCAGCCTCCACCATCGCGATCACGTCCCGGATCTTGCCCTCGTTCTCCAGCGCTACCGCCTTCTCATGCGCGATCTTTGCCGGAATCCCCGCGCGCTCGCCGATCTCCAGGCATTCGCGATCGCTTTCCAGAAACCGCTTCACCGGATCGCGCACGTGCGAATCGTAGGTTCCACCGAAGGGCTTCACGACCTGGGCCAGCTCCACCACCTCATCGGTATCGCTCCACATGCCGGGCTCATACATCAATCCCGTCGATAGTCCGACGCAGCCCAGCTCCATCCCCTCGCGCACCAGCGCCTTCATCCGGTCGAGCTCGGCCGCTGTCGCCCGGCGATGATCGCGCCCCACCACTTCGCGCCGGATAGCGTTGTGTCCGATATAGAAGGCGACATTCACTCCGATCCCGTTCTTCTCATAAGCGGCGAGTAATCGCCGGATTTGCGTCGGTGACGCCGACCCGTCCGGACCGCCCACGATCGTGGTGACGCCCTGCCGCACATAACCCTCGTTCAGCTTGCGCTCCGGCGTGGCGATCGCTCCCTCCGAATGGTTGTGAACATCTACGAACCCCGGCGAGACAATCAGACCCTTGGCGTCCAGCGTCTCCCGCGCCGTCAGCTTCGACCCGTCGCCTACGAACGCGATCTTCCCGTCGCGAATCGCCACATCCGCCCGCCGCCGGCTCGCGCCGGTGCCGTCGATCAGGATTCCGTTGCGAATCATCAGGTCGTAAGGTTGCTGCGCCATCGCAGCGCAGGCCAGCAGGAAGAAGGCGGTACGCATTTGTGGGATCGTATCACGGCTGCTTGCCAGGAAGAACTGAACGAGAGCTTCATGCGCGTGATACTTTGGTCAAACTGTAAACATGGACGCGCTGCCTCTGGCGCAGGCCCAAACAGAGGAGGAGGTCACCCCGGAAACCGCGGATCGCGCACGCGCTTCGCTGGCCAGGGGAGGAAAAGCCTGTCGCGAGGAAATCCTGCGCGAGTTCGGCCGGACCAGGTGAGTCCTCCGGAACGGGCAAGGACGCCGTACCGGAACGGCTCGGCGTCATAGTAATCGCCGGAAGCACGAAACGATCTCCGAGGTCTGTATCGAGGGCGCGGACATCCGCCGCGTCTCTGGATTTCGTCCCGTCCCCCCGCATTCCCATTGTCGAAACTGCGCCGGCGGCCCCCTCGGCTCCCGGTGCGACGCTAATTTCTGGAATCGCCGCCGCGTCGACACTGGGTGGCCCTTTCCGACGACAGCTCCGATGACTCCTCGTATTCAGCCGGCGACTCGCAATACGAGGATGACCCGGACACCGATGACGAGCAGGCGGCGCTGTATCCTCCCGGCCAGCATGGCGGGCAGCTATTGAAGGAACTGGCCCAGGCAGTGCTCGCCGAGGCGAACCAGATCAGCGATCACGTACCCATGATCCTGGACGTGGAACTGCTGCCCTGAATCAGCCCTGCACCGTCTCCCAGGCTTCCTGATCCAGATCCTCGAAGCTCACCTTGCAGGATCCGGGCGTGGAGATATGCTCGATTCTCGCCGTGCCGTTCTCGTCCAGAAAGCCCTTCACGACTTTGCCGTCCGGCAATTCCACCCGGTATTCCTCCCAGGGGAGGGGTTTACCGTCCTCGCCGATTAGCTGGATCTCGATCCAGTGGGGTTTCGGCTGGTCCGGTCGCGGGCATCGCAGGAATGCCGATCCCACATCACGGCTGCTGAACGCGTTAGGCAACGCTTTCCGCCTTTCGTTCGCGGCTCCAGGCGTGCAGCCGTTCCAGCTTCACCTCCGGCGGAACGCCGTGAGCCAACAGAACGTTCAGAGCCGGCTTAGGCAGGTCGGAAGGCGACGGCTTCCCCTGGATCTGGTAAAGGAGTTCGCAGTAGCGGGCGACGTCGCGCTCACTGGTGATGTCGAATCCGTTCGCCGAGTCGATCGCGCCGGGCACCTCCGCCTCCAGCCGCGCCCGCGAAACTCCGGCAGTTTCTTCCAGATGCCGGCAAAGCCTTCGTTCAAAATCTTCCCTCGCCGCGCGGGACAACGCTTCCACCTGCTCATTTTTGATCAGCAACATCTTTCGATCGCACGATCATAACAGCGAATGCGCGCCGAGGGACATCTTGGGGAGTTGGAAACGAAGCGGACGTCCGGTCGCTGACTGTAACTCAATAGCAACAGGACTTCAGTGTGAGTGATTCGGTGGCGTGGGCGTGTCGGATCGACTCTCCGCCAGCGTGCTCGGGGCCGAGGCGATCGTCTGCAGAAACAGTGAGAAGATCAACAACATAGCGATGATTCCGGCGATCAGCATCGGTCAGCTCCTGGTGTCTCCATCAAACCGGGTGCACGTTTTATTCCAAATGGCCCGCGCTCCCTACACTTCTACACGCGCCAACCGGTCACAATCTGGCTCAAAAAGACTTGTAACAGCTTGAAGAGTCATGGTAGGCTGACCCCAGAGCGTTTTTGGCGAGGCTAGCGCCGTAGTAAGTAACGGACCGAGAAGGTCCTTATTTGATCCACGCGTTTTGCGAATCGGGATCCGTCCGGATTCGCGAGGGATGGAATGGCGAAAGACTCTCGATCGACACTTGTCTCACTGGCTGTCAACCCTGTTACACTGCTCGGAGTCGTGCTCACGACGACCGGGGGAGTCCTGTGGCTGATCCTCACAGCTCTCGAGATTTTCGACACCGTTAACAATCCCTACGTGGGCATCCTGCTGTTCGGATTGCTCCCGGCGATCTTTTTCGCGGGTCTCGCCCTGATCCCGATCGGCATCTGGTGGCGCCGCAGGCAGATGGCGGCCGCCGGACGCAGGGTTGAGCCGCTGGCCATCAACTGGCAGAACCCAGCGTGGCGGAAGCTGGTGATCGTCTTCACCGTGGCCACTGTGGCCAACCTGATCATCGGCTCCAGTTTTCTGCTGGCGGGCGTGCATTACATGGAGTCCAACAACTTTTGCGGTGCGGCATGCCATGTGATGTACCCGGAAAACGCTCAATACCGGATTTCCCCGCACTCCAACGTGGACTGCGTCGCGTGTCACGTGGATGAAGGGCTCGGCGGTTTCATTCAGGCCAAGACCAACGGGACGCTGCAGTTGATCCACACGGTATTCAACTCTTATCCGAAGCCCGTCCCTACTCCGGTTCACAATCTGCCCCCGGTGGAGCACATGTGCCTGAAGTGCCATTCGGTGAACCAGAACTACGGGTCACAGGTGATCGTGCGCAAGGGCTTCGCGGAAGATGACGGCGCCGCCACCGCCACCGTGCTCAACATGCACGTAGGAGGCGGCGCAAATAACAAGGGCGCGCATGGAGCGCACCTGAACGCAGTGACCATGGAGTATGCTTCCGACGAAAAGCGCGAGAAGATCGCCTGGGTCCGCATGCGCCGCGCCGACGGCTCGGTCCGCGAGTACGCCACTCCGGACTGGAACGCAGGCAAGCGTACCGGACTTGAGACGCGCACGATGAGCTGCGTTGACTGCCATAACCGCGCGGCGCACTCGTTTGAATCGCCGGAGCGCGCATTGAACCAGGCGATGGTCCTGGGCCGCATCGACCACACCCTGCCGGGTATCCGGAAGCGGGGGATCGAGCTCCTTAAGGCGACCTATGCCAGCCATGAGGTCGCCAGGCAGCAGATTTCCACCCACCTGGCCGACTACTACGTGAAGAACCACCCGGCGGTGGCCAAGGACCGCGCCAAGCAGATGGACCAGGCTGCCGCCGCCCTGTACGACATTTACTCTCGCAACGTCTGGCCGCAGTACAACCTGACCTGGGGTTCCCGTGTGAACCACCTGGGCCATAACGATTCGCCCGGCTGCTTCCGATGTCACGGTGGGGATCTGACCTCGGCGGACGGGCTGCAGATCACGCAGGATTGCTCCGTCTGCCACGAAGCCGTGTCGATGGATGAAAAGAATCCGGAGATTTTGAAGACGCTGGGGTTGGCCCAGCAGAAATGAGTTTATGATACGATTTTTGCTTTATCAAGAAGCCTGAGCTGCCCGGAAGATCCGCTGGGCCCGGATCGAACCGGCAGCATGGGTGTTTTTGGAGGGTTGGTTGCACACTATGAATCCAAAAATGTTCAAACTTCTGCGATGGACGGCCGCCGGTGCTGTTCTCGGCACCGCGGGCCTGGTGATGGTGGCCGCGGACGACGACGTCAAGTCACCGTTCCAGGCCTTTGACAAGGCCTATTACCTGAGCGAGAAGGACGCTCAGTTCATTCGTCCCGGCCTGCGCTTCGAGTTGTCCAACCCGGTTGCGGCGACCGACGGAACCGTGTCGGTGGACGTGAAGATCACGGACCCGCGAGGCGCGGGACTGGACCGGCTGGGCATTGATACGCCCGGTACAATCGGCGCCACTTTCGTGATCGCCCGCATTCCCCGTGGCGAGACCAAGTACGTCTCCTACATTACCCGGATCGACGGGCCGAGCCCGACCTCCGGACGCCGCGAGACGCAGGCGACCGGGGAGAATAACGGGACCTGGACGCCCAAGGGCAACGGCAATTACACCTATACTTTCCGAAACCGGCTTCCCACCGGGTATGACCGGACGGTAACCCACACGATTCACCTGTACGGCAACCGCAACCTGACGGAGTTCGATCTGGGTACCGATACCGCCGACACGGTGATCAATTTCGTTCCGGACGGCAGTCCGGTGACGGTGGTTCGGGACATCGTGCCGCAGGAAGCCTGCAACCGATGCCACGGCCAGTTGACGGCGCACGGCACAACGGGCCGCCGCTCGGTGGCGGGTTGCATCACGTGCCACACGCCGCAAACCGTGGACGCGGGCACCGGCAACTCCGCCGACATGGCCATCATGATCCACAAGATCCACATGGGCCGTGACCTGCCGAGCGTGAAGGCGGGCACTCCCTACAAGTGGGAAGCCAACCAGAATCGGATCGTGGACTTCTCGCACATCGGGTATCCTCCGGGGCCCTCTCCGAACGTCGGGACTCGCGCCTGCGAGACCTGCCACTACAACTCTTCCCAGACGCCGCCGGCGGGCCTGGAGCAGCGGCGGAATCACCTTAACAAGCCCACCCGCGCCGATTGCGGATCCTGTCATGACAATGTCAACTTCGCCACCGGCGCCAACCACGCCGGGATCATCCAGTTGAACGATAACAGTTGCTCGCGCTGCCACATCGCGGAAGGCGAACTGGAACTCGATGTGTCGGTCAAGGGCGCCCATACGATCATGCGGGCCAACGGCGGTCCGGGCGGCTGGTTCACGCAACAACTCGACGGCCTGCGGTTCACCATCGACCGGGTGACCAACTCGCAGCCCGGCCAGCGGCCGACGGTGCAGTTCACGGCCAAGAACTTCCGCGGTCTGTCCATTCCGATGGCGCAGATCGACCGCCTGGCGCTGAACCTGATCGAGCGGCGGGGCGCGGACAACGCCCGCTTCTGGTCGGAAGATCCGCGGGCCACCGCGCAGTGCGCGCAGGACGGCACGTGCTTATACACCTTCACGCAGGCGATCCCGGCGGATGCCCGGGGCACGTGGTCGGTGGAGATCGAAGGTTACCGCAACAAGGTCATCTTTCCCGGCACCGAGAAGCAGGTGACGGTGGGTGACGCCGGACTCGCCGTGGTGCGCGAGTTCGGAGTGACGGATGCTACTCCTGTGCCGCGTCGCGTTGCCGCGGAGTACGCCAAGTGCAACAACTGCCACCTGCAGATGTCGTTCCACGGCGACAATCGCAACCTGCTGGATTCGTGCACCTCGTGCCACAATCCGACGCAGACCGACATTGCCCGCCGTACCGCGGCGCAGCAGCCGGCAGAGTCCATCAACATGAAGGAGATGATTCACCGCATCCACCTCGGCGCCGGCAATCAGCGGGAGTATACGCTGTACGGCCGCGGCGGACCGGTGAACTTCAATCAGGTGGTGATGCCGATGGGTCAGCAGCAGCTTGCACAGTGCGAAACCTGCCACCGGCCGGGTGAATTCAACCTGCCCACGGAGCAGGGTTTGCTGCCGACTAACGATCCTCGCAATCCGTTCTTCACCACCGTGCCGCCGGGTACCGGCGCGTGCCTGTCGTGCCACCAATCGCAGTTCGCGGCTGCCCACGCCAAGCTGAATACCGATCCTCAGCTCGGCGAAAGCTGCCTGGTTTGCCATGGACCGAATTCGACGTATTCGCCGGCTCGAGTCCATGCCCGTTAAGTACATCCTTGCCGCCATGGCGCTCCTTACCGGGAGCGCCATGGCGCAAAATCTTCCGCCGGGGTACGCCGGAAGCGATACCTGCGCGGGTTGTCACGAAGAGGTTTCCAAGGCTTTCAAAGCCAACGCGCACGTGCGCGTGGACCAGAAGAGCCGCTTCAAGATGGAGAACCTCGCCTGTGAAAGCTGCCACGGGCCGGGGCAGGAGCACGTCGAATCGGGCGGCGACAAAACCAAGATCCGGCTGCTGAAGGAGGCCGGACGCATCGAGGTGAATGAAAACTGCCTGAAGTGCCACGCCACCAGCCCCAGCATGCGGGGTCATCAGATCGGCCAGCACTACCGGGCATCGCTGTCCTGCACGGATTGCCACTCGGTTCACTCCGCCAAGGGACGCAAGCTGATCAACGCGGCCAACTCGACAGACCAGTGTTCCAGTTGCCACACAGCCGCCAGAGCACAGTTCAACCGGCCGTTCCGGCACCGGCTGCAGGAGGGCTCCATCGGTTGCGTGGATTGTCATCAGCCGCATGGCGAGCGCCCGCCGGTGCATCTGCAGCGGCTGGCCGCCAATAACGAACCGGGATGCTTCCGCTGCCACAGCGACAAGCGCGGACCGTTCCCGTTCGAACACGCGCCCGTTCGTCTCGAACCCTGCTCCTCGTGTCATGAACCGCACGGCAGCGCCAATCCCAGGATGCTGAACCGGCACACGGTCCAGCAACAATGTCTGGAGTGCCACGCAGGCACCCTGAACACGATGGGGGGTGCTCCGCCCGCGTTCCACGACCTGCGCAGCGCGCGGTTCCAGAATTGCACCACCTGCCATCAAAAGATCCACGGCTCGTACGTGAGCAAGGGGCTGCTGCGATGAGATTCTCCCTTGCGGTGTGGGTTCTCGCCGCATCCGCGATCGCCCAGGAACCACCGAAGCCGGCTGACGCCAACCCTCCGCGGACGAAGCCGCAAGCGGCGAAGCCCGACGCAGCCAAGCCCGCCGCGGGAGCCGACTACACCATCGACGGCGAGTTCGACGTTCGCTTCCGCTGGCTCAGCGATCTGAAGGGAAATGAGAACGTCTATCGCAGCGTAGTCAACCTCGGCGAGGGCGTCCGCCTGTTCAACGGGGCCGTTCGCTACTCCGCGCCGGACAGCAAGGTGCTGGACCAGTTAAACATCTTCGCCAACGGCTGGGGCGGTGACCCGTGGACCAACACCCGCGTGGACGGCCGCCGCAACGGCGTTTACGAGTTCAATATCGACTACCGCAACGTTGCCTATTTCAACAATCTGCCCATCTTCGCCAACCCGCTTCTGGGCAACGGCGTCCTGTTCAGCCAGCGCGCCTTCGACACCCGGCTGCGCCAGGTGGACGCGGAGTTGCGCCTGTTTCCGAGCGCCCGCATTTCCCCGTTCGTCAGCTTCAGCCGCGGCATGCAGCAGGGAACCGGCATCGTGCCGTTTGTCGGCGAAGGCAACGAGTATCCGGTGGGTACCGAGTACGATAACGCGCAGAACCTGGTCCGCGGCGGCGTCCGCATTCAAGGCGCGAAGTACAACGCGACGTTGGAAGGCGGCTGGAGCGACTTCTACGACGACCAAAGCGTGGGCTACTTCGGACCGAACAATGGCAACCGCCTGACCCCGTTCTTTGGACGCAACCTGCGGCTGTTCAGCGTCCAGCAGCGCTATAACGTCGAGGGCGACGGCCCGTTCCTGCGGGCGCTTCTGCAATACCGGCCATCCAACTGGTTGAGCGTCAACGGGCAGTTCACGTGGGTACAGCCGTCGATCCGGGCCACCTCGCAGTCCGACGCCGCCGGAAGCTTTTTTTCCCGAGAGCTTGGACTGCCATTCAACACGTTCATCGAGAATACCACCGGACGCGCGCTGCGCCCGTTCCCGTCCGGGCTGATCAGCGCGGAGTTCAGTCCGGTGCGTCGTGTGCGCGTAATTCAGACGTTTTCCACGGACCGCTTCAATATTTCTCAATTCGCGAATGTCCGCCAGCAGGAATCGGGCGCGACCCCGGCGGCCGCCGTCGACAACGCGATCTACAACCAGCGCCTGTTCCTGAACTGGAATCGCTTCGAGATCCTGGGTATTTGGGAGGCCACCAGCATCCTGAGCCTGCGCGGCGGATTCCGCTACACCTGGGGCGATGCCGAGGCGCCGGCGGCTGTCACGCCGGTCGCTTCGACGAACCGCGGAGAGATCCGGCTTCCCGCCGTCCTGGCGGGCGCGACGTTGCGCTTCGGCTCGAAATGGAGCGGAGCATTCGACTTTGAAGGCTCGCAGGGCGATCGCCAGAACTTCTTCCGCACCAGTTTGCTCGAATATAACAAGGGCCGCGCGCAGGTGCGCTATCGCTTCAGCCAGGCTCTGAACATCAACGTGCTCTACAGCATCCTGGATAACCGCAATCCCAACCCGGCCATCCGGCTGGATACGCGGATCCAGAACGCGTCGGCGGGCTTGAACTGGACGCCCGGCGACGGGCAGAGGGTGAACTTCACGGGTGAGTACACCTACTCGTCCTGGCGCAACAATATCGATACCATCACGCTGCCGCTCTTCGGCCGCCAGACGGTGCTCTATCGCGATTTCGGCCACCATGCCAACGCCTTCGTGGACCTCCGGGTCGTGCGGCAGGCAAGGCTGAATCTGGGGGGTTCGTTCTCCATCAACAACGGATCGCTACCAACGCGGCTGTATCAACCGGTGGTCGGTCTTTCGGTACCGTTCTACAAAAAAATCGGCTTCATCGGTGACTGGAGATTCTTCCAGTACACCACCAATCAGTTCCGCTTCCAGGACTTTCAGCGGCACGCGATTTCGGCCGGCTTGCGCATCGGCTTCTAGGCACGGGCGGAGCCTCGGAGGTTTCGGCCCCACGATATAATCGCAGGATTATGAGAAGCTCTGTCCTGCTCCTGCTGGCGATCTTCACTGCCTCGGAAACCGCCGCCCAGAAGTACGAAGCCCGTATCCGCCGCACCAGTTACGGCATCCCGCATATCCAAGCCAAGAATCTCCCCAGCCTCGGCTTCGGCGATGGTTACGCACAGGCTGAGGATCACCTCTGTTCCCTGGCCGACCAGGTGATCCGGGTCCGGGGTGAGCGTTCCAAGTACTTCGGCGCCGGGCGCAACGACGACAACCTCCACAGTGACTTCACGATGAAGGCGCTGAACCTCATCGCCGACGCCGAGCGCGACCTTTCCCGCCAACCCAAGGAGACACGCGACTGGTATCAGGGCTACGTGGACGGCTACAACCACTACCTGGCGCAGACCGGCCGGGAGAAGGTCTCCGGCTGGTGCCAGGGCGCGATGTGGGTAGCGCCCATCACTGTCGCCGAGCTCGCCGGTTACCATCGTCTCATTGCGCTGACCATTCCGAACCTGAGCGGGCAGATCGCCACCGCGGCGCCGCCCACTGCCGGCGCCCCGTCCGGACAGCAGGCGCCCGAGCCCGACCTCGACCTCGGGGCCAGCAACGGCTGGGCGATCGGCAAGGATCGCAGCGCTACAGGCCGCGGCATGCTGATCGCCAATCCGCATTATCCCTGGGTGGGGTCCAACCGGTTCTGGGAGAAGCACCTGACCATCCCCGGCAAGCTGAACGTCTACGGAGCGGGCCTGATTGGCATGCCGGGCGTCGCCATTGGCTTCAATAACGCCGTCGCGTGGACGCACACGGTGTCCGCCGGCAAGCGCATCACGTTCTACACGCTCGATCTGGTTCCCGGCAAGCCGACCGTGTATCGCTACGGAACGGGCGAGCGGGCCATGACCTCGAAGGCGGTTTCCATCGAAGTCCGCCAGAACGACGGCTCGGTTAAGCCGGTGGAGCGGACCGTTTGGTTCAGCCACTATGGGCCGGTATTGAATTGGCCGGGAGCGGGCTGGACGGCGGCTCGCGTGCTGACCGTTCGCGACGCCAATTGGGAAAACCAGGGCCGCACCCGGCAATACCTGCCCATGGGCGCCGCTCGCAATCTCAAGGAGTTCCAGGCAGCTCACGAAAAGTGGCAGGCCCTGAGCTGGGTGAACACCATTGCCGCCACGGCGGACGGCACGGCCTGGTACGCGGATACCGCTCCCACTCCCAACCTGTCGCAGCCCGCGATCGAGGAATGGGTGAAGCGGCGGGAAGCGGACGATCTCACGCGGCGCATGTTTGAGCAGGGCGGCAATGTTCTTCTGAACGGCTCCGATCCGGGGAACGAGTGGCAGCCGGACGCGGGCTCCGCCACGCCCGGCGTCGTCGGCTACCGGCGCACTCCGAGGATGGAGCGTTCCGACTACGTGTTCAACGCCAATGACAGCTTCTGGATCGCCAACTCGAAAGCGCCGATCGAGGGATCGTATTCACGGCTGCATGGCGAACAACGCACCGCGAGGTCCCTACGCACCCGCAACAACGATCTGACGCTCGCCGGAAAGTCCCCCGACGATCCCGATGGAGCGGATGACAAGTTTACGCTGGACGAGATGGCGAATGCGCTGCTCTCGAATCGCAGCCTGGCAGCGGAGATGATCAAGGATGAACTGGTGTCGCGCTGCCGCAAACAGCCCTCCATGGATGGCGTCGACCTGACCAGGGCGTGCGCCACTCTGTCCGCCTGGAACGGGCGCAACGATATCGAAGCGCGCGGCGCCGTGCTGTTCAAGGAGTTCATGGGACAGTATGAGCCGCGCGAACTCGCCCGCAAGGGCACGCTGTGGGCCGTGGACTTCGATCCGTCGAATCCCACCATGACGCCGCACACGCTCGCGCCAGGCGACCTGGCGCTGCGGAATCTCGCCCGCGCCGTGCGCATTCTGGAGTCGCGGGGACTGGCGGTCGACGTGCCCCTGGGCGACGTTCAATACGCCGACAAAGCCGGACGCCGCATCCCGATTTCGGGTGGGGACGGCGCTTACGACGGTCTCAAGAACATGCAGCGCAACTCGCGCAACACCACTACGCTCGAGCCCATGGACAACCCCGCGCCGGTAAAGGGATCCCGCTTCCTTACGGAGAAGGGATATCCGGTGGTGCATGGCTCCAGCTTCCTGATGGCGCTGGAGTACACAGACAACGGCCCCCGGGCGAAAGCGTTTCTCACCTATGGCGAGTCCGGCGATCCGAAATCACCGCACTTCACCGATCAGACAGAGCTGTTCTCGAAGAAGCAATGGCGCCCGATTCTCTTTGACGAGGCTGAGATCGCCAAGGACGTAAAGCGGGATTACAAGGTAAGCAAGTAACTCACCGGGCCGGAAAGCGCCGCGCGAGGTATTCGAGGATGCCTTCGCGGTGCTCCGGCTTCACATTCGCGCCCCAGCGGACCATCTTGTCTACCTCGCGCTCCCACTGGGCGCGCGTCAGACGCTGTTGCGACATCATCAGCTCGTCGTGGCACGTAAGGCATGCGCCGCGATAGCCGTCCGGTAACGCGGGCGCGCCCGGCTGCGGGGCGGCCTCCCGCGTCAGCATTTCGGGTGCGGCGGCCACTCGGGCATCCACCTGGTGGACGACGTTCCAGTAGTAGCCGGACGGATTCCATTCCTGCGCGAACGGTTGCGCGTCGCCATTTGCCGCATAGGCGCGAGCCGATATCTTGGCGCCGCCGGTCTGGCGCGGGGTCCATGCCAGGCTCCAGGGGATGAAGCCAAAGCGACTCCCGGGGGAGAGCTTAGCCGGGATCCAACTCCCGCCACCATCCACCGAGACTTCCACGCGATCCACTTTCGCCAGATCGCCCGCCCATGCCGCACCTCGAATCAGGGTGGGCTTGCCTGCCACCAGCACCGGACCCCCGGTGCGCGGCGCGGCGACGACGCTTTTCACCTTGAGACTCGTCACCGGCGACATCTGCGCCGGATCCACCGCAGTCCCGGGCGGAACTGCTTTACCTGGATGGCGGTACGCCGTTTTCATAAAGAAACCGTCGAACTCGGCTGTCCGAACTTCAACGTGGCGAAGCCACTTCATCCAACAATCGCCCGCCCAACCTGCCGCAACCACGCGCAGCGGATAACCGTGCGAGGCGGGCAGCGGCTTGCCGTTCATCTCGTAGGCCAGCAGCGTGTTCGGGTCCATCGCCTTGGCCAGCGGCACTCCGCGCTGGAACTTGGGCATCGATCCTACCGGTTCGTCGCAACCGTCGAACAGGACTTCGATGGCCCCCTCTCGCACACCTGCGAGCTTCAAAACGTCCGCCAGCCTCACCCCGGTCCACTGGGCATTCCCCACGCCGCCGTACTTCCACTGCAATCCGGGCATCGACGGCTCATACAATCCGCGGCCGTTACCGGCGCATTCCAGCACGGCGGCCAAGTCCACTCTCGGCAGTCTCCGGATTTCGCCGAAAGTGAGTTTCAACGGCTTGGCCACGGCGCCGCCGATCTCCAGCCGCCATTCCTTCAGGTCCACGCGAGGCGTGTAGTGGTGGGAGCGGACAAAGAAGCGGTCGATGGGCGTGATTTCGTCGAGAAACCCTTCGAGGGGCATCTCGTAGTCTTCGGGACGCCGCGAAAGCACGATCATGTCGCCGCGCTTGGCCTGACCGGCGGCAAAGGAGGAGACGAGGGGCGCCGCGGCCAAACCCATCAGGGCCCGGCGGGAAAGCTTCATTGATTCCATTCTATGTTCTGGCTGCGCAATTCGCCGTCGCCGAGTTGCACGGTGAATTGCTGGCGCTGCGCTCCGAGCGTTACGACGATCGTGTGCGAACCCACGGGCAAAGTCAGCGTCGTGGGTGTTTTCTCGGAATGTTCCTTGCCGTCGATGAGGATTGTGCTGCCCGGCGGATTGGTGGTGAGACGCAGGCGTCCCACCATGCGAATCAGGTCGACCGTAAGCGACTTGTCGGCGGGTGCGTCGATGATCCGCTGGGCGTCCCGATGGCCCTCCAGCTTGAAGAGCGCGGCGTGGCGGCCCTTGGTCAGCGGGAGCGCGCAGGGGGTTACACAGCTCAGTTCGGCGTTGCCGTCCACTGTGACCGTTGCTCCGGGAGGCGACGAGACCAGGGCGAACTCAGCCGGACCGCCCGGTTGGGCCGCGTCGGGTACGACCGGCGTGACTGAGCCGGGCTTCGACGGATCCGGTTTCGGCCTGTCCACCTGAGCCGTACCGCCCGGTTTGGGCCGGCCTGGTTTCACCGGTTCCGGCTTGGCGGGCTCCGTCTTAACGGGATCCGACGTCGGCTCCACCACCGGCGGAGGAGCCGTCATTTTTTGATAGCCGATATAGCCGCCCACGAGCAACACCAGCACGCCGGCCGCCAGCATCGCATTGCGGACCGTGTTGCTTTCATGCTCCTCGATGCGCTGCCGCGCCGGCGCGGCGGGCGGTGCGGGCTCCCTCGCGGCGGATTCCGCCGGGCGTAATTCCGCCATGGCCTCGCGGGGAGCGATGCGGGTTTCGTCCTGCGGATTTGGAGCGGGCTTGGCGGGCGCTTTCGGTACCGCCACCTCCTCCTGCGTAGTGCCGGTGTCGGGGAGTTTGGGCGCCGGTACAACCGCCAGGGTCTCGTCATTCTCCGAAAGCTTGGAAGCCGCCGAGTCCGACATCTGCTCGCCCGCGGTAGGAAGGTTCGCGCTGATCCCCCGCGGCAGCGGCTGCCAGTCCTTGTTCAAGTTCAGCGCCGTGGCCAGAGCCTCGATGAAATCCGTGCAGGTCTGGTAGCGATCCTTGGTTTCCTTCGCCAGCGCCTTGCGCAAAACGCCGTCCACTTGAGCGTGCAGCGTCGGGTTCAGGCGCTGCGGCGAGCCAGGATCTTCCTTGACGATCTTGAAAAGGAGCGTCGGCAGATACTCGGCCGAAAACGGCTTCTCGCCCGTTAGAACCTCATAAGCGATCACCGCCAGCGCCCACTGATCCGCGCGGCCGTCCACGATGCCGCCATAGATCTGCTCCGGCGACATGTAGGTGGGCGTGCCCATCATCATGCCGGTCTGGGTCATCTGCTGGGACACGATCTTGGCGACTCCAAAGTCGGTGACCTTGGCGGAGCCGTCCTCGTGAATCATGATGTTCGCCGGCTTGATGTCGCGGTGAACAATGCCTTTTTTGTGCGCGTAGTCCAGCGCCGCGGCCACCTGCCGGAAGATGCTGAGCAGCGTCTCCTTGCTGGGTGTCTGCTCCGCCTCCAAGACCTTTTCGAGCGGCGGACCGTTGACGAACTCCATGAAGATGTACGCCAGGCCTTCGTGCTCGGCGATGTCATAGATCGTTACGATCCCGGGATGGGACAGAATTCCAGCGGATTGCGCTTCCCGGAACAGACGCTCCCGCAGCCGGTCTCTTTCGGCTGTTTCGGTAAGGTCCGCCAGGCGGATGCTCTTGATGGCGATCTGCCGCCCGATATGCGGATCCTGGGCTAGATACACCACACCCATGGCACCGCGACCGAGTTCCCGGCTGATCTTGTACCGCCCGATCTGTTCCACGCTTGGAGTCATTCTATCTGATCCGAAACATTCCTCGCCGCTCTTGCTATCGGCAATAAAGCGCCAACCCGACAGTCGAGGGAGGCTCCGAGGGGTCAAGGCCGCCGGTCAGGCCCGCGATGCCGCTCCGGCCGATTGACGTAAGTCCTTCACCACCGCGCGCACGGGAGAATATCCCTTGGCCGCTGATTCCGGATCTTCCTCGATGCACAGCACGGCATCAATGATCCCGGCGCCCGTTCCGCTCCAATGCTCCACGCCGTTCCAAGCCAACGCTTTCCAGCCTCGGAAGAGGAACTTCAGATGCTTATCCTTCATCACTTCCGGCGGTGCAGCCAGCGTCAGCCCCCGCACGGCGAGGAGCGGATTCGGATTTCCCGCCCCGAACGGCGCCAGCCGCAAAAGCTCCCGCAGGCTGGCCGGGGTGATCTCCGATGCCGGGATCAGCGCGTCCGCCTCAATCGACGCCACGAAGTCCTCCGGACCCAGGCGCGCCAGGGCATACTCGTTCCAGCGGCGCTCGAATTCGGCAAGGCGGTCCGCGGGCAGGGTCAAACCCGCCGCCTGGCGATGCCCGCCGAACTTCACGAACAGATCGGACATGGCCTCCAGTGATTCGAGCAGATGGAATTCGCTGATGCTGCGGCCCGAGCCTTGCGCTAGTCCGTTCTCAATTCCCAGCACGAATACCGGACGTCCGAACTTCTCCACCATCCGGCTGGCGACAATTCCCACCACGCCGCGATGCCAGCCTTCGCCGGCGAACACCAGGGCCGCGCGGGAATCATCCACTTGCGCCGCCTCGCATTGCTTTTCGATGCTAACCCGGATCGAATCCTCGGTGGCGCGGCGGGCGACGTTCAACTCATCTAATCGCGAAGCGATCTCCCGGGCGCGATCGGAGCTGGAGGTTGAGAAAAGCTCGATGACGTCTCGCGCGCTGGCCATCCGTCCCGCCGCGTTGATCCGCGGAGCCACCTGAAACGCCACCTGGCGTGCCGTGGGGGACACGCCCGGCTCTACGCGCGCGGTGTCCAGCAGCGCGCGCAGCCCGAGGTTCTTCACCTCGCGCAGGCCGTCCAAGCCCAGGCGCACCATGACGCGATTCTCGCCGGTCAGCGGCACGACGTCGGCCACGGTGGCGATCGCCACCAGTTTCAGCAGCGATTCCAGTATGCGAATGCGGCGCGGCGGCGGCCAGTCCATGCGCCCGATCAGCGCCTGCGCGAGCTTGAATACGACGCCCGCACCGCAGAGCTCCTTGCAGGGGTAAGTGCAAGCCGGCTGGTTGGGATTTAACACCGCGACGGCCGGCGGCAGATCGGCCTCCGGCAGATGGTGATCGGTGACGATGACGTCGATATCGAGGTCGCGTGCGTGCCGCACCACATCCGAGGCGCGAATTCCCGTGTCCACGCTAATGATCAACCGGACGCCGCCCTCGGCCGCGCTATCCACCACCTCGGGCCGCATGCCGTAGCCGTCGCGAAGGCGGTGCGGTAAGTGGAAGTCGGGGCGAGCCCCGCCGCAAAGCTCGATGGCGGTCCGCAGAATCACCACCGAGCAGGTGCCGTCGACATCGTAGTCGCCGTAGATCAGAATCTTCTCGCGCAGGGCGATCGCCCGCAGCAAGCGCTCCACCGCTTCCCGCATGCCGTGCATCGCGTACGGATCGAGCAGTTGGGAGAAGGAGGGGTTCAGAAACTTCTCGGCGGCTTCCAGGTCGCGATAGCCGCGGGACCATAGGACTCGCGCGGCGGGAGCCTGCAGCGACAAGGCGGCCCCCATCCGTCCGATCGCTTCCTCGTTTACTTCCGGCCAGTGCCAGCGCATCAGTTGCGGGAAAAATAGCCGCCCATGGAATCGTCTTCCTCGCCGTTCAACGAGGGGAAGTACATCTCCAGCGCCTCCTCGATATCCAGGAAATCGGAGAACCAATCGGTTCGAATCTCGAAGACGTAGACGCGCGAGTCGACCGTGAAAGAGAGCTCGATGGCGCCGGTGGAGCCGACATGCTTGCGCGCGTCCTTCAGCTTGGATTCCAGCTCGCGCCGTTCGTCGCGCTCGATGGTCAGGGCTTCCAGCTCCTCGGCGGTCTCGTCGACGGTCTCCGGAGTGAGTTCGGTGGCATGGAAGACCACGATGCGAGCGCCGGCCTTCTCGGCCGCCTTCAAGAAGCGCCGGTAATCGGGATCCACCTCGACGTTCCAGGCGACCACGCCCGTGCCGTCCAGGTTCGGCGGGATACCCAGAAAGACACCGAGGTTCGTCCCTTCCAGGTACTCCAAAATCTCGTCTCTCAACCGGTCGAAGTTCTGGGTCATTTGGGCAGCGGCCGCCTTCGGATTTCCCAGCCTAACATGGCTGCCGCGGACGCGCCTCCGCGGGGCAGGGCGGGCGCTCGGCTTGCGAACCGGCGGCACGGACCTTACAATCGCCACATGCGATGGTTTGCCTGTCTTGCACTGTTCAGCGCGATCGGCGGCGCGCAGGAGCAGATCTTCCCGGCGATTCGTGCGGGCGATTCCACCCGGTTGAAGGCGGCCCTGGCTACCCCCGGAGCGGTGAACCGCGGCGACCCGCTGGGAATCACGCCCCTGATGTATGCGTCGGCGTTCGGGAATGTGGAGTCGCTCAGAATCCTTCTGGACTTCGGCGCGGAGGTGAATGCGCGGAGCGAAGGCGGCATCACTGCCCTGCTATGGGCGGCTTCCGATCCCGCCAAGGCGAGCCTGCTCGTCGAACGCGGCGCGAATGTGAACGCCGCCAGCCGCGACAATCGAACTCCGCTGATGGTGGCGGCGATGGCCGGCCAGGAGTCCGTGGTGCGCCTGCTTCTGGACAAGGGCGCCGATATCCAGGCGCAGGACGCCGCGGGGAATACGCCGTTGATCTGCGCCGCGCTTTCGGGCTCCCCTGTTCTGGTTCGTCTGATGCTGGACAAGGGCGCTGTCCTCGAAGTCAAGGACCGCCTCGGCAGTAGCGCGCTGGACTTAGCCGCTGACGCGAAGAACCGCGAGGCGATCCCATACCTGCTGGCGAAGGGCGCCGATCCGCGGAGTGCATCCAGCGCGGCCGGACGGGTGCGGCACGGGGAAGTGCAATTGAAGAAGATCACCGCGCTGATGGCCGCCGCGCCGTATCTGGACCGCGAAACGGTGCGAGCCTTGATCAAGGCCGGCGCGGATGTGAACGCCCGCGACATCCGCGGGATGACGCCGCTGATGCTGGCGGTGGGAACCGAGACGCAGGACGCGGGAGTGGTGGAGGAACTGCTTCTTGCGGGAGCCGATGTCCAGGCGAAAAGCGAAGTGGGTGAAACGGTGCTCGATTGGGCGCGCAAGTACCGGAATCCTGCGGTGATGAAGCTTCTGGTCCGCGCCGGCGCGAAGGGATCGGAGTCCATGCCCACGCCGCCGAGGCGGCAGAGCAAGCCCTGGCGGGCGCCCGAAGCCGCGGCGAAAGCGCTCTCGCTGCTGCAGAAGTCCAACGCGCAATTCTTCCGCGAAAGCGGCTGCGTGTCTTGTCACCATCAGCTCATGATCTCGCGGGCGGAAGCTGCGGCGCGGGATGCGGGGATGAATCTGGACCAGGCATTGCATCAATCCACGCGCACCGCCACGAACGCGGTGTTGCGCGGCCTGCGGAACCCGATGCTGGCGCTCCTGCCGCCCCCCGGGGATCAGGACAGCGTCAGCGCCTTCCTGGAAACGCTCTTGGCGAACGGCGATCGCGGTCCGCTGGCCGAATCCATGGCCCACTTCCTGGCGATGCGCCAGCAACCCGACGGCTCCTGGAAACGTGGAGGGGTGTCCCGACCGCCGTCGGAGGAGACCGATGTGTTGCTGACCGCCGCGGCGGTGCGGCTGCTGAAGCAAGCCGCCTGGCCCGCGCGGCAGGCCGAGTTCGAGCAGCGGATCGCGCGAGCCCGCGCCTGGCTGCTCGAAGTGAAGCCCAAGAGCAACACGGATCGCGCTGACCGGCTGGAGGGCTTGGCGGCGGCAGGCGCCGCTCCAGACGACTTGCGGAAGGCTGCGCTGGATTTGTCAGGCCGGCAGCGCCGCGACGGCGGCTGGAACTCCAGCCCGTATCTCGACAGCGACGCCTATGGAACCGCCCGCGTGCTGTATGCCCTGACGCATGCCGGCGGCATTAGAACCCAGGACTCCGTGTACCAGCGCGGCGCGGCTTACCTGCTGCGGACGCAGCTCGACGACGGGTCGTGGTACGTGCGCAGCCGCGCCCCCAAGTTCCAGCCCTATTTTCAGAGCGGGTTTCCGCATGAGCACGATCAATGGATCTCGGTGGCGGCGACAGCGTGGTCCGTGATGGCGCTGGCCCCCGTCGCCGGCGCGCCGCGGTCCGCCGCGGTACGCTGAGTCCTATGGATGAGCTGCTTCGCTGGCGAGCCGAATTCCCGATTCTGGAACGTACGGTCCACCTGATCAACCACTCCCTGGGAGCGATGCCCAGGCGCACGCGCGACCGCCTGAACGAATTCGCCGACGTCTGGCAAACCCGCGGCATCCGCGCCTGGGAGGAAGGCTGGTGGGACATGCCCGTCCGTGTCGGCGACCTCATCGGCCGCATCATCGGCGCGGGACCAGGCGAAACCGTGATGCACCAGAACGTATCGGTGGCCAACGCGCTGGTGCTCTCCTGCTTTGACTGGAGCGCAAAACGCAACAAGCTGGTGACGGATTCGCTGAACTTTCCCTCCAACCTGTACCAGTTTCATGAGCACGCGGGGCAGGGAATGCGCGTGGCGCGGGTGCCGAGTCCGGATGGCATTCGCGTACCGCTGGATCGGCTCCTGGATGAGATCGACGGCCAGACCGCGCTGGTCTCGATATCGCACGTGATCTTCCGCAGCGCCTTCGTGCAGGATATCGCGGCGATCGTGGAGAAGGCCCACTCCGCCGGAGCGATGGTCTGCGCCGATGTTTATCAGTCCGCCGGGGTGATGCCGGTGGATGTGCGCGCGTGGGATGTCGACTTCGCCACCGGCGGGTCCGTCAAATGGCTGTGCGGCGGTCCGGGCGCGGGCTTCCTGTACGTGCGCCGCGATCTGTGGCCGTCGCTCCGTCCCAAGGCGACGGGATGGATGGCGCATCGCGAGCCCTTCGCCTTCTCGGGCGAGCCGATCGAGTACGCCGAGGATGCTTTTCGCTTCTTGAACGGCACTCCAGGCATCCCCGCGTTGTACTCGGCGATGTCCGGTTACGAGATCATCCTGGAAGCCGGCGTGGAGCGAATTCGCGCCAAGAGCGTGACGCAAACCGGGCTGTTGATCGAGATGGCCGAAGAAGCGGGTTTTCGCGTGGTATCGCCGAAGGCGCCGGCTGAGCGCGGCGGCAGCATTATCCTGGACGTCCCGCACGGCTACGAGGTGACCAAGGAACTCGCGCGGCGGAACTTCCTGGTGGACTTCCGGCCGGGAGCGGGGATTCGCGTCGGGCCGCACTTCTACAACACCAACGAGGAGTTGCAACTGCTGTGGCGGGAGATTCGGACCGTGCTGGAGTCAGTGGTGGCGGCGGTTTGAGCGCGTGAAAGCCAGGGTCTTTCAACTGATGCCCATCGGACCATTCGGCCGCTGGAGTGAGGGGCGGGGCACGCGGACTTTTTCGTCGCGGGGGAAGGATTTGACCCTCGACCTTTGGGTTATGAGCCGATTGGCGCGGTGGAGTGCTACACACCGTCAGTGGTTTCTAGCAAATGGCGTACGAGACAGCGAGTCGGGCCGAAAGCGCCTAGTTCCCAGCCACGGGCACAGAGTCTGGCCCAATCAAAATCTCTCATTTTGGTTTTATGGACAGCTCCGATCCATGCACTCGCAAGTTCAAGGGCGCTGAGTTCGAACCAAGCGGTAGGATGCGTCTTCTTTCAGCCATTGTCGTCCGCTCCCGAACCAGGGTGGGAGCACCGCGGCCGAAACAGTTCGCGCCCCGGCGGGTCCCACCCGCCAACAATACCGGTTGCGGCATGGGTTACTTGTGGGACGCTGCTCGACTAGTCGTTTCCTACCCTCTCGCGTGGACGGCAATGTGAGGAAGAGTCCCTGGTTCGTTGTTCGTGAATGTGTGCGTCCATGTTGGGGCTCGACCCAGAAGTTGGGCTTGGTTCACCCTGACTCCCCGCATTAGCGTAGCGTTAATGTCACGCCGTCAGGGCTCCGCGTGGTCCCCACTTGCAGGACCACCGGCAAATCTCTCTGCCCAGCCAGGTCCTCGGGTACCGAGATGTTCACCTGCATTACGCCTGCCGTTAGTCCAGGCGCTGCGCCCGCGTATAAGATTGGCACCTCCCGCCCGGCCAGCAGCACTTTCACCGGCAAGCGTGGCGCAGGTAGAACTTGGCCCACGGCCAACTCTCCATCCTGCGGGAGTGGATCGACTAGACCCTCTCCCGTTGCGTATAGCACCACCACCCGCGCTTCCGGATACATCTGCGCGGCGACAGGCCCGCTTCCCGACGAGTTCGCCGTGAAGAGCGCCGGTGCCGCCTCCGCTACACTCAGCGCCACTGCTTCGCTCCGCACGCCGCGACTTTCCACTTCCATCTGAACAGTACTCTTCCCGCTGACGCTGTAAGGGACAATCGCGCTTACTTGCCCGCCCGACGCGTACACCAGCGGCGCCGCGACTCCGTCGAATAGTACGCGCGTACCCGCCAACTCCGTCGCCAGCTTGCCGCTCACTAGCCGTGCCGTCGTCAACGCCGTATCGCCCAATCGCTCGCCGAAGATCGTGATCACCTCACCCGGCGCGACCGCCCCGCCCTTGAAGCTGGCCGCATTCAAGGTCCCGGCGGCGCTCGCGCGCGGACGGTCACCCGGGAAATACAACCCGGAAAAATCATGGGAAGGCCAGGGCCGCCCGGAACGGCTGTAGTTGTTCACCGCTGTTGTCAGTAACGGGAACAGCTCGTTAATTACGATGGTGTCGTTGTCGCCTGTCCCCCGCTGGTTGAAGATTGCGATCACTGTCAGATCCAGCGGGTAATAACGAAGCATCTGCGCATTCGTCCCCGGCAAACTGCCCGCGTGCGTCAGCCGGTAGCTGCCGCCTCCCAGATCTAACACCTGTGTCCCAACGCCATACCAGTTATTGACGTTCTGCGACACCGGCGGGGCCGGGCGTCGGATCATTTCCTGAAACGCCGCCGCGCTAATCACCGTGTCTCCCCGCAACGGATTCAATCGGCCGACTAGTCGCGCCATGTCCACGGCTGTCGTCGTCCATCCTCCCGAAGCATCCTGCACCGGAACACTGAACACGTAAGGCAAGTCCTCTAGCCCAACGCCCGGAAAAATGCTCTGCACTCGCGCCGTTCCCACCGGCATGTGATATCGCACCTCGCCCGGGAAAGCATCCTGGCGCTGCGACCGGCCCACGCGGGTTCGCACAATCCCCATCGGCGTAAGGATGTCGTCCACGATGAAACGCTCATACGGTTTCCCCGCGGCCTTGGCGATCACTCGCCCACTGGCGATGACGCCTCCGTTCGAGTACTCGTAGGTCTGGCCCGGCACATTCGGCAGCGGCTGTCCCAACTGCCAGCGAATAATCTGATCGGCCGTCAACAAAGACCGGTCAACTCCAACCGCTCGGGCAGCTTGCGTCTGCGCGGTACCACCGTTCAAATCTCCCGCCAGAAACGGAAAACCCGACGTATGGGTTAGCAACTGCCGGACAGTGATCTGGTTGTAAACCGACAGCTTGGTGGCCGGCGCCGGCGGCGCCAGGTCAGAGAGCACACTCGCAAACGCCAGGTCGTCTAGCCGCAACCTCCCCTGGTCCACTAGCTTCATCGCGGCAATGCCATTTATCACCTTGGAAAGCGACGCGACACGAAATATCGAGTCCGGCTGCACCCGTTCGGCGCGGTCCCGGTCCACCAGGCCAAAGCCCCTCGCGTACACCAGCCGCCCTTCGTAAACAATCGCCATAGAAGCGCCCGGGATCTGATGTCTGGTCATCACGGTGTTCACCGCGTCGCCAAAAGCTGCAAGTTCCGGAACGTCCACGCCCGTCTGCGCCCATACTGCCACTGGCGCCAGGGCTAACCAAGTCGCGAGTCTTCGCATCAACCCTCCGTAGTCCATCTTCAAACCCGCCGGCGGTTAAGCGGGAAGCCAGCCTTGACCAGAGCGATTATACATCTGTGACTTCGTGTTTCGTCGGTCGGCCACGAAGTACGAACGCAGGACTGGTGAACTGTTTAACCATCTGGGCCTGGGGGAATTGCAACTACGCGTGCGCGAAATCCGGCAGGTGCTGGAATCGATTGCGGCTACCGCTTCACCACGGGGCGGACAGCGGATCGTTTGGTTGCGGGGGAAGGATTTGAACCTTCGACCTTTGGGTTATGAGCCCAACGAGCTACCAGGCTGCTCCACCCCGCACAACCAATGTAGCGAAGCGATGAAGCCATCGTCAACTTTTCCGTTACAATTGCTGATCTGGAATGCACAAATGGCTTCCCGCGGCCGCGCTGATGCTGGTTTCCATCATCAGCTACGTGGATCGCAACACCCTGGCGCTGCTCGCTCCTTCGATCCTGAAGGAGACCGGCCTCAGCATCGCGGACTACGGCTGGGCGGTCTCGGCGTACTCAGTCGCATTCATGGTCGGAAACCCGGTGTGGGGTCGGCTTCTGGATCGCATCGGGCTGCCAATAGGGATGACGGCGGCGGTGCTGTTGTGGACCGCGGCCTCCGTGGGGCATGCGTTCGCCGCCGGGTTCGTGGGATTCGCGGCGGCGCGGGCGGTGCTGGGTTTCGGCGAAGGAGCGGCCGCTCCGGGAGGGCTGAGAACGGTCATGCAAACGCTGCCGCCGCGGAACCGCTCCCGCGGCATCGCCATGACATACTCGGGGGGCTCGGCGGGCGCCATCGCGACTCCGCTGCTGATCACGCCCGTGGCGGCGCTGTTCGGCTGGCGCGGCGCGTTCTGGTTCACCGGCGTGCTGGGTCTTGCGTGGGTCGGGGCTTGGATTGTCCTCAGCCGGCGTAAAGACATCCGCGCCGCGACCGTGGTTGAGCCCGGCATCGCCCCGGCGCCGCGGCCGCGCTGGTCCGACCGGAGGCTGTGGGCGTTCTTGCTGTGCTACTCATTGGGCGCGCTCCCGCTCGGATTTGTCGTGTATTCCTCTGCCATTTACTTGAGCCGCGTTTTTGGGCTGACCCAGTTGACCATCGGAGCGCTGGCTTGGATTCCGCCGCTGGGAAGCGAAGTGGGTATCTTTTTTTGGGGGTGGCTTGCCGATCGCTCCGCCAGCAAGCTGACTGCCGTGTCGCGCTTGCTGCCCATCGCCGCGGGCCTCAGCGTTCCGCTGGCATTTCTGCCCTGGGGACAATCGGTAACGCTGGCCCTGGCGCAGTTCTTTCTGGCGATGTTCGTGGCCAGCGCGTTCCAACTGCTGGCCATTACCTACGGGTCCGAAACGTTCGCCAAGACGCATGCGGGCCTGGTGGGCGGCATTGGTTCCGGTGCGTATGGGGCCGTGCTGGCGATCGCCATGCCGCGTTTCGGGTGGTTGTTCGATCACCAATTGTATAACCAGGCTTTTTCGATCGCGGCGCTTTGTCCGGTTGCCGGATACGCTCTGTGGCGCGGATTACACTCGAGCGGCAAACCGTTTTCACAAACCCAGGACTAAGCTTCGGTTGAGTACTACAGTTGCTCCCGGCACAATTCATTGGCAGCCCGCCACTTTTTCCTTTCTTGCTGGAATAATGTCGTCTATACTGCGAAATATAGCCCGATTTCATCAAAGTAAGTGAACTCGGCGAGCTTCAATCGGAAACACCATGGGCGGACCATTGCCATTGGGAATTCTGGAATTCCGGGTCGCGAAGGAGCGGCTCGCCACCGGTTACGGCTGGTTGGCGCGAAGTCCTTCTTCCGCGATTCTCGCCACGCTTCGCAAGGATCTCAAACCCCTCGGATTCCCTTTGTCGCGCCCGCATTGCGGCAGTTCCGGGGACCTCCAAGTCCGCTGTATGGCGGGCGGTGCGTTCATCGAGATCGCGTTGCGTCTCGAGTCTGCCAGCGGCGAATTGCTGGTTCGGCTGGAGGCGTCCGGATACCCCGGGCTGCTCGGCCCAAGCTGGCATCAGGATCTGCAGGTTGCTTGGGCGGCTCTCTCGCAAGCGGTTACTGTCGCCGTGCAGCGGCGATTCTCCCCACCCTCCGTCCGCAGGTTGCCGGCGCGCGTCATGATGAAATCGGCCGCCGTCCCCGATTTCGCAGGCTGAGGCGCGTGCATTCCCCATTCCTCATCCCGTAAACTGTCTCCACCGTGATGCGCAATTGGATACTCGCCTTGCTCGCTCTGGGCACTGCTCAGGCGCAGCTTCGACCCGTCAACCCCGCCGGGGAACCGCCGGCGGCGCTGGCGGACCGGCAGGGAAGCAGCGCGCCCTCTCGCAAGGCGCGCCTCCTCAGCCTGCGTCAAACGCCGGACGCTCGTGTCCACTTCTACCCGGACGGGTCGCCTCGATCCGCGTACGGGATCCGCTCCGAGCCTTACGAAGGAAGCCCGCAGTCGGCTGCAATTCGATTCGCGAACGAGAATCTGCTCACCACTGCCACCGCGCTCCGCGTCGTCTCATTTCGCGAAGACGCCGGCGTGACCACGGTGCGGGTCGAGCAGATCGTGGACAACATCCCCGTCCGGGGCGGGGAAGCCGTACTGGTTGCCGACGCCGAAGGCCGGATCACGGAGTTTTCGTCCGCCTTCAAGAACTTCTCCCGGCGTAGCAGCGAATGGGCGCTGGATGAGTCCGCCGCGCTGGCCAAGGCTCGGCAGGCGCGCCAGGTCCGGAAGCACGCGAAGTTCAAGGCAACCCGCTTCTACCAGGTGATTGGCGGCGAGGCAGTTCCGGTCTGGGTGGTGGAGATTCTCTCTGAGCAGCCTCGCGCCGACTGGCAATTCGTGGTTCACGCGGGTACCGGCGCGATTCTGGAAGTCCGGGATCTGCGGCAGGGTCAGCGCGGCAACGTGTTCCGGGGGAACCCGGTCACGTCCCGTCTGGAGGAGGTGACGCTTCCGGGTCTGGGGTCGAGCGCCGTGCTGACCGGCCCGAACGCGCGAATCTTCTCGCTGGCCGCTCAAGTCTTGGGGCTGCTCGATCTGTCCGATCCCATTCCTCAGACCGCGCAGCGGACCAATGGGAACTTCCTGTTCGACATTTCCGATCCGCGTTTTTCCGAAGTTCAGATGTATTTCTCGATTCACACCGTGGCGGAACGCTTCCGCGCCATCGGCTTTCGAGGACTGGGACGGCCCCTGGATGCAGTGGTATGGTTCCACGATTTCAGCCCGGAAACTGGTTTCACCGGAGAGGATAACGCCTTCTTTTCGCCGCTCGCTTTCGACGGCGACGGCGGCCTGTTTTTCTATCTCACCGCCACCGGCGGTGACACGGCCTGGGACACCGATGTCGCCTTCCACGAGTACGGGCACGCGGTTGTGAACGCGTTTGTTCCCGGGCAGCGACAGGGGCCGACGTTCCGCGCCATGAACGAGGGCATGGCCGATTATTTCTCCGCGAGCTTCCTGCGCGACCCGAACATCGGCGAATGGTTCGTCGCCATCTCACAATCTGAGTCCCGGTTGCCGTTCCTGCGCACCACCGAGAATCCCAACGTCTTTCCCCGGAATATCACCGGTTTGATTCACTCCGACGGGAACATGTTGAGCGGCGCGCTGTGGGAGGTCCGGACCGCGTTAGGCGCGGAGAATGGAGATCGCGTTGCCCTGGGTATGCTCGCAAGGCTGACCGGCGAGGCCGAATTCTTCGACGCGGCGGTAGCCGCCGAAGCCGCCGCCGGCAGCCTGTTTGGCGCTACCGCGGCCGCCACCGTGCGTGAGATCATGACCCGGCGCGGTTTGCGCGGCGCCGCGGCGGAGATCGCCGGCGAGGCCCAGACGTTGCCCTCCGGCGTGATCGGCAGCGGCGCGATCACCGCGGCAGCCGCCGGCAGCACGCTGATCGCGTTCGAACAGTTCCGGATCGACGTGCCGAACGGCGCCGACGCTCTACGCCTGGAGGTGGCGGCCACCGGGAACGTACGCGCGTTTCTTCGCTTCCGGTCTCCCGTGCTGGTGGAGAACGGACAGGTGAACGCGGAACAAACCACGAATCCCGGCACGGAGCTCACTGGTCTCATCTCGCTGGACTCCACTCCGGAGCTGCAAGCAGGTGTCTATTATCTCGCCATCGGCAACACCACCACCGCACAGGTCCGGTATCAGGTGCGGTTGACCACCGTGGGCGGATCGCCCGACGGGTTGCCGCGGTTGACGCGAGTTCTGAACAACACAACCGCGCCCGGGTCCCTCCCCACCGGTCCGTTTCTCGGTTCCCGCCAGTTTCTGGTGGACGTTCCCGCGGGCGCGCAGAGCCTGACAGTGAATCTCGACGGCACCACCGACGTCGACCTGTATGTGAATCACAACCGCCCCGTCATCATTAATTCGCAAGGGTTTCCCGAGGCCGACGCGCTCAGCGATTCCGCCCTCAGCCGGGAGTCGATCACGCTCAACTCGCGCAGCATTCCCCCGCTGCGCGCGGGCGTCTACGCCATCGGAGTGCTGAACTTCGACGATCGCGGCATCGCCCGCTTCAACGTCTCGGCGTCAATCGGGAATACGCCGCTGCCGCCGGCTCAAATCAGCGCTTTGGCGGCCGGAACATCCGCGAATGTCGCCCTGGAGCGCGCGGCCGGCACGCCCGTGCTTGCGCAGCGCCAGGTGACCCTCACCATCCCGGCCAATGCGCAGAGCCTGCGCGTGCAGGTGGATTCGGCGCAGCGCATCGCGGTACTCCTGCGGTGGGGTAGCGCGGTGGAGACGAGAAACGGGCAGCTACTCTACGACCAGGCGTTCCTGCCGGCGCCGGGGGCCGGCAATGCGATCACGCTGGTTCGCCCCGATCTCCGCTCCGGCACTTACTTCTGCGCGTTCGCCAATCTGAGTTCGACGGCCGGCAGCGCCACGGTCCGCTATTCGATTACGGCAAGCAGTTCCGCTCCCCCTGCCGTGAGCGCCGGCGGCGTCGCTGATGGATTCACCTTCCAGGCGGGTGTTACGCCCGGCGCGTGGATCGGCATCTTCGGGGCGAATCTCGCCACCAGCACCCGAACCTGGGACGGAGCGATTCAAGGCAATCGCCTGCCCACTTCGCTCGACGGCGTCAGCGTCCGCATCAACGGCCGCCCGGCGGTCGTGTATTCCGTCAGCCCGGTACAGGTAAACGTCCTCGCGCCGCTGGACGATTCGCCGGAAGGCGAAGTGGACGTCGTGTTGTCCAACGCGAACGGCGCCAGCCCGCCCGTCCGCGTGCGAAAGCAGAATTTCCTGCCCGCCTTCTACGCGCCGTTCGGCCAGGGGCAGGATCTGTTTGTCACCGCGGTGGCGCTGGATGGAACCATCGTCGGCAGGCCCGGCACGGACCCCCGCGTTCGACGAGCAGCGCGGCCCGGCGAGATCATTCAGGTGTACGGCACCGGATTTGGCCGCACGAACCCGCAGGTCCCGGCGGACACGGTGTTCAGCGGGGCTCCCACGGTAGTGAACCGTCCGGTGATCCGGATCGGCAACACGGTGGCCACGTTTGCGGGGAACGGGAACCTGGTTGCGCCGGGGCTGTATCAGTTCAACATCACGGTCCCGAATCTTCCCGATGGCGACTACGCGATTGTCGCTGAGGTGGGTGGGATCCGTAGCGGCACGCGGATCCCGGTACTGCTTAGCATACGCAGGTGATGATCCGGATCTCCAGAGCCGCGTTACAGGACCCTCAACGCGGCTTCCGCCGCCGCCAGATACACGGGATCCGGATTCAGCCGGTGCTCGGCCGGCATCACGTCGGTGAACTTGATGCCGTGATCCTCGCCGCCCCGGATTGCGTCGTGCGTAAGCCGAGTAAATACCCGCGGCCTTTTGCCACGCGTATGGAAATGCCGCCAGGACAGTTCCACCGTAAGAAGTTGGATGGCATCTTGACCGAAGCGGCGCGGAGCGCGCGGCGGCCGTGATACACGGACACTTCGTGTGCAGCCGCCGCACGTTGCCTCGCGCAAGCACGGGCCGCGGCTCCTGGATCTAAATCCGAAAATGGTGTCGGTCATCGCGAGGCCAGGAACCGGAGAATCTCCTCCATCACCCTTTCCGCGTGTGCGGTGTCAAAGAGATACTGGGCGTGTGCCGAGCCGTCCAGGATCAGCAGGCGCTTCGGCTGCGTCATCCTGTCGAATTGCGCCTGGATGCGAGGGAGTCGTGGACCCGCGCCACTCGTGTCCTCGCGAGCGACGATGAGCAGCTTGCGTCCGGAGATCTTTTCAGGCGGCTCGGACCCTGAGCCTGCTCCGAGAATGATCAAGGCGTCGATCTCGCCGGGACGCCCCAGAGCGGCTGCGTCCGCAGCCGCGGTCCCTCCCATGCTCCCACCCAACAGGGACACACGCTGGACGCCCGCTTCGCGCAGATACCGGACCGCCGCCAGCACGTCCACGTGGAGCGGCGCGCTGAGAGGATCCGCCTGACCCGGACCCCGCGACTGCCCATAGCCCCGAAAGTTGATCGCCAGCACGCGATAGCCTGCCGCCGCCAGTTCCCGGGCCTGCTTCGCCCAGCTTTCCTTTTTGAAGCGGCCTCCGTGCGCGAGCACGACCGCTCGATCGCCACTGCCGTAAAGATCCGCGTGGATGAGTCCGCCGTCGCTGGTGGGAAAGGTGACGGGAGTTTGGCCCAACGCCAGACAGGTCACCAGGAGCCCGGCAGCGAATCGCATGCTTATGAGGATCGCACGTGTCGAGGAATGAAACTCGGAGCGTGGATTGGGCGTATCCTCCTTGTGGGGCAAAGCCGGCCGGGCGAGGCTTACAGTTCTTTACAATATGCCCCGCTCCACTTTTCACAAAACACCGTTAAGATAAAGATGGCAGTTCACCGATCTCTGGGAGAGACCGAAAAATGAAGTTGATGCTCGCAACCGGTGCGTTCGCACTCGTTTCCACAGCCGCCTTCGCGGCCAATACCTCCAGTCCCGCGAATCCGACGTTTTCCAAGGATGTCGCCCCGATTTTGAACAAGCGTTGCGTGGAGTGTCATCGTCCGGGCGAAGCCGGGCCGATGTCGCTTCGTACCTACAAGGATGTTCGTCCCTGGGCCAAGTCGATCAAGCAACAGGTAGCCACGCGCACGATGCCGCCCTGGCACGCGGACCCGTCGGTGAACAAGTTCGCCAATGATCGCCGCCTGACGGACGCCGAGGTCGCAACGGTGGTGAAGTGGGTGGATTCGGGAGCGCCGGAAGGCAATCCCAAGGACCTTCCCCCGGCTCCGGCCTTCGTGGACGGATGGGTGATCGGCAAGCCGGACGTCATTTTCGACATGGGCGCTGACTTCAAGATCAAGGCCGAGGGCGAGATCCCGTACCAATACTTCACCGTGGATCCGGGCTTCAAGGAAGACACCTGGATTCAGGCCGCCGAGGTTCGCCCCTCGCAGCGCTCGCAGGTGCATCACATCCTGGTGTTCGTCCAGGAAGGCAAGACGCGGGCGACCCGCGGCGGGGAGCAGTTCTCCGACATGCTGATCGGCTATGCGCCCGGTGTTCCCACTATCGAGTGGGATCAGGACACGGCGTTCCTGGTGAAGGCCGGGTCGAAGTTGCTGTTCCAGGTTCACTACACCGCCAATGGCAAGGAAGCCGTGGATCGCTCTTCGCTGGGCCTGAAGGTTCGCAAGGATGCTCCGAAGTACCGGGCGTTCTCGGGATCGGCCACCCAGTTCCGCCTGTCCATCCCGCCCCATGAGCCCAACTATGAAGCCAAGGCCACCCACGTGTTCCGCGAGGATGTCACCATCGTGGACATGACGCCGCACATGCACCTCCGCGGCAAAGCCTTCAAGTACGTTCTCGAATACCCGGACGGCAAGACTGAGGAGTTGCTGAACGTGCCCAAGTACGACTTCAACTGGCAGCTCAGCTACATCCTCGCCGAGCCGCGCAAGGTTCCGGCCGGATCGAAGATGCACGCCACTGCCTGGTACGACAACTCCGCCAATAACAAGTACAATCCGGATCCGACCAAAACCGTCAAGTGGGGCGATCAGACTTTCGAGGAAATGATGATCGGCTTCTTCAACTACAAGGTCCCGGTGGACCAGCAGCCGCCCGCTCCGGCGCAGCGGCCGCAGCGTCCGGGCGCCGACTAACCCTTACCCCGGATTCGCCAAACCACGAGCCTGCTCCGGCAGGCTCTTTTTTTGCCCCGACAAAAGTACTTGACAGATCAACTATTGTCTGCTAATCTATCTTCGTGGCCGGCAAGCTCCAGTCCGAGTTGAAGCAGACCAAGCCCTTCGGCTCCAAGGGCCAGGAGGCCATCCTGGGACTGTGGCGCACCGCCGATCGACTTCGGAGGGTTGCCGCGCGAAAGCTGGAGCCCCACGGCGTCACGCTGCAGCAATACAACATACTCCGCATTCTCCGGGGGGCGGGGAAGGACGGGATCGCTACACTGGCCATCGGCGAACGCCTGATCGAGGAAACGCCCGGAATCACCCGCCTGCTGGATCGCTTGGAAGCCAAGCAATGGGTCCTGCGGGAACGCTGTCCGCGGGATCGCCGGCAGGTCCTGTGCTACCTGACGCCGAAGGGACGTGACCTGCTTGCCGGGCTCGATTCCTCGATGAGCCGGCTGGACCAGCAGACGCTCTCCATGCTCACCGATGCCGAACTCGATTCGCTGATCGCGATTCTGGACAAGATTCGCGGATAGCGCTATTTCGGCTTCAACAACTGATATATCAACCACTGACCAATAAAGGAACACGAAACATGACCGCCACTCTGGACAAGCAACTGAACGATCTGATCCTTTCCGGCAAGGCGATGGAAGCCTTCGACGGCTTCTACGCGGACGATGTCGTGATGCAGGAGAACGCCGCCGCGCCGATGACCGGCAAGGCGCCTAACCGTGCTCGTGAGGAGCAGTTCTTCGCATCAATCGAGGAGTTTTACGCCAACCGGCTGCTTTCGAGCGCGGTCGACGGCGACGTTTCCTTCTCCGAGTGGGAATGGGAATTGAAGTTTCGCGGCGGCCCGCGCGTGACCATGAACCAGGTAGCCGTGCGGCGGTGGAACGGCGGCAAAGTCACTCACGAGCGCTTCTACTACAACAAGGGTTGATTCCGGGGAAGCGCCGGCCTCAAGGCGAGGGGCCGGCGCGCTCCACGCGCAGTCGCATCCCGTCCACGCCAGTCACACGCACTTGCGTTCCCGCCGGTAGGGGCAAGGCTGCCTCGGCATCCCAATACTCGCCGCGGATAAACACCTTGCCCGCCGGGTTCAAGTCGGAATACGCCTCTCCGATCTGATTCACCATGCCGGCCTCCGCGGTGATGGACTTGTTGCGCCGCGCCTTCATCACCAGCGACAGCAAGAACATCGTGATCAGGGAGAAGGGAACCGCCACCGCCAGGGCGGTCTTCCACTGAATCCGGAGTTCCGGAGGACCCTCGATCAACAGCACCGCGCCCAGCACCATGGCCACCGCGCCGCCCGCTCCCAGGATGCCGTGCGAGGCGTATTTCGCCTCCAGCACAAACAGAGCCACGGACAGCACCAGCAGCGCGACGCCCAGCGCATTGATGGGCAACACGCTGAGCGCCGACAGGCCAAGCAGCAGCGCGATGGCGCCCACAACCCCAGGCAGCACCAACCCCGGCGACGTGAACTCGGCATATAGGCCGAGAATCCCCAGCACCAGGAGCACGAATCCCGCGTTCGGGTCGGCGACGCGCGAAACGATCTTCTCCCTCATGCTGAGCTCGAAGCGGACTACCTCCGGCTTCTGCAGGCGGAAGCGCCCGGTGCTTCCATCCCAGCGGCGGACCGGCGTGCCGTTCAGGGTCCGAAGCAGTTCGGCCTCGCTGGAGGCGATCCACTCGATCAGATTCTGCTCCTTGGCTTCCTTCTCCGTGAATGCCACCGCTTCCCGCACGGTCTTCTCGGCGACTTCGGCATTTCGACCGCGCTTGGAAACCAGGCTCCGCAGGAACGCGGCGGTATCGTTCTCCACCTTCCGGCGCAGAACCGGATCCATCTGCTGGCCCATGAGCACGGGTGACGCCGAGCCGGTATTGGTGCCCGGCGCCATCGCCGCGACATCCGCCGCCTGCAGGAGGAAAAACCCAGCCGACGACGCCCGTGCGCCTCCGGGTCCCACCCAGGCGATTACCGGAACCGGGGACGCGATCAGCTTTTCGCAGATGGCGCGGGTGGCGTCTGACAGGCCGCCCGGCGTGTTCAGGCGCAGCAGCAACGCCTCGGCGTTTTCCTGCCTGGCCGATTCAATAGCCCGGCTCAGGATTTCCACGGTGATGGGATGGATGACGCCGTCAACATCCACCGCGAGCACGCGCTCGCCGGTCACCTGCGCCGCGGCGAGAACCCCCAGGAGAAGAAGGCGACTCATGCGACCTCCTCCTCCCAGGGTAGCGGGTCATGCGGCAGTCAAGAGGTGCGGCGGTGGGAAGTGAACAGGGCAACCACCGCCAGCCCGGCCCCGACGGCGATCGCCGCCGTGCTCACCGGCATCCGCGCGGCGGCACTGTACCAACTGCGCTCGAATACATGACCCTCATAGGCGCCACGCTCCCGCAAGTCCTCGGACGGCTGGTAAAGGCTGTCCTCTCGCTCCTGCGCGAAGCTTTCCTTCTTTTGCTGGTTGAACAGCGACCGCTCCATGTAATGGTCCGTCAAACGCGGGGACAGTTTTTCCATGGTGGAAATCAGCTTCGCCGAGCCTCCCACCGTCAGGTCCCGCACCGGATTCTCCGCCGCGTGCAGGATCGCGTCGGCAACCAACTGCGGGGTGTATACGGGCGCTGGCAGATTCGGCTCCTGATCCATGTAATTTCGCGCATGCTGCGGGAACGGCGTATCGATGGACGCGGGCTGCACCAGCGTTACCGACACGGGCGCGCCCTCCTGTTCCAGCTCCATCCGCAGCGTGTCGGTGTAGGCCTTCACGGCGGCCTTGGAGGCCGAGTACGCCCCTTGAAGCGGAAAAGCGCGATCCGACACGACGCTGCCCACATTGATCAGGGCTCCGCCGCGCTCCCGCAGATGCTCCAGCGCGACCCGCGATCCCTGCACGACGCCCCAGAAGTTGGTCTCGAACAGCCGCCGCTGATCCTCCACCGGGACATCCAGCGACCGCCCGTAGATGGAAACCCCCGCGTTGTTAACCCAGGTATCGAAGCCGCCGAAGCGCCACCGCGCAACCTCCGCGACCTTGCGAACTTCGCCCTCGCGCCCGACGTCGGCGACCACGCACTCCACCTGGGAGCCGGCCGCGTGAAGCTCCTGCTCGATTTGCCGTAGCGCGTTCTCACTTCGGCCAGCCAGCACCACCTTCGCTCCCGCCCGCGCCGCTGCCCGCGCGGTCGCCAGGCCGATACCGCTGGTGGCGCCCGTAATGACCAGCACCTGATCCCCTATATGCTTGAGAACAATATTCATAATTGCGATACCTCCTAAGGTGCGAATACTCTGGATGGACATTGGCTTACCGATGGGCGTTTCATCCACGGATCGATTTCCGCGCGGCAACCCGATTGCAGCATTAGATCAGATCATGTTTCGGGAACTCTATTCGATGTTGAAAGCCGCTATCGCCGACTGGTCAGACGACGAATCGCCCCGTTTGGGTGCGGCGCTGGCCTACTACACGCTGTTCTCACTGGCCCCGCTGCTGGTGATCATCATCGGTATCGCCAGTTGGGTGCTGGGTAGCGAAGAAGCAAAACGAAGCGTAATCACCGAGGTTTCCAACCTGGCAGGGCCGCAGGTGGGGGAGACCGTACGGGATATCGTGGAACATGCCAACAAGCAGCGTGCCGGCCTGATCGGCGCAGCCGTGGGCTTTGTCACACTCCTGATCGGCGCGTCCGGCGCTTTCGTGGAACTGCAGACCGCGCTGAATCGCATCTGGGAGGCGCCCGACCCGCCGAAACAGGGGTGGCTCGCTACCGTCAAGCAGCGCGGATTCGCGTTCCTCCTGGTGCTCGCGGCCGGATTTCTGCTGCTGCTTTCAGTGGCTCTCACCACGGCGCTCGCCGCCGCGGGGAAGTTCGTGGAGCCGATTCTTCCTGCCCCTGAGTTTTTGTTGCACGCCCTCAATGTTGTGGTCTCCGTTGCCGTGCTGACCCTGGTGTTCGCGCTGATCTACCGCTATATTCCAGATGTCGAGATCGCGTGGGGCGACGTCTGGCTCGGCGCGGCCTTCACGGCGGCGCTGTTTACCGTCGGCAAGACCCTCATCTCCATGTACCTGGGCATGAGCGGAATGACCTCGGCTTTCGGAGCGGCGGGAAGCGTGATCGCGCTGCTGGTGTGGATCTACTACTCCACGTTGATCTTCTTCTTTGGCGCCGAATTCACGCAGGTGTATGCCTGCGAGAAAGGCTCGAAGAGTCTGAGCTGCGGCAAAGCACCCACGGAACAGCCGGCCTGAGGCGCCGTTTCCGCCGAAACCGATCGCTGGCCGCAATCATCTGACCAGACATGCAATTCTTGACGGCGGTGATCTCGGCGGTACTGACGTTGGCTCCCGAAGGCCTTTCCACGCCCGAGTTGAGGTTGGACCTGCTGGGAGCGCCCCTCGCCAAGCTCAGCGCCGCCGACAGGCGCGTGCTCGATGAAGCCGTCGGGCTCATCCGGAAGGGCGATCATACCTTGGCGCTCGCCCGGCTCTCGGCGCTCAAGAACGGCAATCCGAACAATGGCGCGCTCCGCGTGGTCGCTTCCTATGCGTTGCTGCAGGCCGGCAATCTGCTCGGCGCCTTCGATGAGGCCCGGAAAGCCGACAGCCGCGAAAATACCAGCGGCTATATTTGCCTGTTCCTGGGCAAGGTGGCGCTGCTCACGGGGAACACCGCCGCCTGCGATCGCGAACTGAAGCATCTGGCCAATTCCAGCGAACTGGCTCGTGAGGTTTCCGAACTGCGGCGGGAGCGGCAGACGGTGTCACCCGTCCGGAAGTAAAAAAGGCAGGCTCTCTTGTGGAAAGCCTGCCGTAGGTGAGCACTCGACCGGAGAAAACTCAGTTCTGAAGCGGCAGGATGCCGGGATTCGAGAATTTTCCGTTTACCCGCACGATGATGGGCGCGATGGTCCCCGTGGGAATCGTAGCGGGCAGGCGGAACAGGATGGTCTGGGTTCCCACCAGCCCCTCGGCAGCTCCGGCAAACACCGGTTCCACCACCGCATCCGCCACCAGGACCTCCACCTTGTCGGCCAGAGTGTACTGTTGCGCGTCCGTGATCTGGAAACCATCCACTGCCCGCCGGGTGTAAGGTCCAAGTCCGTTGGCGTAGATGCGGATCAACTCGCCGCGCCGCGCCGGGCGCTGCGGTGTCACTTGAGATCCGTCCTCCCGCAAGGCGAGCAGGATCTGCCGGCCGTCCGGCATTTGACTCGAGTACAGCCCCGGAGCGTTGCGCGCAACCTTGAATTCGCCTGTCACGTCCGCTAGTCCCTGCCGTTGAATGCGGAGCCTGTAATCGCCGTCGGCGAGGTCGGAGCTCAGTTGCGCGTTGATCTGCTCCTGCGAAACGTAGAGCAAGGGCAGCCACCGGCCTTCGACTTCCACCGCGGTACCGGCGATCGACTGCTGCAGCGGGTTCGACCTTCCCGGCTCCAGGCGCGGAGCGAGATCCTCGCCGAAAATGGAGATGATGGAACCCGGAGCAACCGCTTTCTCCGGAGTCTCACCCACCGCGTTGCGGGTCACGGCCGGCGGAATGAAGGGTACCTTGTCCATGCCCGCGACCACCACCCGGGCAAGCGACATCCGTACCACGCCGCTGGGCGAGGTGCCTTGCAAATCCCCCGTGAAGCGGCGGAATTTCCAACCCTGGCGCGCTTCCGCCGTTACCGTGACTTCCTGATTCAGCGGGTAGAAGCGGTCCGGGCTGGGAGGATCCAGCTTGAAGGTGACGCCTTCCTCCGGGTCTCCGATCGTGATCAGCCGGAACGCGGTGCGGTACGTGGCGACAAACTCCGCCACGCCGTCGCTGAACCGGTAGTTCTGCGTGGCCGTGCTGCTGTCGGACCAGGACACGAACTCGTTACGCTGATCCTCGGAAACCGATTGCCGCATGGGCGCCAGGAAGCTGACTTCAGTCCCCGCCCGGCGGTCGATCACGCACGGCGCCGTGCAATCGGCGCCGTCCACCACCAGGCGCAGTCCCGGCGGATTAGTCTTCACCGTTACCTGACCCAGCAGCTCAAAACGTGCCGCGAGGTCAAACACTGCGTCGGGCGTGTTCGGAATCGTAATCTCCTGTGTCCGGGATCCCCCGTTCGACCAGCTCACGAACGCCCACCGGCGCCCCCGGGAGTCCACGGCGATTTCCGGGGCGGCCACCATCTGTTTGGAATTGGGCGCCCAAACGAAATTGTGGCCCGGCCAGTTATCCTTGCCATTGATGGTCAGCTTCAAGCCCGCCGGCTCAGTCCGGATCGTGGAGCGGATACCCCGAACAAACTTCGCGGTGATGATGGTCGGGTTCGAGATGTCCCAATCCGCTACCAGCGTGCCGTTCTGCCCCAGCCCATTGCTGAACCCATCGAATACCCAATCGGCCCGCCCGTTGCGGTCCACCTGCGGCGACGGAGCTCCCACCAGGTGGGAAGAGCCGGGAATGAAGTCGAACTCGCCGTAACACAGCGGCGCGAGTCCCGGAGGAGCGTTCACCGGAAGCCGCCGGTAGTCGGGTTCGCACGCGTCGGCGCCCGGCTGAGGTCCCGTAGGGTTGTCGATGGTCCGGTCCACGGAACTCGTGGGCGTCTCGGTCCGGTCGATAGTCACCTTCAATCCTGGAGGATCGGTGAGGAACTTGACCCGCTTGCCGCGCTCAAAGTGCGCCGCCAGCGTGATCGGGCTGTCAATGCGAAGACTTAGGAGGTAAGGAACCGGCGGCCGCCCCGAATACGACCACCCGGTGAACACGAAGCCGGGGAAAGGGAAGGCATTCAGCCGGTACTCGTTTTCGGTCAACCAGATCCGCTGGTTTCCGTTTACGTAGCAGTTGGGCTCGATCCAGGCGATGCCGGCCAGAAACTGCGGTCCCGGCTCACCCGGCGCGCTACCCCCACCCGTTAATGCGCCGCAAAGGACCGGAGTCAGTTCCGTGTTCAACTGCGGGTTGCCGAGAATCTGAAAGTTGATTCGAAAATGACGTTCCGTCATCGCGGTCAGCGAGGTCAGGTTCGGGTTGGCCGTGATCACCTGCACGTTATCGCACGTCGGGATCAGCAGACTGCGGCTGTCCTGCCAGCCGCCAAAGAAGTAGCGATAGTTCAGGTCTACGCTCCCCTGGTAGCCGTTGCACCCCGTCCCCTCCGTTAGCGGGAACTCCAGCACGTGCCGCGAGCCGACGGGCCAGGAGAACGTCGTCGCATTCATATACAACTGCCCGTCGACGTAAAATCGAGCCCCCTCGGGACTTGTCGAAATCCGGGTGCTTACGATCGTTTGCTGCGCCGAAAGGGACCCGGCAGCTATCGCCGCCATCAGTGCCAGTCCAAGTCGTTTCATATGATGCCGATACCCCAGGTGTAGAACTTCAGGAACTCCAGTCCTAGCGTTAGATCGGCAGGGGAGCGTGCGACCTTTAGCCGGGCCTCGGGTCGCATCCGGACGCAAAAAAACCCGGCGGCAACCCCTTTCGGATCGCCGCCGGCGTATTTCTGCGAAGAACTGGCTTAGGGCTTTCTATTCTCCGCCGCGAGAAGCGCGATTGATCACGTTGCGCGGGTTTACGTTTGCATCCACGACCACCGCAAACCACCCGATCATCATCTCTTCCCAGGTCTGATCGCCCCACTTCACGGTCACATTGGGATTGGGGTTGTACGGGTTGTTCCTGGAATTGTCGTGATGCGCCTTGCAGTCGATCCGTGTGCCCTTGGGCATCGGAATCGGCGCAGACGTGTCATACCCCAACTGCCAGTTGAAGTCGTACTTCGGAACATCCAGCAGCGTCTGGGTTTCGCCCGTCGGATAGACGGCCTTATAAAGGAAATCCTTACCCCGGACATGCATGTGGGGCATCAGCCAAACGAGCTTCGCGTCTTCCTTGAAGGTTACTGACGCATTCGACTCATAATTCCCCTCGTTAGCCGGAATCTCCAGGCGGGTAGCCGCCGCGCTCAGGGTCAGATATCGATACTTGGGCTGCTCCTTGGCCAGGGTCAGTCCGATCTTGGTCTTGTCCGAAGCCGCCTTGCCGCTGGTGGTGTAGTGCATCTGCAAAATGATGTCCGACCCCGCCGGGATCATCTTGCCCGCGCCGGGGACCGCCAGGTCATAGCGTTGCTCCTGCAAACCAGGCGCATACCCGACCAGAAACTCGGTGGCCACCACCGCCGCGCCGTCGGCCGCCTGGCTGGCGCGCTGCAGATCCGCGCTCGGCGCCTGCACGTTGCGCCGGATGGCCGCGCCGTTAGCATCCCGCTCATGCGTCACCGGCACAAACGGAACGCCCGGCTTCACATTGCGCAGGTAAGGCGACCCCGGAGGACGCACCGAGGCGATCACGTGGTGCACCACGCTGCGATCGCCGGGTCGCACTTCCGCCGCGGTAATCCACGTGTCCTTGGTGAAGCCCGTGGGAATCACGATATAGGTGTACTCCACCGTGCCGCTGGCCGGAACTTCGTACGCGTTCGGCATCTCGAAGACGACATCGGGTTGGATGTTCCAGCCTTCCTGGAAGGCGAGCGGCGGCGGCGCTTGCTTCGCATCGCCTTCGGGCGCGCCCGAGTCCACCCACCTCGCCACCGTTTGCAACTCCGCCTCGCTCAGCCGGCGCTCGTTCTGAAACTTCCCGTGAGCCGGATCCGCGAACCATGGCGGCATCTTCTTGCTGAGTACCGCGGTCTTGATCGCCTTGGCCCAGGGGCGCGTGTCCTTGTAGGTAAGGAAGGACATCGGCGCGGCCTCGCCCGGCCGGTGGCAGGTCTGGCAGTTCTTCTGCAAAATCGGCAGGACGTCCTTGTGATAGGTGACCTTGCCGGGCGTGTTCGCGGCAGCCGCGATCCCGGCGCAAAGCAACCCTAGTGAAGTCAGACGCAAATCGCACCTCCTCATCCGCCCGTTGGCCCAACCCGGCGGACACTGCTGCCTAAATCATACATCCGCCGCATCGCGCTGAGGTTAAAGGATTGTCAAGGTGTTGACCCTAAAATTCGCATCGAGAAACTGCGATTTGTGTGCTATCCTGCTCACACTGTTGGGCTTGAATCTCACGTTAAGGGAACAATCACATTGAAGCGCTTCTTGGTCGCGGCCTTTGCCGCGCTGACCGCAATGGGCCAGACCGAATATCATTTCTCCGACGGCGGTAGGACAACCACCTACCAGCTTTCCGCCGACGAAGTGTTCACAACGAAGGGCGCGAGCGTGGGCAACGTGCTTCGCCAGGCCGCCTGGGGAGACGGCGTCGTGAGCGTGATGCGCTCCGTAGCCGCCATGAACAGCATTCGCGAATCGAAAGCTGACGGCCGAAAAGGCATGGCGCCGGTGTTTTACAACCGCGGCGAGCTGCCGCCGCCCGAGGTGCTCGCCGCCATGCCGGAATCGCAGCGGCTGCGGCGAATGGAAGTCGCGCGCCGCACCATGACCGCCAAGCTGCTGGTGAAAGCGGGAGAGGCACGCTACGGCGAACTTGCGTCCACCCAGCCGTCCGGGATGGAGCGGAGCGCCTTGAACGGCTGGACCCTGGTGAGCTATGCCGACCCCTTCGCGGCTCTGGATGCGGCCGATTGGATGATCGCGCAAGGCGGCTGGGAGTTCACGCCCGTGTTTGCGCGCGTGCTCAAAGTCCGGCAGGCGTTGCAGCGGCCGGTGAACGATCCCCTCTATCCCAACCAATGGCACCTGGACGGAGCGGCGCCGCGCAACCTGAACATGAAGGCCACCTGGGACGCGGTCACCGGCAAGGGAATCAACATCGCCGTCGTGGACGACGGGCTCGAGGTTGCCCACGAGGATCTGACGGCCAGCGTTTACCCGATCTCGTCGGGATACCACCGGAACTTCAAGTCCGACGGCGAGCGGAACGATCCCTCGCCGCTGGTGGCGAAAGACAATCACGGCACGAACTGCGCCGGCCTGATCGGCGCCACCGGCTTCAACAGCATCGGCCTGACGGGCGTGGCGCCGGAGTCGATGATGATGGGCTTGCGGCTGATCGGCGGGGCAACGGCGGAGGACGCCGAGTCCACCGCGATGGGCTGGCAGCCGGACGGCTTGATCGTGCACATCTCCAGCAACAGTTGGGGCGCGGCCGACGACGCCAAGGCGGACGGTCGCGACAGCGCCCTGAAGAAAGCCGCGATGGAGAAGGCGGCAACGCAGAACCGCGACGGGCTGGGCACCGTGATCGTCGTTTCGGCCGGCAACGGGCGTTCGGACGGCGATGATTCCAGCTACGACGAGTTTTCGAGCTCGCCCTTCGCCATGGCGGTCGGCGCGGTGGGCAACGACGGGACGCAGAGCTCCTATTCCGAGAGCGGCCTGAACCTGGCGATTTCGGCCTTTGGCGGCGAGTTCCAGCCGCCCAACGTCATGTGGACCACGAACAATACCGGCGAGGAAGCGTTCGGGTTGAAGAACACCAATTTCCCCAGCACGATGGCGCCTGTAAACTATACCGACGCGTTCAATGGAACCTCGTCGGCGGCCCCGCAGGTGTCCGGCGCGATCGCGCTGCTGCTCCAGGCGAATCCCAAGCTGGGCTATCGCGACGTGAAGGAGATCCTGCTGAAGACCGCCGGCAGGGAAGGGCTGAAGCCCGGCAACGAAGCCGAGACGTTCGCCACCAACGGCGGCGGCTTCACCTTCAGCCGTGCCTTCGGCGCGGGCATCCTCAATGTCGCCGACGCCGTGACGGCGGCCAGGGACTGGGTGAACCTCGGGCCCCTGGTGACGGCCGAAGCTTCAGCCGAAGGCGGCGCGATCGCCGACGACGGCACGCCTTCCACCGTGAACCTCGACCTGCAATCCGCGAAGATCCGCGTGGAGCACGTGGAGATTACCGTCACCGTGAAGCACGCCAATCGGGGGGATCTCGGGTTTGCGATCGTTTCGCCCGGCGGGATGACCACGTTTGCCAACAACCGGCCTCCGGACGATGCGGCGGATTTCACGGACTACACGTTCACTTCGCCGCACTTCTGGGGCGAATCGGCGTCCGGTATCTGGAAGGTGTCGGCGATCGATGCGCGGGCGAACGAGGTCACCGGGAACCTGGTGAGCGTGAAGATCAAGGTGTACGGGACAGCGCAGTAGTAGGTGCGCGTCGGTCAGGGTTCGACGCGGATTGCCAAGTTCCCTCGCAAAACCAGACGGCTGGGCGGAGACTCTAAGGTCGCCGCCCGCCGCGATCTGCATTTTATAGACGGTTTCGGAAGGTCATAAACCACTGCGCATGGCGCGCCACGGAACCTGCCCCGTCTCTCGTTAGCAGCATTTGCAAGTGACGTGCCTGGGCGCGCACGGCCGCGTCCTGGCTGGATGCAGCGCGGGCGAGAACTCCTCGCACGGCATTGTCACCCTGACCGGCGGCGCCGCCGAGCTCCCGGAACAGCGCGGCGATCTTTGCGTCAGCGGCCGAGTAGTATTCCCGAATGCGGTCTCGCGATGCGCCCACTGAGCTTCCATCTTCAAATTCGGCATACAGAACAACGGCCTTGGCTGCGACCGGCGCTTCTTTTCCACTTAATGTGAGCTGCCACTCGCGCTCACGGAGCAAACCCGGAACAGTTGCCCCCTCCGGAAACGCCCAGCCATCCTCCCGGACTGCAAATCGAATCGCCCCCGATCGAAATTGAAACTCCCAGCCCCAAACAACCCGTGTCAATGCCGCCGTGCCCTTGTTTCTAATCCGGAGGCGCAGCATGTCTTCGTAGGTGGCGCTTTCCACCGAAATGGGAGCATAAGAGTGAACATGCAGTGGTACGGCCCTGCCGCCCGCCAGCCGGAATTCGATCGTGGATACGGTTTGGCCCGGAGTTTCGAACACGAAATCCTCGCCGCCCGGTCCGTTGGAACAACTGCTTCCGCTGCACTTCAAAGTCACGCAGCTTCGTCCGAGCGAGCCTTGTGTCCTGCAGCACGAGCCACAATTGTGGCAGCTTCCGTCATCACAATTACAGTCTGTTGTGGCTCCGCCAATCGTACAACTGCAGCTCAGCGTTATGCCCTCGCCGCACCCACTACAATTCGCCGACGCCGTACAGGCCAGGAGCTGACCCGCGGAACAGGCCAACATCAAGGTCGCCCAAATCCAACTTCTCATGAATGTGTACCTCCTCAGAAGTCACGTTGAACGGGCGAAACCCGACACCGCTTGCAAAGGATAATAGGGGCAAGACCTACCAGGGGCAAGCACTTTCACCACACAATTTGTGAGGCCGGTAGCGGTAAAGCAGACTGATGGGCGTTCCATGTAGTGAGTAAGCGTCACACAAGACAGAAGTTAGGAAAATAAAAGAGTAGGAAGAAAGCACAAACTACCTGCCATTCAGCGAAGGTCATTAAGAGCGATTCGTTATACGTCCGCGAATATGTCGGGTTCCCTGCGAGTTCGCTCTAGTGCTCTTAGTCCCACCGCAAACTGACCGCGGGATCCACCCGCAGCGCCCGCCGCGCGGGCCACAAAGCCGCCGCCACGGCAGTTGCGAAGAACACCGCCAGACCAGCCGCGTGCGAGGGCCAATCCCACGGGCTCAGCCCGTTCAGCGCGGAGCGCAATACCTGCGACAACCCGAGAGCAGTCAGAATTCCTGAAGCTGCTCCAACCAGGAGCGGAGCGCGGTATTGCTCCAGAACCACCCGCAGCACATCGCCGCTCCGCGCGCCCAAGGCCAGTCGAATGCCGATCTCGCGCGAGCGCTGCGCCACTGTATAGGCAACCAAACCGAAGATGCCGACAGCGGCCAAGGCGAGAGCGGCTACTCCGAGAAGAGCCGCCATCGCGGCCGTGCTGCGCGCCCGTCCGGCACGCTCGGCCGCAAGGTTCCGAAGCAGTTGAACTGACGGTGTGACGCCGCCGCTCTCCGCCGCGCCCCGAAAGTCAGCGATCCGGTCGGCCGGGTCGCCTTCGGTTCGGACGGCCAGCAGCATCATGCCCGCCAGACCCTCGTCGATCGGAGTGTATGCCTCGCCGTAGCCGGCATCATGCGACTTCCAGGCCTGGGTGTCGGCGACGATTCCCACCACGGTACGTTTGCCGAAGCCCTCGATCACACGTCCGAGTGCCTCGCCCTCGGGGAACAGCCGCCGGGCGGTGGACTCGCTGAGGATGGCGGCGTCTCTTTCCCGATCGCCGTACAGCCGCCCCCGCGTAAGCGGAATACCCATCGCCGCGAAGTAGGCCGGATCGGCGGAATTGGTCACCAAGGCGATCGGCGGATTGCGAAGATGGGCCACCGAAAGCCGGTCCCCCAGCGGGATCAGCAGCGTCGCGGCGACCTCCACAACCCCGGGCACGGATTGCAGCCGGGTTTTCATCTCTTGCAGCCGCTGCCGGGCTGCCGCGCCGTTCAGGCCGCGCGCCTGGAGTTCGGGGTCGATAATGACGACGTGGGCGGCATCGAACCCCTGTCCGGCGCCGCTGAGTGCCCGGACCCCCCGATCGAGCAACGCGGATAAGATCACCAACACGCACCCTACGGCCACTTGCGCGGCGATCAGGATCCGCCGGGCGCGCGTGCCCCGCAGTCCGCCGCGCACCGCCGCGAACGCGGGCGCAAGGCCGAATGCCAGCACGGAAAGCAGGGTCAGGACCGCGGCGATCGCCGCCACGCGCCAATTCAGCGCCAGGCCGTCCGCGGGCGCGGCCTGTGTGCGCAGAATAAGAACTCCCGCCCAGTGACTGGCAACAAGGCCCGCGGTGACGCCGATCAAACCGAGCAGCAGGCTCTCCGTGAGAAGCTGGCGGACAATCCGTGCCTTCCCCGCGCCCACCGCCATGCGGACGTCCCATTCCCGTTCGCGCGCCGCCCCGCGCGCCAGCAGCATGTTGCCGAGATTGGCGCAGCAGCTCAGCAGGATCAGCAAGACCAGCCCAGTCATCCCGAGCACGGCGGAAAGCGTATCCGCGTCATCGAGATGACCCGGGGAACCGGCTGGGCGCGGTTCGAGATGCTCGGCTTTCCAGACCGCCTTTGGTTCCAGGCGGCCGAGGGCGGCCACCATCGGCCGCAAGGCCTCGCGGGCCCCTGCCGGAGTCTGGTCCGCCCGAAGCATGCCGAACATCTGACACTCGTTCTTTTCGAAAGACGTAAGCAGGTCGCTTCCGGGAAAGAGGTCCGCGTGACGCTCCATCGGCAGCCACACATCGATGTTGCGGCCGGTATGGAAGTCGTAGGGCAGGACGCCCGCCACGGTAACCGGCTTGCCGTTCAGTTGGATTACGCTGCCGGGAACGGCAGGGTTTTGAGCCAGGCGCGAACTCCAGAACGCGTGGCTCAGGACCGCCACCGGCGCGGCCGCCCTCCGGTCATCCTCAACCGTGAGAATCCGGCCCAAGGCGGGACGCACGCCGAGGTCGGCCAGGTAATTGCCAGTCACGAAGTGCGCCTCCACGGCGGCGCTTTTGCGATCCCCAAGAGTGAGCCGCCCCCCGGCGACGCCCATCACCGACGCGAGAGCCGTATTGTGAGCCGCGTAAAAGCGCACCGCCGCGCACGACATCGACGTCGCCGACGCCTCCGGGCTGTGCCGGTCAAAGCGTTGAAAACGTTCCGGAGTGCGAATCGGAAGCGGCTTCAAAAACGCCAAGTCGAATACCCGGAAGGCGGCGAGGTTCACGCCCAGCCCGAGCGAGAGGATCAGCGTGGCCGCGATCGTGAAACCCGGGTTCCGGATAAGCTGGCGGAAACCGAAGCGCAGATCCTGCGCCAGTTGGTCCAACCAGGTCCAGCCCCACGCATCGCGCGATTCCTCCCGAAGCCGCAGCGGACTGGCGCCGAAGGCTGCCGCCGGCCGGCTGTCGCGAACCATCATCTCGCGGTGAAACGCAATTTCATCTTCCAGCTCGAGCTCGCGCCGGCGGCGCGAAAGCAAGTAGGCGAGCTTGCGCCACAAGGTGTTCATGGGTTTGTCCTAAGCGAAATCGAGAATCGCGCGGATCGCGGCGTTGACCCGCTGATACTCCGCCACTTCGGAATCGAGCTGCCGGCGTCCTTCCTTCGTAAGCCGGTAGAAGCGCACCCTGCGATTGGTCTCCGAGACGCCCCATTCCGATTCCAGCCAGCCCTTCATCAGCATGCGCTGCAGCGCGGGATACAGCGAACCTTCCTCGGCCTCCAGCACCGAATCAGAAACTTGCCGGATGCGCTGGGCGATCGCGTAGCCATGGAGCGATCCGGTGCGCAGGACGCGCAGGATGAGGAGGGGGAGAGTTCCCGGAGGCATATCCGCGCTAGGCATAGATGAAATAGGGATATCTCAAGTACGCCTGTCCTGTCAAGCTCCGGCTGGCACGCTATCGGGAGCTCAGTACAAACTGATTCCCATCCGCATCCCGGAAAATCGCCGACGTTCCCCAATCCTGCTTCTCGACATCCTTGACGAACTCGACGCCCTTGGCCTTCATCTCCCTCGCGGTGGCCTCCACATCTTCGGCCCAGAACGTGACGTTCATGAACCCCCCCGGCGTGAGGCCGCCGTCGAAGCGGAACAGGACCAGCCGCGTGTCCGCGCCCGGGATCCCCAGCTCGATCCAGCGCTGCGTCCCGTCGAAGGGCTGATCGGTCAGGATCCGGAATCCCAGCTTTTCCGTGTAGAAATCCACCGCGCGGTCCTGATCGGTTACCGGGATGGATGCGAACTTCACTCCGCGAATCATGGTTTTCCTCCAACGCCATTTTCGCCGCGAAGCGCGGCCGCGGCAATTATCTATGTTGTTATACGCTATAGTGTAATGCGGCATATCGAGATCGATGAGTACGTGATGGATGTCCTGCTGCCGGACCTGGCTGGTCATGACCGCGCGCCCAACGCGTTCCTGATCTACCTGGTCATTTGGGCACGGCTGTTCCGCGGCGGGGAGCGGCGCGCCGCGCTCAGCCTGCGCCAGCTCGCCGAAAATAGCGGCCTTTCAAAATCGGCGGTGCAGAAAGCCGTCGCACGCCTGCATCGGCGCGGGCTGGTGGTGATTCACAAGGCCTCGGCTACGGCGGTGCCGGAGTATGAGCTTCCCCGGCACTGGCTGCGCCGCCGCGCAAACGCATGGAAACGCTCCGCGGCGCGACCCACCATGCCACAATAAGAAAATCGCGAAAGACCGCACATGAAAAATCGCTTCCTCGCCTGCATCCTCACTCTGGCGTGCGCCGGGCTGGCCGCGGCTCAGTCCAAGAAATTCAAGCCGGGCATGAACTTCTATTCGATCGAACAGGACATTCAGCTCGGCAGGGAAGCGGCCGCCGAGTTCGAAAAGAAGCTGGCGATAGTCAACAACCAGGAGCTGCTGAGCTACATCCGCGGCATCGGCGACCGCCTGACGGCGTCGCCCGCTGCCGGCAAATTCCCCTACACCTGGCGTATCGTGAATGACAAGTCCATCAATGCCTTCGCGCTTCCCGGCGGTCCGATGTTCGTCAATACGGGCTTGCTGCTGAATGCCGATAATGAGGCTCAGGTGGCCGGCGTGCTCGCGCACGAGATCTCTCACATCGTGCTCCGCCACGGCACCAACCAGATGTCCAAGCAACAACTGCTGGGAGGGTTGGGCGCGGGCGCTGGAATCTTTCTGGGCAACTCCGGCAGCATCCTCGGCCAGCTCGGGCAGTTGGGTATCGGCCTCGGCTTGCAAAGCGTGCTGCTGAAGTACTCCCGCGGCGCGGAAAAGGACTCCGATCTGCTCGGCTCTCAGATCATGAACGACGCCGGCTACAACCCCGTGGAGATGGCGCGTTTCTTCGAGAAGCTGCAGTCTGAGAGCGGCAAGCGCAGCGGCATCGAGGAGTGGTTCTCCAGCCATCCCAATCCCGGCAACCGCGTCCGCGACGTCGAAAGGGAGGTCACCACGCTGCCGCGACGGACCTACTCGGCGGGCAATCCCGCCACGCTCGCGCGGGCCAAGCAAGTGGCCGGCGGAATTCCGGCGGCGCCGAAACCGGCTGTGCCCGGGCAGGGAACTACGTTGCCCGCTCCTGCCACGCTGCGCCCCTCGGCACAGTTGCGGAATCATCAAGCCCCATCTTTTTCAATTGATTATCCATCCAATTGGGATGCTTTAGGTGATGCCCAGCGCCCGGACGTCATCTTTGCCGCCAAGGGCGGAGTGGTCCAGGATCAGCAGGGTCCGAATGTCGCCTACGGAACGTTGGTGGGATTTCAACCCAACAAGCCGGGCGATCTCGCGCCGCTTACCCAAGAGCTGATGGACGGATTCGTCCGTACGGTGCCGGGCGCCAAAGTCACCGCGAACCCCCGGCCAATCTCGGTTCAGGGCCAGAATGCGATGCTCACTCAGATGAGCGCGCATTCGGCCTTTCCCAACGAGACGGAGCAGATCGTGGTGGTGACAATCCCGCACGGTGGCGGCCTTTACTACTTCGCGTTCGTTGCGCCGCAAAGCGAGTATCGGGCGGCCGAACCAGTGTTTCAGCAGATGTTGAGGAGTCTGCGATTCCGCTAAACGAGTGACCTACGACGCTCTGCTGTTCGATTTCGATGGCGTACTGGCGGATTCCGAACCGATTCATTATCAGGTGTGGAACGAGATCCTTGCGCCTTACGGCGTGGACATCCCCTGGGACCGGTACGTTCAGGAATGCATCGGCGTCGCCGACCGCGCCATGATCCAGCGCCTCTGCGAGGAACGCGAGCCACCGATCGGCTTCGATGAGCTCTGGGCCCGGTATCCGGAGAAGAAGGCGCTGTTCAGCCGCCGGATGGCCGAATCGGAGGTGTTTCACGCCTCGACCGTCGACCTGATTCACAGGCTGAACGGGCATTGGAAGCTGGCGGTAGTGTCTTCCAGCGGCCGCTCGGAGGTGGAGCCGCCACTGGTGCGGGCCGGGATCCGCGAGCGATTCGACGTTCTGGTGTGCGGGCTGGAAGTTCCGCGCCTGAAACCGGCCCCCGATCCTTACCTGCGTGCGGCGGAGTTGCTGCAAGCAAGAAAACCCCTGGTTATTGAGGATTCCGACGCCGGCGTAGCGGCTGGAAGGGCAGCCGGGTTCGAAGTGCTGCGCATCGGGAGCCCGGCGGAGTTGGCCGCAGCCCTCAGGGCGGCGTTAGGACTTAAGTTGACATAATATCTGTTATCGGAAGTGTAGTCGGCCTAACACTCGCGGTGGTGGCTGCGGATGCGGATTGGCTAAGAGGTGCCCGTTGCGGCACCCGGACCGGAGCGACAGGTGCCACCCTATCGCCGCCGGCCGAGCTCGAGCGCCGTTGACCGCCGAGTGTGGTCCCCCTCAGTATCCACACCCGGTCGCGCGCGCGCAGGCCAGCGGGGACAATTTCAAACCCGAGAGGCCAATATGCCGCTGCCGAGTGCGGTGCTTCGACGCAACCGACGATCCTACTCCAGATCTCCACGCTGGGTTATTTCCGCCTGGCGCCGCCACGAGCGGGCTCAATGGAGGCAGACCCTTAACGCCGTAGCGTTTCGCGACTTTGCCACGGTCGCGGAGATGCTGGGCGACGGAGGCTACGCCCTATGAGCGCCGCGGCGATGGCGCTTCCCAACACGTGGGAACGCTCGGGGTGGACGAAGACTCCGCGGGCGTTTTTCAAGAAACTCTTCCGAGCGCTCACCCACGTCGAGCTGGGCGTGCTGGGCAACATCCTCGACGACTCCGTCGGCAGATCAGGCGAGGCGGACTGGGTAGAGGTGAAAGAACCCGACCTGGCGCGCCTCGTGAACTGCCACGTCAACTCCGTCGGAGCGGCGCTGGACAAGCTGGAGCAGCTTTCGGCTATCGAGGCGCGTAAAAGCCCGCGGGACAAGCGGGTGAAGCAGTACCGGGTGCTGATCAACAACTGGGCGAAGATCACCGAGCGCGAGGCCAGGAAGCTGGAGCGGAAAGGGCCGGCGAGCGCCGGCGGCGCTGGCACGCGCGACGCGATCGAGCCGGAGCCTACACGAGAGGCCGCAGCCGTGGTGAGCAGGGGCGAGTCCAAGGCGGCGCTGACGGTGATCAAGGCCAAGGTCCCGATGGTGATGCTGCCGGGCGCTAAGGGCGCAGTACCGCTGGCGGAGGCCTGCCCGCACGGCGCGGCATGCGAGCTGGTTAGGCAGTTTACGACCGGGGCGAACGCCGGGCGAACGGGTACTGATGCAGCAAAGGTTAGCGGCGAGATCACCACAGTGGACAGTGGTGATTCCGGCTCCCGCCTGAACGGGGACTTCCAGCGCTTCGAGGCGTTCGTGGCGAAGGCGCTGACGAAGCGGTTGAACGCCCCGCCACCGCGCCAGCTCCTGGAGGAGATGTACCGGCGGCTGGCCTCAGAAAGGGTTCCGTTTGAGACGTTCGTTCTGCGGTTCGGGCTTCGGGAACGCGCCGTGAAGAGCTACGGCTTCCTCCGCTGCATCGTTGACGACTGCGTGACCGCAACCAATCAGGCGCGGCAATTGGCGGGTGAGTCCAAGCGCATGCCGACGGCCGAGGTGCAGAAGGTGGCAAGCGCGGCACGTGACGCGGCGGAGCGCCTGCGGAGGCGCGGCGCGTGCGATGAGGAAGCCAAGCTGCTGGAGGACACCGCACGGCAGGCCGCGGCGATGGCCACGGAGCCGGACCGGTTCGAGCTGCACTTGTTAAATGTCGACGAGCTGCTGGCAAAGACGGGCGAAGAGCGGTTGACGCCGGCGGAGAAGGCGCAGGCCGAAGAGGAGGCGCGGGACTCTTGGCCGAATAATCCGCCGATGCGGCAGTACGCGCTGGAGTGCGCGATGCGGCGAATGCTGATCGGCGTGGACAGCCTTACGTTCGGTTTCCAGGGCGCGTGGAGGTGACGCGCGCATACCTCCTGTTGACGCTGGGCGGTCCGCAGGACGCGCGGGATCTGTACCGGGAGCGGGGGCTGGTGTGCGCGGGGTGCGGGGCGGCGAACGGCGGGCAAACGGTGTGGACGCTGCCTGGGCTATGCGCGGAATGCGCGCTCCGGGTTGAGGCGGTGACCGCTTCCGCGCCGCGAACTCAACCGCAGCAGCAAGCGCTGCTAGACGTCTCGGGGTTTCCGGATTGAGGAGCCTCGTTCGATTTTGCGGGAAACCGCAAACCGCGGTCCTTCACGGGCGGCGGATCTCATGACACGGGAGAGTCAGATGGCGAAGAAGCAAGCCCCGAAGGGGAAGACACGGAGTTCGAAGTCGATGCCGAAGGCGGCAGCGGCAGCGGGCAAGCCGCCGAAGAGCGGCAAGACCAAGTCCTAGGCCGAGGCGCGTCAGCCTTCCCCAGCTAGGTCCGATGTCCCTTGCGCACGACCGCCAGGATCGCGGGAACGGCGCGGACTGGCACTCGCCGCAGGCTGACGCGACTTTTCAACGATCAGAACACGCTCCAGGAAAGGAGATCGACCATGCCGAGTGAGTCGAGAGCTTGGGAAATTGAGCAGGCGTGCCGTATTTTCGCGCGCGATGTGCCCGCACACGTTGCAGCGAAGAGGGTGCTACGGGAGGCCGCGCAAGCCGGCGTGATTCCGTGGCGCGAAACCGTCGGCGAGTTGACAGAGCCGGAGGCGGAGCGGCTCGGGCGATGGATTGACGGGCTGATGCGCGTGGAGGCGAGCGGGGATAATCTGACGCGCCTGACGTTCGAGGTTCATTCCTCGATCGACCGGGCGCGGGTGCTGCTGACGCAACTCGGACAACCGGCGGAAGCGGTGGTTTGGATCCGGATCGCGCTGGCGGCGGGAGAGCGCCTGGCGAGCGCCGCGCAACGCATGGAACGCGACGCGGTGGCCGTGGTGCCGAGTATCTGAGGGGTCCCATGAGAGAACAACACAAGAGCCCCTTGGACCGGGACGTGGCCGGAGTCTGCAGCGAGTGCGGCTGCACGGAGTACGAACCCTGCATTGCCGAGGACGGGTCGACGTGCGGATGGGCGGCGGGTGACCTTTGCACCTTTTGCCTAACGGCGAAGCGCGTGGTGCTGTACACGATGGGCGATCTGAACGCGGAGCTGCGGCGGATCGATCGCGAGGTAGCCGCAATCCGCGGAGAGGGCGACGACCGCACGCCGGGGTGGAGGCTGGCGCTGGCGGAGGCGGATTGGGAAGCGGAGCGGTATCTGATCAGCGGAGGCTCCGCTTGAGCAAGCTGCGGGTCTCGGCCGAGCTATCGCTGCCGTTGGCGGCAGCGACGCAGACGTTCGCGATTCTCGCGATGCGCGGCGCGGGAAAGTCGAACGCGGCAGCAGTGCTGGCGGAGGAGATGTACGACGCCGGCTTGCACTGGGTGGCGATCGATCCGAAGGGAGACTGGTGGGGGATTCGTTCCTCCGCGGATGGCAAGAGCGGCGGCTTGCCGATTCCGATCTTCGGGGGGCAGCACGGAGACGTACCCATCGAACCGTCCGCCGGCGCGTACCTGGCGGAGCTGATCGTCGCGCAAGGGCTGACGTGCGTTCTCGACTTGAGCGAGTTCACGGAAGGCGAGAAGATCCGCTTCATGGCCGGGAGCGGCCGGGAGGATGGCTTCGCGGCGCGTTTCTACCGGCGCAAGGGGCCGGAGCAGCCACCGACGCATTTGTTCTTCGAGGAAGCCGACGATCTCTTTCCGCAAAGAGTGATGCGGGACAAGGCCAAGCTGCTGCACGATTGCTCGAAGCTGCTTTTGTGGGGGCGGCAGCGGGGCATCTCGGGCTCGACGATCACGCAGCGCAGCGCACGGCTGCACAAGGATGTGCTGACGCAAACGGACACGCTGATCGCGATGCGCACGACGGCGCCGCAGGATCGGAAGGCGGTTCTGGCCTGGGTAGAGCATCAGGGCCTGGCGAAGACGCTGGTCGATTCCCTGCCCTCGCTCGGCGACGGTGATGCGTGGTTATGGTCACCGAGCCGCTTAGGGCTGATGGAGCGGATTCATTTCCGGCGGCGACGCACATTCGATTCGGGCGCGGCGCCGGTCATCGGCAAACACCGTGACCGAAAGCCAGCCACGCTGGCGGATGTTGACCTGGCGGCGATCACCGCGCAGATGGCGGAGACGATCGAGCGGGCGAAGGCGGAGGACCCGCGCGAGCTCCGGAGGCGGATCGCGGAGCTGGAGCGGGAAAGATCCGCCGCGGCCGCCGATTCGGCGGCGATCGACGCCGCTTTCGAGCGCGGGCGGAAAGGCGCCGTACAAGAATTCCGGACGGAACTCGACAAGGCGGTGAACACTCTGCTGCTTGCGGAAGGCGAGTTACAGGCGACGACGGAACGACTATTCGCTTTGCGCACGCGCCTGGCGATGAAGACCGGGATCGGCGATGCACGGCCGGGCGCGGAAGAAGATAAAACCACGACGACGACGGCTCCGGTCCGTAGGCCTGAGGCTCCGCGCCCCGCCGGTAGCGGGGGCCGGAAGGACAATCGGGTCCTTCCGGCAAGCGAGGGGTTGTCGACGATGGAGCGGCGCTTGCTGACCGCACTGGCGCAGCATCCGGAGGGGCTGACGAAGGGACAGGTGCGGTTGCACGCGGATTACGCGGACTCCGGGCCGGTATCGCGAGCTTTCGCGAGGTTGAACGTTCAGGGCTGGGTGGAGCCAGAGGGAACGAAGCTGCGGATCACGGGGGAGGGACGGCGAGCGTTAGGCGGTTTCGATCCCCTACCGGTGGGGCTCCGGCTGCAGGGGTATTTGCTCGGGCCGGACAGCAAGCTCTCCGGCATGGAGCGGGCGCTGCTGGGGGCGGTGACGGGTGCGTACCCGGAGGCGATCGCGAAGGGGGAGGCGAGAAAGCTGGCTGGGTACGCCGACTCAGGTCCGGTGTCGCGGGCGTTCGCACGGCTCCTGAAGTACGGCTATGTGGTTTCAGACGGACCATCGCGGCTGCGAGCGTCAGAGCGGCTGTTTGGAGGAGCGTGATGCCCTGCGAAGTCTATTCCGATCCCGGAGTCTTCGGCGGCGCACCGACGTTCGTGTGCGGAGATGGGGAGCGTGCGCGCTGCACGTTCTGCGCGGGAGAGCCGCTGTACTTGTGCGACTGGCCGGTGGAGCGGTTCGAGCTGGCGAAGGCGCATGAGGTCCGGCACGGGGACATGGTGCGGAGCGACAGGGTCGAGATGCGGGTATTGGGAATCGAAGCTATCCGGCAGACACTGCTCTTCCAGGTCGAGGTTGTCCACGTTCCGAAAGACAAGAGATTAGCGGCCTATTTCCGAGCCCACGGACTGACGATGTTCCAGTCCGATCCGGTGTTCATCTTGCGCCCCGGCACCTGCGACCGCTCGATCTGCGAGGCGCATGCGCGAGAGGTGGGCGAGGAGCGGCACTACTGCAGCGGGCACTGGAACGCCTGGGTGGAGGTTTCGTGATGCGCCAGGAAGTGGTGACCGGGGACGCCTTGACGGTCCTGGCGGGGATGGGGCCGGAGACAATCGACTGCTGCGTGACTTCCCCGCCCTACTGGGCGTTGCGGGACTACGGCTGCGCCGGGCAGATCGGATTCGAGAGCACGCCGACGGAATGGTGCGCGAAGCTGACCGAGGTTTTCCGCGAGGTTCGGCGGGTGCTGAAGCGCTCGGGCGTCTTGTGGCTGAACGTAGGCGATGTGTACGCGACCGGGGCTGGCCATTGTCGGAAGGCGGGCGGCGGGGAGGAAGGTGAGCGCTGGGCAGACAAGGGCGGCATGCTGACGCCGCCGAATCGCGTACCGGTGCCGGGACTGAAGCGTAAGGACCTGGTGGGGCTGCCGTGGATGCTGGCGTTCGCGCTGCGCGACGACGGCTGGTATCTGCGGAGCGATGTGATCTGGCAAAAGCCGAACGCGAAGCCGGAGTCTGCGCAAGACCGGCCGACGCGATCGCACGAATATCTGTTCTTGTTGAGCCGGAGCGAAGACTACTACTACGACCGGCTGGCGATCGTTGAACCGCAGGTGGAGAGCGAACGGCTGAGGCGGCTGCGGGAGGCGGCGGCGGGGCGGCAGTCAGTATACCTGCTGAAGCGCGATCAGCTTCGCACGCAAGCGCCGGCGGGAGCGTCGGGCTGCTTCCGGAGTTCGGCCGCGCGGCAGGCGCTGGCGTTGAGCGGGGTGCGGAACCGGCGCACTGTTTGGACGATCGCGACGCGCAAAGCGAGCGGGACGCACTTTGCTACGTATCCCGAGGACCTGGTGCGGCCGTGCATCCTCGCCGGGACGTCGGAGTTCGGGGTATGCGGGGCTTGCGGCGAGCCGTGGCGCCGGATCGTCGAGCGACCGGCCGCGGGCGATCTCCATTCCGACCAGACCTTGAAGGAGATGGGTGTGTGCCGGCTGCGGGACCGGAAGATCGCCGCGGGCAGGACGCTAGGGTGGGAGCGCGGCTGTGACTGCCGGCTGTGGGAGGAGCCGGCGACCGCGACGGTGCTGGATCCGTTCGCCGGGACGGGAACGACGTTGGTAGCGGCAAAGCGGCTGGGCCGAGGTTACCTGGGCATCGAACTGAACCCCGAGTACGCATCGATGGCGCGGGAGCGGCTGCAGGGAGTAGGTGTTCCGGCCGAAGGAGCTACGGCGTGAGGGCGGCGGACCGTTTCCAGGCGATCAAGGCGGCAGCCGCGGCGCGGCCGCACGGAACGCGGGCGCGGTATGTGGGAGCGCGCTGCAGGTGCCTGCTGTGCAGGGCGGCGAACAGCCGGTATCAATGCGAGCGCGATCGCGCGAAGCGAGAGATGGGGGATCGCCGGGATCTGGTGGCCGCCAGCGCGGCGCGCCAGCACATTTTGGCGCTGGGGCGGCGCGGCATCGGATACAAGTCGGTTGCCGACGCAGCTTCGGTCTCACGGACGATCACTGGCCTGATCAAGTCGGGCGCGCGCCGGCGGATCCGCCGCGACACGGCGGCGCGAATTCTTGCGGTGACCACGGAAGCGATCGCCGGCGGCGCGTTGGTTCCCGCGACGGGGACATGGCGCCGCCTGGATGAGCTGATCTCGCGGGGTTACTCGAAGGCGCAGCTCGCCCGGTGGATGGGCTATCGCTCTCCAAGTATCCAGATCAAGCGGGGCGGGAAGATTACGGCCGCGACTGAGGCGAGGGTGCGCAAGCTGTACGAAGCGGTGAACGCGGGAAGGCTGCGGAGGGCCTGATGGCGGCGGACTCGAAGGAAGCGATCGCAATGAGCCGGTGCGCGGACGCGATCCAGGCGGTGGACGAATGGCTGGGGCAGGCCAGCACGCGGCAGTTCGCGGTAGACGCCTTGTGGCGGGCACGGCGCGCGCTGGAGGCTGCCGGCGTGCCGGTCACCGTAGGGCATGAGGCGGGAGCGGGGTGGCGAGGCTCCGTGTTCCGGGCGCTGGAAAAGTGCGGCCTGGGGTGGACGGGCCATGAAGATCAGATTCGCTTCCGGCTGGCAGGGCAGCCGAACTGGGCGGATGCGGCCGGTCCGGAGCTCGGCAGGTGGCTGGAGGTGTGCTGGCGCTTCGTGGACCTGGCTCGAGGGCTGATGCTGGAACGGCCGGGCGCCTATTACTGGCTAGAGAAGCCCCTGGAGCAAATTCTCGGCAGCGGGATCGCGAAGGCGGGCGAGCGGCCGGTGATCTGCAGCAAGTGTGGGCGGGCCACGGAGGCAAACGATGCCGATCCGTCGTGAGTGGAGGCACCTGTACCGCGGCGCGGAGTGGAAGGCGATCCGGGCGCGGATTCTCGATCGGGCGCAGAACTGCTGTGAACGGTGCGGTGTTCCAAACCGGCAGACGGTGCTGCGGCAGCACGGCTGGTGGACGCCGGCGAGTCCGGCGGCAACGGCGTGGGCGAACCATGCCGGGTTCGGGAACCGGCGACGGATGGTGTACTTCGCGGGAGGCGCGAAGATCGAGAACGCCGGAAAGGTTCAGTTCATCCACTTGCCGTGGAGCGGGGCGGACCAGAATGGGAAGCCATTCGGGAAGATGGCCTGCTTTCCGAACATCGACGAGCACCGCTGGGTGCGGATCGTGCTGACGATCGCGCATTTGAATCACGATCCGCGGGACAACCGGGACGAGAACCTGCAGGCGCTGTGCCAGTGGTGCCACCTGCACCACGATGTGCGGTTTCACCATGCGAACGCGCGGCGGACGCGGGCGCGCAAGGCCGGCCAGAGCTGGCTGGAAGGCATGGAAAGCACGGCGTGAGCGGGCGAAGCAGCGCGCGGATGCGGTCGCGGCTACAGGGGCTGGCGCGGGGACTGCGGGAGTTGGAGGAGCAGGGAGAGGTAGGCGTATTTCGGATGAACGGCGCGAAGGATCTGCTAGATGTGCCGCTGATCGGGCGGCTGGTGCGGGGGCAGTTGTGGGGTCTGGATACGATTTGGAGGTCGGGAGACGAGGCGTCACGGCGGCTGGCGGTGGCGAGGCTCATCGAACTCGGGATTGAGATGGCGGAAGCGGCGCGAGGGCCGCAGAGGAGGGAGAGCGTGAGAATAGTGCCTTTTGGAAAGGTGACGGTGGCGGCGGCGGGAACGCCTGTGCGAGTGACGGCGACCGCCACGCCGGTAGTGGCGATGGTGTTTTCCAGCGCGGCGGGGTCCGTGAAGATGTTCGTGGGGACGCTGAACCTGAACGCAGGGACGGGAGCAAACGTCTTGGGCGAATTGCTGCAGCCGGCGGGCGGGCCATCGGACCGGCTGCGGATCGACGCGGAGGAGGGCAACCAACTGGACGCGTCGAGTTTCTACGTGGATGCGGCGGCGAACGGCGGCACCCTGTACGCGTTCGGGCTGCAGCAGTGACTTAATTGCGGCGCCGGCGGCGCGCCTCGAACTCATGGTCGAGGATGCCGCGCACGGCGGGCAGGCAAATTCCGAATTTGGCGGCAAGTATTTCCTCGGAATCACCCGCACAATGGAGGCAATAAATGCACTGGGCCGCGGAGTGGATCTCTCCGGGTAGCCGACCGGAGCCACAGCTCGGGCAGGGGCCGAAGTCAAGGCGGTGAGGCGCGCGGGCGGTTTCAAAGCCCAGCAAGAAGTCAGGGGAGACCTGGAAGCGTTCGCAGAGCTTGAGGAGCGTGGCCAGGCGGAGGTCGCGCGCGAAGCCGCTTTCCAGGCAGTTGACGGTGGAGACGGCGACTCCGATCTGACGCGCGAGGGCGCGCTGGGAGAGGCGATGGGACTCACGCAGACGGACCAGCCTGCGGGGCATCACCTGTTTGAGGGCCAGCATAATCGCACGCTCCCGACGTCCCGGTGTTCCGGTCTAGCCGCACAGTGTCCAGTTCACTCTATGATTCCGCTTTTCGGGCATGATTTTCAAGCCGGGGGTAGCGACTTTAGGGTATGACGGTTTTGTTCGCGCAGTACGGGAGCTTAATCCGGGCGATCGCGCGCGGCTTAGCGCGGCAATATTCGGCGTCGACCGAAGATCTTGAGCAGGAAGGCTACGCAGCACTGCTGGCGCTAACAGGGAAACTGAGGCCAGAAACGGCGGAAGCATATGTGCGGGTGCGGGTTCGGGGGGCGATGCTGGACAGCCTGGCTCGGGAGTTGCGGCACCGGCATGAGGGGCTTGGCGGTATAGCGGACGGCAAGCGCGCTCCAGGGCCGGATCCGGAGGCGGCGGCCGCGGCGGCGGAACAAAGGCAACGGCTAAAAGCGGCTGTGGCGGACCTGCCGCAAAAGCAGCGTGTTGTCGTGGAACTAAGGCTGAGGCACGAAATGCGGCAAAGCCAAGTGGGGCGAGAGTTGGGGATCACGCAGCCCGCTGTGTCGCAGATCGAGGGCCGGGCCTTGCGCCGGCTGCGGGAGGCGCTGGCGAGCTAGAAGCATATGTCGCAAGCGCAATGTGCGCATGTCCCGCCGCTCGCGATCGACCCGGATCGACAGAGCGGGCTTCCCTGATGCGAGACCGGTGAGCCTGCACTGCATTCCGGGCAGCCGTCGACCAAGGGGTAGGACTGGGTCAATGGTGCGTCGAAGCCGGCAAATACGTCGTCAGGGTCCACGTGCGGCAGGGTACCACGGGTGCGGCGTGGTTATGGGGGAAGCCGTTGGTCACGATTGGATGGTGTGAGCCAAGGAAAGCCCACGGCAGCGGCGGAGCGGCTGCAGCGGATGCAGGAAGTGGTGGATGAGTTCGGGGTTTTGTACGTCAAGCTGGGTCCGGCGAAAAAGCGCGCGGAGCAGTTGCGCCAGGAGATTCTGAGCTGGGTGGCAAGAGAGCCGGCCGGGAGCGAGGTTCGGTTCGCGGGGCAGACACACGTGGTGACGGTGTCGGCGCGGTCCAACGAGCGCAGCGTAGAGGTGAAGCGGCTGTACAAGTTGATTGGTTTGAGGCGGCTGCTGGAGATCTGCCAGGTGACTCTGGGCAAGATCGAGTTTCTGAGCCGGGAGCAGCAGAGGCAAGTGGTGGAGGAGCGGAATTGCGCGGGACCGCGGACGGTGACGGCAACGCCGCGGTTTGAGCCGGAGCAGGCGAAGCTGCCGGCGGGAAAGGACGAATTCGAATGAAAGTACTCAAACCGATTGAATTTCTGCTCGAGCAGCAGGTGAAGCACGGGGACAATACCGCGTCCGAGAAGGCGGCGGAGCATCTGGCGATGGTGCGCGAAGAGATAGCGCTGCAGCAGCAGAAGCTGGAGGATTTCCGGGAGAACCTGGCGCGATGGCCGCAAGTTGAACCTGAAGGCGGGGAGGCTGAGGCGGGGGAAAAGGCCCGGCTCTGAAAAAAGCACGCCGGCCCCGTTAAGAACACGGAGGGCGGCGGGTACACTCGTACAGAATTGCGCCACGGTCTCCGTGGCGGCCCCATCCGTGGAAAGGGCCGGACGCGCTCGAAGGGCGTCCTAAAACCGTCATCCCAGACGGCGCGGCGCAGAAGCGGCGCGAATCCGACTCCCGGTTACCAAAGGACAGTCGAGGTACATCTTGCCAGAGCTGGTGGTGTGCGCTGAGCGGCTGCGGTTGCTGGATGGCGCCGGAGAGCTGGTGTGCTGGGTGAACGAGCACGAAGCGCGAAAGCTGATCAAGGAAGGCGTCGCCGGAATTCTGCGGACGAAGCGGAAGGTGCGCGCGCTGGTATTGAAGGCCGGCGGGGGTCGAACGGGCGGCGTCACGGAAGAGCGATCCTCGCATGATCTAAGACATCGGGGGCGACAAGCAGGCGCGGCGCACAGCCGGGAGACGAAGCAGAACCCGCGAGGGGTATGGACGATCGACCGGCTGCCATCGGGGACGCGGCGCATCTTCCTGGCCGTGGTAGAGGACTGCCTGGCGGCATGAGGGATCTGATTTCGGAGGAAGCGAGCCCGCTGGAGCGAGCGGCGAGCGAGGAGGCGGCGCGGCTGCTGCGAGCGGCGATGCGCTCGCTGCCGGACAGACAACGGCATGTGATTGTGCTGGTTTACGAAGAGGATCGGAGCCTGACGGAGATCGCGGCAGGGTGGCGGGTATCGGTGGCGGCGGTGAGCCAGGCGCACGCGCGGGCGTTGCGGCGATTGCGGGCGGAGCTAGAGACGGCGGGCGTGGGGCATGTCCACGAGGTTTTATGAGGAACGAGCGGTGAAGCGACTGCTGAAGGGTATGGCGCGGTTGATCGGATCGCCCGCGGCGACGGCGATCGCCAGCGCGGCTTTGAACGCCGCGGTGGAGGCGTTGGCGACGGAGGGGAACGCGGATGCGAGGCACGTGGCGGCGGCTGCCGCGGCGGGAGCGCTGATCGGGGTGGCCAATCACTTGCGTCAGCCACCGCGCAGGGCGAAGTAGGGGCGATGGCAAGACTGGCAGAGCAGAGCTTCGAACTGGTGGCGGTGGAACGCTTGCGATGCCACCCGGCGAACCCACGGAAGGGGGACCTGGCGGCGATCGGGGCGAGCATCCAGGCCAACGGCTTTTATGGCGCGGTGGTGGCCCAGCGGTCGACGGGCTACGTGCTGGCGGGCAATCACCGGTTGGAGGCGGCGAGGCGCGAAGGCCTGGCGGAGATCCCGGTGGCGTGGCTGGAGGTGGACGACGCAACGGCGCTGCGAATCCTGGCGGTAGATAACCGGACGAACGATCTGGCCGGGTACGACGAGGCGGCGCTGGCGGAGCTGCTGCAGCAGATCGAGCGGATGGGGAGCTGGCGGCATCCGGATACGACGAGCGGGCGTATCGGGAGGCGCTGGCCGCGGCTGGGATCGCAACGGAGGCGCCAGGCGAGCCGGCGGCGGTGGCCGCGTCACGGGCGCAGGAAGTGCGGGAAAAGTGGAAGACGGAGGCCGGGCAACTGTGGCTAATCCGGAGCGGGCGAAGCGGGCGGGAGCACCGGCTGCTGTGCGGGGACAGCACCAACGCCGTGGAGATCGCGAAGCTGCTGGAAGGGGCGCGGCCGGCGCTGCTGGCCACCGATCCGCCGTACGGGGTGCGGTACGACAGCGCGTGGCGCGCGGGAACATCGGGCGGGCAATACGCGTCGGGGACGATCCGGAACGACGACCGGGCGGATTGGAGCGAGGTGTGGGAGCGGTGGCAGGCGCAGGTGCTTTATGTGTGGCACAGCGGGCTGCACGCGGATGTGGTGAAGCGGGGGATCGAGAAGGCGGGCTTCGAGGTGCGGGCGCAGATCATCTGGCACAAGACAGCTCCGGTTCTTTCCCGCGGGGCGTACCACTGGCAACACGAGCCGTGCTGGTACGCCGTTCGGCAGGGCGTGAGCGCGAACTGGCAGGGAGACCGCAGTCAGACGACGGTGTGGTCCTGCGGCAACGGGAGCGGCGCGGGGCGGACCGGCGATCCAGCGGATGCGTTTCATGGGGAGCACATCAGCCAGAAGCCGGTGGAGTTGTTCCGGAGGCCGATCCTGAATCACACGGTGGAAGGTGACCTGGTGGCGGAGCCGTTCGCGGGATCGGGCTCGCAATTCGTGGCGGCAGAGCAGCTCGGGCGGGTGTGCGCGGGGGTGGAGATCGACCCGGTGCACGTGGCGATGATCCTGGAGCGGATGGCGGAGATGGGTCTGGAAGCGAGGCTGGCCTGAGTGTGGGTGGTGATGCCTTCCACGTCGTCAGCCTGTGCGCGGGAATCGGAGGGCTGGACCTGGGGCTCAAGCTGGCTGTGCGAGGAGCTCGCACGGTCTGTTACGTGGAGAGAGAAATCGCGAACCTCGCGATTTTGGCAGCGCGCATGCGGGGGGGGGGGGCTTGTTCCCTGGATGAGGCTCCTGTATGGGCGGATCTGCGCACCTTCGACGGCCGCGCGTGGCGTGGCAAAGTTCATTGCGTCGCTGGAGGGTACCCGTGCCAGCCGTTCTCGATCGCGGGGCGGAAGCGGGGACACAAGGACGAAAGGCACCTGTGGCCGGAGTTCGCGAGGATCATCGGGGAGATCGAGCCGGAGTGGGTGTTCCTGGAGAACGTCGAGCACCACGTTCGTGTTGGATTCCGGGAGGCCTGGATGGAGCTACGACGGCTGGGCTACCGGTGCGCGGCGGGAATCTTTAGCGCGGAGGAAGTCGGCGCGCCGCATCTTCGCAAGCGGCTGTTCGCGCTGGCCCACCGCGAGGGCGGAAGACGGCGAGAGCTGCGGCGGCCACCGCGGCGCGCCGGATTCGCTGACGGGGGCGACGCGGCGGTGGCAGACCCCGACGCGGGACCGTTTCCGGAGCCGGGGAGGAAAGCGGCGGGGAGAGGCGGGGCTGGATCGCCAGGCGCGGCGCTGGCCGACGCCGGCGGCGAACGACGGCAAGACTCCAGGCGGGAGGCTGACGGCGCGGCGGGCGACGTGCTTGCAAAGCGTGGCGGTCTTGTCTTTCCGCCAGGGCCGGAAGATATGCGGGGGTGGGCGGCGGCGCTCGCGGCCGAGCCGACAATTGAACCCGCGGTTCGTGGAAGCGCTGATGGGGCTTCCGTTAGGGTGGACCGACTACGGGCACTTGGAAACGCGGTGGTACCGGTGGTGGCAGCGCATGCATTCCGGACGCTACGCCGAGCTTTGGGCGCGGGCTGAGGAGCAGGGGTAGCGTCAGCGCGGGGCGGGCGGCTCGTCGCCGAGCTCCGGCGGGGTCCGGATGAAGGCGAGGAATTGGCTGCCCATGCTGTTAAGTATCGGCTCGACGCGATTGTCGTCAGAGTACCTGACGGTCGTGTCAACGGGATCGACGAGCCCTCGTCTTGTGAGGTCCTCCATGATCAGTCCCCAAAACTCCTCCCGGCCGCGCAATTCGGGATAGGTCTCCTCAAGGAGCTGGCCGAGCGTGACGGTTGTGAAGTCGATTCGAGCGAGGGGGTTCGCACCGACCGCGCTGGGCGCTTCGAAGAACTTCAGCAGGCGGATGTGAGTGGGCGTGAGGACTTCGACGTATGAGAGAAAAACAGCTTGTAAGTCCTCATCCGGCGCGCGGCCGAGGGCGATGTTGAGCAAGGCGCTTCTGAGGGCGTCGAGCTTCTCCTTCTGGTGGGTTTGCATGGCGATGCGCGTTGCCTGGAGCACGCCGGACACGAAGTTTTCGTTTTCGGAGAGCGCGCCGAGGCTGAACGACGCCACCCTGGCATGCAGGGCTTTGAGATCTTCGGCGAGCTGGGCGAACCAGGCATCCCGGCGGCGCGTCAGGGGAGGCGCAATTATGGCACCGAAGAGCTCGGCGGCGGGGCCGCCAACGCCGGGAATAGCGGAAAGGGCGGCTTTGAATGCCAGATGGACATGATCTCCAGCGGATCGTTTTGTGGGCGGGTTGTCATCGGCCATGGGGAAATGATCGCATTCCCGGCGATGCGGGCGGAGTGGGGCTGACGGAAGTGTGGCGAAGGAATGGGAGCGGCAGGAAGGCGAGTCGGGGCGGGCATTTCGGGCGTTCACGCGGTACCGGGACCTGGGACCGGGGCGGAGCCTGAACGCGGCGTACACGGCGTCGCGGGAGGCGAGGGAGGAGCTGCGGGCTCCGGGGACCTGGTACGAATGGTCGGCCAAGTTCCGGTGGGTGGAGCGGGCGGCGGCGTGGGACGCATTCCTGGACGGGGAGCGGCTGCAGGCGCGAGCGAAGAGAGAGCGGGAGCTGGAGCAGCGACGGTTCGAGTTCGAGCTGAAGAATCAGGAACGGCTGGAGCGGCGGGTGGAAAAGATGGAGGCCGTTCTGGACAAGGCGGACGCGGCGCCGATCACGGACGTGTGGCGGGATGAATGCCGGGAAGCCGAGGATGGGACGGCGACGAAGTTCAAGACGCGGGTGAAGGGCATCAGCTACTCGGGTTATGCGCGGCTGGTGAAGGAAACGAACGCCACGGCGAAGCAGGCGATCACGGGCGTGCGGGACACCGACTCCGAAGGTGAGGACGCGCCGGCGGCGCCGGCAGCGGCAGCCGGTGAGTTTGTGTGGGTGAAGCCGGAAGGGGAGCCGGGCGGTGAGGCGTGAGATCCGGTACGCGCCGTTCCGGAGCCAACTGCGATTCCACCTGAGCGAATCGCGGATCCGGGGCTTTAGCGGGCCGGTGGGGAGCGGCAAGAGCGCGGCTCTGTGCCACGAGGCGTTGAAGCTGGCGTATTTGAACGCGGGGCGGGTGGGGCTGATCGGAGCGCCGACGTACCCGATGCTGCGGGACTCGACGCGGTCGGCGTTTTTGAGCGCGCTGGAGGAAAACGGCGTGCCGCACACGTTTCTGAAGGCTGATAACGCCGTGCGCCTGCAAGAGTGCGGCAGCGAGGTGTTGTTCCGGAGCCTGGAGCAGTATGAGCGGCTGCGGGGCACGAACCTGGCGTGGTTCGGGGTAGACGAGCTGACCTATTGCCGCGAGGAGGCCTGGAGCCGGCTGGAAGCGCGGCTGCGCGATCCGCGGGCGAAGCGGCTGGGCGGGTTCGCGGTGTGGACGCCGAAGGGATTCGACTGGGTTTGGAAGCGGTTTGTGGGTCCGGATCGAACGCCAGGGTATGAAGCGGTGCTGGCGTCGCCGGGCGAGAACACGACGCTGGGGGACTACTACGAGCGGTTGAAAGCCTCGTATGACGAGCGGTTTTACCGCCAGGAATGCCTGGGGGAGTACCTGCCGCAGTTCGCGGGGCAAGCGTATTACTCGTTCGAGCGGAAAGGGAACGTGGGGGCGTGCGAGTTCGACGCGCGTTGGCCGTTGTGCTGGAGCCTGGACTTCAACATCGATCCGATGTGCGCGGTGATCGCGCAGGTAGTGGACGTAACGCCGCGGGAAGAGGCGCTGCGGGGCAGGCGGAAGCGGCTGATCCGGGTGCTGGACGAGGTAGTGCTGGGCGACTCGCGGACGGTGGAGGCGGGGCGTGAGTTCCTGAAGCGAATCGAGCCGTTATACGCGCGGGGTCTGAGCGCGATTGAGGTGTATGGAGACGCGAGCGGGGCGGCGCGGCACACCTCGAGCCTGGAAAGCGATTGGAGGCTGCTGCGGGAGATGACGCGAAGCGAACACCGGGCGGTATTCCAGTTCCGTGTGGCTGCGGCGAATCCGAGCGTGCGGGAGCGGGTGACAGCGGTAACGGCGGCGCTGCGGTCGGCGAGTGGAGAGCGGGCAATTGTGATCGATCCGCGGTGCAAGGAGTTGATCGCGGACCTGGAGCAGGTGGCCTGGAAGCGGGACGCGGCGGGGAACGCGAGGGACGAACTGGACAAGTCGGACCGGAGGCGAACGCACATCAGCGATGCGCTGGGGTACCTGGTCTGGAGTGTGACAAGGGCGCAGGGCGGACCGCGTCCGGAGGTGCTGCTATGACGGCGGCCGCGACGGCGAGGGTAACGGGGTGGGACCGGCAGGCGTGGCGGGAGGCGATGTTCGCAGAGATGCGCGCTCGGATGGCGAAGCGGGCCGTGCCGCAGAACGTGGAGCCGAAACGAGCGGAAAAAGCACCGATGGAATCAGCGGTGAAGGAAACGCCGAGGGCGGCGCCGAAGGAGGCGCCGGCGGATGGACGGGCTTCCGCGGTGTCGCATCCGAGCGCGCTGGCGCTGGCGAAGCCGGACTGCGTGAAGTGCATGGGCAGGGGCGTGCGGGTGTCGGCCGCCCCGATGGCTTATTGCGGTTGCGTTTACCGGTGCGTGTTCCGGATGTGCGTGGGGAAGTACCGGGAGCTGCAGTCCAGCGAGAAGTGGGTGAGCCAGGTGTGCCTGGATGGACAGCGGCGGACGCGGAAGAAGTGGGGCTGGGGGCGTCCTCACGAGGAGTTCTGCGCGGATCTCTATCTGATTTCGCGGCGGCGTTTGTCGAAGTGGGAGTGGCGGCTCTTCGAGCAGTTCCATTTGGGCGAGGCGACGTGGCGGCAACTTTGCGGGAGCTTAAACGTGGATCGCGGGAAGTTCTTTCATGCGGTGTACCGGGTGGAGGAGCGGTTGGGGCGGGCGTACTGGGAAACGAAGCCCTATAGCCTTTATCCGATCTCTGAGTATTTTGGGCGTTGAGTGAAAGGGTTGCCATGGAATCCGAACGAGCTTGGGGAGATGAGCGTCCCCGGACTGCTGATCGCGGCGCTCATCGTCCTGTGGCGGGCCTACCAGGCGAAGAACCGGCTGGTGGTGAGGCTGGTAGAGCAGTTGGACGCGAACACGCGGCTACTTGCGGAGCTGCCCGCGACGTTGGAGCGGCTGAACGAAGCGCTGAGCGAACGGCTGGGCCGGATCGAGAGGCGGCAGGGGTTGACGGACGAGGAAGTGAGCGACGAGCAGTTGCTGAGCGAGGCGCGGCGCGCCCGACGAAAGTGAAGGACCTGGTGAACCTGAGCATCCAGCGGAACCGGGCGGCGGCGACGGTGGCCAGACGCTGGCTGGATCCGAAGGCAGCGGAATAACCGTGGACGTGGACGCGAAGCATCCGTATTGGGTGGAGCACGCCGAGTACTGGGAGCAGATCGATCTGCTGCAACTGGGCGGGATGGCGCTGAAGAAGCAAGCGGCGCGGTTCCTGGTGGCGCGGCCGGCCGAGGCAGCGAAGGTGTACCAGACGAGGCTGCAGCGGTTCACTTATCAGAACATCCTGGGCACGGTGATCGGATGGTACGAGAGCCGGATGTTCCGGGACGATCCACAGATCTTCGTGAAGAACGCGGACGGGAGCCAATCGACGGATAAGTTTTACGGCCGGTTTCTGGCGAACGCGGACCGGAGGGGCACGACGCTGACGTCGATGGCGCGGGAGTGGTTCCGGCGGTGCCTGCTGGACGGGGCGGTGTATGTGCTGACGGATCTGCCGGGCGATGCGGGAGAGGCCGCGAACCGGCAGGAGCAGCGGGAGATGGGGAGGCTGGACCCGTACCTGGCGACGTTTCCGGCAAGCCAGGTGATCAATTGGAGCGAGGACGCGCAGGGGAACCTGGAATGGATCGTGCTGGCCACCTCGGAGCGGCGGCAGGAGTTCGGGGCGAAGCCGGAGTTCATCGACACGTGGTGGTACTTCGATCGGGAGAACTTCCGGCAGTATCAGGCGCGGAGGGACGGGGCCGGTAAGGCGCGAACGCCGGAGGTGGTGAGCGAGGGCCGGCACGCGATGGCGGATCGGGGCAGGGTTCCGGTGCGGCGAATCTCAGTGCCTCCGGTGCTGTGGATCGGGTACCGGGTGCTGCCGCAAGTGGTGGATCACCTGAATGCGGATAACGCGCTGAGCTGGGCGCTGTTCATGAGCTGCCTGGCGGTTCCGGTGATCGCCGGGACGTATCACGACAACCCGCAGATCTCGGAGACGGGCTGGATTCTGCTGGAAAAGGGGAGCACGTTCGGGTGGTCGGAGCCGACGGGAAGCTCCTATGAGCATGCGTCCAAGCGAGTGGATTCCTTGCGGGAGGAAGTGTACCGGCAGGCGTACTTGCAAGCACAAGGCCGGAGCACGCAGGCGACGGCGGCGGCGCAGAGCGGAGTGTCGAAGCAACTGGACATGACGCCGTCGACAGACGTGATGAACGGGTACGGCCGGATTCTGCGGGAAGCGCTGAAGGGCGTGCTGGAGGACGTGGTGAGCGTCCGCGGGGACGACCTGGTGGTGGATGTTTCGGGGATGAGCTTCCCGGAGCGGGAAGTACTGGCGGAAATCGAAGTGGCGCGGGCAGCGCTGGATCTGGATATTCCGAGCGACACGTACGACCGGCTGGTGAAGAAGACGGCCTACCGGCAATACGTGAACAACGCGGATCCGGATACGCTGCGGCAGATCGACCTGGAGATCGATGCGGCTCCTGGAAGGGCTGAGCGGGCCGCGGAAGAACGGGAGCGGCGGCGGCAAGATTTCGCCGCGGCGCTGGGAAGGAGCACATGAACAAGTGGTGGTTACGGAGCCCGCTGATGGAGGGCGAGCCCGCGGCGGGAGGCGGCAGCGGAACTGTGGACGCGAAGGCGATCGCGGCGGAGATCAGCAAAGGGCTGACGGCGGCGCTGTCGGCGGCCGTGGCGGAGGCGATCAAGGCGGCGCTGCCGAAGGGGGATGCGTCAGAAGGCGGCGAAGGCGGTGAGGAGGGGGCGAAGGGCAAAGAGGGCGACGACGAGCGGTTCGCGAGCCTGGCGCGCGATTTGAAGAAGACCCGCGAGGAGCTGGCTAACGAGCGGGGGGAGCGGGAGAAGGCGGCGAAGGCGGCGGAAGAGAGCGAGCGGCATTCCCTGATCCGGACGGCGCTGGGGGGGTATGAGTTCGGGTCGGACAAGGCGAGGGACACGGCGTTCCGGATCTTCCGGGACGAGGTGGTGAGGGGAAAGGACGGCAAGCTGTACGGGCCCGATGGGGAATCGGCGTACGGCGACTACATCAAGGGGCAGATGGAAAAGGAGCACGAGTATCTGCTGCGGCCGAAGGATGTGGGAGGAGCAGGGGCACAGAGCGCGGCGCCACGGCGGAACGCGGCTTTCGAGCTTGAGGACATCAAGCCTGGGATGAACAAGGAAGAACGGGAGAGGGCGCGCCAGGCGATCGCAGCGCAGCTTTCCAGAGGGAAATAGAGAGGAAGACTTAAATGCCGGCAATTACTTCAGCCAACCTGGCGAACGCAATCGCGAAGCTGGTGGCAGCGGATGCGCTGCCGACGCTCGTGTCGAACCTGGTGATGGGGAACCTGGTGACACGGGATTTCGAGCCGACGCTGGCGCAAGCCGGGGATACGGTAAACGTGACGATACCGCCGGTGATGGCGGCGAACGTAATCGCGGAGGGAGCGTCGGTGACGACGCAGAACCCGAACGCGGGGAATGCGCAGATCGTGCTGAACCAGCACGTGGAGGCGACGTTCCAGATTCCGGATGTGACGAAGGTGCTGGCGGTTCCGGATCTGCTGCAGCTCTACATGCAGCCGGCGATGGTGGCGATCGCGGAGAAGATCGAGTACGACCTGCTGAACACGTACGCGAGTTTCACGGCGAACGCCGCGCTGGGCGCGCCGGCGACGGCGCTGACGGAGGCGGTGGTGGACGCGGCGGAAACCGCGCTTTTCGACGCGAAGGTGCCGGCGACGAGCGAGAAATACCTGGTGGTGGACTCGGCGGGGTACGGAGTGCTGCGGCAACTGCCGCGCTTTTCGGAGTTCCAGACGACGGGCCTGGCGGGGCTGCAGAACCCGGTGATCAACGGGCAGGTTGGGCGGATCAAGGATTTCTTCGTGTTCCGCTCACAACAGGTACCCAAGACGGGAGTTGCGCCGGTAACAGTGCACAACCTTGCATTCGCGAAGGCGGCATTGGGCCTGGTGTTGCGGCGGCTGCCGCAGCCGCTGCAGGGGACGGGGGCGATCGCCGAGTATGCGGAGATGGGGAACTTCGGGATGCGGGTGGTGATGAGCTACCAGCCGAACACGCTGGCCCAGCAGTTCACGGTGGACGTGTTGTACGGCGTCGGGGTGCTGCGGAATAACCACGCGGTGCAGATCCGGAGCTAGGCGGGGGAGACGTTCGCAGAAAGGGGCCGCGCGCGGGCGCGGCCCTGAAAGAAGGAGAACCGGATGAACTTCGACACGCGGGTGGATGTAAGGAGCTATCACGCCGAGGTGCGGCAGCAGATGGAAGCGATCGCGGATCCGTACCCGTTCGTGACGTCGCGGGCGGTGGCGTTGCGGCGGATGCCAGGCGGGGTTACCTCTCAGGTGGACCGGGAGACGGCGGCGCGGCTGCTGGTGGAGCAGACGCACACGCTGGCGACGGAGGAGGAGGTGGAGCGGTACCACGCGCAATGCGCCGAGCAAAGGCAGCGGATTCAGGAGACCGAGCAACGCCTGATGTCGTACCGGATGTTTCTTCCAACGGCGGCGCCCATGGCAACTCCGGTGAAGAAGAAGGAAAAAGAATAGGTTTCGAGAGCTTGCGCGCTACTTCCCCAGCGCGCAGCGCGAGGCCGGCTTTTCTGGGTCTGCCAAAGCCGGCCTCGCGTCCCCCCTTTCCTCAAATCAGCCATGTTATTCACCGACGATGATCTGCTGACGGCGGAGGCGCTGACGAGCGTGGATCCGGAAGTGCCGGAAGTGGCGGCGGCCGAGGGAATCGCGGTGGAGGGCGAGAACTCGATCATACGCGGCGCGTGGGAGGAGTGCGCCAACGCGGTGCTGGCGAAGATGGAGCAGTTCGGCGGGGGGCTGGAGGCAACATCGGGAGGGCTGGGATACACGCGAAGCCGGGTGCATCTGACGCAGATCGTGGCCAGCGACGCGTACCCGCGGAAGCTGAGCGCACTCCAGCGCTGGATGCTCTACGAAGCGCTGCAGATGTTCTACCGTGCGGCGACAAACCGGACGGTGAGCGACCGGTACGAAGAGAAGCGGAAGCGGTTCGCGGCGGACGCGGAGAAGCACTGGCGAAGGCTGACGGCTTTCGGGCTTCCGGTGGTGACGGAGCCACTGCCTTGCCCTGGCGCGCTGCACGAACACAACGCGGGGAGCTGGGGGGCCGCGAATCTGGGTGGCGTCGCCGGCGGGAACCAGGCGGCGACGACGTACGAGGTGGCGATCACCTGGGTGGACGGCAGCCGGTATCAGAGCGCCGCGGCGAAGGGGAACGGCGAGAGCGGCGGGAGCCGGCTGGTGGCGTTCACGGTGGGGGTGAACCAACTGCTCCGGATCGACATCACGAGCCTGGCGCCGCCGACAGCGGGGAATCAATACCGGTGGGAGAGCTCGGACGGAGCGGTTCGGCTGCTGAACCCGACGCACTGGAATGTGTACGCCGGGACTCCGGATGGCCCGTTATGGCTGCAGAACGCGCAGCCGATCGCGGCGGGGGTAAAAGTGCACACACTGGCGGGGGCGCCGGCGCTGAGCGGGACGCCGCTGGATCCGGGGCAGCGGCCGGATGCCCGATACACGTTCCGGCCCATTTTGCAGAGGGGATGAAGATGGAGCGGATCTGGAGCCGCGGGGACGCGGCGGAGCAGTTGAAAGGGCTTGCGTTTCTGGTGGGGTACCTGGAGGATCTGCCAGGGGAACTGCGGGGGCGGGTGGCGCGGGATCTGCGGGCGATCGCGCGGATCGTGGAAGACCCGGAGCCGCTGTCCGGGGAGGGCGAAGGGCGGGGCCTGGCGCCGGTGATTCCGATCGACGGGAAGGCCGGAGGGGCGGCTTGACGGAGGCAATGCTGCGGGAGCGCTGCCGGTTCTGGCAGGCGCTGCTGCGGCTACAGGATTGGGACGTGTTCGTGCGCCTGGTGGACGAGTTGCCGGGGAGCGCCCTGGGCCGTTGCTGGTGGCTGGATGAGAAGGAGATCGCCACGATCCGAATCCTGCGGCCGGAGCGATGCGATCCGGCGCGGGTGCCGGAGCAGGACGTGGAGGTGACGCTGGTGCACGAGCTGCTGCATCTCCATTTCGCGGCGTTCACGGCGGAGAACAACACGCCGCAAGCGACGGCGCAAGAGGTGGCGATCAACCGGTGCGCACAGGCGCTGGTGGGGCTGGACCGGGCGAGGCGAAAGCGGGGCCGGGCAAGGCGAGTTGGCAATTAGACGAGTGCATGGACACTCGGAAACTTATCACCATCGCCGGGCGCGCGAACCGAACGATCGATTCCGCGCTGCAGGCCTTTTTGGAGGAACTGAACGCGCTTGTGGCGCGGGCATCGGCAAGGACGCTAGCGCGGCTGCAGCGCAAGCTGGAGCTGGGGGCGGACGACCGGCTGCAGGGAACGGCCGGGAACGCGGCTACGCTTCGGCTGGCCGGCCGGATATTCCAGTCCGAAATGGAGCGGGCCGGATATCCGGAACTGGTGGACGCGTTCGTGGGGAGCTTCGGCCGCCTGTTTCCGTTTTTCGAGGAAACGCTGGAGGCGCTGGGGCTGGAGGCGGTGAAGTTCAGCCGGGAGGATCGGGAGGCCCTCGCCGGGCAGCAGGCGAACCTGGCGGAAGCGATTCGCGGGGTAGTGCGGAGCGTTGCGGAGGCGGCGAAGCGACGGGCGGCGTTTTCCGTGGGCGGGACTCCGATCGCGGAACTGACGGAGCTGCTGGCGGTGGAATACGGGAAGACGGCGGCGCAGGCGGGCGGGCTTGCGGACACGGCGATCACCACGTTCTACCGGGCAATCCAGGACCGGGGATTTCAGCGGATCGAGGAGGCAAACGGCGCGGCTGTCCGTTACCGGTATTACGGTCCGGACGATGTGCTGACACGGCCGTTCTGCGATGAGTTGCTGGAGCGGACGGCGCGGCGGGGGCTGACGCGGGCGGAGATCGACCGGCTGGACAACGGCCAGCTTCCGAATGTGTTTCTGACGGGAGGGGGGTACCGGTGCCGGCACACGTGGGTGTTGGATACCAGGGCAGAGGAGCAACCGCAGGCGTGGCCGAGCGAGTTTCCGGGCGGGTTCGCGGTTGTGGGTGAAATCGATGTGCCGGCGGGGGTGCTGGAGGCGTTCGGGGTGGAGCCGCAGGCGCGTGAACTGGCGCTGACGGAGGAACGTTCGGGGCACATCATGTCCGACCGGCACCGGGAGCTGCAGACACTGGGGAGCTTTGTGTTGGAGGCGGCAATGCGCCCGGACGAGGTTTACCGCAACAGGAAAGATCCGCAAGTGGGGATATTCCTGAAACGGATGTCGGACCGGAGGTGGATGCGGGTTGTGGTGCGGTGGAGGCAGCCGGGCGAGGATGCCTCGTACCGGAGCTCGATTCTGAGCGCTCGAGTCGGGAAGGAGCAGGAGCGCGCGGTCTCACGGAGGGTGTGGGTGAGGTGAAGCGTCCGGCGGGACTCCCAGTCCCCGCATTCCTTAAACCCTTGCGGGTGCGTAGAGGGGAGGTTCTCTACTTCGGACGCCCGATTCCAGTATGGCAAGCCAAGCAAGCCTGCGCACGGCGGGGGGAGGAGACGCGGCAAGGCGCGTAGCGGATCTGGCGGCGGCGTCGAAGCCGACCTCGGACGACGTGCTGTACGCGATGGAGGAGGCTAAGACCGCGATACTGGAGCGGACGGCGCGCGGGGTGGATTTCGAGGAGCGGCCGTTCGCGCCTTATTCGGAGAACGGGCCGTTTTACTTGTACCCGGCGGGGCGCGCCACGGGGAAGACGGCGACGCAGAAATCGAGGGCGGCGAAGCGGCTGTCGAGGAAGACGGGCGGAGAGGTGACGGCCGGGGGTGGAATCCGGTTTGCGAGCTACGCGGCGGCCAAGCGGGCGTTCGGACGGGCGGGCGTGGATCTGTTCGGTTTGGGGGGCGCTCCGCACATGCTGCACGCGTTGGTGACCCGGCTGCGCGGCGCCCTAGAGGGTGTGCTGGGCATATACGGCGCGGAAGCGGAGCGTGCGGAGGGGCATAACGAAGGGATTCCCGGCCGGCTGCCGCGACGAAGGTGGCTGGACGTGAGCTCCGGGGATGTGAAGCGGTTCGCGGACACGCTGATCCGGAGGGTGGAGAGGAGGGTGCGTGGCTCTGGAAATTTCTAAGCGGGTGAGGGACACGGTGCGGGCCCGGCTGGGGCACGGGACGCTGGGCTGGCAGGCGGCGCAGGGCGCGATCGCGACGGGGTACAGCGTGCCACCCATAGCACTGGACCTGGGGCCGGGGTCAAAGCAATTCGTGGAGGGTTATCTGACGCCGAGCCAGATGGAGGACACGACGGCATTCCGGTACCCGCTGTTCTGCCTGTACACGGCGGCAGCGAAGCAGACGAACGAGGAGTCGGGGCGGCTGTGGAGCGGGGTGGTGTCGATACGGCTGGAGATCCATTTTTCGTGGCGCAAGGGCAATGCGCTGCGAGATTACGAGACGACCTTGGACGCGGTGGAAGCGGCGCTGGCGCAGATCTTCGAGGCGCGGACGTGGCCGGAAGCGTACGCGGAGCCGCTGGCGTACGGCAGCGATCTGGAAGTAACACGGCGTCCGCTGCAACTGGCGGGGGACAACTGGCGGCAGACGCTGAGCGCGTCGCTGAGCTTCGGGGTAAGCACGAACTAGAGAGGGAACCATGCCGAACGTATCGATTTCACGGAATGAGAGGCTGTACCTGCAGAAGCAAGGGACGGCGTACGGAGTAATCCCAAATGCCGGGGGGACGGCCTCGGTAGGAGTGGCGAACTATTGCCGGCACATCGGGTTCACGATTGATGTGCTGGTGCAGACGCTGCGGCGGCGGGACAAGACGGGCACGCGGTCGGCGACGCGCGGGGAACGCGGCCGTGCGCGGGTGGGGGCGTGGCGGAGCAGCAAGAGCCTGGCGGGGAGCGGGGTGGCGAACCAGGTTCCGCCGTGCGATCCGATTCTGGTGGCGTTGATGGGGGCGGACGCGACGGTGCTTGCGGGGAGCGGGGCGATTACCGGGGCGACGAACGCGAGCCCGATTGTGATCACGCAGGCGGCGCACGGCTTTGACGCGGGCGACGTGGTGCGGGTGACGGCGGTTGGAGGGAACACCGCGGCCAACGGGGTGTGGAAGATCGCGAACGTGACGGCGAACACGTACGAGCTGATGGGCTCGGCGGGGTCGGGGGCTTACACGGCGGGTGGAAACGGGAGCCGGGCGGGCGTGCGGTACACGCTGTCGGATGAGATCCGGGCGTTCACGGCGTACTTGTTCCGGACGCCGGCGAGCCTGCAGCAGCGTTGTGGATTCGGTCTGGTGGCGCAGCAGGCGACGTTCAACCTGGGACAGGACGTGGCGGAATGGGAGGCGAGCGGGAGCGGGGTGTGGCTGCTGGACTCGGACACTTTTGCCGGCGCGGATCTGACGCAGCGCGGCGGACTGACGGCGTTCCCGGCCGAACCGGGCGGGGTGCTGCCGACGGACGGCGGAGTGACGGCCGGATTTACGGGGATGTTCCTGGCGGGGAGCTCGAAGCTGGCGAACATCCGGAGCTGCGCGATCGAGATCTCGACGGCGAACGAGGTGGTGGTGGAGGAATTCGGGACGTTTTACCCGTCGACGATGGAGGGCGATGAGCGATCGGTGACGATTTCGCCGTCGCTGTTCGATCAGGACGACGCGGGAACGAAGGCGGTGTACCAGGCGGCTCTGGACAAGACCCAACTGGACGTGTTCGCGGCGGTGGGAACCAAGGTGGGAGGGACGTTCTGTTTCGATCTGAAGGGGGTGCAGATGGATGAGCCGAGCCTGAATGACGGGCAACGGCGGATGGTGCGGAATTACCGGAACTGCCGGGCTTACGGCAGCGGGCCGAGCTCGCTGAACGAGATGGCGATCACGGTTCTGTAGGAGGGAGCAGGGATGCACAGTTTCGAGTCCAAGGTGGTGCACACGTGAGGGTGTCCTAAGAACTGTGTAAACGTTCTCCGGCGAGAATAAGGAGAACGGCAAAATGAAACGGGAAAAACCAGC
>JAIEPW010000014.1 GCA_019748195.1 Bryobacteraceae bacterium
CTGAGTTCTTCGTGGCGCAAGGCGGGGGCGGGGTGAGTTGAAGGAGGCTTATGGCACTTGAAGTGACACCGGTCCACCGGAATCTGCACCAGCGGGTTACGTTCTTCTACCTGGAGTTCGAGGACCTGTTCATCGTGATCGCCTTGGCTGCCGTAATGAGCCTTGTCGGCCGCTTTCTTGACCGCGAACTGTATGGCGTGCCGTTCAACGTAGTCCTGCAGTGGGGCGTGCCGGTCATCGCGGTTCCAATACTGATGCTGTTCAAGTACGGCAAACCGCGTGGCTACATCCGCGACCTCTTGATCTGGCACACAAAACCACATATCTACTGCGGTCTCGAAGCGGACCGCGAGTTTACAACGGAGTTCCTCAAATGATGTCTCCCCTCACGATGGCCAAGCGGAATCAAGAGTTGCGCAAGCCGGCGTTGGCCGAGCTTCTGCCGGTCCGCGAGTACCTGGACGGCGTGATGGTCCAGGCCGACGGCAGCTTGGTGGCCGGCTATGAACTGGCCGGGCTCAACAGCTTTTATCACGACGACGACATGCGGAACCGCTCGAAACACGCTCTGGAGGCGTTGGTCCGGTCATTGCCGGAACGCTCCATGCGGTTGCAGATGCGATTCGAGATCACTGAGGGGATCGGCGATGTGCGACCCGCCTATCCGCGGATGAACCGCAACGACAATCCAGTACTGCAGGAGATTGACCGGATGCGGATGGGGCGATGGGACGCCAACGAAGCACGCGACTACTACCTTCGGCATTTGCTGCATGCTTACTTCATCTGGAACCCGCGAACCCACCATGAGCTTGCGGAGCGGCTCCAGGGCAAGAAGCGGAACTACTTCAGTCTTTCGGTTGAGAAGTCCGTCGAGCGTGAAGTTCGTGAACACGAGGATCTGCTCAGCGAGTTTTCGAGCCTCCTGGCCGGGGTGGAGCAAACGCTGGTGGCGACAGGGATGGGCGTTCGGCGGATGTCCGATGAGGAGATGTTCCACGAGGCGAAGCGAGCGTTGAACCCGGTGTTCAACGACCGCAGTCCTCTTCGCCGGCCGGAGCACTCCTTGCAATACCGGAGCGCCCGCAGCCAGATCACCAACACCAGTATTGAGGATGAGCAGGAGAACTACCTACAGGTCGGCGGCCTGCTCTACACCTTCGTGAGCATGAAGGATCTGCCGGACGGGACCTTCCCGGGCATGTTGCGGGAGCTCCTGGTTCTCGATTTCCCGATCATCGTGGATGCCGAGGTCACGATCCCCGACCAGACCAAGGTTCTGGAGCACTTCAAGGGCCGCCTGCGCCGGATGCAGGCCGCTCAGCGTGACTCGAACGGCGCCTTCAGGATCAACGTCGAGGCGCAAGTCGCCCAGAACCAGCTTCAGGATGTGCTGCAGGCGGTGATCTCGTCCTCGCTCAAGGTTTGCAGCTACTCGATGGTGATCGCGGTCCGGACTTCCAAGCCAATTGTCAGCCGGGCGGATCTGGAAGAGGCGCAGCGCACACTCAATGATCGACGGCAACGGGTTGTACATGCCGTCACGCGAATGAATGGGGCGCGTGCGATTCCTGAGTCTTTGGCCCAACGCCGGCTGTTGATCGGGAGCCTTCCGGGAATGGGTCAGGACAACAAGCGCGACCTGAGTTGCCTGACCCTGCACGCCGCCGATCTGCTCCCGATTGAGACGCCATGGGCGGGCACGCCGCAGTCGCCATTGATGCTGCTGGAGACACCCTACCGCCAACTGATTCCGTTTTCGCCCTATGACCCGTCGATCGGTGACGCCAACATGCTGTTCATGGCCAAATCCGGCGGTGGCAAGACCTTCATGGCGCAGATGTTTCTGTTGATGATGGCGCGGGCGAACCCGCTCATCTCCATCGTCGAGCGCGGCGATTCCTACCGTCCGCTGGTTGAGTTGATGGGCGGGCGCGTCATCGAAGTGGATCTGGAGGGCAGCGAGACCCTGAATCCCTGGGATCTACCGCCGGGCGCGATCCAGCCGACCAAAGACAAGATCGCGTTCCTAAAGAACCTGACCCGGCACATGATCGGGGACTTGGGCCAGACCGACACCTCGCTTCTGGACAACATCTTGTCAGAGGCGATCGCCAAGGTGTACAAGCGCGCGGCAGTTCGGGCTGACAACAAGACGCCGACCTATACGGACCTCCGCAACGAACTCTCCACGTGGACCGACGAAGAGCGCATCGAGCACATCCGCGCGCTGGCGCAACTGGCCGCAGTGGCCCTTCGGCAGTGGACCGGCGAGAAGGGTGTCTACTCAAAGCTCTTTGACCGGCACACGACGATTCGGACGGATGCAAACTGGCTGTTCTTCAACATCGAGGGCTTGAGTTCCGATCCGCGCCTGGAGACGGCGATGAGTATGCTGATCGCGCAAGCCATGTCAGAGCGGGCATCGGGCAAGTCGGGTCAGCCGTCGATCACCGTGCTGGACGAGTGCTGGGCGTTGCTCGAATCGCCAGTCCTGGCGGATTGCGTAGTTCAACTGTTCCGTACGGCTCGCAAACGCGGCGCGTCGGTTTGGGGGATTTCGCAGACCCTTGAGGATTTCGTTGGCACAAAGCAACGCCCCAAGGAACACGGCGCGGGCATTCTGCGGAACACGTCGGTGAAGGTGATCGGGCAGCAGCCCGGCGATGTCAGTCCGCTGATTGAACACCTGTCGTTGAACGAGGTCGCGCTGGCTGAAATTAAGCGGTTCTCGTCGCCGCGCAAGGGCAAGAGTGCAGAGGTGTTGCTGGTTCTCGGGGAAAAGTCAGAGACCACGCAGACCATCCGCCTGGTGCCGACCTCCGTGGACTATTGGGTGGCCACGACCTATCCGCGAGAGCGGGCATACCGGACGTATTTCTTCAGGTTGGAGCGGAATCGAAAGCGCCCGCTGATCGACGTTTACCAGGAGTTGGCGGAGCGTTTTCCTCAAGGTCTTGCGGACATCGAGGCACTACCCGAGGAGTCAGCGGGATCGGTTCAGCAGGCCGTGGCGGAACGGCGGGAAAGGTTTGCCGCAATCGGAGTGTGACCCATGGCTCGAATCCAATTGCTTCTCGCAAAGCTCCAGGCCATCGCCAGCCAGTTATCTGGGCTGATGACGCAGGGATCCACCTTGTGGCGCCAGTTGAGCGGACTAGCCAAGGAGAGACGGCAATGAGCACGGTCTTGATACTGGTTGCGGCAGTCATTGCGGGTACCGCGAAGCCAGACGCCACGAAGGTGGCGGCGATCGGCATGGCGGGTCTGCTGATATTCACTCTGATGCTTGCGCCGCAACCGGCACACGCACAGTTCGGGCTCGGTGGGATCACGAACGCCTTCAATCTGGTCAATCAGGCGATGAGCGCCATGCAGAACTTCATCAACAACGTGATGAGGCCCCTGCTCGAAGGCATCCAGTCCGCAGCAAATGCGCTTCAGAGTTTCCTCGCCCAGCTTCGCCAGTTGTGGGAGGAGATCGTTTGGCCAATACGGGCGATCAACGAGGCAAAGGCGCTTGCGCAGCAGTTGATTGGGTTGTTTCGGAATCCACTCGCGGCTCTGTACGGCATCAGCGTGAACTCGGCACAACTCCCGAATCCGGCCTCGCTTGAAGCCATCATGCGGAACAAGAATCCGGGTGACCACGCCGCTCTGGTCACGGCGTTCGGTCGAGTGTTCGGGCCGCTCCCGGCGGTGAGCGAGGTACATCCAGAAGAGCGCAATCTCATTGACGTGGACGACGCAATGGCCGTCGACCAATTGATGACCCTGAAGATGGGCGATGCAGGTGCGGATCGCGTGCTGCAGGCTGCTGAGGCAGTCGAGGACGAAGCCAGGCGCTTCGCTCCGGGGACAGCCGCGATGGCGTCCGCGGCTGCCTATATCGCGGCAGTGCAGAGCCAGGCTCATATGCAGAAGATGATCGCGGGCCAGTTGCGGCAAGAGGCCGCGCGGCTTGCGCACGAAACCATGGGCCTTAAGCGCGGAGCGTCATTCACGCGCGAAAGCCGTGACAAAGCCAGGGACCTGAACAAATAGGAGGCTGTGATGACACTGCAGGCATTCCGGAACTTCTTCGTAGGGCATCGGCTGCAGGCGGTCGTTCTGTTGTTGATCATCTCCCTCCTCATTCCGCAGCCGGCCGAAGGGCAATTCCAGTTGATCTTCAGCCTGATTGGTCTTGTCAGCAGCGGACTGAGCACGATCAACAACGTGATGACTTCGATCAACAACACCCTGAACAACGTGATCCGGCCGATCCTGGAGGGCATCAACCGCGCGATCTCTGCCGCACAGCAGATCATGGGGGCGATCTTCGACTTCCAGAGAAATGTCGTCTACCCACAACTGGCCATCGACCAGGCTCGCGCCCTGATTGGCCAGGTGATGGGCATCTACAACCAGATCCGCGGCATCTGGGCCACCATCGTTCGCAGCGCGACGCTGCCGAATCCCAGAAATCTTGAGGACATCATCCTGTCCAAGGATGCTTCTCGGATCGGCCAAGTGGGAGGTGGCTTCTCTGCCGTCTACACTCCGTTGCCGCCGGCCACCGAGGCGCATCCGTTTCAACGCGACCTTATCGACTCGCGGGATGCGGCGTCACAAGCAGCTATGAAGCGATCCATCGCGATCGACGCGATCGCCGACCGGGAATTGCAGGCGGCGGAGCAGATGATGACCGCGTTGCAAGGCACTGCTCCGGGAACGGCGGAAATGATCGGCGCTCAGGCGGGCGCATGGCTGGTCCGGTCCCACGCCTATACGCAACAGGCAATGGCCGAGTTGATGCGGGTGCGGTCCATCGAACTGGCAGCCCAGAGTGCGCTCGTCAAGGAGAACGCCCGGTACATGCGGGAAACCCGAAACAAGGTGACGGACCTGAATCGCTAGGAGGCGCAAGTGTTCCTATTCGAGCAAATGTTCAATCAGGCGGTTGCGGGCATCGCGCCAATGATGAGCGTGGTGATGCTCGTCGCGTATGGAATCCTTCTGGCGTCGCTGCTCTTCTCGGTGTATGAGGCCTGGGCGCGCGGTGGCGACGTTCGCGCGCTCGGGATCGCCGGAGTGAAGTACCTGGCGGTTGGACTGCTGTTCATCAACGACGGCGTTGTCTATCGATCCGTCTTCCAGTCGGTTGTTGGCGCCTTCAATCAGATGGCCCAAGCGATGGCTGGCCCAGGCGATGTGTTCCGGACGTGGTTCAACGAACTGAGGAATGCCGCTTCCTGGGATACGTGGCTGAATGTAGTGACTGGAACGTTGTCGGGCGCCATCAGCGCGCTGCTGCTGATGGTGGCAATGGTTGTGTACCCAGTCGCCTACGGGATCTTCACGATCCTGTATTGCCTCTTCGGAACCATTCTCTATGCGACCGGGCCATTGGTGTTGGCCGTGATGCCGAGCTTCGGCCTTGGCTCTCTCGCTAAGCGCTACGCGACGAACGTTGTGATCTTTGCCTCTTGGGGGCTCCTCTATGGAGTGTTCTGCCGGCTGACCCTGGCAATCAATCTGAACAGCATGGCAGCCATTACCGCCGCCGGCAACCTGATGGGCATGATGGTCGCGGCGAGCGCCGAAGTGCTGCTGGCTGTCGTCAGCATTCTCTTCTCGGTTTGCATCCTGCTCATCCCGTTCCTTGCCAAGCGAATCGTCGAAGGTGATGTCGGGAGCAGCATGCTTACAGTGCTTGGCACCACGACTGCAATGGCTCAGGCCATGATGAGCATGGCTGCTGGACCGGGAGATGGATGGAGCCGCATGGGAGCGGGCGGCGGAGGTGGGGGCGGAGAGAAGGGTGCAGCGAACCCAGTGGGAGGACCGGCGCCGAGCGGACCCGGTTCCGGTGGAAGTTCAGGCTCCGTAGGTTCAGCGGGTGGTTCCGGTGCTCCGAGCGGCCCGGGCGGGCGAGCTATGGGTGCATACCGGCCACCCAATGTGCCGCATGCAGTGGGTTGGCTGGCGGGGGCTGCGGCAGCGTTGGCGGTCCAAGGCGGCGTCAGGGCGGCGCAGGCCGGCAAGGAGTTGGTGAAGAAAGCGGGCGGGTCCCCGTCGCCCTCAACGCCACCACGGAGCACTCCCCCGCCATCGAACGGCAATCCGGTTGACGAATGGGTCTGAGGAAAGGAGGCGTGATGTTCAATCTGAAACGAAAGACATCGAAAGAGCAGTTGCCCGAGAAGGCGCAGCTCTCGAAGTACTACGAAATGGACGGCGCACTCCGCGCCTACGCCAATCGCATGGCGGTGCTCGGCATGTTGAGCGGCGTCGTCGCGCTCGGAGCGCTCGGGCTATTTGCCTATGTTCGGCTCCAGCCGCCGGTTGTCGTCCGGGTTGATGGCGCCGGCGAGGCAACGCTGGTTGGGGGCGATACAGCGGCTGTAGGCCGGGGCTTTCTCACACCCATCAAAGCGTCGGCCGCCTCGCCGGAGATCGCCGGTCCGGCACCCGCCGACGTTGAAGGCCGCGCAGTCGTCCGGAAGTTCCTTACGACGTACATGACCTACACGCCGGCCAACATCGAGCGACAGTATGCCGATGCGCTGAACATGATGACGCTCAACTTCCGGACGTTCACAATGAACAAGTTCCGCGAAGACGACACGCTTGGCAAGGTCAAGGCGGATTCGATCACGTCCACGATCAAAATCCGCTCGATCGAACCAGTTGCCGGAATGCCATGGGTCTATCAGGTCTTCGGCGCGAAAGAAGTACACCGCCTGAACTCCCAGCGCATCGAGAACACGGAGAAGATGGTGTGCCGCTACCAAGTGCGCCTGGTGTACTCGGGCCGGTCGCAGATTCATCCCACCGGGCTGCTGGTCGGCGAGTTTTGGGAGCAGCAGATGGTCGGCGAGAAGGACATCGATCTTGAGCAGAACAGCCTGCTGCTAGATCGAGGAAACGAGAGTCGGCAATGACCGAAACAACTCCGAACTGGGCGCCGCTCGAAGCCAACCTCACGCCGGAACTGTGCGCCGAGTTCATGTGGATGTTCCGCAGAGACGGCGTCGAGTACTACAAACACATCCAGACACGCCGCTACTTGCAGCTCACGGCTGACGGCAATTGCGCGGCGCAACCATTCGAAGATCACTGGAAGTTCGTCTCAGGACGGGCAGGAGGACAACAGCATGAGTTCAGTTGCTGAAGCTACCGTGGCGGCCAAGCCGCCGGAACAGGCGAAGCGCGAAACGCGGAGGCGCGGTACCGGCCGGAGGGCACGCAACCAGTCAACCGACGGCCAACGCTATTTCGTCGCCAAGGCGTCGAGTCGTCGAGGGCCGCTGACGCTCGACCGCGAAGTGGCGAGCGAGGCCGAAGCCCTGGTCGCCGCGTTCAAAGGCGACAGCCGCGTATTTGTCGTGATCGAGTACACGGTCGCCCAAAAGCTCCAAGGATCCAGCGTGACGCTCGTCAAGGAACTTGCGCCGCCGGATTCCAGTTCACGGGTTTCTACCACCAACGAAAGTTGAGTAGAAGGCGCCCACGACTCGCGTGGGAATTCGCGTTCATCGCCTTGAAACAGCGCTGATCGCAAACCTGCCCGCAAAGCAGGCAAGACAACGGAATAGGGCGGTCTCCCATCACGAGGCCTGACCCGAGACTTCAGTGTTTCGGCAGCAGGCTAAGCGTGGGGACCTATGGGCTCTCCGTGCCGTCGGCTTGTTGCCAACCCCAACAGCCGTCTTCAGGAGAAACCATGAACACCCAACCATCCTTAACAAGAACCAACGGCCTCGCAGTCATCAACCTGCAGGTCACGAAGGAAGGAAAGATCGAACGCAAGATGCCGAACGTCAGCCCACAGGCGCAGTTGCAGAACACGCTGCTGGAGGCTCTCTGCCCCGGCATTCGTGTCGCATCTGTGACTGTCACGCCCGAACCGCTCGACCAAGTGGAACGGGCACGCGTGGAGAGTGCTCTCTCGCGCTTCAACGTGGATGGCACCGACTACCGGCTGATTGGCGCATCGGGATCAGCAAAGAACGGGAAGTACTACGCGGTGGACTCTCGCTTCGAGCGTCCGCTTGCCGCGCGCTTCTCCGACTGGCCGCAAGCCGCCGTGACGTACTTCGGGATTCTGGTCTCGCCGTGCGCGGTGAGAATGCAGATTCCCATTGGTCGCGTCACTGTGGTGCCCGATCACGAACTGGGAACAAACGACTGCCGAGGCTGGTTGCGCAAGTCGATCTTCGACAAGCTCAGCCTGCCCGATGGCCGCTTTTACCAGTTCCGCCTCGCGTTCTCCAATACCCAAGCCAAAGGATCGTTCAAGGTCATGCCGGACGATGTGGCGGATGCCCTCGACACCGATGTGATCGTGCCCGTATCCTCCGTCAAGCCCGAATACAAGGGTCCCAGCAAGCTCATCACTTGGCTCACTGGCGAAGCACGCACGTTTGCCGGCGAAATGATCCTTGGAATTCGCGACTATTCGCGGCCCCTGAATTTCGAGTCGAGCTACACCGTGGTCCAACACGCCCCGGAAGACTCGTTCGAACTCGAAATCAAGCCGCACGCCCTCCGCGAAACCGCCAAGCTGAAGGCATTCCTCGAAGACCGCGACTTCACCGGGTTGTTTGAACTTCTCGGGATATCGGAGACACAGCAGCCGCTGGTCGACGACATTCCCGCCGAAGACGAACAGGCAACCTCGGTTGAGCGGACGGTTCTCGAAGCGGTGCTCAAAGCTGACCCCACTGGCTACATGGTTCAGCACCCCTGGGTCAACAGCCAGTTGGAGCGAACCCTTGCGCGATGGGCGTTCAAAGTGTGCACCGCCGGTGGATTCGAGATGCCAGCGTTTGCGTTGGCTGACGACGGCTACCTGATGCTGCACGACGGCAAAGTCTACTCCGGGTCCGACTGGATGCCGCAGGACCGATCTATCAACGCCCTGGCCACCAGCCGAGGATTGGTAGTGCGGTATCCGGTGCGCATGAAAGAGGACCTGCTCCCTTACACAAAGATCGCCCCGGCTGAACTGCGGGACCTGATCCGTTGCGAACTCGATCGTCAAGGCTGCCCGGCTTCGGACAGTGTGGCATCGCGAGTTGCGGCTGAGCAGATCGAGTTGGAAGGCACGTTCACGCTCCACTCGAAAACTGCGGCGAAGAATGGCGGCGACTACGACTTCGATTTCGTCTGCGTGGTGGAAGGCGACCGGTTCCCGCGTTTTGTGGACCATCGCTTCAACTACCGGGGCACAGGCGCGATCGAAAAGACCAAGGCGAAGAAGGCTCGTTCACCGTGGTGGAACCTTCCGCAGGTGGCTGTCGGTGCGATGGGCAACCAGATCGGCTCGATTACCGATTTGATGACTCAATGCACTGCGGCCGGGCGGGAAGACCTCCATCGCGAACTGGTCGAGCAACTTCAGCTTGCCCTGGATCAACTGAAACACGGCGTAACACCTGACCAGGAGAAGATCCGCTCGATCCGCGAGCAGATCAAACAGAGTCCAGCGGCGCAGTGGTTGCGGGCGAAGCGGGTGCGGTCTGTCAAGGACTTGCCCGAGAACTTCGAATGCCCGCCCACCGACCGCATCGGCTCGATGTACAACCTGGTCCGCAAAGAGCTGACTGACTTCTTCGCCAATCGCATGCCGGTTGGGCAGTTCCGAGGCCTTGTCCAAGGGTACGAGTTTACCGAGGAGATGGTCGAGGAGTGCCGCAGGCTGAATCGCGCCTGGGCACTGACGCTCATGGCCGGCATCGAAAAGAAGAAGTTGTTGCAGGACTCAGTGCAAAAGGCCGAGGCCGCCTTCGAATCCGTCAAGGAGGATCGTGACCAGAAGCCGAAGGCGCTGCATGTCCTGTGTCAGGCGCGGGCGGCGCTCTCGTCGTATGAGCAGCAATGGCAGGAGGAAATCCGGGCACTGATCTGGCTTGTGCGCACGTGGGCGGCACGCAAAGACGAGAACCGCATGGGATGGCTCCAGGCCCTGTACACGGTGGTCTGTAGCACCAAGAGCGACCAGTCATCCGGCGCTCTGCCGTTCTATGCGTTTCCGAACGAACTATTGAAAGCAATCGTCGAGCGGACTGGCGGTCGACCAGTGCAACTGGCGGCTCCAAAGGTTCGCGACGGCGAAGTGGAAGTCGATGAGGAAGGCCGGGTATTCCTCGTTGAAAACGTAACAACCGAGACCGGCGAAAGCTACACCAAGATGACCTTCCTGATGGCGGTGACGCAGGATGGCAAGGTGGTCTACGACGGCGGGCGTGTGCAATGGGTTCATCCGTTCCCGTTCGAAGCGGGTGCGGGCGAAGCGCGAAACGGAAAGGTCGTGCTTCCCACCAAGCAGGTTCCGCAGGTGAAGCAGTAGCCGTTACGACGCTGGATGCGGCCAGGGCTCCCCGTGAGCTCTGGCCCTTCCGGCACAGAAGAAGGAGCGACAGCAATGCGAACTCTCATACTGGCCGCTGTAGCGGCGTCAGCGGCGATCGCGCAGAAGCTCGAAACGCAGCCGCTGGATAACAAGAAGGTCATTCGCGTGGAGACGGCGAAGGATCACCTGACGGTGATTGAGGTCGCCGATCCGGTCACGATGGTCGCCGTCGGAAACACCGGCGCCTTCACCGTCGAGCGGCGCGAGAACAAGGTGTTCATCAAGCCCACCGAGGACGGCGCTCAGACCAACCTCTTCATCTGGACCAGTGCGGGCCGCTATGCCTACGAGTTACTGCCCGCAGCCAACGTCGCCCAGATGCACTTCGCCATCGACCAAACACCGACGGCTGTTTCCCACTCCGTTCCGCCAGTTTCGGCCGAGACTGCTGAAAAAACTGTCCCGTTGCCCCAGGAGATGCTCACCAAGGCGACACCGATCACCGTTCACGGCGAGCGGGAGACGGCGGGCCGAGTGGAAGTGACATTGCGCGACCTGTATCGCCAAGCCGACAAGCTGTACGTCCGGTACGCGGTGCACAACCAGTCCGCCGCTGGGTACCAACTGGCACGGCCAAGCGCGTGGTTCCTACGCGGCGTCCGGTCACCGTTGTCCCTGGTTCCCCTAGCCGAACAGCAACTCGGAGAGAAGGCACAGCGGTCTCTCAAAGCGGAGGCGTCGAGAGAACTGGCAATCATTGACGCGGATCACAGTGCGTTTGTCCCACCCGGTGGCCGCGGCTTCGGCTGGATTGCCATCGAGCAGCCCTTCGCAACGGCGGAGGCCACTTCCGCTCTGAAACTGGACTTCGCCGCTGATGCCAAGGGCCCGGTCGCCGCACTCCTCATTCTTCCGAACGGCGGCAGACGGGAGGTTGCCGATGCCGGCGACGCCCGTTGATGATCCATCGCAGCATCCGGCCCGCGTCACACCGGAACAGGTGCACGCCGAGTTCGAGCAGTTGCTTCGGAATCGCCATCACATGGGTTTTCGCAACATGATTGGCGATGTCGCGCTGGAGCCACGGAACCCATTCCAGTCCCAAGCGCGTCGCGCCAAGAAGTGGCTGGTCGCTACTGTTGGGATTCTGCTACTCGGACTGCTAATCGTGTACTTCTTCCATTGGCGCTGAGGTCCAGGATGCTGCACCACGGAGGCAGCTATGGACTACGATCCCAATCCCAAATATCGCCCTTCCCTGATCGAAGAGAACCCCGCTCTTCTCGTTTGGCTCCTGATCCTCAGCGCGTACTTCGTGCTAGTGCTAATCGCGAAATATGCCTGGTACCTCTACGACTGGCAAATCGCCGAGATCACCATGTGGCTCATCTGGCTCGGGCTGATCGCCTATCTTGTCGTCTACCAACTCACGCATGCCAAGACGGCCCGAGAGCAGGCTTGGCCGAACCAGTTGCCGACCGTTCCCACTCGCGGCGAGCGACAGATCGTCGAGCGTGCGTGGGGGGAGAAGAGCGTGGTGCTCGGCTACGATGTGCACGGCAAGCCTTGGAAGTGGGGGGACGAGACACGCGTCATGCAGGCTGTGGTGCTCGGCCAGACCGGATCCGGCAAGACAACACTTCTGCGGAACATCATCAGCCAGGATCTGATGCGCCAGGTTGGACCGGAAGGCGAACGTCACCGCATCCCGATGCTGATCTTCGACGGCAAGGGCGATTTGGAGTTCTTCCACTCCCTGCTGCCATACATTCACCGCGCAGGTCGCATGGCCGACCTGCGACTGCTGAATCCGTCGCGGCCGGACTTGTCGGTTCAGTACAACCCGTTCGCCACCGAGGACGACAACTACATGGCGCAAGTGTCGATGATCTTCGGCTCATTCGATCTGCATGACGAGTTCTTCGCAAAGCACCAGTTGAACTACCTATCCGACATCGTGCGCGTGCTGCACTACACGGGCAAGCGGTTCAACTTCTATGACGTGATGGTGATGGCGCTCGACTCCGGCGTGATTGAAGAGCAGGTGGCGATCGCACGGGCGCGGATCTCGCGCGATCCGGACATCTCGTCCCAACGGCGGCTGAACTTCGAGATGTCAGCGAAAAACCTCTTCCAGTCCTTCCACGACCGCGACCGCGTGCCGAAGATTCAGGGCCTGCTGAACGAGTGCATGACGTTTCTCGATGACGAATTGAGCGTGATCACGGGCTCCTACGACAACCTGCTGTCGCTCGACGACGTGATCGATCAGGAACTGATCCTGTTTGTCAGTCTGAACATCAACAAGAACACGGCGCCGGTTCGCGCGCTGGGCAAGATGATGTTACAGAACCTGCAACTCGTGGTCGGCAAGCGCTACGAGTCGGAGACCGAACGCCGGCGCAAGAACCGACCGCTGTTCTCCGTGGTGATGGACGAATTCGCGCCATTCGGCTACCGCAATTTCGCGCAGATCCTGAACACGGCGCGCGGGACCAACACGGCGTTCATGTTCTCGATGCAGTCGTTGCCGCAATTGCTTCAGGTCGGCAAAGGCTTCTTGCAGGACGTGTCCTCGGCGCCCGGCACCACCATGTTGCTTCAGACAAGGGACGAGGAAACGGCCAAGTACTTCAAGCAGGCTTCATCGCAGGTGCCGGTGCAGAAGCGCACGCACCAACTCTGGCGCAAAGACTTTCTGGGATTCGAGAGCTACCAGAAGGCGATGGGTGCCAGCGAACGCGAACAACTCGAGTACCGCGCGCTCGATCACCACATCAAGAATCTGGGCAAGGGCAAGATGGAAATCCTTATGACGGACCCGGTCCAGGGCACACTACACGGCCGGCTACATGTTCGCCCGCCCGCCGATGTCCGCGTCCCGCTGTTCGAGCCGCGCCTCTTTCCGAACCTGATCGGTAGCCGTGCGGATGAGCGCGGCGCCAACTTGCGATTCAAAGACTCAAAGCTCGCAGCGACGATCTCGATTGCGAGGCGGAGGTAGAGGAACACCATGAGCAACAACTGCTCGCTCGTTCCCTGCGTGGTCATGACCGTTCTCTTCACTTGGGGAAACGTGGCTGCACAGCAACCGGCCCCGAAAGGAGAATCGAGGAAACAGCAACCCGCGCCAAATGTCGTGCCGAGCGGCACGGGGTACGTTGGCGTTGATCCCAAGCAGCCGTATCGTCCAATTCCGTTGAATCGCGCTGAGCAACGGGAGTCGATCTTCAGCTTCTACCTTCGCGTTCTAAATCCTCGGCAGATCCGGTGGGGTGATGAATTCAATCAACGGCTGACTGTCCTGTCCGAGGAGTCCGTCGACAATCCGTACTTCCGATTGTGCGCCTTTCAATTGGCGTTGATCATCGTGCTGCTCACGATCTGCTGGCTCTGGTGGGACAAGCTGTGTCAGGTGAAGTGGGTCGCCGCCGAGTGTTTGGCCGATGCGATCAACGCGCGGACACTCGCCGAGCAGCGGACACTCGAAGCGGTTGCGGCTCACAATCGCCACATGGAGCTTTGCAATCGAGTGACCGACGGCTTGGGCGGCGCGGCCGTCTCCGACAACGGCCGCACGTTTGATGAGGTCGAGGCGGAGCTAGCCGCGTCACGAACGGAAATCGCCCGGCTGACGGCGAAGCTCGAAGAGCGCGAAGCCGAGTACGCCAAAGTCGGTGAGCGCATTCGCCGCCTGGAAGACGATCTCCAACAGCGATCGGCCGCCAAGCCGAATGCCGAACTCGCGGCTCGCCTGGCCCGGGCTGAGGCGCAATTGGCGAACAAGCCGAAGAGGAACGGATCATGATCGTGCAAGTGGTGTCACTCGGTTCCCTGTGGCTTAGAAGTCGGCACAATCCCCGAACGGTTTGGAACACAACCGGGGTATCGGTGAATGGCGTGCTTCGATCGCGAGCGCTGGCATACGGCTTGGTGCGCTTGTCGGCTCCCGAAGCGCAGCGGTTGTCCGCTAATCGTGGGCGCGGCTCGACGGCGTGGATTTCCTCGGACGTGTCCATGCACAACGGAGCGCGCACTCTTCACCTGCAACGCCCGACGAAGAATTGCTCGCGGCCGGATCGCTATCTGGTTGCGTTGAGCAAGGACTTTGTTGGCAAACTGAGCCCGGACAGTTGGGACGCAGACACGACACAGCTGCTGTCGTTCTCCCAATGCGCCAGCGAACAAGAAGTGCTGTTGCTTCTGCCGGCGTTCGGTTGGGTCCGCGGCTCGACCGGCTTGGCGGTCCTGACGCCAAGCGGCGAATGGAAGATCGCAGGGTAACGGGATGCGATACCTGAAGGGATCCGTCGTACTGTCGGAGCGGCTGGACATTCCTGCTTTGCGCACCGTTTACCACGCCGGACACGTGACGGTTCGCCAAGTCTTCCGCGCGTTGTACCGGATTGCCGGAACATCCGCGCCCAGCAGCACACCGCTTGCGCCAGGCATCGTGCGTATGGAGAAGACTCTCTGGGACACGTTCAGCCGCAGGATGCGCACCTTGGCGGAAAAGGGCTACGTCGTTTGTGCGCCGGTTGCCGACCTTGACACGCCGGTGCTTTCGCTGTCACGCGAGGGGGAAGCTGTGCTCGCCACGCGCGGTGGTCGCATTGTGGAAGTTGGGACTCGGTCCACGCACGGGAGCCGACGCAATCAGGTGCGCCACGATGTCGAACTGTTCGAGATCTATTTGCAGGTGCAGCGCTGCCCGTTGTTCGGCTCGTGGCATTTTGAGCCGGAGATTCGCGCCGACAACAACTACACGGCGCGCGGGTACGTGAAGGACTATGACGCGATCGTCACGTTCCGCGCCGACGGCCGTTCGGCGGCGGTGGCGTTCGAGTACGAGCGTTCGCCCAAGCGGACTCAGGATTACGAGCGCATTGCGCAAGAGTTGGCGCGGGAGCGGCGCGTCAATGCCGTCGTCTATGCGACACCGACACCGCAATTGGCGGAGTTTGTTGCCCATGGTTTCCGCAATGCGATGCACAAGGTGTACGTGACGGTTGCACGCGAGTTCGCGGCAGATCCTGCCAAGGCGCCGCTCAACGACACTCGAGCGGAACGTACGGTGCACATGGCCGACCTCCTTTCCTGACTATCCCCGCCTGTTGTCGCTTTGTTTCCCTATTGCCTCCCTATTGACGCTGCTGACCCCTACCTAACTCGCGTTTCATCAACGCGTTCCGCCTTGACATCCGGTGTGTGGAGTGGAGGTTCCGGTGAAAAGTGAGCTTGGAGCGTGGGCACGCGCATGTGGGTGGTGTGTGCCGGCGGAGTGGATCGAAGTGATGTGAGAAGAAAGGGGATTGCGAGATGTTCATGACGAAGCAAAGCGTCGACCGTGGGCGGCAACGGCGCGACTTGGATGAACTGGTGGATTATCGGGCGTACGAAGGTTCGTGGTGCAGTTTCTTTGAGGAGTCCTGGTTGAAGCCGCGGCTGCGCGAACTCGGGTACACGCACGTGCGTTTCTTCGGCGGCCAGGTATGCGACTACGACGGCAGCTTCCGCGAGCGCGTGTGTGAGTTGAAGCGCGAAGGCGGGCCTGTGGAGTACCGAGTTTACGGCTGAGCCTGATCCAGGTGACCAACCTCAAATTCCCACCGCCCGGCGGCTTCGCCCTCTTCAAGATGTGCCCAAACGGCCGTGATTGCTGAAGCCGGTACATCGACAGAGAGGAACCGCGTTCCGTTCATTTCGGACGTCACGCCAAGTTGAGCAAGTGTGTCGCGAAGTTGTTGACAAGTCGACGGCGTCGGCGAGCCAACCCCGAAGCGTGCTGTTGCCGCCGCGGCGGATGACCGAGGAAAACACAAGGCGACCGTCCGCGTCGGGCTGAGCGTTGATCAAGTCACCGCTGGCAACACGCTTGGCGTACCACGGAACGTTGTCTAGCTCGAAACCGTCCGCGCGCCGAAGCGCCCAGAGGTTCTCTACGGCGTACGGCGGGTAACCGTCCTCGTCTTGCTCCATTGAAAAACATCCTTGACATGTTCTGGATCCAGATCAGGCATTGGGAATTGTGGCTCGACACAACCAGTATCCGAAGTTCTCATCCGCATTGGATGGCGGCAGCGCTCGGAAGGCACGAGCCGCTGATTCGAGTGCTGCGTGGATGGGCAACGAATGTACGCAAGCCGAGAAAGAGCGAAAGGAGAAGTAGACATGTCCTATGTCAACGGTGCAGTGATGCACGAACAACCGGTGCCGCCTATCGCGACGGTGCCAAAACTGGAAGGCACAGAGCGGGTAGATGTCGCGACAACCGCGCGCGTAGAGGAGATCCGGAAGCAACTGCTCGAACCGTTCGACCCCAGCGAGATCCGCTGGCGCGTCACCGCGACGTCGACGCAGCAGTCGAAGAATGGCCCTGTGCGGCGCGGACAGTTGGTCGCGTACGCCGACCAGCGTGCGTACACGGACCGGCTGAACGATGTGTTCGGGGAGTGGGGTTGGACGCGCACGTACAACGTGCAGGTCGCGCAGAACTTCGAGCGGGTGACGCGCGGAGCCAAAGGAGAAAAGCAGAGTTCGATTTGCGCCAAGGTGGTCGTCGTCTCGACCGTCACCATTCACGGGCTCGGTTCACACACCGGAGTCGGCGAGGAATGGGCCGACGACGAGAACTCGGCCACGCGCGCAGAGGCGCAGGCGTTCAAGCGCGCTTGTGCCTGCTTCGGACTCGGTCGATATCTGTACGATCTCGACAAGGTGTGGGAGGACTTGGACCAATACAACCGTCCCGTTCGCACCCCCGGTTTACCAGAGTGGGCACTGCCAACGAGCCTGCGCCCGAAACCTGCGCCGGCCCGCGAACAGGCCACCCAACAACGGAAGGGTGTTGTCCGCGATGAGACGCTGGCCGAAGTGAAGCGGCTGTGCGAATTGGTCGGCTTCGGTTTGGCAAAAGCCACGCTCCAGAAGTATGGTGGCGTCGCGGAGCCAGAGAAGCTGGGCTTCGCCAAGCTGACCATCGTGATAGACAAACTGACCGACATCGGGCGCGGCGTCGTGCGGCTTCATAATGCGGCGGCCAAGATCGGTGAAGCGCGGTACGCCGCAATTTGCCAGGAGATCGGACTGGCGAGTGAATCAGCGGACGACATCCCGGACCGCGAAGTGCTCAAGTCATTGCTCACGCGAGTTGAGCAGGAAGCCGACGTGGAGGGCACTCAGTCCGCGTCTATCGAAGAGGCGCGCGGTCGGCTTTTGCAGGCCGCTCGGCAAGTGGCGGACAAACAGCGCCAGAGACTCGCGGACGTTGTGAAGGAAGCATCAGGGGGAAGCCTCAGTCTCGAACGGCTTCGCGACCTCAAGGCTGCCGACATCGCCACGGTGGAGGCGGCGACGGCGGCACTCATGTCCGGAGCGCAGAGATAACGCGCGCGAATTCGGGCACTGTTGTTCGAAGAATCTCACCGAGTTGAATCAACGAACGGTGCCGGTCCTCGGCTTGCTGCTGCACTTTCTCGCGGACAAGCTCTGGTTCCTGCGCATGCAAAGAGACCAGAAACCGGTCCGGGTGCACAGCAGTGATGCCCCACGGAAGCAGATGCTCCTCTCGGAAGTGGCGCAGGTTGAAGGTGACGATCACTGGCGTGTTCGAATGTACCGCGGCTGCAAGGACATGCCGGTCCTTCGGGTCGTTGCCCACTGAGGCAATCAGATGGTTGTAGCCCTCGACCCAGGCGTCCACGAAATGTGCGCGCAACTCGGATTCGAAGTGCACCACCAAATTGCGGGCCAGTTCAGCTTGGCTTCGAGTGCGCGAGTGGTTTCGGCGATGATTTGCTGGCTCCACCTGGGCTCGTATAGCCGTGGCGGCTCCGCCAGGCGCAGCAATGTGTCACAGAGTGAGAAGTTGACCAAGACGCATGCGTCGAGGAGCACCGGCGGCGGACCCGTCATTGGTGGTCAGGCAAAATGACGCGCTCATAGAGCCCCGCGTCATCCACGGCTTGACCAATACGGCGCAGTGCTTCCAGCCTGTCCGAGCCACGTTGCTGCTCCGTCAAGAAGCGGCGGAGAGCCTGCTCGATCAGCGTGCTGGCGCTGGGATAGCGGCCCGCCGCAACTTCGGTCTGCAGTTGCTGCGTCAAGTCGGCTGGCAAGTTGACTTCCATATGCACTCCTGTCCCCATTCTAGCTGCGGTTGCTAGTTGCAAGCCAGGGAGGCTGGGCTGCCCCTCAAAGCACCTGCGGTACTACATCCTCATTTGATCGATCCATCGAAACAGAAAGGAAAACGCCATGACTCCAATCGCAATCGACGCCCGGCCCGTGGTTTCGACCACGGACCTCGGCACGCGTCCCGAACGGGACATCACAGAAATCGTCGCCGGGTTCCTGAAACTCGGCGAAGGCGTGGTCGCGCACTGGGTGGAATACGCCCGGGGCGCACTGCTTTTCGTGATGGCGCCCGGCGATGCGCGCTCGGGCGAGTTCTATATATATGACCGGCGGAAGGGCAGCTTCTGGCTGCTTACGCTTCCCGACGGCGTGTTCGGCGGCTATGCCCTCGCGGACATGCGTCAGAAAATCAAAGACTTCCGGCTGCTCGATCTGGCGGAGAACCCGTCGCGGCTGGGCCCAGCGGTGCACTAGCCACAACTCGTTTTGAGAAAACCCGGAACGGGTGTAAGGAACTGGTATGGCCGAGTTGTTGACGGCAACGTTGGACATGGCCGGGGAGTACGCGCGGTGGTTCGTGAATCGCCGCGCCTACACCCGGCAGTCGGACCGGCCGCACCCGGAGTCGGGCCGGCACTACTACTTCCGTCCGAAGGACGGCGGTGAGCTCTCGCCCGACTTCCGCGAAATCCAGCGGCACTTGGCGGGCGAGATGACCCTCGGCATCTACGCCATAAATCCCGCCACGCAGCGTGTGAAGTGGATGGCGATTGACGCCGACTACCGGCACGCGCTCGCCGATCTGCTCAAGTTGCAGTACGAACTCCAACAGGATGGCGTGCAGGCGGCGCTCGAACAAAGCCGCCGCGGCGGGCATCTGTGGATCCTCTTCGCCGAACCGGTTCTGGCTCGGCACGCGCGGGTGTACATCCGGCACCTGGCTGGGAAGTTGTCAGTGAACGTGAAGGCGGGCGCCGATGATGGAATCGAATTGTTCCCCAAACAGGACCGGTTGGAAGACGGTCAGTTCGGGAACGCGATCAGGGCGCCGCTCGGAATTCACCAAGCCGTGAATCGTCGGTTCTGGTTCTACGGGGCGGCGTACTCGCTCGACGCGCAGATGGCGTACTTGCGAAACCTGCGGCGCGTGACCGAGGCGCAACTGAAGGACCTCATTCAGGGCCTCAAGTTCGATGAACCGTCCAAGCCTGCCGAGATCATTCGATATGGCGACGGCCGGGCCTTCCTGATCCTTGATCACTTGGATGCACGGCCGACGCGAAAGGTCGGCCGGAACTGGATCACCCAATGTCCGAGTTGTGCGGCGGGCGGTCGGGACCGCGGGCGTGACAACCTTGCGATCTCCGTTGAGGAACCGCAGAAGTACATCTGCTGGGCGGGATGCACCAAGGAACAGATTCGCGCAGCGTTGGGCGCTCCCATCCGGTACACCGGCCCAGAGGAGAGGCGGCAATGGCACAGGAACTGACGAGACTCGTTTTGCCGAAGGCGATGCTGCGGCGGTTGGACTCGGCGGGGATCTACTGCCAGACCTGGGTGACGGTCGAGCGGCAGGCGCAAGCGGACCGCTGGATCTTACGCTGCGTCGAGAGCGGCGGCGCGAGCCGCGACATCGGCCGGTACATCTCTTTCTTCTCAGCGGACGGGAAGCAGATTGCATGGCTTCAGAAGCTGGATCGCGTTGGTGGCAACGGAGCCCATGCCGTCGTGGTCGCCCAGGAGTTGGCCAGCGTGGAAGTTGCGCGCGTGGATGAGACCTACCAGGTGCTGGTCGTGAAACACCAGCTTGGCAAGGCGGAAGCTGGACGGCGCCCGAGGGTGGATTCGCAGATCGTGTTTCATGGCATCGACGGCCACCTGCCGGCCGAGTTGTTGAAGCAGGGGCTCTCACCCGAGTTCTTCACGCGCGGCGGCGAAATTCGCCCGATTCCAGCGGAGTTCCGGCAAGCGGTTCAGTTCGTCGTCGCCGGAGCGAACTGCACGAACTGCCGTCACAACCACGGCCTGATCGCGACGACGCCAAACGAACCTCAGGTTGTTTCGATCGCGTCATAAGCAGAAAGCGAGGAGTCTATGGAATTTGCGCGAAAGGTCTGCCTGCTGCTCTTCCTGGCAGCCGCATTCTCGGGCCGGACCAACGAACTCGGCGTCCTGGTCGGCTCGGTCACGGGGACCATTCTGCTCTGGCCGATCTACCGGAAGTACGCGCCCGCTCCGCCGAAGAAGAAGCGCGTGGTGATTGAAGAGTCCGACGAAGTGGAGCCGGTCGGCGCGACGGAGCGTTGATCCCGGAGGCCTTCCATGGCCGACCATTCCTACTTCGAATTTTCATGCCCGTGCGGCAAGAGCTACCGCGTCGAGCAGGAAGGCAGCTTCACTTGCGAATGCGGCCGACTGCTGGTCCTGGATTGGAGCGGCGGGGCGCGCATGGCTGAAACGGAAGCTGATCGTTCCACGGGTGAGACCAAGCGACCTTCCCAGGCCGCTTGAAACCACAGCAACGAGGTGAAACATGAGCGAACAGGCGAAGTGTGATTTCTGCTCCGAGTTGGACCCCAGATGGTCGTATCCCGCCACGGATTTCGTCGCCCTGCAAATCGGCGCGATCCTTTCAACCAGCGAAGGCTCGTGGGCGGCGTGTGATACCTGCCGCGACTTGATCGAGAACGGCGACCGAAATGGCCTGGCTGATCGCTCGGCAGCGCTGTGGGTTGTGGCCAACCCAGACTCAGCGGAAGTGATGGAGTGCCTGCGGCGTGAGTTGCGGCGCATTCACGACCTCTTCTTCACGCATCGGACTGGCAAGGCCCAGCCGATCCCTGCTGAGGTGCGCGGGTGAGGGCCGCCGCCGTTCTGAAGCTAGGCTACTACCCACTCGCGCAACCCGAGGCCGCGCGAATCCGGAACTTCCTGCGCTTCCCGGATGCGCCGACGAGTGTGCTCGACCCGTGCGCGGGAACGGGCGCGGCGCTGGCGACGGTTACCGACGGCACCGGCGTTCGCCGTTACGGCATCGAACTGGATTCATTCCGTGCAGCTGAGGCGCGCGGAGTTCTGGACGAAGTGATTCAGGGCGACGCGATGAACGCCAAGGCCCCGGTTGAATCGTTCTCCCTTCTGTACCTCAATCCGCCGTATCAGCATGAGATTGGCGAAGGCCGCAACCAGCGCTTCGAACGCATCTTCATCGATGAGTTCGCCCGCTGGCTGAAGCCCAGCGGCATTCTGGTGTTCGTTCTGCCCTTTGATCGCGTCGCGGACTGCCGGCAGACGTTGACACTCCAGTTTCGCGACAAGGCGATCTACCGGCTCACGGAGCCGGAATCGCAGGCCTATAAGCAGGTGGTCGTCTTCGGGATTCGCCGAACACGCAGCGAGCGCGAACGTATGAGCGACGCCGCCGTGAGCCAGGGCCACCGGATCCTGGCGGATCTGACCCGCCGCTATGAGCAGATTCCGGCGCTGCCGGACGAACCCGATCGGTGCTACTCCGTGCCGGCGGGCGAGGCAGCCCGGATCGAGTACCGAGGCTTGCCGCTGGATCTGATCGAGGACCTGCTGGAGCAATCGCCCGCCTGGCGGCAGGCGAAGCGCATCACGCATGCCCCCAAGACGGAATTCGTGGGCCACCCGCTGACGCCTTTGCATCCGGGCCATCTCTCGCTGCTGACGGTCAGTGGATGCCTGAATGGCTGCTTGGGCGAAGGCGATGAGCGGCACCTGTCGTATTGGGAGTCGGTGAAGGTCGTGGACCGAACGGAGGAAGAAGGTGAGAACGGCGAGACGCTGGTCCGCGAGCGGCAGCGCTTTTCGCAGCGGCTCACGCTGCTTTTTGCGACGGGAAGGTATGTGCTGCTCTCGGAAAGGGCCCAGGCCGAGAAATTGAGTCATGAAACAAATGGGACGGTGCAACTTTAGCTGGCGCCGGACGAGGCCGAGCGGGCGTCCACTTGGTTAGACAGTGCCGATTTTTGCCACTCGTTGGTGAGTCCAAAGCATTCGGCACACTTTGCTACTCTGAACGAACCCGCTTGGGGCTGCGGCCGAACTGAGCAGCGTGGTTCAGGCCGGTGTCGAACCGAAGAAACTTCAGTATTTATGTTTTCCCGTTACGAGAGCCACTGATACGCTATGTATTGAAGAGCATGAAGAGGCTGATAGAAGTTCGAAGAGTCTACGATCTGCCATATGAGGCGGAAAACTCAGGCCAGCCAACGAAACACATCGATCTGCGCATTCACCCAAGCGCCATTCAGACAATTCCTGAGCTTCGAGGACGGCCCGGCCTCGCCGAACTTGTCAGCGTCTTGAACAGAGGACCCTTTATGACGCACGGGAGTGCTTTCGGATTGGCGCCGCCCCGAGAGCCCGGAGGCAAGTTCCCCCTCTCCGAAGAGTCACGCGCAGCGCGCTGCTGGTGCACGTCCTATGTGACGTTCTCGTTCTGGTATCTAGCTCAGAACATTCCTCAGAACTACCAGCTCATATACGAGAAACTCAAGGTCGACGCCCACGGAACGGAGCTGTTCTTCGTTATTCAATCTGCATACTTCATGACCTTGTTTGAGTGGAACTACGGGGCCAAGTATGACGAGACCAATGCGACCGTCTGCCTGCTGTGGGTGAGCGGTTGGGGCGACACCTCAGCCGTCGCGGAGAGCAGATGGCGAAATGTGACCAAGACTCTTGTGAACTTTTTCAGGGAACTCCAGCCGTTCACCGAATACGGTCCCGCTGCGGGAATCACTGTCTCGCAGCATATGGCGATCAGAATGCCGAGATCACTAACGGAGGGTCAGGGCGGCGTCGGCGCCAACCCGCAGGGCAGCAACCAAGGCTCCTGACTGTAGACGACCGCTTTCGGCGATCATGTAGACGGCTTCGGTAGCCTTCCATTCCGTGCTTCCCACAATGCACTTGGAGCCAGATGGACGGAACGGTGGGAGACTCAGCAAAACGCGCGAAGGGTGGAGCCAGGCTGTGTTCAACGTGTCAGTTCCGACCGTCCTCCAAGGATAGGAGATCGTAGGTATGCAAAACGCACACGTTCGAATGGGTAGGCTCAAATTCATCAAACAAACCCGCGACACGATCACCGAGGTGGCAGTCCACCTCGAACGACTAATCGCGGAGGTCCCGCCCGAGCGCGGCGAGGCAGCCTTCCACCTTGTATCCGTCTTTGGAGGCGACCAGGAAATCGGCGCCGTGATCGCCGCAGCACAGGAAGGTTTGCGCTTCCAAGTAGAATGGCAGGGTCGGCAGTTCATCGGCACGCTCGGCGAGAAGCCGACAGTCTTTCGCGCCTCCCTCCAGATTCCCGAGCGCAAACGGCCGGTGCGCCACGCCATCCTCATTTCGACCGCGCTGGCGGAGACCACCTTGGGGGCGAACGCGGAGGCTAGGCGAACGATCCTGTACGACGGCGCACCGGAGTTCGTGTTGCATCGCCTCGCGGTACGCTTCGGCTTACCCGTGCTGCCAGAATGGGCTGAGTGGTTCCGCAAGGAACTCGACAAACGGGAACTGATTGAGCCCCTACTCCGGATCAACTGTCATGCAGTCGCGGTGAAGGGCACCAAGCTTCGGTTGCTGCGGATTCTGAGCCAAGGACTGCGAAGGCAGCAGATCACCATGGCGCCTTGCTCGGCAGGTGCAACCCTCTAAACGCAGCTAACCAACGGAGGCGCCATGCCCCCTCTTGATTCGATTGGCGCCTACCTCGACCGGTACGGCGCTGCTCTCAGCGCGGAAGTACTCTCAAAATTCCCGCCGCTTCATTTGCCTACGGACCCGGCGTGGCCGGCGTTGGCACAGCTCAAGCGCCAGCCCTTCCCGGCGCAGCGCGTGGCGATCATGGGGATCGTCAAGCGCTGGCAGGAGGCTCGGTGCGCGGCGGCAGTAGCCGAGTGCGGCACGGGCAAGACTCTCATTTCGCTCGGCAGCGTGTTCACGCATGCCGACAGCCGGATGTTCAACGCGCTCGCCATGGTTCCGCCGCAACTGGTGGAGAAGTGGGCACGCGAGTGCTTCCTGACGTTGCCTGGTGTCCGCGTGTTCATCATCGACGGAGTCCGCAACGGCGTTGCTTCAAACGGATTCAGTGGGGTCAACGAGGTTCGGTTGCGCGGCGACCGGGTCGTACGCGAAGGCCTCCGGACCACTGTGAGTGACCTTCGCCTAGCGAAGGGCCACCGGTCCGCGCAAGCCCGGTGGAGGGCGCAGGCCGCCGCGCCGACGGTGTTCATCGTTTCGCGCGAGCGCGCGAAGCTGGGCTACTTCTGGAGGCATTCATTCCGCGCCCCGAAGTCGGGCCCCTTCCTGGGCAGCCTCGTCAATCCGGATACCGGCAAGCCGGTCATCATCGGCGACGAGCAGATTCGGCGCTCGGATCTCCGCAAGGTGAAGCTCGCGGAAACCGTATTCCCGGAGAACGGGTATCGCGGCCGGGCGTTGTTCAGTCCTTTGTGGCAGGCCGATCGGGACAAGATCCACCGGATGGCGCCCATCGAGTTCATCGGCCGCTACCTGGGCGACAGCTTCTTCGACTACGGCATCGCCGACGAGGTTCACGAGCTGAAGGGCGGCGACACGGCACAGGGCAACGCCTTGGGCACGATGGCTTCGGCGTGCGAGCGCACGGTCATTCTCACGGGTACGCTCCTGGGCGGGTATGCGGACGAGTTGTTCCACATCCTCTACCGGGTCGCTCCGCAAGCGATGAAAGAGGATGGTTTCGACCACGGCGAGGCCGGACTGCGCCAGTTCGCCGATGCCTACGGTGTCCTGGAGAAGGTCACGACCATCGAGCCCGCCGACAACGCCTGCTCGAAGGCGAGGTCCACGACCACTGTGAAGCGTCGGCCGGGCGCGTCGCCGCTGCTGTTCGGAAAGTACCTGATGAACATGGCAGCGTTCGTGTCGCTGGAGGACATCTCGGACGCGCTGCCGCCGTATCACGAAGAGGTGATCTCGGTAGAGATGGACCCGGCGCTCAAAGCTGCGTACTCATCACTCGAAGATCAGATCCGTGATGCGTTGCGCCAGAATCACGGAAACGCCTCCGTGATCAGCACGGCAATGAATGCGCTGTTGCTTTATCCGGACCGTCCGTTCGGGCTGGGAACTTTGTACGGATTCCGGACGGACGAAGAAGGCCAGCGCGAGCGGTTCGTGATCGCTGAACCGGAAGTTCTCGACGAGCGGATTCACTACGCCAAGGAGCGCCGTCTGGTTGACGAGTGCAAGAGCGAGCTTGCGCGCGGACGCAGGCTTCAGGTCTACGCGGTCTATACCCAGAAACGCGACGTGACCCGGCGATTGCAGACATTGCTGCAAACCGAGGGCATCCGCGCCGAGGTACTCACTGCAGACATCGCGCCCGAACTGCGCGAGGCCTGGTACGAACGCCAACTGCGCAACGGCATGCAGGTTTGCATCTGCCACCCGAAGCTCGTGCAGACTGGGCTCGACCTGATGTTTGCGAAGACGATCCTGTTCTACGAGACCGGCTTCAGCACCTACGTCCTGCGTCAGGCGAGCCGCCGATCTTGGCGGATCGGGCAGAAGGACTCGATTCGCGTCGGTTTCCTTGCCTATGCGCAGACTGCCCAGGAAGCGTGTTTGCGCCTGATGGGCAAGAAGCTGCTGGTGTCGCTTGCCATGGAGGGCAAACTGGCCGGTGCCGGGCTGCATTCCATGGAAGACGATGACGACGTACTGACCGCGATGGCCCGCGAACTGGTTACGCGGCAAGGCGTGGGCGAGGCCGCCGCGTCGGTGTGGAAGTCACTTCAGCGGGAGTCTGTGCCTGCGCTGACGCCGGTGGCCGAAGCTGTTCTGCCCGTGGCTGCGGTTGAACCACCGGCCTCGACGTGGACTCAACCAAGCGGACCACCCGTTCAACTCAGCCTGTTCTAAAAACGACACCCAGGAGGTAAACCATGGCTACAGCACTTGCCGCGGCTGCGCCGCAGGAGACGCCGGTCGGATTGGCCGAGCGCCTTCTGGCGGCACTGCGCGAATCGAGCGAGGATCGCGCCGCCGATTTGGTCGAGGCCCTTCGATCCAGATTGACGAAGCGGCAGCCACGTGATCCACGTTCACTGTTCGACCTCGACGACCGGCTGATCGATCTCATGGATCGTGCCGAAGAAGCGCAAGAGACCACGGGAGCGGTCCCTGAGGAATTGATTCACGAGATCAACGACTACATCGAAGCGTGGCGCGGCAAAGTCGATCGCATCGCCGGTTACTGGCGTTGGCAGGAATCCATCGCCGCGATCTGCGGCAAGGAGGCCGAGCGTCTCGCAGCCCGAAAGAAGGCGGCCGAGGGACGAGTCGCGCGGCTGCGGAACATGCTGCTCGCGTTCATGGTGTCACGCGGAGTGAAGAAGCTGGAAGGCGAGAAGTCGAGTATCGGGATGCAGGCGAACAGCATGGCCTCGTTGATGATTGACGATGAGTCCCAGATATCGGACTGCTTTTTGGAGCTTCGCCTGAAGTTGAACAAGAGCGAGCTACTGGAGATCGTGGGCCGCCTTGGCGACAACCCACTCCAATCCCGTTTGAGGCATTTGCTGTTGAGTCGCGACTGGGAAGTCGACAGACCAGCCGTCCTTAACGAACTGGCTGATGGCCGCCCTGTACCAGGGGCGAAGCTAGCAAGAGGCAATCACCTCCGCGTGCGATAGGGAGCGCTGCGCGCTGCAATAATAGCTATTGAGCCTTTCCTCCTGTTGCCTATGGAACATATTCTTCTGTCCCTCGCAAAACGGTACCCCCTCATCGACCGTGATCGTTCACCCGTAGATGCCCGGTACGACGCCGTGCTCGGCGGTTGGGTAGATAAGGCGAGCGGGATTCTAGTGGTGAACCGGCCGGACGCGAATCCTCCACAATCGAAGAAGAACGATGTTGAAACCGGGGAAGATCAAAAGGGACACTAGTCCGGCCACGACCTCATGCCTGGTGTCCCAGTTGTCGTCCCAAGAGTCCTCGTTTTGGCGAGTCGGTTCGACCTTACATGCGACTATGTATGTTCATCGCTCCGCTCACGGTCGTGTCCCTTCGTGCGGTTGAATTTCGAAGACTTGGCGACGTTCGATCTGACTCTTGACCCACTGAGGCCCACTTTACGAGGCCAATCAGCAGAGTTCGCATTCGAAGTTGACAACCAAAGCTTGTCGGCGGTGTATTGGCGTCAACCGACTTTTCTGAGGGAGGCATCCATGGCCGGACAACTCCCCGAGGTGCAATTTCGGCGAGCGCAGTGGGCGTGCTTTCTGCGCTCCTTAATGGTGTTCGACAACGCTCTCTGGGTTAACAGCCCTGTTTCGACCTATCGCGCTGAACACAAAGCAGTTCAGCTTCAGGCCGCCGTTAGTGTGGGATTTAATGTGCCCGATACGCTAATATCGAACGCCAAGGAAAGCGCGCAGGTTCTTGCGGAGCCTTCCGGCATGGTTGCCATAAAGGGCGTGGATACGGTTCTTGTTCGCGACCAAGACACCGAGATCTTCGGCTACACAAATCTCGTTGAACGCGAAAGATTGTCCGGACACGAGTTTCGGTCGGCTCCGGCGATCCTCCAGCACGCTTTTGTCAACAAGCTTGACCTTCGAGTCACAGTTCTCGGGGAGGGTGTATGGGGCGCAGCGATCACATCGCAAGGAAGACCCATCGGCGGAGACTGGCGCCTTGCAAAGACTGATGCCGACTTTGTAGCGTTCTCACTCCCGCGTGATATTTCCGATCAATGCGTGGCGGTAACCCGGCAACTAGGGTTGAAGTTTGGCGCAATAGATCTGGTTCATTCAGAAGGGAAATTCTACTTCTTGGAGATCAATCCGACAGGGGAGTGGGCGTGGCTACAAGCGCGCCTAAACTTCCCGATCTCGTCAGCGATCGCGACACTGCTCTCTCAGACAGAAGGTGCGTCGACGTTATGACCCTCATTGCCCGGGTGAGAAGTTCCGCTGAACGATTGCTTACTCGATTGGTGGCTTTGGTTGGGCACCATGTTCTCGTCGATGCGATTGACCTCAGTCGTGCTGGGCGACGCATCCGAGCAGAGATCCTGAGCTCGCGTGAGTCGTTTGATTCGGAGCTGCAAGCAAAACGTGCTATCACGCATCGCCTCTCGATCGATGATTTGCGCCGACATATTTCTGCGGAATCCGACCGCCGTCGATCCGTGGACGACAAAGCTAAAGCCAACTTGACCGCCATAACGGTTGGCTTTGCGGTCTTGCTCGGATCCGTTAACTTCCTGGGGAGGCCGGATCTCCAGGCGACAATAGGCCCGTTAGGGGCGAAACTGGCCTGGGCATTGCTGGTGTTAGGTGTCGGCTATCTGGTGTTCGGTGGGCTCAAGGCCATCGAGGCTCTTGAAATAGAGCAATCGTTCTCACTTTCTCCGCAGGATGAGGCAGACAATGACGAAGAGGCTAGGAAGGCCATGATGCTTTGGAGTCTGGAGCAAAATCAACGTGTAACGCTGCTAAGAACCAACGCCGTAAGTGTGAGTCACAAGTCGATTCGTAACGGCGTGGTCTGCCTCGCGCTGTTAACCGCGCTGGTAGCTGGCCGATCCCTCTCATCAAGCTGACTGTGATCCACCATGCCGGGCATCGCGATAACGCTCGTTGCGCTCTGGGCCCTGTGGATGGCTCGTGGCAAGCTGACCGTCTACGGCCTTGAGCACCTGCGGTGGGAGCCAACAGCGCCGAAATGGAATTTCGTCGGTACTGGATGCGCTGTCGTTACTGCCCTCACGTTCTCAGGACTCTTCGAGCGCTACCGTGTGGACGCGCTGCCGCCATTCGCCGACCTCTGGATGGGCATCACGCTCGGGCCGGTGATCGAGGAGCTCATTTTTCGCGGATACCTGTTCGCATTCCTGAGCGCGCTTCTCGTCCGATGGCGTAGTCCGGCGCCTGGGTGGGTGACTCTCACCGTGATTGCAGCACTGTTCGCGCTCGGGCACATGGCCAAGCCGGACATCACGCCAACACAGGTGGCCAGCATTTTCGCCATGGGCTGCCTCTATGGTTGGCTCAGGCTGCGTAGCGGCTCGACCGTCCCCTCCACCATCGCGCACATCGCTTACAACGCCGTGATCTACGGTGTTGCGGCGCTTCGCGCTCTGTAGTCAAAGGTCCAACTCATGACTCATACCAAGGAAGACTTCCAACGTGTGTTCAAAGCAGCCCGGCGGGCTGCAACACCGCTCGTGGCGATTCGCACGGCCGATCCGATGAGCGCCATGGCGCAGATCGAGGCATGTCTCCCGAAGCAGACCGAGACGCCCGTGCTCGCGTGGGACATTCTGCGTGGCCTTACGGCCCGCAACGAAGCCGGAAAGGCCGCTGTCCGCGATGTCGCTGGCGACCATCCGGAGACACTCGGACCGGCGGATGTGCTGGCAGCGTTCCACAAGTCGGCGCGCCCTGGGGAGCGCAACAGCTTCGCGGATGCAGTGGTCTTCATCCACAACCCCCATCGGCTCTGGGAGCAGATCGACATGCTACAGGGCGTCTGGAACCTGCGCGATGTCTTCAAGGCCGGCGGGCAGACGTTGATCCTGATCACACCTCCAGGCTCGGCTTTACCGCTGGAGCTGCAGGGCGACGTGATGACCATCGATCAGCCGCTCCCGGCTCCGGCGGACCTGGAAGCACTGGTCGCGGAGACGTTCGAATCAGCCGAGTTAGAGAAGCCGACCCCGGAAACGGTCTCAGCGGCCGTTGACGCGCTGGTGGGGCTCGCGGCGTTCCCGGCGGAGCAGGTTCTGGCGATGTCGCTCTCGAAGAAGGGGCTCGACATTGAACAACTCTGGGAGCGCAAGCGTCAGGCCGTGCAGCAAACGCCCGGACTCAGCGTGTGGCGCGGCGGCGAGACGTTCGATGATATCGGCGGCTGCGCCAACATCAAGCAGTTCTTGCGAGCAGTGCTCGCGGGCAAGGAAGCGCCGCGCGTGGTCGTGTTCGTGGACGAAATCGAGAAAGCATTCGCGGGCACGGGCACCGATCTCTCCGGGGTCAAGACCGAGATGACCGGCACCATGCTCACGTGGATGCAGGATCGCGGCGCGGATGGTTCGATTCTCATCGGTCCACCCGGCACGGCCAAGTCGATGGTCGCCAAGGCGACGGGCAGCACGGCGGGGATTCCGACGGTGGCGTTCGATCTGGCCGCGATGCAGAGTTCGCTGGTCGGCGGATCGGGCGAGCGGCTGCGCGCGGCTCTGCAAGTGGTGGACGCCATTTCGCAAGGGCGCAGCCTGTGGATCGCGACGTGTAACGCGATCACCAGCCTGCCGCCCGAGTTGCGCCGGCGGTTCACGCTCGGCACATTCTTCTTCGACCTCCCGGATGCCGAGGAGCGCGAAGCGATCTGGCGGATCTACCTGGACAAGTGGCCGGTGCCGGATTCGGAGCGACCATTCGATGACGGCTGGACCGGCGCCGAGATCAAAGAGTGCGTCCGCAAAGCCTGGCGATTGGGATTGTCGTTGAAGGAATCGGCGAACTACATCGTGCCGGTGGCGAAATCGGCCGCCGATCAGATCGAGTCGCTGCGGCGGCAGGCGTCGGGCCGGTTCCTCAGTGCGTCAAGGCCGGGAACGTACTCGGCCGACGCGAAGGCGGAACTGGTCGGCGCGGGCAAGCGCGCATTGCGCGAATTGGAGTGAAGGAGCGAACCAATGTCGAAATTCGAGCAGTTGCAGACGAGCGTCACCGAGGGGCAGTACCTCGTGGAGGCGCTACAGGAACTCGGCTATCAGCCGTTGGTCGATTGGAACGGCCAGACCTTGCGTGGCTATGGCGGCGCGGTTTGGCCCGAGAAAGCTCAGGTCGTGATTCCGCGGGCGCAGTTGGGCGGCGCCTTGGCCGACATCGGCTTCGTGCGCGACGCCTCCGGCGTCTTCCGCGCGGTGATCGACGACATGGATCGCGACTACCACCGTTTCGACTCGGCATGGATTGGCCGTCTCACGCAGACCTACAAGGAAAAGCAGACGATGGCGGTCGCGCGCGCCAAGGGCTATGTGTTCAAAGGACGCGAAGTGGTCGACACGCTCCAGGGTAAGAAGGTTCAGTTGCGGTTCGCGGTGCGATAAGCCCCGGAGGCAATATGGCAGAGAAGATCGTTACCATCGAAATCGACGAGAGCGGGAACAGTTCGATCGACCTCGAAGGCTTCCAGGGCAAAGGCTGCGCCGATGTCGCCAAGGCCTTACAGGGTGGAGACAAGGTAGTCCGCTCGGAGAAGAAGCGGGAGTACCATGTGCAACAGTCAGGTGTTAGGCGCCGGGAGCACGAAGGGCGTTAGATCGGAAACTTCGTCGCGATCGGGAACACGCCGCCTGCGCCGGGCGTGTAATCGTTGACGACCTTGCGATTTTCACCACCTTATCATCGAGGACTGACGGTGGCTGTTCGATCGCTATGATGATGTCTATGGGACACCGGGAGGCATTGCTGGCGAGGCGGCTTGCAGAAATACAGCGGTGGTGTTCCGCCCAGGAACTCACCGCAGTCCATCAGGACTCGCCCGATGAAGCTCGGCGGAGAGCCCTGTTGAACGAAGCACATCATCTTCTAGACTCAGCGCGGTACCCCGGCGACAGTTGGATTCGACGCCAGTCCCCAAGTGGTAAGAGGTGGACATGCGCGATGAACTTGCTCAAGGAAGCCGATCCTGACTCATTGGCGCCGCTGGAACATCAACTGCGGAGTTCGATGCTCCAGCCGAGGGAGTCAATTGGCGGCTACATGTCAGAGGAGTCACGGCAGGAGATAGTTGACGGCGTCATCAATCTCCGTTCATCACTCATCGAATCCGTTGGGAGGGAGGCGCAAACCACCATGCCCAATGGTCGGCTCCTTTTGTATACACCATGTGAAAACGTGTCAGACGGTGCGTCTAGATTCGCCTCCAGCGGATTCTTTGATCCCAACGACTGCCCACCTTGGGACATCTGGCTTCAATATTCAGATCGAACGCTGTTCAGTTGGGTACCTGAACAACTATTCCCTTTGGCGCAGGCCGGTATCGACGGGAACGCGGTTGAGTGCATCAAGTGGGCCGATTGATTTTGTAACCCACTTCTATCTCTGGTCCCGCTTCTCAAATACTTCGCACCCGTGAACCCGGGGGCAACACGGAGGTAGTGTGCTCATTCATTCCGTACTCGATGCAAGCGGTGTTAACGGTCCTGGCCGCCGGGCGGTCCTATTCGTGCAAGGCTGTCGGCTGGGCTGCAAAGGCTGCTGGAATCCAAGAACTCACGCTTTGGTCGGCGACAACTGCGGCGTGGACGAACTAGCGCGATGGATTGTGCATTGCCGTGAAAGATCTGGCATTTCCGGTCTGACCTTTTCCGGCGGTGAGCCCATGCACCAGGCCGCCGACCTTCTGGCCCTGGCGCAGGAGGTACGCGCGGCCATTCCGGATCTCAGCTTTGGAATGTTTTCCGGCTACTCCGAGCGCAAGCTTGACGACGGCGCCTACTGGACGATCGCCGAGACCGACCTGGGTCTGCGGCGATCCGTTTGGCAGGAGTTGCGACTCCATCTCGATTTCGCCGTGCTCGGCCGCTACCACGACCAACAACGCATAGCCGATCCGCTGCGGACCAGCCGGAATCAGGTTCTCCGCCTCTACTCGCCGCGTTATACGGAGGCCGATTTCGGTCCACCAGAAATCGAAGTGACAATCGAGTCAGGACTCGTCTCCATTACCGGTTTCCCTTTGGCTGGCTTGCCGGTCTAAGACCCGGAACATCTCATCCCGCCGAGCCCCACAACCACGGCGGCTCCCCCTTCCCGCTTTGGAGTTTCACATGTCTACACAAGCGCTTCTCTTTTCATCTGTCGAGTCACTCGTACCACCGCCGATACCGACTGCGCCGCCCGTGGCAGCCCTGAACGGCGATGGCGGCGGGCGCAACCCGGTGCACATTCCCATCGCTGACCCGGGCGTTGATCTCGCCAGCAAAACGGTGTGCATCAAAGTCCGGCTCTCCACCATGGGCAACACGCGAAAGGTCTCGACGTCGCAGATCGAGGCCGACGCCGACAAGGATCTGTTGCGGGTCTCGAAGCATCTTCTTGACTCGGCCGAACTGAAGGCGGTCGGGCGCTTCGATGGCGAAATCCGCCGGTTCCTCTACAACATCTGCCTGCCGTTTGAGATCGGAATTCACTTGCTGCCGATTCCGGCGCTGGAGATGGTTGAGCAACGCCTGCGGGCCTTTCGGGCAGATCGCGAAGCCTTGGTGGCGAGCTTCCTCGCTGCGTATCCGGGACTGTGCCAGGATGCCGCTCGCCGGTTGCGAGGGCTCTACAATCCGGCCGACTATCCGCCCGCTGAGGAAGTCGCGCGCGAGTTTGGCTTCTCCTGGCAGTACGTCAGCTTCGGCGTGCCCGAGCAACTGCGCGGAATCTCTCGCGAGGTGTTCGAGCAGGAACGCGAAAAGGCCGCACAGCGGATGGCCGAAGCGTCGAGCGAGATCCAGCAGGTTCTGCGGGAGACCATGGCGCGCCTGGTGCAGCACATGGCCGAACGCCTGAGGGACGGCACCGACGGCAAGCCCCTGCGGTTCAAGGAATCGACTGTGTCGAACCTGGTGGAGTTCCTCGCGAACTTCCAGTTCCGGAACGTCACCGACGACGGCGACTTGCAACGGTTGGTGAGCCAGGCCCGCGATCTGTTGCAAGGCATCAAAGCCGATGACCTGCGATCCACGGCGGCGTTGCGCACCCGGGTTCAGCAAGGAATGGCGGAGATCGCCGGGCACCTGGACACCATGCTGGTAAAGGACGGCGGTCGGAAATTCCGGTTTGAGGAGGAGGCGCAATGAGCGCCGAATTCTTCGCCGCGATTCTGGAAGGCTTCGAAGGAACCCTCGACGAAGTGCTGGTGCGCAGTCTCCCGATGGAACTGCGCGAAATCGCCGAAGCCCTCCAACAACACATTGCTGCACAGCGCGAACAAGTTGAAGCGCTCGCAGCTTGCAGCCGGGCCGGCTAACTCCGGCCCAAATCAACTAGGAGAAAACCCATGAGTGGAATCAATCAGATCACGATTGTCGGGAATGTCGGCTCATCGCCAGAACTGAAGTACACGAAGGACAACGTGCCGTTCTGCCGGTTCTCGGTGGCCGTGAATGAGCAGTGGACGAAAGACGGCGAGAAGCGGGAGGCCACGACCTGGTTTCCGGTAGTCGCTTTCAATGGCCTATCTGAAAGTTGCGCGGCTTGGCTCGAAAAGGGCCGGCTTGTGGCTGTGCTCGGCCGGGTGCGGACCCGCGAGTACGATGGCAACGACGGCACGCATCACAAGGACATGCAGATCGTCGCCGAGAATGTCACTTTCCTTGGTGCGAAACCGAAGGAGAGCGAGGCAGCGCCTGGAAAGTCGAAGGCTGCGTCGGCGAACGATGAAGAGGGCGGAGAGGTTCCCTTCTAAATGCCAGCCGAAGCAACCATGACTCCCGGACTGTTCACTCAGCTTGAGCCATTGCTTGCGAACCGGGCGGTGCTGATCACCGTCTCGGCGCTTGAAGGCAAGGGCGGTCGGCTGCAAGTGAACATCTGTCCGCGCCAGCTGAAAGACGGCGAGAACGTCGCGCTCACGACGCCGCTTTCCGTCACGGGCACGGCCGCGGAGCTGGACGCCGAACTGGTGAGCCAGGTCCGCGGTTTCGTCGAATCGCACAATGCCCTGAGCACCAACCTTGGCCAGATCCAAGCCGAAATCGCCGAGGCCGAGAAGGCCGCGCGCGAGGAAGCAAAAAAGAAGAAGACCGTTGGCAACGGCGGCAAGAAGGCCGATGCCGCCAAAGAGGAGAAGGCGGCCAAGCCAGAACCCTTCAACCAGCAGGCGCTCAGCCTGTTCGACGGCACCGAGGCCGAGGCTTCGACACCGGCGGCGTGACAGAGAAAGTGGCAAATTCCTATGGCTATCACCGTGACCAAGATGGGTCGGCTGTTCACATTTAACGGCCTCAGACTCCCGGATCCGAATCCCGACTTGAGCGTCGACGACGTCAAGGCGCTCTACAGCGCTCAGTATCCTGAACTCGCAACCGCGGCCGTGAACGGACCGGAAGCGGTCGGCGACAAGATGCGCTACACCTTCGAGCGCGCCATCGGCAGCAAGGGTTGACCCCGATGGCTCGCCGGAGGCCGACGAAGGAACAGGTCCTGCGCGAGCTGGAGACGCTCGCGCGGGGCGAACACCCGCAACAGCAATCGCCGATCGAGAGGTACTTGCGATGCGAAGACTGGCAACAAGCATCGGCAGCCGTAGCGCGGGCGCTCGACGCTTCGCTCCGAAGAGGAACGCGCAGCCGGCCGTTGCCGCCGCCACCGGGCTGGCTACCGCCCATCTGTTGATGCCGGAAGGCGCGGGTTGGTCAATTCCGCGCCTCACCGGCGTCGCGCCCGAATATCAGGTTTGGAGCGGGCTCGAACTGGCGGCCCGCACGGCCTCATCATTCCTCTCCGCCGACATAGCCCGGGCTGAAGACTGGCCGGCTGCGAAGGGCAATCCGATCCAGTTTCTTCAGATAACGTTAGATCGGTGGCTCCGGGAGCATGGCGGTGACGAAATCGGCGAGATATTTCCGCTACACCTGTCCCTGACCGCGGACCTGGACCCGTATTCGTATGGGGATCGCGGCGACGGGTCGAAGCTGTTCTTGACGCTAGAGCCAGAATCAGCCGGCTATGTAGTGCTCGGCCCCACCCTGCGGCTTCTTGAGCCCATTCACCCACGCTTGCCGGTGACTGTCGTACACATGTTGATCGGCTCCATCAACCGCTGGGTGCGCGTGTATGACTGGCGGGACGCTCTGGAGCGCCTGGACCGTATCCGTGAATGGCACGACATGGACCCTGACGACGACGGCGAATTCGAACCGCCTGATGTCGAGGGAAGCATTCCGGCGTGCATGCGGCGTCGCCAGCTAGCGCGCGCAACGATTGAGCGCATCTGCGCGAGGTTGCATCCGTCCGCCGCACGTCGTCTAGTCGAGCAGGTGCTCGAACTGGACGCCCTTGCCGCGCAAAGCAGTCGCCCGCAGCTTTCCGATGACGCGGCAGAATTGCTCCGGGACTGTGGCGAGCCGCTCCCAGCGCTGCTGGCCGCGTTCGAGAAGTGCGACGCAATTGAGGGGCAATTCGATGAGGAAGCACAAGGCATGCTGGAAGTCACCCCTGAGCCCAACGCCATCGTGTGTCTGGTCGGCGATGACTCGAAGAGTATCCGACGCGCGTTCAAGTCGCTCGCAACGTGTTTCCAAGTCCTGCGACTTGCGATCCGTCCGTTGGCGGCTCTCGTGCCGGATCGAGAGTGAGTACGCGTCGTGACGTCGAACCATCTCGATCGCGCATAGAAACCCGCTAGACTCGTTGGCACTCCACTACCGATTCTCCCCGGGCGACTTCCCAAAGACGCATGTTGGCGCGCCCGGCGATCAAGAATAGTAGTGAGTCCTGTTCATAACGAGCGTTTCGAAGGATACCTCTCCAATTACGGAGATCCTGCGAAGACGGGCTGGGGTCGTTCTCGGGGTGGGTATGCCACTCCCCAAGGTAGACCTTCGTTCCACGCGACGATTCCCACGCCACTTCGACGATCTTCTGAGCGCGATCTTTGGGTCGGAAGAACGTGAAACGACTCCCACGGTCTCCCTGAAGAGGCCCAACTACTTCGTCAATAACAACATCCTCCGAATCGACAATGAGTCTACCCAGGATGATTCCGCCGGCTTCAGGCGTCGAGTCATTCAACTGCCGCCTAGCAATCAGCGTAGCAACGGCAGCCTCGCTTAGGTGAACCCGGCCTCCTCTTTCACGTCGAAAGGTCATGATCGCCATTGAGCGCAATGCGGGCATTCTGAGTCTGCCGCAGGTGCCGATTTACACTCACCTGGCTGAAACAGATGGGTACGCTTGGACAGGCGATACCCTTTGGCGCTGAAGTCTTCTGGATCGCCAAACCAGCTGACCAGTGAATCTACTATCTCCTTACCACTGAGGATTCGCCCCGTCAGCCGCGCCACTTCGATTGCTGTCCTGTCGGCATCCAGCGCTGAAAACGGCGTGTAGACCCCTGAACATCCGGCGATGGTTTGCTGAAATGATTGGCCGGCCTCGGCAAAAGAGGCGCGGTTGGTTAGCCCTACCCCATCGAGGCGGTGGAAAAGGCAGCGCAAGCATCCTCCCTCGCGGGCCAACCCGGTAACGTGAACGTGACCGCCGAGGCTCAACGGGTCAACCCATGTGTGAAGGCGTGGCACTTTACGGCCGAGCATTTCGTTTATGCGAAGTTCGAGCGTTTCGTCGCCGAGCGCAAATACCAAGACGTCGGCTTTCAGCAGGAAGTCCTCCTCGCTGTGCATGAGTTCGATGACATCCGTGAATCGAGCCTGAACTTCGAGCCCCGGATATCGCGAGGTTAGCAACGTTCGCAGCCCATCAGCCTTGGGTGCCCCAATATCTCGCATCCCCAGTACGTGCCTATATAAGTTCCCGGCCTCAAGGAGTTCACTATCCACGAGGTGCAGATGCCCGACACCGATTGAGGCGATTCGTTCTGCCGTGTGCGAGCCGACCGCTCCGCAGCCTACGATCGCGACTGTCTTGTCTCTGAACACACGCGTGGCGCCTCCTCTGGAGATAAGAAATTGTGAATCATATCGATCAAATCCCACCTTGGCCACCGGTTGATCTGGACTGTATTGGAGCTCTCGCCATGCGTGTACTTTCTCGGGCCGAAATCCCCGAGCCGCTTTCTTTCTTGCACTGACCGGGACGTCGTCGAATTGCATGCCGATGAGAATCCGGCCGTCGACGCCCGGGACGGACAATAGGAGCAACCCAGGGAGCACAGGCTGAGAAAGCCACGCTCGCAATTTGGCCCAGTCTTCTTGGCGGCAAGCACCCTGGACGATTTGTATGGCCGCTCGAACGGTCAGAACATCGTCAAAGCCAGGTGGTTGGATCGGTTTATCCAGGTTAACGAAGAAGGCGGTCCGGCTTTGGGTCACCGCCCCGCCCAGGCGGCGAATTAGATGGCGTCCGCTCTCGGTGTTATCCGATAGTACAATCTGGCCTTCTTGTCTCGCGGCACCGTTCCGGCTCATTAGGAGAAGCGTGACCTCCCGGGAGGGTCCGTTCGCCTCGCAGTTGCTGATGAAAGTGTACGTCGGTTTCCAATAGGAGAGAAATTCTTCCTGAAAGTCGTGATCCTTACGCCCTGCCACTCCGTCTGTCAAGGTCCGGCTGGCAATCTCAAGCGCGTCTCTGATTATGCCTTCAGGGTTATCTGCGTCCAAGAGGACGCCGGTTGAGGGTGCCAGGCAGAGCTTTCCATTCGATTCGACGTGTGGCACGCGTCGCGGAAGGCGCTGAACGTCGACCTCAATCACAGGCAGTACGTCTGGAAAGCCATCTGGAAGTGAGAGTCGGATGGGGATTGAACCGCCGGAGTCGATTCCAATTACGCCCAACCACAAACCAGCTTCGGAAGTGAACCCCGATGCGTCCAGGTAATCAGCCGCGCGGCGCCGGGCTTCTTGCCGCCGCTGCTTTATCAAGGTCGATATCACAGCCTAGGCCGAAGAACTCGACGTTACGATGGCAGGAGCCTTGGTCTTTCTTGCAGTGTCCTCCGGTTCCGGAACGGGGAAGTCGTCTCCAAACACTTTTTGAAGGGCTTCGCACGCCTTGACTGGATCGGTTTCCTCCGCCGCCTGGTCGAGAGCGTCCTTCATCTCTTCAAAGCGGTTCTTCAGGTCGGCCATTTCTCTTTCGGAAAGCTTCCCGAACATGTCTTCGTATTCCGGTGTAGGTTTGAATGCTACGATCCGGCCGAGAGCTGCCGCCGACGCCGCAGCTAGCGCACGCAACGCCGATCTGTCGTCCGGCGATCCATCGTAAGCGTAGGCCGGGCTGAGCTTCTCGATTGCCAGGAGGGAGAATGCAAGCCCGGTCGGCTTCGCGTCCGAGTCTTCGGGAATGGCGACGTCATACCAACGCTTCAGGTAGCGGACAACACGCCGCAACTGGTCCGTCTTTGTCTTGGAGTCTTCAGTTCCCTCGTATCGCTGCCTCGCCTGCTTGACGTGGCTGAGGAGCTTCGGGGGATCGGCTGGCCGCCATCCGTTGTCGCGGTGGGCCAGTCGAAATTGCTCAACTCCTACTGAATCGACCCAGTTCGCGTAGCAGACGAGGTCCACGTGGTAACCATCAGAATAGCCTACGCGGATGCATGGGCCCATCTCTTTGACGCTGTCCGTATGGCCATCAATGGCCTCGAAAATCCAGGCCCGGACTTCTTTAGCCGTATACTCAGTCTCGTCAAAGGCAAAGCGGAGGCCAATGTCAATGTCGTATTCAAGGTCCGCGATCGGCTTCACTCCTGTCCGGATCGGGGTTGAGTAGCTTCCTTGAAGCAGTTCGTCGAATCCCGGACGGCCAGCCTCCTGAAGCCTCCTTCGCAGTAATCTAAGAATGATCTCTTTCTTCTCACGAAGCGTCTGGTTCATCTCCAGATCCGTCCGAATCTTGTCATGGAACTGTTCGAAGTACTTCTGTACGTTAGCCACGAGCTATCCTCCTGTTTTGGATGAAAAATTGTTTCATTAAGTCTCTGACCTCGTTGTTGCTACCCTTCTCGGCTCCCATCGTTTCAAGTGTGTGCGTCGCTCGCGGACCTGCCACGTCGAGATCAAGGCCTTTGGGCTTTGGAAACGCTATCCGCTGAAACGTCCCCTTCTCGCAGCCGATCGAGAGATGCATCCGGCGAATAGTCTCGTTCGAGATCTCCGATGTGGAATCAATGAACATTCCCGCCATCGCGCCGGCCCACATGCATACTCCCCGTCGGAGAATCCTCCTCCGGAAGAACCCTGCGGCGGAGGCCTCCTCCGCCAAATTCGATCGGGGCGTCGAAACCGACAAGAGGCTCAATTCGGAAGGTTTCGAACCCAAGTGAAAGAGCGCTTCGCCCAGGCCCAACATCGCAGGATGGTTGGCGAATACTCCGCCGTCACAATAGCGTTCAACTCGTCCGTCAATCGGTGACCGCAGCTCGACAACCGGCAAGTAGACGGGAGCCGCGGAACTGGCCAACGCAACGTCGACTAGCCGGTAGTCCTTGTGACGGGTCAACCCGTCCGCGTGATCGGTCTTGAAAATCCTCGGCTTGCCGGTCGTCAAACAAAACGCCGGGACGATGACGTATTTGCCCTTGCTATGAATCGCCCCGAGAGTTTGGTCGCCGAAGGCATCTGACAAAGCGCTTCGCAGACCGCTGTTCCCATACATACTGGTCACAACGCCCCGCGCCCACCGCAGCTTTCGGCAGCCCCAAAACGGATTGTAGAAAACTCTCGGTCCGAAACCCTTGTATAGGTCAACGACTTCGCGGGCGCTCATTCCCGACGAAAGAGCCAGAGCGATGATGGCGCCGGTGCTGGTGCCGCAAAACAGATCGAAGGCATCGTGACAAGTGACGCTAAAGTGCCGTTCAAGTTCCGCGAGGAAGGAAACCCCGGCCAAACCGAGGTAGCCGCCACCGTCTAGACTAAGAATCCTCACTATCCTCGCTTCCTCCGATCAACGGATTTGGTCTTACGGATTTCGACGTGCGCCTCGGAGCCACCACAGATCGTGACCTCGCGTTCACGCGCCACCCTCTCCCATCCCGGCAGGTGGGCTTTCATCAGGCTCTTGAACAATTTCCCGTGGTTCGGCACGAGCAGGTGCAACAGCTCGTGCACGATCACAACTTCCTGGAATGCCGAGGGTTCATCGAGCAGATCCGCACTGAAACAGACCCGCCCCGCAGTGGAGCACGATGCCCACTTGACGGTCATTCGCTGAATTTGGACACGCTTCGGCTTCACGCCGATCTTCTCCGCCCAATGGGCGACTTCTTGGCGCATCTTCCGCTTCTTCGCTTCCAGAACCATGGTCACGACCGCTGAAGCTCCATCATTCGTTTCACCACCGCAACCATCGAGTCCTTCCCCACGGCGGGCAGCACCAGCTTGTAAAGTTCGGCCTTCAGTTGTCGTTCTTCCGCGACGTTGTCCCGGAAGTTCGGGAAGTTGCGAATGGCGGCATCGATCTTGGGCGCGACAGCATTCGGGTCACGGGCGCCGGACTGTTTGAGCACCCAGAAGATCGTGAAAGTGTTGATGTCAAAACCTGAAGACTCGCGCTCACGTCTCGCCGCCAGGTATTCCTCCATCAGCTTGCCGAGTTGCTCCAGGGCCGACTGCGTTGTGATCTGGCGATCATCGTAGGCCTCGAGGATAGCCTCCGTGCGCTCGCCAATCGGAATCAAGTACGGCTGCTGCTCATCCTCCACGGTGGCCATCAGGCTCCGTCCGAGGTTGATCACCTTCGGCGGATCGCCGTCATCGGCGGTCTTCAGCGCGTTGAGCGTATTCTCATCGATCTTCACCGGCTTCATCACAGAATCCAAGCCCGTTCCGATCGCCGTGCGCCTAACCAGATCCTCAGTCTTCTTCATCAGATCGCGGATCAGTGCCACCTTCCGGGAGAATGCGTTGATGACGATCTGATAGAGGGCAGAGAGCTTTCCGTAATCCTCGATGTACGGGCGCAAGAACACATCCGGTGAAATGATCTCGTACAGAGTTTCGAGTTCTTGGAAGAGCTTGTAGAAGGACTCGCGCCGGTCCTTGTCCTCGAATGCCGCGATGGCCCGTTCGAGAGCCTTGTCGTCAATTCGGCCGGAACAGAGTTCGAGGAACGGCCGCGACTGTTCCATGAGAATCACGAAGCGCGTCTTCAGAACCTCGATGTTCTGGATCGCGTTGCCAACCAGGTCCGAATCGAAGGAGAGCGCGCTTTCCAGCTTCTCGAAGATGCCCACGAAATCGAGCACATAGCCAGCCGGCTTCTTGACACCTTCTTCGTCCTCATAAGGCCGGTTGACGCGCGCGATCGCCTGCAGCAGCGTGTGATCCCGCATGGGCTTGTCCAGGTACATGCAGTAGAGGATCGGTGCATCGAAGCCCGTGAGCAGCTTCTCGGTGACGATGAGAATCTTCGGCTGGGCATCGCGCTTGACGAATGCGCGCCGGACTCGCTTTTCCTCGTCCTCGCCGAGCTTGAACTCGGCCAGCACTTCGTTGTCGTTATGTGCTGACGTGTAAATCACCGTCGAGTATTCTGTCGGCAGGTGTTCGTCCAGCGCCTTCTTGTAGAGCGCGCAAGCTTCCCGGTCCACGCCGACCAGGAATGCCTTGTAGCCCAGAGGCTCCACATTCTCCCGGAAGTGCTGTGCCACGAAGCGCGCGACCCTTTTCACCCGGTCAGCCGCCTTCAAAAACGTCTTCAGATTTACGGCTCGGTCCAGGATTCGATTCAATTCCTCGATGTCGCTGATGCCCTGAGTCTCGGCCAGGTCGAGGAACTCCTTTTCCAACTGCTCGCGCGGCACGCGGATGTCGTTCGGCGCCAGTGTGTAGTTCAGCGGCAGCGTGGTCCCGTCTTCGATGGATTCCGCGATGGAATACTTGTCGAGGTAGCCCTTCTCGTCGTCCTTCCCAAAGACCTTGAATGTTCCCTTGCCATAAGCGATCCGGTCAATCGGTGTTCCTGTAAACCCGATCATAGTTGCGTTCGGCACGGCGGCAACGAGGTAGTTTCCCAGGTCGCCACTCGTAGTGCGGTGAGCCTCATCAATCAACAGGAAGACATTCTGCCGCTTCGAAAGGTCTGCGTCCGCCTTATCGAACTTGTGAATCATCGAGACCACCAGACCGCGATAGTCCGATTTCAGCAACTCGCGCAGGTGCTGCTTGCTGCGCGCGATTTCAGGCGCCAAACCATACGCCGCCAAGTTCGCAAAGAGCTGGCTCTCCAGTTCGTTCCGGTCCACCAGCATGATCACCGTCGGCTTCTCGAAGGCCGCCTGGCGCAGGATCAAATCGGCCGCCTTGATCATCGTGAACGTCTTGCCCGATCCCTGGGTGTGCCAGATCAACCCGGTCCGCTTCTCCGGATCGAGCGCCCGTTCCACCACCTTTTCCACCGCACGCGTCTGATGCTGGCGCAGAACGATCTTGCGGAGTTCATCGTCCTTCTTGTAGAAGACGATCCAGGATTCGAGGAACCGCAGGAATCGCTCCCGGCCGAAGAAGCGCTTCACCTTGCGCTCGAAGTTGCCCTTTTCCTCGTCCTTCCAGTTGAAGAGGTTCTTTCGGTCCAGGTTCCAGGTGACTCCATAGTAGAAGTCGATCAGGTGGGTTACATCGAACACTTGCGGCGCTGTCACAAGCTCGGGTGTTTCGCGATGGTATCGGCGGATCTGCGTGATCCCCTCATCAATGCCATCCTTCTTCAATGCGCTCTTGGCTTCAACGAGCGCCACCGGAACGCCGTTGATCGCGAACACCACGTCTGCCCGGTTGCGGAATCGCCCGTTGGTGTATTGCCACTCGTCGGTGACTTGAAAGACGTTCTCGGCGGGATGGGAAAAGTCGATCAGCACCACGTTGCGCTGACGCTTTTCCGATTCCACGTAGACAGAACGCTCCCCGCGCAGCCAGGCGAGCACTTCGGCGTTGCCTTCGATGTTGTTGCGGACGCTCTCTATCCGCGCGATCACTTCGTCCGCGTTTGAGACCGTGACAACGCCAGGATTCAGACTGATCAGCTTGTCCCGTAATGTTTGGTAGAACAGCGTTCCGCTCTCGCCCCTTCGAAGCGTGAGCGATTGATTGGGAGAAACGTAGGTCCAGCCGATCTCTTGGACGTAACCGACCATCGGGCTCTGAACCGTCGCCCGCTCGCTCGCGATGCTAGGCATGGTTGACCTCCGCAAGGTTGAAATCCTTGACACAGATCGCACCATTCATCAGTTGAGGAAGAGTAGCGGCGAACAGCCTCGACAGGGCCTCTGAGCGCTTTGCAGCGATCATGTGTCGGCGCGTCAGTTGCATCAGCGCATGGGCGATGTCTTGTTGCTCCTGCTTCGGAGGCAAAGGCACCTCGATATTCGCAATGAAGGCACAGGTCAAAGCGCCCTTTGTGCTTCCGCCTGATGAGCTAACTTGGCGGAAATAGGGATATAGACTCTGCAAGTAGAAAAGGTAGAACTCCGGCAGCACAGACGGATCGCGGAACTGCACGTATGCTAGGTGCTGATTGATACAGGTGTCGGTCTCTAGCAACGCGACGTTACCCAACGTCTTGCCTTGTCCGGTTATCGCCACGACTAGACTCTTTCGAGGAACTAACGGCAGATGACACTCCCGAAAGGCCGCCTGAGTAACAAATTCCTCCGCGCGATTGATGATAACCTCGTGAATCTTGGTGCTCGTGATCCACGGAATGTCCCCGCCGTCCCAGTAGTCCGCATTGGTCCTCTTTGGGGTAGAGCCGTTACCAATCTTCGCGATGTCGCCGAGCCTCACAGTTTTCCAGCTTTCCGGGACTAGTCCGGTCTCGAGTTGCTTTAGTGGTTCGTCGCGAAACCCCTCTTGAAAGAGCTTCGCCATCGTCGCCGACTTCAGTGAAGCTAGAGCCTCAACCAGACGTTCTTCGATTCGCAAGGACTCTTCGAAGGATTTGAGAACAGCAGTTATTCTCGACTGCTCTGTGAGGGAGGGTATTTGGGCAACAAACCTCGAGATGGAAGCCCAGGACGTGCGCGGATGATTGACGCCAACGGTAGTTGCCTCCGCATAAGAGATGAAGTCTGAAGTATGCAAAAGGAGAGCCAGAAACTCGGGATTGATCTTGGACCGATTGGGTTCGAGTGGCAGCAGTTCCGTTGAACAAACGCCGTCGAATGGCGCGATAACGGCCTTATCAAGGTAAGGCCGGAGTTTTCCATAGAGAATGTCGCTCCTCCGAAACCGGCTCTTGCTACTACGAACTCCATCAACCGATCCCCACCGGGAGAGGGACAGTCTGCCAGTGTCCACGTGCTCCATGGCGACGTAGTACTCACTCTCCAGATCATCGGCCGAAGCTTGTTCTGTGCGCATGGAGCAGAGTTGATCCAGGCGAAGCGTTTCCCACTGACTCATAGCGCCCCCCGGCCAAATCCTATCGACGCGAAAACCGATTCTAGGTGAAGATCCATTTCAGCCTGTTCAGTGGTGAGACGACGGTACTCAGCAAGGGCAGCACCGAGGTCCGTTGTGAAATCCTTACTGCTCGTCCGGATATATCGTGATGGTGAGAGGTTGAAGTCCGCTTCTGAGATTGCATTTCGGTCAACCGCCCGACACAACCCCTCCTGATCCCGCCACTCTCGGAAGCACTCGACCACCTTCCGGATACCCTCCTCGCTGAGTTCATTCTTTGGACGGCCCTTTTTAAACTCTGCGCTGGCGTTGATCAATAGCACCTGACCGCGGCGGGCCTTTGGCTTCGCGGCGTTTAGGACGAGGATCAGTCCGGCGGCCGTTGTGTTGTAAAAGAGGTTGTCAGGGAGGAGAATGACACTTTCGATTAGGTCCTGATCGACGAACCATCGCCGGACAGATTTCTCCTTGTTCTCTCCGTGGCCTCCGCTGCCGCGGCTCGCCGCGCCAGTATCGATCACGACTGCGCCGCGCCCTTTCTCGCCCAAGGACGCCGCCACGTGCTGCAGCCAGGCCCAGTCCGCGCTCGAAGTCGGAGCATAGCCCCCCCGAGTCTCAAACCTTTCGTAAGGATCGTTCTCGTAGCTCTTGGGGTCGAAGTTGTCCTGGTTCCACATTGGATTGGTGACAACGATGTCGAACTGCCGGAGCCGGCTGTCGTTTAGGAACTTTGGATTGCTCATGGTATTGCCACGAACGATTTCACCGGCCATGTCATGCAGCACCATGTTCATCCGCGCGATGGCGAAGGAGGATCCGGTCAGTTCCTGGCCGTGGAGCTTGAGCGGGCGGTCGATCTTCTGCTCTCGTTCCTTGAGCGCCAACTGGCACTTGACCAACAAGCCGCCGGATCCGCAGCAAGGGTCATAGACCTCTTCGCCCTGTTTCGGATTCATCAGCCGCGCCATCAACCACCCCACCTCTTTCGGCGTGAAGAACTCGCCGGCGCTTTGCCCTTGCCCCTCGGCGAACTTCCGCAACAAGTACTCGTATGCACGGCCAAGGAAATCCGGCTCCACGTCCTTGAGGCCGAGCCGGTAACGGGGATCGCTCAGCGTCTCAATGAGCCGGGCAAGCGCTTCATCACTGATCTCCCGCTCGCCATTCCTGGTCTCGTTGTAGTCGACGATATCGATCACACCTTGAAGGCTGGGGTTCGCCTTGGCTATGGCGCGGATGGTGGTGGTGAGCTGTTCGCCTAGCGTCTTCGGCTTGCGGTCCTCGGGCCATTCGAATGGAGTGCGTCCGCTTACGACCGGCCAGGTTGCTTCGGGCGGAATATAGAACCGCACCAAGGAAGGATCTGCTTCGAGTACGGTGCGCGCAGTCTCTGCGTCGCCAAACTCCTCGGCTAGGCGGGCGATCTCATCCTCGAAGACGTCCGAGAGCCGCTTGATGAACATCAACGGGAGAATGTAGTCCTTGAACTTCGGGGCGTCCTTTTCGCCGCGAATCGAGCAGGCCGCTCTCCAGAGGAGGGCTTCCATGGAGCGACTGTCCATGAGTTGCTCGTTGCCATTCGCAGGTTGAGTTTGCCGCCGGCGGCGGGTCGAGACCGGGGCTTCCGAACTGGGCTTCTCGACCGCAAATCGCTGGCGGAGGTCGGCGAACTCGGGGCCTTGAGACTCCACGAACTGCTCAATTGCGTGCCGGACCGCGCTGTCGGGAAGGTTCTTACCCTTTTCCCAGCGGTTGACGGTGGGAAAGGACACCCGGAGCTGAGCGGCGAGCTTCTCCTGGGTCAGTCCCAGGCGTCCGCGTAGTTCGCGGATTGCGGAAGCGAAATCGGGGTCTGTGGTTCTCATAGTCGTTTCGTATACGATGATATTTTATAGTACTTGATAAGGCAAGTGCTAATTATCGGAGCGAGTAGGGCCACCGTCGTCGACAGACCTGATCGAAGTATCGCACATCTATCGGCTAGTGTATAGCTATTTTTTGTTGAACTGATAGCTGCTTGTGGTATAGTGGGTGTGGGACCTTGCGCATGGCTGATCGAAAAACAATGACGTTGAACTTGACGGAGGCGGAGATGGAGGCTCTGGAAAGACTCTGCAAACAAAAGGACTTGAGCAAGACGGCGGTGATTCGACAGGCCCTAAAGCTCTATCAGATGGTGGACGTCCGGCTGGCGCAAGGGGATTCGTTGTTCTTCGAGGACAAGGAGAAGAAGAACAAAGCGGAGTTGATGGTGCTGTGAGGGAGGAGTCGGCGGTCCTGATAAAAGAGCGGGCGACCGGTCGCCTAGTCGAAGCAACGCTCATCGACGGCATCACCCGCGTGGAAGTCGAAGAGGCCGAGGAGCAGTGGCGACCGGTCATGGCTCAGCGAATCGAGGACCTACGGGCACGCCAAGCGCCGCGGTCAAAATGGCCAGAGCATGGTCATTGGGATTGGCGGAAGAAGCATGCGGCCACCCAGGGTTTGCTCGCGTACCGAATGTTGGGGCTGCGTTCCGATGGCCGCATGCAGGGATTGATGTTGGTGGTCACCGCCGGGCATGCTTGCAGAATCGCGGAGCAGAAGAACAAGGAGATGGTCTACGTCGACTATGTGGCTACAGCGCCGTGGAACTCGCCAAGCGTCGTAGAAGAGCCGCAGTACGGCATGGTCGGCCGTGTATTGATTGCTGCGGCGATCCAACTCAGCCTCGATGAAGGTTTCAAGGGCCGCCTTGGCCTGCATTCCTTGCCGCAGGCCGAGGAGTTCTACCGCAAGCAATGCGCCATGACAGACCTGGGTGCGGACGAGAAGAAGCAGAATCTTCGCTATTTTGAAATGACGATAGCGCAGGCAGCGGAGTTCCTCCGCTAGGAGATCAGTATGAGACTACGACAGAATCGTGAGTGGTATGAAAAGCACGCCGCCCTCGACCAGCCCGCTGAGATCGCGGCCGGTGGATTCTCGTTAGATCAACTGCCGCCTTCGCAGGTAGACGTGAATGAGGCGGACTTGGCGTTCGGCAGGTTGATCAATCTGAGCAGACGTAACCGAGGATGGTCGATTGAGGAACTGAGCACTCGCGCGAGAGTCGAGGTCAACGACTTGGTGCGCATCGAGAAGGATCCCCATTTCGTCCCGGGCCCTCGCACGGTCTACCAACTCGCCAACCTGCTGGGCTTCCGCAACGACCGGCTTCTTCAACTCTCTGGAAACACCAAGCTGCGGGATCGCCGGTTGGGTGAGAATGCCGTCAAATTCGCGGCACGCTCCGAACCGCTTCAGGCGCTAGATCCCGCCGAGCAGAATGCCCTCGAGGAATTTGTGAAGTATTTGAGCGAGTAGTGGAGCTTGCTGTGAGTTCGAACCACATTCGCAACATCCGGCTGGACGCATATCTTCGGGAAGACGTCGACAAGATCGTCGCCCGCGTCCTCCGCGATCTCGGCTCGCCTGAACCTCCACTGAGGCTGGACGATGTTCGCGAGCTGCTGCGTTTGGATCGAGCCTACTACTCTTCAACTGACGATAGCGCCGCTCGTGAGGTCATCCATCGATTGAAGGTGGCCGGCAAACAGGTGATCGCCAGGCCGACGCTCTTGAAGGAGGCGATTTCCAAGTTCAATCTGAGGGCGCTCTGGCTGCCGGATCGAAAGCGAATCCTGATTGATGATTCTCTTCCGGATCCCAAAAAGCGTTGGAGCGAGGCGCATGAAGTCGGGCATACCTTGATTCCCTGGCACAAGGACACCCTTTTCGGAGACGACAAGGCCACCCTCACCCCCGCGTGTCACGCGCAGATTGAAGCTGAGGCCAACTATGCCGCCGGGCGTCTGATCTTTCTCGGCGAGCGGTTTGCAAACGAACTCGACGGTCATTCCACCACTATCAAAGCGCTACAGACGTTGCAGAAGCGCTTTGGGAACAGCATGACGACAACCCTCTGGCGCGCCGTTGAGCACAGTCGGGTTCCCATGATCGGCGCAATCTCCTGCCACCCCAAGTATCGTCCGCCTGAGTTTGAGGACGACAACCCTTTGCGCTACTACATTCGATCCGACGGATTCGAGGAGATGTTCGGGCACATCGGCGAACAAGAGTTATTCGCCCACATCGACGGGTACTGCGGATACAAGCGAAGTGGCCCGCTGGGAGAGGCGGAAGTCGTGCTCTCCGATGCTGCCGGCGAAGCGCATGTCTTCAAGTTCGAGACTTTTTTCAATCGCTACGACGCTTTGACGATTGGCTTGCATGTGAAGCGCGCAAGCCGAGTCGTCGGATTCTAAACCACCTGGAGAAACATATGTACACTCCCTACCCGATTGAGCCGGTACAACAAGAAAGCCTGCCCGGCTGGGGCAAGGTGCTTCTCTTAGTCGGAGCCGCCTACGTCGTCTACAAGGCCTTCGAGAAACCGACTCGCCCAGTTCGAAACACGTACCGCTACCGGCTCGTGTCTAAGCGCAAGATTGTGTACCAGGGAATTTCGAATGAGCCATGGCGCCGTGTGGCGGAACACGCACGCGACGGAAAGCTGTTCGACGCTATGGAGGTCATCGGCTGCGCGAGGACGCGGGCTGGAGCAAGCAGGAATGAGCGAGAGTCGATCAACACCTATCGATCGCGCCGTGGCAGGCTGCCTAAGTACAACATGGTCTAGCGACACTTAAAGCGTGCACTCGAGTAGGGGGGCGTTCGGTGGAAGCGCATGTGAACATCGGCCGTGGCGCGACCTTGGCGTTGCAAGGAGCCGTGCTGGTCTATGGCGGCACCGGTCAGGCGTTCTGCGTGTGGCATGAAGCCAAGCGGATCGACACCGGGCATCTGATGCTGGCTGAAGCTACGGCGTTAACGAAAGACTTCGTCCGACTTCTGACGGAAACGATGACTCCGCGTTTTGGCGCGGAGATCCTTCCCGCAAACGTTCTAGCCAAGGCAGAAGATACTACTGTTTGGTGGACGCCGGCCAGGGTTCGGCCGATGTTCTTCCGTAGCGGCCATGACTCCGGTGAATTGTCGGGCAAGCGATTCCCTCAACCTGCTCTCGTCTGGCGGATCCAGGGGAGCGATCTCTCGGTTCGTGCCCTGGCCCAGAATGCACGGCCGGAGGCCGGCAGGAAGCTCTACGTCGCGCCGTACTTCAATACCGATGGCGAAAATGGCAGCGTCTGCCAGGGTTCGATGCGTTCACCGGATGAGGCCGGAGTTGGAGCGATGCCGCTTTGGGAACAAGCGTTCTTTCAAAGCGCATTTACGCACCAATCGGGAAGCAGAAAGCTCACCTCGCACCCCGGCGGATTTCATGGGCTGTGGCGGAGCCTAGCTGGGAAGTCACGGTTCCCCGCAAAGTTCCTGGTTCCAGCAAATGAGACGCTGCTGGAGTTCGCGCGACGCGGAAACTGATAGGGGGTGTCATGTTGCACCGTATCCACCCGAATTTGTTGCAACGGACCGTGAAGGTGCTCGTCATCGGTTGCGGCGGAAACGGGAGTGCATTCATCGGCGGCCTTCCGTACTTGCATCAAGCGGTGCTCGTCGCGGGCCATCCTGGCGGCCTGGACGTGACCCTGATTGACGGCGATGTGATCTCGCCGACCAACTGCGTTCGCCAGCCATTCAGCCGCGCGGAGATCGGACTGCACAAGGCCGTCGTGATGATCAGCCGGATCAATTTATTCTGGGGTTTCACTTGGCGAGCGGTTCCGGAGTACGTGACACCCAAGACCGACCTGGGCCGGTTCGACATCGTGGTGGGCTGCGTGGATACACGCGCGGCGCGGCGGACAATCCAGGAGGGAATCTCCGGCCGGCGCAACGGAGTCGCGTACCACCTCGATCTTGGCAACTCGGCCGACAGCGGCCAGTTCGTGCTCGGCGAGCCCTGGAACTATCGCAACCGCCAAGCGACGAACCGGCTGAGAACCGCGGGCGAGTTGTTCCCGGAATTGCTGGAAGCGACGCTGGATGCGAACGACGGTCCGAGCTGCAGCGCGCTGGAGGCAATCGAACGCCAGGAGCCATACGTGAACGCTGTACTCGCTCAACATTCACTGGCCTTGCTTGCGCGGCTGTTTCGTTACGGGCAGATCGAGCACCATGGCGCATTCGTCAGCGTTGCCCAGAGCCGTGTTCAACCGATTCCGATCGATCCCGCCCTATGGAAGCGAATGCGGCGGCGGGGGCGCGCCTTCACTGAAGCAAGCCGGTCGCCGGAGGCTCATCCAGAAGCAGCCTAGAGAGATCTTCGCAGTTGATGCCGATCAGGTCACCTGCTGCATTGCAGTCGGATGGGAACTCCTCGTCCAGGACAACTCGAAGTCCGTCGGGGTGCTCCCGGATCAAGATCTCTTTCACTTCTTCCGTCATCGGCGACGGAGGCGGCGCGAACCATTTCATGTCTCGATCTCCTTACTCCAAGGCTTCCACGTAGTCGGCTTTTTCGCCCGCGAGCTTCAGTATGGATGCGAGCCAGCGCTTCTTCCGCTTGCCGCGCACCACGCGGCCAACGAAACCTAGGTCCGAAGCGCGATTCGCGCGGTTGTGACGGATGTCGTCACGAGTGACGCCGCCGTATCGCCGCATGAAGGCATCGAGCGATTTCGGCTTGGCGAAAACGTAGGTTGCGTGCCCGGCTTGGGGAATCTCCGCAACGATCACGTTCGGCAACACGAATAGGAACTCGCGTCCGAACAGATACCAGGTCGTCGCTCGGCGCCGAAGCTGGTCGAAGTAGTAGGCATCGAAATCCGCGTGCCAAGCGACGTGCTGCGGCTTCAGCGCGGGCGAAACCGCGAGTTCATCGAACCATCGTTGAACAGTCGAATGCTCCACTGGTTGCCTCTCGATTTCCTCCCTTATGCGTTGGACCACGTCCGCATGTTCGCCAAGCAGATAATGGATCGCCCGTGCACGAGCAACATCCTCGCCCAGGTTCTCCGCCACCTTCACTCTCAGTCTGGACGGAAGGGCAGTGAGCCACTTGCGCAGCTTCCATTCGCCGCTCGTGAACTGATATTTGCCGGACTGGACGAATGCGGCATCCACTTCGATTCGACTCTTGAGCCATTGCCGCCACTGGTTCCAGGTGAGATCCCACTGCAGACCGCCGAGCAACCCCGCATCCAAAGACACCTCGATGCGGCGGCGCGGATCGCGGCAGACGATTCGGTCGGCCAGGAACTCGCATTGGCGAAGGAGCACCGAGAATATTCGCAGCTTCACTTCTGGCCGGAAAGCGAGAATAGCGTTCGCGAAGAAAGCGGTGCCGTCCTGGGAGAAATCTCCTTCGACAAGGATGAGGCCGAAGCCACCGTACGGAAATATCGGTGCCGCGTCTCCGTCCGTGAGGAGCGCGTCATAACACTTCCGCAGGTCCGGATGGGCCAAGAGATTGAAGGCGCGTTCAGCAATCATGCCGTTGCTGGCTACCAGGGATGCGCTCAACTCAAGATTCTTCACGCGCCAGGCGATGCGTAAGGCGTCAATGGTCGACTCGGGGGAGCAGCCCAGGATGTCGTAGAGGGTTTGCAAATCGCTGGCTTGGTAAAAGTACCGCCGTAGCGCGTCGCCCGCGATGATGATGGTCTTTGGGCCGGTCGGGCAGTTCGCCGTTTCCGCCCTCACCATCCACTCACCGTTCTTGTTCTGCTTGGGCTGCGCCGCATATCCGATCGGAGCATGTAACCATCGCAGCTTCGCTCCCCGCATTTCGGCCACGAAACCATCGGGACCTAGTTGGGCAATACGGTCGCCGGGGCGCAGGCGTCGTCCAAACAAGCTCGGCACGTCCAGGACCTGTTCCTCGGTTTGAATCCGCGCGACCGCCGTTCCGTCGGTCGTGATGGTGCGGATCAAAGAGAAGTTTAGTGCTGGCGTCTCGACAGCGGTAGCCACGCCCCAAGAATACGGCTGATCGCCCGAATCTCAAAGGCAGTTTGGCGGGCAGACGGCAGCCAAGAACCCGCGTTCTATCGCGGCGCTCGAATGATGTCAGTTGGGTTTCCCATCCTCCCCGGCCTCTGACTCCAGAATGCGTTGGGCGAGTTTTTCTGCGTGATAATCAGCGACCACCGCACTCGTACCCAGCGAGGTGGCAATTCGTTTGCCCAATTCGGTCTTTGGCGTGTCGACGGGCTGATTGTTCCAAAGCCGTTCGCGCTCGTGCGTGACCGCCTTGAGCACCCGTTCACGTCCGTCTGGCCGGAAGCCTCCCGCCATGTCGGTAACGGCATCGTCATGGATTACATCTCTCAGTTTCGGGTAGCACGCCTCCCAAATCAAATCCCAGGTTTCTTCGCCAAATTCGGTCAACTCGATTTCGCCTTCATCGGTGAGGCGGAAATCGGCCTTGAACGAACTCAAAGCGTGGACTTGGCTTGGATGGGCACCCGCCCATTCATCTAGGGCGAAGATTGCTTCTCTTTTCGTTGAAGCTCCCACGATCGAGAAGTCCCCGTTGGGCCATCTGCACAGGTAGACGTCCGCCTCACTTTCGTCGAGGCTTTCCTCTTCGGGTTCATCCGGCGTTAAATCGTCAAGGTCCAGTTCACCGAATTCCAGCGGTTGGGTCTGGTCAACTGCCGCGCACTCTTCCGCTGTGCACGTTACTTCCTGAATCTCGATTCCGGAACCGCCGAAGGCAGGATGAGTATGCAGCAATTCCATCAGCGCGTCGTCCGTTGTTTGAATTGCTTCTTCGGGCGTTAGTGGGTGATCGGTTCCGTCGGCGTCGATCAAGGAACACCCCGGGTGCCCGTAGAGGCTTCTTGCTCGCTCGATGATTTCGCCGCGGCTGGCGTCGTCGACCGTCAATACGATCTTGAGCTCATAGAAACGCTTCACGGGACACCCTCTTGGCTGAACTTTGCGCATCTCCATGCTAGCTGGGCCAGGCCATCCTAAGGGGGCGTAGCGGCGGGCAGGCGGCTTTCAGTCGTGGCACAAGCGAGCAACTGAGGCCCTGGACCCCGACGGTTCTTAGTGTGCCAGCAGTGTGCCAACTCCCCCAAACTGGCCAAATCGCTGACCAACGCAAAAACAGACGTTGCTTCGCAAACTCATGAAGAGACGGGGGTTATGGAAGCAATGGAAAATCTGAAAAACAAGCGCAGACCCCCTAAAAAAGACTCTTAATCAGCGGGTTGTAGGTTCGATTCCTACCGCGCTCACCACCGGTTCAATCGCTGGTAGCTTTCTCGAAACCTCTAACGCGGCGAGTCGCCGCTTGAGAGCCTTGCCCTTGTTACGATGAAGCCGGGTGTATTGCCCAACCAAGGATGCAGCGCTTTTTTGCATCGCATCGTCAAAAATGCCCTTCTTAGCGGCCCATTCGCACTGACGAACCGAAGCTCGAATCATCGATTTCCTCTTGCGGCTAAGGCCGACGGAGCGTTCTCCAACAGTAAGGCCTGTCACTTCCATTCGCTCCCCCGCGTATGCGATGTGATGCTTGCTGCGTTTGAAGCGAAGCCCGTGCCGCCTGAGCATGGACGCCACCCTACCGATCGCCTGGCCGAGTTCCTCGCGCGTTTTGTCGGCCGTGGAGGAGAGTGTTATGTCGTCGATATAGCGGGTGTACCTGAATCCGGCATTGTGAAGCCACTGTACCAGGCGCGGCTCATGCGCCCAGAAAACCAAGTTCGCTAGATAGCTACTTGTCTTCGCGCCCTGCGGCAACTCTCCGCAGCGTGTCGTTAGGCGCGTCAGAGTGCGCGCAACCTCTTTGGGGAACCGAAACACAAACCGCCAGATGTCGTAAACCACCTCGTGTGTAGTTGATGGGAAGAACTTAGCGACGTCCTCATTCACCATGAGCCGGGCCCCTGTGTGAGCCTCAGCGTTCCGCACATAATCCCTCGGGGTTTTCGGGTCGGCGAGACCCCCCGTCAAGTACCCGGGATAGATGACTTTTTTCATGATCATGTTTTGAATGCGAGCTTGCATGGCCTTTAGCGGCGGCTTGGCGTCGAAGCACTCGCGGCGCGTTCCGTCCTTCTTCTTGACCATAACTGGACGGTATAGCGAATCGGCGGCGTTTTCCACATGTGTCAGCTCCTCCAACGAGCAGCGCAACATGCGCGCCAAGGACTTGCGACTGCTGATTGGCGGTAGTGGGTAGTGGGGGCCGTTAGGCGCGTCGCTTTGCATTGAGAAGCTTGAAGGCTATTCCCGCAAGTTTGTCCCGAACGTCTTCGGGCATACCCTTAAGATCGCCGGGCTCTGCCGCAAGAAACGTAAGTAAGCTCATTGGAATGCCCAGGGCGGTAGCGATTTTCTCCGCCACTGAGATCGGCAGGTCTCGATCGCCCTTCTCGATCAACGAGATGTAGGAAGGCGACAGCTTAACTTTCTGTGCCAGATCGTCCTGCGACATGCCTTGATTCGTCCTGCACAGCCTGATCGCCCTGCCTAACGTTTCTCTGTTCATTCATGAGTCCAAATGTGGAACTGTAGTCTGTTGCATCACCCACGATAGAGCTTGAGCAACTCTGCCGCGGCCAGCGCCACCTCACAGAACCGACCTGCAAGTTGCAGGCCATCGTCGATGAGTGACGAGACCGCTGCTTCATCGTCCGCTATCGATTCGATCTGCTCTAAGCGCCTCACGACGCTGTCGAACAGAACAATAACGCCGGGATCCAGGTTGTCAGGCAACCGTGCTCGAACATCGTGCATGTCTTGGGCACAGCCTCTGATTATGGTGAATATTATCTCCATAACAACGAACGCCTCCTTTGGCGTCCCGCTGTCAAACGCAACAGAGGAGGGAAAACGGCACAACCCGAACCCCACAGACTACGTCCAAAAGCGCGAAGCGCACCCGCTGCTACTGATACAAGCAAGCAACTGGTTTGTCTTTCCGACCTGCAGCGTCGTCGCAGAGCAAGCCGACGTTTGCCTTGCCTGGACTTTTCTGCTGCCGCCGAGAGGTCCCATTGCTGGAACCGACCCCGTGAAGACAGCCGGGGTCGTGGTGTACGCCTCTGTTACTCAACAACATCCACTTGAAGTTTTCAAAGAGCCTGTAGGCGATTCGCCTACCCAAAGACAGAGTACGCCAGGAATGTTTGGTTGTCAAGAAAATTCACTGATAGTCAACAGCACGTTGGACGACGGTCTCGTAGTCCTTGTGCCGACGCTCCACCGGCATGGCTCGGTCTGTCAGCCCGTCACACATTCGCCCGACGTGGCGACCGTTATCCCTCGCTTCCTGCTGCTGCTCCTGGCCTTTGGCGCCGCCACGGCAACCCCCGGCGATGTCGCGCCGTGCCGTCTCCGGTCCAGTCGCGCAGGGGCAATACAAGGGTCTGGATCAGATCAACCTGGGCTCGCTTCCCCTGCGCGTCGGTCTCTGCCGCAGGAAAATCGTGATCCGGCAAGGGGAGGCGACCCTTAACATCACCAACGTCACTTTCCGAACGCAGTGAAGGTGCTTGCCTAACCGCCGGCGATCGCCCCCACCACCAGAAACGGCTCCTTGCCGGACACCACCGCCTGCGGGAGCGGCGTTGCGGCGGGTTCGTGCGATAAATCCTCACCGCAGGCAAAGAAGCGTACGAAGGGGCGGCGGATGAGGGTCTGCTGATCGCGAATGGTGCCGCGCAGCGGCGGATACCGCTCCTCCAGGCTCGTGAGCAGCGAGCCGATGGTCGCCGGAGGCGGAACCGCGATCTCCACTTCCGCTGGCGATCCGGCCAGCGTCCGCAGATGATGCGGCAGGATCACGCGGATCACGGAAGCGTCTGCACCTCGACGGACAACACCGGCGGCAGATCGCGAACGATCGCCTTCCAGTTGTCGCCTCCATCGGAGGAGGCGTACACCTGGCCACCCGTGGTTCCGAAGTAAATCCCGCAGGAATCGAGCTTATCCACAGCCATGGCGTCGCGCAGGACATTGACGTAGCAATCCTGCTGGGGCAGTCCGTTCTCCAGGGCCTGCCATTCGTTGCCGCCGGTGCGGCTGCGATAGACGCGCAGCCTGCCGTCCGGAGGGTAATGCTCGGAGTCGCTCTGGATCGGGACCACGTAGACCGTCTCCGGCTCATGCGCGTGAACGTCGATGACGAAGCCGAAGTCCGTGGGCAGGTTGCCGCTGATCTCGCGCCAGTTCTCGCCCGCGTCATCGCTGCGCATCACATCCCAGTGCTTCTGCATGAACAGCACGTCCGGACGCGAGGGATGCATCGCCATGTGATGCACGCAATGGCCGACTTCCGCCTCGGGATCGGGGATGTACTGCGAGCGGAGGCCGCGGTTGATCGGCTTCCACGTCCCGCCCCCGTCGTCGGACCGGAACGCACCCGCCGCGGAGATCGCAATGTAGATGCGTTCCCGGTTGACCGGATCGAGCAGGATGGTGTGCAGGCACATGCCCCCGGCGCCGGGTTGCCAGTTCGGTCCGGACCCGTGGCGGCGCAGTCCCGGAAGCTCGCTCCAGGTCTGGCCCGCATCGGAGGAGCGGAAGATCGCCGCGTCCTCCACGCCCGCGTAGACGGTGTCCGGATCGTCGAGCGAAGGCTCGAAGTGCCAGGCTCGCTTGAATTCCCAAGGATGGGGCGTGCCGTCGTACCACTGATGGGTCCCGGCGTCGCCATCGTAGGCGAACTGGTTGCCCGCCGGCTCCCAGGTCTTGCCGCCGTCATTGGAGCGCTGCACCACCTGGCCGAACCAGCCGCTGCTCTGGGAGGCGTAAATGCGATTGGGGTCCGCCGGCGACCCCTTCATGTGGTAGATCTCCCACCCGCCAAAGAACGGGCCGTTGACCTCCCATTTCTCGCGTTTTGCGTCCGCGGTTAGAACGAACGCGCCCTTGCGTGTTCCCACCAGCACTCGAACATTGCTCATCGCCCGGTTCCTCGTGTCTTGCGATTCCGAATCCTCAACATAACATCAAAGGAACTCGGAGCGACGAGGGAACGGGCCGGCGCGGGGAGGTGTTTTGCGAGGATCTATCGGACTTCCACCTGGGTGACCTCGCCGTTGGCCAGGCGCACCGTGCCGAGCGTCCGGCCGGCGGCGGTGTAGCGGTAGATTTCCGTCAGCTTGCCGTCCTCGACCATGGAGATCTTGGACGCGGGGGCGCCAAGACGCGTCACGACGTCGCTGCGCTTGTTGCCGACCGCGATCTGCGCCAGTGTCTCCGGCGTCGCGCGGATCAGCGGCCGCGGCGGCGGCAGCACGGCGACATAGCGGAAGTTGTTCTGAACGGAGGCCGGCGGTTCCGGTACACCGGGGTCATAACTGGCGGAATCACGCGGCGGCTGCTTGACCGCGGGCGCGGGCCGGGACGCCGTCGCCACGGCCAGCGGCCTTGGCGTTTCGACCGCGGCTTCCTTCTTCACAATCTCCTTGGTAATCCCGACCTCGATCAGCGACTTTCTGGCCGCGCCCTGGTCGGCGGCCTTTTTTGTGGCCACATCGAGCTTGCTGAAGACGTTCGTGACGGAGGGCTGCAGCTTCTTCGCGGCCGCGGCCCCGGCCGTCGATCCCGCCGCCGACACGGCGTATTCGGTCATCGCCTGGCCGATCGCGATGGCGGGAAGGAAAGCCCCCAAAGCTAGTACGTTGCGCCTGATGGTCATATATCTCACCTGAAATCAATAATATCCATGTTTCGTCCCGTCTACCAGACGGAGAGAAGCCTGAGGCAGCCGCGTAATTCACCCGAGCACCACGTGAACGTGGTGCGCTTTCGTGTACAATCAGGCTAAGGAGGTGCGTGCTTATGGCTAGCCTTACGTCCGCTCCGGGCCTGACCACCAACGAGGCGCCTTTCATTGAACAGGTTCGCCACGAGGGGCAGTTGTACATCCACCAGCCTTACGAACTCTATTCGGAAGAGAATCACGAGGCGTGGCGGCGGCTTTACAGCCGAATGAAGCCGCGGTGGGAGCGCTACGCCAACGAACACTTCCTGCGGGGCATCGATTCGCTTTGCCTGGAAGCGGAGCGGGTTCCGCGCCTGGAGGACGTGAATCGTTTTCTGGATCCGCTGACCGGCTTCAAGGCCAAGGCGGTGAGCGGCTATGTGCCTTCTTTCCTGTTCTTCGATTGCCTGCGGAACCGGGAATTCCCGACAACCATCACCATTCGCCGGTCCGATCGCCTGGACTACCTGCCGGAGCCTGACATCTTCCACGACATCGCCGGACACGTCCCGATGCACACGGACAAGGCGTTCGCCGATACCTTGGTCCGGTTCGGCGAGTGCGCGCACACGGCCGCGGAGATCGTCTCCGCCATTCCGGACGAGCCGGAGCGCCTGGTACGGCTCACCAGCATCATGAAAGCCATGGCGCGGTTTTTCTGGTTCACGGTGGAGTTCGGCTTGATGCGCTCACGGGAAGGCGGCCTGAGGGTCTACGGCAGCGGGTTGCTATCCAGCTATGGGGAAATCGCGCATGCCATCGAATCGCCGGAAGTACAGCGTCACCCGATTCAGTTGGAATGGGTGGTGAACCAGGCGTTCGAGATCGATCATTACCAGCCGCTGTTGTTTATCGTGGACAGCTTCGACCATCTGTTCTACCTGGTCGGCCGGCTGGAAGACATGATGAAAAAGGGCAAACTGAACAACGTCGCTCCCTGCGAGCCTTCGGTGAACGAAACCGATCTCCGGAGCTTCCTGCGGGCGGCTGCCTGAACCTGGTCAGCAGGCCCTGGCATCGGTCACGGCGCTGAACGGCTGCGGTCGCGGGGTGATCGGTTCCAGGGCCACCTCGTCGGCGGGCCAGAGTTGAGGAGCATTGCGAGCCTTCCGGCCGGCGCGCTGATAATCGCGAAGGCTGCGGTGCATGAGTTCGGCCACGATCGGAAGCGCTTGCTGGCGGGCCATGCCGGCGCGCCGTAAATGGACCACCGCGGCGTCCAACAGCGGCAGCAGCCCTTGCGACGACATCCAGATTCCGGCGCGGTACAGGTCCTTGTGCGAGGCGTCGATCTCGATCAGCCGGGTTCGCGCCTCGCCCAGCAGGCGCGCGAGGTCCCGGACGGCGTCGCGGTCACCTTCGACCACAAAGCGCTCCTCACGGAGATCGCCCAGGGAATCGAGTGACGCCACCCGCGCTCCCAATCGCGCCAAACGCTGCAGCGTCCGGCTGTCGCGGGCCCGGCAGCACAGGATCACGGTGCGGCCGGCCCACTCCAGGCTGCTGGCGGCGAGCTCGTCGACCGTACGGTCGAGAATCCGTTCCGGCACGGCGAGGAGAATGATTTTCGAGCGAGCGAGGTCGCTGTATTCGCGAACCGCGAAACCGGATCGCAAGGTATTCGCGAGCCTGCTCGCCACCCGAAACGAGGGCGCCTTCACAGGGCCAAGCTGCTCCCGGAGCTTGGGGATTCGCGCCAGGCACGACCGGCTGACGCTACCCGCCCCCACCAGTCCCACTGATGGGGTTTTCTTCATATAGTGTTCTGGCGCGGAGAGCTTTGATTTTGTCACGGAATTGAGCTGCCTTTTCGAACTCAAACTTCCGGGCCGCCTCGCGCATCCGTTCCTCCAGCTCGCCCAACAACTGGTCGCGCTGTTCTGTAGTCAGATCCACGGTTTCGTCCTCGGTCTCCAGCGGGACGGTTACGTAATCCGCCTCCGCGATCGCCACCAGGGTCATGTCCAGCGGCTTGATGATCGATTGCGGAGTGATGCCGTGCTCCACATTGTAATCCTGCTGGATCTGCCTGCGGCGCCCGGTTTCGTTCAGTGCGCGTTTCATGCTGTCGGTGAGAACGTCGGCGTATAAGATGGCCCGGCCGTTCAGGTGCCGCGCCGCGCGCCCGATGGTCTGGATCAAGGATCCCGCGGACCGCAGGAATCCCTCCTTGTCGGCGTCCAGGATCGCCACGAGGGAGACCTCCGGCAGGTCCAGGCCTTCCCGCAGCAGATTCACGCCGATCAGGGCGTCATAGACGCCCCGGCGCAGATCGCGCAGGATCTTCACCCGATCCAGGGTCGACACCTCGGAGTGGAGGTACGCGCACTTCACCCCGACCTCCGCGTAATACTCCGCGAGATCCTCGGACATGCGCTTGGTGAGGGTGGTCACCAGCACGCGCTCGTTCTGTTCCGTGCGTTTCCGGATCTCGTTCAGCAGGTCATCCACCTGACCCTTGATGGGCCGGATCTCGACCTCGGGATCCACCAATCCGGTGGGGCGGATGATCTGCTCCGCAACCACCCCGCCGGAGCGGGTCAGTTCGTACGGACCGGGGGTGGCGGATACGTAGATCACCTGGTTCACGCGATTCTCGAACTCCTCGAAGGTCAACGGCCGGTTGTCCATGGCGCTGGGAAGGCGGAAGCCGAAGTTCACCAGCGTCTCCTTGCGAGAACGGTCGCCATGATACATGCCCTGCAGTTGGGGAACGGTCTGATGGCTTTCGTCCAGAAAGATGAGCGCATCGTGCGGCAGGTAATCGAGCAGGGTGGGGGGCGCCTCCCCCGGCAGCCGCCCCGAGAAGTGGCGCGAGTAGTTCTCGATGCCGTGGCAGTAGCCGATCTGCTTGATCATCTCGATGTCGAACATCGTCCTCTGGTAGAGCCGCTGCGCCTCCACCAGCTTGCCGCCTTTCTCCATCTCCTTCTTCCACCAATCGAGTTCGTTCAGTATGCCCCGAATCGCCTGCTCGCGGGACTGCGGCGTGGAAACGTAGTGGGTCTTGGGATAGACGGGCAGCCGCAGGTAGGTCTGCTTCACCTGACCCAGCAGCGGATCGATCTGGCTGAGCGACTCCACCTCATCGCCCCACAACTCGACCCGGTAAGCGAAGTCGTCGTAGGTGGGGTAGATCTCGATCACGTCGCCGCGGACGCGGAACGTGCCGCGCTTGAAGTCGCCGTCGGAGCGCTCGTACAAAATTTCCACCAGCCTTTGCGTGATCTGCTGGCGGGAAATCTTCTGTCCCTTCTCCAGCATCAGCAGCATGCCGTAGTAGGCTTCCGGCGATCCCAGGCCGTAGATGCAGCTCACGCTGGCGACGATCACGCAATCACGGCGCTCGAACAGGCTGCGCGTGGCGGACAGCCGGAGCTTGTCCAGCTCGTCATTGATCGTGGCTTCCTTCTCGATGTAGACGTCGCCGGAAGGGATGTAGGCTTCCGGCTGATAGTAGTCGTAGTAGCTGACGAAGTACTCCACCGCGTTCTGCGGGAAGAAGGTGCGGAATTCGTGATAGAGCTGCGCGGCCAGCGTCTTGTTGTGGGCCAGGATCAGGGACGGCCGGGCCGTCTGTTCGATCACCTTGGCCATGGTGAAGGTCTTGCCCGAGCCGGTGACGCCGAGCAACACCTGGTGCTGCTCGCCTTCCTGGACCCCCCGCGTCAACTGCTCGATGGCGGAGCCCTGGTCGCCGCGGGGCTCGTAGCGGATTGCAAGATGAAACCCCATGAACTCCCAGTGTACCCGCCGGAAGTTCCATAATAACCGCGTGACGCTGGAATTCTATCCCTTGCGCTTTTCGCTGGTTGCGCGGGAACGCGTCCGGTTTCCGGCGGGGAAGGCGGCGAACACGCTTCGCGGCGCCCTTGGCCATAGTTTTCGCAAACTGGCCTGCCGTCCGGACTGCGAATCGGCGCGCCGTTGCGAGTATCGCGTGGAATGCGACTACGCCCGCTTTTTTGAACCGTTCGCGGCGGGCGAGGGCCCCAGCGGGCTTTCCGACTGGCCGCGCCCCTTCGTTCTTCGAGCCTGGCACCTGGACGGACAGAGCTTCGAGCGCAACGCGACTTTCGACTTTTCGCTGCACTTGTTCGCGGTGCGCGACCCCGCGGTCCTCCGGCTGGTGGAAGCGATCGCCGCAATGGCGCGCGCCGGATTCGGGCCGGCGCGGGGCCGCGCCGAAATGGCCAGCGTCACCGGCATGGCGATCCAAACCCTCAGCCTGTTGCCGCGGCGGGAGGCGAGCCGGGTCGCCATCCGCTTCCTCACCCCCACCGAGCTGAAGTCCGGCGGAGGCTTGGCTTCCACTCCGGAGTTCCCGGTCCTGTTCGCCCGCATCCGGGACCGGCTCAGCATCCTTCGAGCGCTTTATGGCGACGGCCCGCTGGACATCGACTTCGCGGCGGAGGCCGAGCGCGCGCGCGACATCCGCATGGTCCGCTGCGACACTGAACGCGTCCGCCTGGAACGAAGGTCCAGCCGCACCGGAATTACCCACTCCCTGGGGGGATTTACCGGCGAGGCGGAATACGAAGGCGATCTGACCGGATTCCTTCCCTATCTGGAAGCCGCGCAGTGGACCGGGGTGGGCCGCCAGACCGTTTGGGGCAAGGGCGAGATCGAAGTGCGATGCCGGAACTGATCGAGCACCGCGGCATCCGCGGCACACTGCACCGCGTTTCCGGTTCATGGTGGCTCGCGCTCGCCCACGGGGCTGGAACCAACTCCAATGCTCCGCTGCTGGTCGCTGTCGCCGAGGCACTGGAGCAACACGGCGTCAGCACCCTGCGAATCGATCTCCCGTTCCGGCAGGCGCGCGCCAAAGGGCCGCCTTTCCCGGCGCAGGCTGCCGCGGATCGCGCCGGAATCCGGGAAGCCGCCGCGTTCCTGCGATCCCTGGGCGCCGCGAAAGTCGCTGTCGGAGGCCATTCGTACGGCGGCCGCCAGGCTTCCATGCTGGCTTCCGAAGACCCGGACGCGGCCTCGGCTCTGCTCCTGATTTCTTACCCTTTGCATCCGCCGGGCCAGCCGGAAAAGGCGCGCACCGCCCATTTCCCCCAACTGGGCACGCCCGCGTTGTTTCTCAGCGGATCCAGGGACGACTTCGGATCGCCCCCGGAACTGCAAGCCGCCGTCGCGGCCATTCCGGCTCACACCCGGATCGAGTTTCTGGAGGGCCAGCCGCACAGCCTGCGTCCGCGGATCGCGGAGCGGATCGCGGAGAGCTTCTCTGAGTTTGTGGGGGCGCTTTGAAGACCGCGGGACTGCTCATCGCCGCCGCCATCAGCGGGCACGCGCAGCCGTTCGACCATTCGGCCTGGGACCGGGTGCTACGGACCTGCGTCAATGCCGCCGGCGAAGTGGACTACGCCCGGCTGAAGTCCACCCCGGCGGATCTCAACGAGTATGTTCGCGCGCTGCGTGAGTCCTCGCCGCGGAATCGGCCCGCGATGTTTCCCACGCGGAACGCCGAGCTGGCCTATTGGATCAACGCATACAATGCGTTCATCACGGAGGGCGTCGTCCGCGCGTATCCGACCTCCGGGGTCCTGAAGATCGGCCTGATCCCGTTCCGGTTCTTCACGACCAAGGATTACACGGCGGGCGGCCGCCGCATGAGCCTGAAGTTCCTGGAAGACGAGATCATCCGCGCCAAGTACAAGGAACCGCGGATTCACTTCGCCATCGTCTGCGCATCCCTGAGTTGTCCCAAGCTCGCGCCGCGAGCCTATACGGAGGAGAATCTGGAGCAGATGCTGGAAGCGCAGACGCGGCAGTTCTTCGCAGAACGGCGCAACCTGGAGATCGCCGGGGACCGCGTAATCGTCAGCAAGTTGCTCGACTGGTACAAGGGTGATTTCCCGCCGATCCTGGAGTTGCTGAACCGTTATGCGCCGGAGCCGCGCCGCCGCGCGCTGCAGGCGATCCGCGCGCCACGCGTGGAGTATCGCGGCTACGACTGGTCCATCAACGATCCGGGATCCCGCGCCCGCGCCAAATCGGCCGTCGAGCGCGAGTTGGCGCTGCCCTGAGTTCGCCTTGAACGAGGCTTCCCCTCTCCTGACCGCGACCCGGTCTGGGATAAGCACTTCCAGGAAAAAGCCGGGGCCGCCGCATTGTTTCTTGAACAGCAGCTTACTCGCCCTTGCGGACCTCAAAGATCTTTCCCCTTGCTTACCGATAGGAGATTGCTGTATTCTGACCTCGGTAACCGAGGGAAGACGTTTAGCCTGGAACGTAACGCCCAAAGCAACCGTTCGGCAAGATCTGCTCTCTGCTCAGCCACGGGGCGCCGGGCCGGGTGGCGGTGCAGGCTTGACAAACCGGCGCTGTGCCCGAGTGGTCTAGACGGCGCGGGACCCTTCCCCGGCTGGTGAGGAACGAAACGATGGGAACACTCCTTGTGATACATGTCCTAGCCGGCAGCATTGGGCTGGCGGCGGGTTATACCGCGTTGTCTGTTGGAAAAGGAGGGGGTCTACACCGCCGTGTTGGCGCGCTTTTTGTTTTCGCGATGGTAGCGATGTCGCTTACCGCCTTGCTGGTTTCCGCGACGAGGAATATCGCGCCGGTCATCAACGTACCGTCCGCGCTGCTCACGCTGTATCTCACCGGAACTGCCTTGCTGACGGTGCGGCCGCTGGGACGGTGGACCGCGCCTGCTGCGGCTGGGTGCGCTTTTATCGGTTTCGGCCTTGCGTTCCTCTGTGGCGCGTCAGCCGTGTACTCCCTGGTGAAGGGCGGCCCGGACGCGGGGCTGGCGCCTCCGCTGGTCTTCTTTGGCGGATTGGCTCTAGCCGGGGCGATCGGAGACACTCGAGCGGCGCGCAACAAGGGACCGCGCGGTTCCGCTCGCTTGCGCAGGCACTTGTGGCGGATGTGCCTTGCTTTGTTCGTCGCGTCAATCGCGTTTTACTTAGGCCCCGATCGCCTGCCGGTGGCGTTACAGTTGCCCTGGCTACGGGCACTGGGCGTCCTTGCTCCTGTGGGAATCGCTGCATTCTGGCTACGGCGTCTACGCGACCGGCGCTCACCGAATCCCGCACTAGCGGATGCCACCGTGGAGAGCTACAGGTGAGCCGTGCTCTCGCACGATCGCAGCGCAGAGCGGCGACTATTGCCGGAGCGGCATACCTGATCGCGATGGCGCTATCGATTTACACGGAGGGCTATCTGCGGGGGACGCTGATTCTTTCCCACAGCGCCCTCGCAACGGCGCGCAACCTGGTTGAAAACACTACGCTATTCCGTGTTTCCATCGTGCTGGAACTGGCGACCTTCGCGGTCGATGTGGCTTTGATCGCGGCGCTGCATGTGATTTTGACGCCTGTGAATCGGCACCTTGCAGTCTATGCCGTGCTGCTCCGGATGGTTGCGGAAACGGTCGCCGTCAAGATGGCGATCGAAGGTTCGCTCGCGCTGGGCTTTCTCAGCGGTGCGAAGCATCTGCACACTTTCACAGAAGAACAGCTCGCGACTCTCGCCAGACTGGCACTTGCCAGCCACGATTCCAGTTACGCCGCCGTCTTCGTGTTTCTCGGCTTGGGTTCGACGGTATTCGCGTACCTGTGGCTGCGGTCCGGGTTCGTGCCGCGATTATTTGGCGTCCTGGGAATAGTAGCCTCACTTCTATTGTCAGGGGGCAGCGTCGCGTTCATCATCGAGCCCTCCGTCCAGTCCCTCCTCTATCCGTGGTACATGATCCCGATGTTTTTCTTTGAAGTCGGCCTCGGGCTCTGGCTGCTTAGCCGGGGCTTGCAAACTTACAAGAATGAGTCGGGCGACTACTAGTCCATCAACGATCGGGGGCCAAATCGGCCGTCGAGCGGGAGCTGGCGCTGCCCTGATGTCTACGGTGGCTTGCTTCAAGCTATAGTCCTATCTAGGAGGCGATCCCCACATGCTTGCCACCGACAGGCCACCCGTCCGCGCCCCCCGCGGCGCGGCGCTCCGCTGCAAGGGATGGCATCAGGAAGCCGCGCTGCGGATGCTGATGAACAACCTGGACCCGGAGGTCGCCGAGCGGCCCGGCGACCTGGTTGTCTACGGCGGCACCGGGAAGGCCGCACGGAATTGGGCGGCATTCGATGCGATCGTGCGCTCTCTGGAATCGCTGCGCAACGACGAAACACTACTGGTGCAGTCGGGTAAGCCCGTGGGAGTTTTTCGCACGCATGACGAAGCGCCACGCGTTCTCATCGCCAACTCCAACCTGGTGGGGCATTGGTCCAACTTCAACGAATTCTCCAGGCTGGAAAAGCTGGGCCTTACCATGTACGGCCAGATGACCGCGGGATCGTGGATCTACATCGGCAGCCAGGGCATCGTGCAAGGCACTTTCGAGACCTTCGCCGCCGCGGCCGCCCGGCACTTCGGCGGATCCTTAGAAGGCAAGCTGGTGGTCTCCGGCGGCATGGGCGGCATGGGCGGCGCGCAGCCCCTGGCCGCCACCATGAACGGCGCGCGCTTTCTTGGGATCGATGTCGACGCCGCGCGCATCCGCAAGCGCCTCGAGACCGGATATTGCGATCGCCTGGCGGAGTCGCTGGACCAAGCACTGGCGATGCTCGACACCCGCGATGCCATTTCCGTAGGATTAGTGGGCAATTGCGCCGAGGTGCTGCCCGAACTGGCGCGGCGCGGCGTGACGCCGGACGTGCTCACGGATCAGACCAGCGCACACGATCCGCTGAACGGCTACGTGCCCGACGGCGTCACGCTGGCGGAGGCCGCCGCGCTGCGCGCCGCGGATCCGGCCGAATACATGCGCCGTTCCTTCGCGGCGATGGGCAAGCACGTTCAGGCGATGCTGGACCTGAAACGCAAGGGCGCGGTGACATTCGATTACGGCAACAACCTGCGGACGCAGGCGTTGCAAGCCGGCGTGAAAGACGCCTTCGAGATCCCCGGCTTTGTTCCGGAGTATATCCGGCCTCTCTTTTGCCAGGGCAAGGGTCCGTTCCGCTGGGTGGCGCTCTCCGGGGATCCGGAGGACATCCGGACCACCGACCGGCTTGCGCTGGAACTGTTTCCGGACAACGAAATCCTGCATCGCTGGATGAACCTGGCCGCCAAGCGAATTCACTTTCAGGGCTTGCCCGCCCGCATCTGCTGGCTGGGTTATGGGGAACGAGCCGAATTCGGCTGCGCGATGAACGATCTGGTGCGCGCCGGGAAGCTGAAGGCGCCCATCGTCATCGGCCGCGATCACCTGGACACTGGCTCCGTCGCCTCGCCGTATCGGGAGACCGAGGGCATGCGGGACGGCTCGGACGCCATCGCGGACTGGCCGCTGCTGAACGCGATGGTGAACACCGCGGCGGGGGCCTCCTGGGTTTCGATTCACAACGGCGGCGGCGTGGGCATCGGATATTCGCTGCACGCCGGCATGGTAGTGGTCGCGGACGGGTCCGACGCGGCCGGGCGGCGGCTGGAGCGGGTGCTCACCAGCGACCCCGGCATGGGAATCGTCCGCCATGCGGACGCCGGATACGAATCCGCGCGGGACTTCGCGCGCGAAAACGGCGTCCGCATCCCGATGGAGGAAGATTGAGCGCGCGTTTGGACCGGAACTGGCCGCGCGCCAGCGAGTGGCTGGCCAAGTCGCAACCCGGCGGACTCACCGTGATCGGAGCTCCGGTCTGCCGGGGTTCCATCACGCCTGGCCATTGCGATCAGGCGCCCGCGGCGATCCGCGCCGCCCTGATTCGCTTCAGTACTTACGATATCGACAACGAGACGGACCTCCTGGAAGTCGCTGTGCGGGATCTGGGCGACCTGCCGGTCTCGGAGATGTCGCCCGAACAGATGTTCGCGCCCGTTCGCGACGCCATCGCGAACGCGCCGCGCCCGGTGGTGCTTCTCGGCGGAGACAATTCGATCACCCGGCCGGGCGTTCACGCGATGGGCGGACTTGCCCATACCGGCCTGATCACCATCGACGCCCACTTCGATCTGCGGGATCTGGACGGGGGGCTCACCAACGGCAACCCGGTGCGAGCGTTGCTGCGCGACGGGCTGCCCGGCCCGAACGTGGTGCAGATCGGCATCCAGAGCTTCGCCAATTCAGGAGCCTATGCGCGGATCGCGCGCGAGGCCGGCATCACCGTGATCTCCTGCAAGCAAACGCATGAGATCGGGCTGGAGGAATCACTTCGGTCGGCGTTTGCCAAGTTGGCGGCGATGGAACGCATTTATGTCGACCTGGATCTGGACGTGATGGACCGTGGATTCGCGCCGGCGACGCCGGGCTCGCGCCCGGGGGGCGTCACTCCGTGGGAACTGCGGATGGCCGCGCGGATGTGCGGTCTGCATCCCAAGGTGCAAGCCATGGATGTGGTGGAGATGGACCCCTCGCGCGATGTCGCCGATGTCACGGCTTTCACCGCGGCGGCGTGCCTGCTGGAGTTCGCCGCGGGGTTCGCCCGCCGGAAGCAATGAGCACGCTGGGAATCACCGGATGCGCGCAATTGGTCACGCTCGCGGGACCGCCGCGTCCACGCGTGCATGGCGAGATGCGAGACCTCGGCCTCGTGGCCGACGGCGCGCTGCTGATTCGGGACGGGAAGATCGCCGCCGCCGGACCTCGATCTCAGGTGGAGCCCCTGTTCGGCGCGGAGACGCGCGTAATCCACGCCGGAGGCCGCGTGGTGCTTCCCGGATTCGTGGACGCGCACTCCCACCCGGTGTTCGCCGGCAACCGCGCCGATGAATTCGAAAAGCGCATTGAAGGCGTCACCTACAAGGAACTGGCCGAGCAGGGCGGCGGCATCCTTGCCACCGTGCGCAAAACGCGCGAGGCGCCGGAAACACAACTGCTCGACGCCGCGCGAGGCTTCGCGCTTCGCTTCCTGCGCGGTGGAACCACCACCGTGGAGGCAAAGTCGGGGTACGGGTTGTCGCTGGACCAGGAGCTCAAGCTGTTGCGCGTCATCCGCCGCCTTAACGGGTTCGCAAGCCCACGCTATGTGCCGACGTTCCTTGGCGCGCATGAAGTGCCGGCCGAGTTTCGGGGCAGGGCTGGCGAATACATCCGCGTCGTGATCGAGGACATGCTGCCGCGGGTCGCGGAAGAGAAGCTTGCCTTGTTTTGCGACATTTTCTGTGAGCCTCACGTATTCGATGTCGCCCAATCACGGCGAATCTTGTCCGCGGCGAAACGGCTGGGCTTCGAGCTTCGGATGCACGTCGATCAGCTCGGCGATTCCGGCGGCGCAATGCTCGCGGCGGAACTCGGCGCACGGACGGCGGATCACCTGGAGCACACCGGCGGCCAGGGAATCGCCGCGCTGCGCTCGGCCGGGGTACAGCCGGTGCTGCTGCCCGGATCGGTTTACGGGCTTGGCTTGAAGCATTATCCGCGAGCGCGGGCGATGATCGACGCCGGGCTCGCCGTGGTGATCGCCACGGACTTCAATCCCGGCTCGTCGCCGGTTGCCTCGATGCCGCTCATCCTGTCGCTTGCGTGCACGCAAATGCGGATGACCCCGGCCGAGGCGATCACCGCGGCCACCATCAATGCCGCATACTCACTGAACCTGGGCGGCCGCGTCGGATCGCTGGAAACGGAAAAGGTAGCCGACGTGGTGATCCACGATTGCGCCGATTATCGCGAGATTCCGTACTGGATCGGCAACACACCCGTTCACGCGGTGTTCGCCGCGGGCGAACCCGTCGCCATCTGACGGTTCACGGCAGCGACGGCATGGGAGTGGGCACTTGGCCCAGGAAAATGCCGCCGAACAGCTCCAGGATTTCGTCGTGGAGCAGCCCGTTGGAGGCGAGTATGTGATCGCCGGCCAGGCTCGCCGGCCCGCCCTGCATGTCGGAGATCCGGCCGCCGGCTTCTTCCACCAGAAGCAGTCCCGCGGCCATGTCCCAGGATTTCAGGCCGAATTCCCAAAAGCCGTCCAGCCGCCCGGCGGCGACATAGGCCAGGTCGAGGGCGGCGCTTCCGCCGCGCCGCACGCCGTGCGACACCATCGCCAGTTGATAGAAGAAATGGACGTTGATGTTGTGGTGCCGCTTGCGGCTTGGAAAGCCGGTGGAGCAGAGAGAATCGCCGACCCTGGCGGCTTGGGAAACCGAGATGCGTTGCGAACCGAGATAGGCGCCGCCGCCGCGCTCGGCCAGAAACGTCTCGCCGCGAAGCGGATCGTGCACCACCCCGGCCACCAGTTCACCGGCGTGCTCCAACGCCAGGGTCACGCTGAACATCGGATAACCGTGCGCGAAGTTGGTGGTGCCGTCCAACGGATCCACATACCAGCGGTAATCCGCGCCGCGCGAATGGCCGCCGCCTTCCTCCGCCACGATGTCGTGATCCGGGAATTGCGCGCGCAGCCGGTCCAGGATCAGCCGCTCGGAGGCGCGATCCGCGGCGGTCACCAGGTCGAACTCGCCTTTGGTCTCGATCGGGACACGCTGCCGCGCCATTGCCAGCAATAGCTCCCCCGCCTCCCGCGAAATCTCGGCGGCTGTTTCCAGGCACCGCGTGTGCGAAGCCGGCAAGCCTACTTCTCCACTTCGTACAGATACTTAATGTCGTCCTTGAACAGGAACAGGTTGGGCTCGCCGTTGCGCGTCAGGCGGATGAAACGCTGGTCGTAGAACTCAATGCGCCCCTGGACTTCCTGATTGTCGCTGAGGCGGACGCGCACCGGGGTCTGCTGCTCGATCAGCTTCCGCAGATACTTCACTTCCTCGAATGTCTGTTCGGGAGCCTTAACTTTGCTGGTTTTTAGAGCCACTTTGATGTGACGGTCACCGGAGCTACCGCTCGCCCGGCGTGTCTCCTGACCCATAGTAGCCGTTCCGCGTAAACGCCCGCAAACCAGGGCGGGACAGTTCGACACGCACCGTGTGGAAGCGGTTCTGGGTGGCAGGGAGGTTCTTCGGGTAATAGCCGATCAGGTATTGCGTGCGCAGGTCGCGCAGGATGTCGCCGAACGCCGCGTCCATCTGAGTCGCGGAACCCGGACGGAACACCCGGCCGCCAGTCCGTTCCGCGAGCGTGGCCAGCGCATTCTCGCCGCCGATGTTCCGGCCCGCATCGTTGGTGATGGGCATCACCAGGATGGAATAGATCACCGCGTCGGACAGGTGCGCGGCTTCCAGCGCCGCGTGGAAATCCTTGGTGGAGGTCGTGTCGCCGCCGTCCGTCACCACCACCAGCACGCGGCGGCCCTCGCGTCCGTCGATGTCCCCGGCCGCCAGATAGATCGCGTCGTAAAGCGAGGTCCCCCCCTCCGGCTTGGCCTTCCTGAGCGCGCTATCGAACCGCGCCGGCTTGCGGGTGTAATTGCTTTCCAGGAAAACGCGCCAGTTGAAGGTGTACAGCGCGGCGGCGTCCCCAGGATTCCCCTCGCGAAACAGCGCCTTCAGGAAACGTCCCACGCTGTCGAATTCGTAGCGGAATTCCTTGGCCGTGGAGCCGCTGATATCCACCAGCAGCGCGATGGACAGGGGTTGAGCTGTATGATGCTCAAAAACCGCCACTTCCTGCCTAACTTCGTTGTCGTAAACGGTGAAGTCGCCTTTTTCCAGGGATCCCACCAGCGCGCCGCTGGAGTCCTTGACGTTCACCAGCAGCCGGACCAACCGGACGTCGGCGCGGAACACGTTCTCCTGCGCCCACAACGTGACGCCGCACGCGGCGGCGGCCAGCAGGCACAAAATAACCCGGCGGGAGCCGGATGGGACGCGGTTCGGCACCAAAACCTCATGCTAACAGACCCGTCCCACAGGCATCCGGTTTCACTTAGTCCTGGCGGAGAGCCCGGATGGGATCGATTCCAATCGCCCGGCGAGCGGGCACCCAGCAAGCCAGCAGGGCGACCGCCGCCATCGCCGCCACCCCCGCGGAATGCGCCAGCGGATCTCGCGGGTCCACGCCGATCAGCACCGGCGCCAGCAGGCCTCCAGCCAGCATCGCCAGGATTACGCCTGCCGCGGACGCCGCGCCCACCAGCCATGCGGTCTTGCCAAACACCGCCCGCATCACCTGGCGGGGAGTCGCACCCACGGCCACGCGGATTCCGATCTCGCGCGTGCGCCGGGCCACCGCGAACGCCATCACGCCGTAGATTCCAATCGCCGCCAGCAGCATGGTGACTCCGCCGAACGCGGCGAGGGATATCGCCGCGATCCGCGTCGGCAGCAACGGCAGATTCATGTGCTCCTCCAGCGTCTCCGCGCTGTAAATCGCCATATCCGGGTCCATTTCGAGGATCAGCGACCGCACCCGGTTCAACAACTCCCGTTCGTCACCTTGGGTTCGCGCCACCAGCCGCATGATGCTGGTGTAATCCTGGCTGGCCGCGAAGAACATCACCGGCTTGGGCGCCTCCGCCAGCGCCAGATACTTCCCGTCCTCCACCACTCCGGCGATTTGCCACACGCGGGAACGGCTGCGCACCCTCTTGCCCACCGCCTCGGCGGGATCCTTCACTTTCAGGACGTTTGCCGTAAAGGTCCGATTCACGATCAGCACGCGCGGCGCCTCTTTCGTGTCGCGTTCGTCGAACTCGCGCCCCGCGAGCAGCTTGGTTCCCAGTGTCCGGAAGGCTCCGGAAGAGGCCGTGAACACCTGCGCCAGCGGTGTTTGCGACGCCGGCGGCTCCGGCTGACCGTCCGGATACACGCCCGTGTTCGACATTCCCAGATCCAGCGGGACAAAGTCCAGATAAGCCGCCGACTCCACGCCCGGCATCGCGCGCAGGCGATCCAAAATCTGTTTCTGGAACGCCTTGCCGCGTTCCTCGGAGTAGCCCTGTAAAGCGAGATCGAAACCCGCGGCTACCGCGCCCTTGGGCCGGAACCCGAGATCGACTTCCATTGCGCTGCGCAGGCTCTTCAGCATCAGTCCGGAAGCCGCCAGCAGCAGCACCGACAGCGTGATCTGCGCGCCCACCAGGATGTCCCGCACCGGCCAGCGCCGCCGCCGCTCACTGGTGGCGTCATTCTTGATGGCCGCGGCCAAATCCGTGTTTGCCGATTGCACCGCCGGCGCGAGCCCCAGCACCACGCTGGTGGCCAGCGTCAGCGCGAGCGAGAACAGCAGCACGCGATAGTCAATTTGAACCGTTGTCTCCAGCGCGAAATCCACCGGCGGTCTGGCACCGGAGATGATGCTGACGCCCCAGTACGCGAGCATCACCCCGACCATTCCGCCCGCCACGGCCAGCAGCAGGCTTTCGAACAGCAACTGGCGGATCAGTTGGCCCCGGCTCGCCCCGATCGCCAGCCGGACCGCGGTTTCCCGCCGCCGTTCCGCCGCGCGCGCCAGCAGCAGGCTGGTCAGGTTGATGCACACCACAATCAACATCAGCGCCGCTACGCCAACCAGGATGCTGGTGAATCCGATCACCGGTCCGCGCAGAAAGCCGCCCGCCCATCCGGGAGGCAGCAGGGTAAATCGCATCCCCTCGTTTTCTTTCGGATAGTCTTTCGCGAGTTGCGCCGCGATCGCATTCAGATTGGCCTCCGCCTGCTCTTCACTTACCCCCTGTTTCAGCCGGCCTACCATGAACGTGTTTTGATCGCCGCGGCGGTCCAGATAGGTCGCGCCCGGCTCGATCTGCGCGGTCATCATGTCCGGAATAAAGATTTCGGCCGCATAAAAGCGCTCCACGCCGATAAATCCCGGCGGCGTAACGCCCAAAATCGTGTACGGCATTCCGTTCAACTTGATGGTTCGGCCGGCGATATTCGGATCGCCCGCGAACCGCCGCTGCCACGCCAGGTGACTGATCACCGCCACCGGATGCCCGCCCCGGTTTACGTTGTCCGCCGGCGTGAGCACCCGCCCGGTCACCGCCTTCACGCCCAGAACGTCGAAATAGTCGCCCGACACCAGATAGCCCCACATGCGCGAATTGCGCCCGCCGCCCAGGCTGGCGTTCAGGGGCACGATGCGATACGCCGCCAGCCCGCTCAGCACCTGGTTGCGGTCCCGCAGATCGCGGTAATTGGGATGCGAGGTGACGGGAGCCTTGAAGCGCGGCTCCACGACTGCGACGAGCTCATTAGGACGCTCCACCGGCAGCGGCTTCAGCAAAGTCGAGTTCATCAGGCTGAAGAAGATGGTGGTGGCGCCGATTCCCACCCCCAGCGACAGCAAGGCGATGGCGGTGAAGCCCGGCTGCGCCGCCATGCGCCGCGCGGCAAGTCGTAACTCAAACAGGAAGCGGTCCATGCTGTCTCCTTCGATTCCCCCAGGGGCTGAAGGGAATACGGGCCTCGGCTCAACTTGGTTCCTTCCTCACCCGGCGAGCCCCACGGATGGGCGGAATTCAGCGGCGGGAGCCCGGATGTCGCGCAGTGCCGCTATCCAAAAAAGCCCGGCGGCGCCAAGCATAAGATTGCACTCGATTTTTTGAGAGGAGCTTGTCATGAACAAAATTCTTCTGGCTGCTTGTTTCGCCCCGCTGGTTGCCGGTGAAACCGGCCTTGCGGTGGCGGTCTGGCCCCTTTCCGAGCAGTTCCAGATCACTGAGATGAAGTATCGGGTGATGTATAACTCGATGAATCGGAAGACTTTGCCTATGGATGGCTACGACATCCGGTCATCCATGGCCGACGAACTGGTGGCTGTGGCCGCCAAGGGCAGCAGTTCCTGGAATCCCGTCACGGTGACTGACAGCGCGGCGTTGGAAGCGCTTTGGAAAGGCAAGGGTTCCTGTCCGGCCGGCGTTACCGGCAATCGTCTGGTGGTGAGCCGGATTGATTTCCACGGCGCGTTCGTCACTACGTTGCGCAAGGATAAGTTCGTGCTGGCGCAGGAGTTGCGCCTGTTCGATTGCAAGTCCCGCAAGCGGGTCTGGAAAAAGCGGCTGGTGGAGATGAGCGACCTTCCAGATAAGTTCGAACGCCTCCAGGGCGAGGGGCAGCGGCCCATCAAGGAGGGAATGAACGCTCTGGTGGAACGCAGCGCCGCCGTGCTGGTCGCCGAGCTCGCCAAGAGCGGACATGCGCGATGAGGATTTGTCTGCTGATGCTTCTCATCCAGCCGGGTGGATGGGCGGAGACCTGCTCGGTTCGCGTGAAGACCGACGTGCCCGGGGTCGACGTCGAGTTGGACGGAAAGCGTGAGGGAGTTACTCCCCTGGTGATTCACGATACCGGGTGCGGACGTCGCCAGGTGCGTCTCTCCAGGCAGGGGTACGCCGCGGAGAGCCGCGACGTGGATCTGACCCCCGGCGCGGCCGCGTCGCTTTTCGTCGTGATGCGCTCAATTGGCGGCGCGCCGGAAATCCCCGCGTCGCCCATGCTGGCCATCCACAAACACATCGCCGGCTACTGTAAAGGGGAGTTGAGCCTTGTCCCGGGCGGCTTTCGCTATGCCGCCGCCGAGGGCGAGCATCGCTTCCAGGTAACCTATGCCAACGTTCGCGATGTTTCGCTCTCGGCGGGTCCAGCGGTCGGGGCCACCCCGTCCTACCCGAACATCCCGGCGAACTTGCTTCCGATCCGGGTGGAAACCGCCTCCGGGGCTTACAGCTTCTGGATTTCCAAGGGTGAGGAAATCGATGTGGAACGCCAGAAGGCGGTGTTCCGGTTTCTTCACGCATCCTGGCAGTCGGCGCGAAAGCCCTAGACGAAGTACTCGCTGGTTCCCCGCGAGAACCCCGCCCGCGGGGGCGAGTACATCGTTCTCTACGGCACGGGCATTGGGCGTGCGGATCGTCTCGGTCAATAACAAAAGCGGGTGGGCCAAGCTAAGTTAGCGAAATCACCACCCCACCGCCAACCCATCCCCCCTCCGGCCATCCCACCCGCCGGCGAGCCATTTCCGGCCCAGGCGATCCGTCTCCACGTGGATGCCCACCACCAGCGCGCCCACCGGGCTCGCGCGTTCCACCTTGTGACCCATCCGCTCCAGCCGGTCCAGCGTGTCCGGCGACAAGCCGCGCTCGGCGAAGATCTGGTCCGGCATCCACTGATGATGGATACGCGGCGCGTCGATCGCCGCCTGAACGTTCATCTTGTGATCGAGAACATTCAGCAGCGCCTGCATTACCGCCGTGGTGATCCGCGTCCCGCCCGGCGCTCCGATCACCAGCACCAGCTTGCCGTCGCGCGAAACGATGGTCGGAGTCATGGAGGACACCGGACGCTTGCCCGGCTGAATCGCGTTCGCCTCGCCCTGGATCAGGCCGTAGGCGTTCGCGCCGCCCACCTGTGACGCGAAGTTATCCATGTTGTTGTTCAGCAGGATCCCGGTGCCGGGCACGGTGACGCCGCTGCCGAAGCCGCCGTTCAGCGTGTAAGTGACCGCCACCGCGGCGCCCGCTGCATCCACCACGGCGTAATGCGTGGTTTCCAGGCTCTCGTATCCGCTCAAGTCGCCGTGTCCGAGATCGCTGGACGGCGTCGCGCGATCCGGCTGAATCGATGCGCGCCGCCGCGCGATGTAGTCGCTGTTCAACAATCCGCGCAGGGGCACCTTGACGAAATCGGGATCGCCCAGGTGCTGTCCGCGATCGGCGTAGAAGCGGCGCATCGCCTCGGCCAGGTAGTGAAATCCGGCGGCGGATCCTGCGCCATGCTTCTCAAACCCGGTGTGTTCCAGGATGCCCAGCATGTGCAGGAGCCCGACCCCGCCGCTGGAGGGCGGCGCGGCGGTGACGATCTCGTAGCCTTTGTAGACGCCTTTCAACGGCTCGCGCTCCACCGCGCGATAGGATTTCAGATCTTCCAGCGAGATCAACCCCCGGTTCTTCTGCATCGCCGTTGCTATGCGTCGCGCCGTCTCACCCTGGTAAAACTCGTCCGCGCCGCCCCTCTGGATTCGCTTCAGCGTGGCCGCCAGCTCGGCTTGCACCAGCAGTTCGCCGGGTTCGAAGAACCTCCCGTCGCGCAGGAAAATGCGCCGCGAATCCGGGAACTGAGCCAGCACGCCGGACCTCGTCAGCGCCGAAGTCCCCTCCGTATTCGGCGCCAGGCGTCCCGCCGATTTCAGCGATTCCGACATCGCGTACGACACTGGAAATCCCTTGGCGGCCAGCTCCACCGCGGGCTGAATCAGATCCGGCCAGCTTTTCGACCCGAACTTGCGGCGGGCCAGCTCCATTCCGCGCACGGTACCCGGAACGCCGGCGGCGCGCCAGCCCACCAGATTCTCGATGGTCAGCTTGCCGTCCTTCAGATACATGTCGCGCGAGGCTTTGAGCGGCGCGCGTTCCCGGAAGTCGACGAATGCGGATGTTCCGTCGGGCTGGCGGATCACCATGAATCCGCCGCCGCCGATATTACCGGCCGAGGGGAGCGTCACGGCCAGGGCGAACGCCACCGCGATGGCGGCGTCCACGGCGTTGCCCCCGTTCTTCAGCACGCGGAGTCCGACCTCGGCGGCATGAGGCTCCTGCGCCACCACCATCGCCTGGCGGGCGCGAACCGGTTGGCGGGCGTTGGCGGAGAGAGCGAGAATCAGCAGCAGCGCGAGGGGTCGCATGCGGAAATTCTATATCAGCTTGGTGCTACGGGACGGGAATCAAGGTATCCGTCCGACTAGTGCGGCGGAAACCGAGGAAATCGTCTAAACAGGTGGGCAAGACTCCGCCACGCCCCCGCGTTGTGGACGAGCGGCCCCGCCCTCAATGTGCTTGCGGCCTACCGGGCCAGCCTCGAAAGGCTCGCCCTTCTGTACCGCAAGCTCGCGCAGTGAACGGAATGGACTACTTCTTCGCCTCCGGCTGCGGCTCCTTCACATCCAGCAACTCCACGTCGAAGATCAGTTCCGCCTTGGGCGGAATCTTGCCGCGTCCCTTTTCCCCATACGCGAGCTGATACGGAATCATGAACCGGCGCTTGGCGCCCACGCGCATTCCCTCGAATCCCGCATCCCAGCCGGGAATCACGCGGCGCTTGCCCTGCTCAAACTCGAAGGGTTGATTGCGATCGCGCGAGGAATCGAACTTCGTGCCGTCCCGCAGCCACCCCGTGTAATGCACCACGAAGACCTTGCCCGGCTCCGCGAGCTTTCCCGTGCCTGCCGCGACATCGACGTAGCGCATGGTGTACTGCGGTTTCACGGCGCCCTTCACGGCGGGAACCGCTTTCGGCATCACGTAGCGGGAGCATCCCGGGAGCAGCACCAGAAGTAAAGGCAGACAGCGCAGCATGGTAACAGAGTAGCGATTCAGGCTCGCCCCGTGCTAAACCAGCGAAACGTTTGCCCGCCTGCCGCGAGCCCCGGCCGAGCGATACTCCCGCCACGCCGCCGCCAGCCGCCGGACTCCGGTGCACAGCGTCTCCTCATCCGCCAGAAACGGCAAACGGATAAATCCAGCATGGTTTTCCGCCGCCGACATGGCGGTGCCGGGAAGAACCAGCACGCCGTGTCGCAACGCGACCTGCGCGAACTCGCGGGAATCCCCGGCCGGGAGCTTCACCCAGAAAAAGAGCCCTCCCGCGGGAATGCGAAATTCCCATTCCCCCAGTGACTCGCGGAGCAATTCCGCCATCAGGTCGCGCCGGGGCTTCAACTGCTGCCGCCGGTGCAGCCGGATGCGGTCGATCTCCGCAAGCAGGCGCACCACGATGGCCTGAGTGAGCAATGGCGATCCCAGGTCCTGGGCGCTCCTCAATCGAGCCAGCCGTTCGATCATCGGTTCGGGAGCTCGTACCCAGCCCACCCGCAGTCCGGGCCAGGCTAACTTGCTCAGCGAGCTGACGGTAAGGACCGGCGCTTTCGGCGCGTAAGCGGCGATCAGCTTGGGTGGCGGACCATCGAGAACGATTTCGGCCAACACGCCGTCATCGATGACCGGAATTCCCAGCTCGGACGCGAGTCTGGCCACTTCCAGCCGTGCGGCGGCCGGCATCACCGCGCCCGTCGGATTCTGGAAAGTCGGCGTGAGATAAACCATCCGCGCGGCGGTGGCGATGATCCGGTTGCGCAACAGACCGCGCGGTACACCGTCCGGCTCCACCGGCAGGGGCGAAATCCGCGCCCCGGCCACGCGTAGCGTGTCCAAAGCCCCAAAAAAGCCGGGATCCTCAACCAGCACCGAGTCGCCGCGCTGCAGATAAAGCGCAGTGCAAAGCGAAATCGCGTGCAGCGCGCCGTTTGTAACCAGGATTTGCTCCGCACCGGTCGGAAGCCCTGCCTTGGAGTAGTAAGAGGCCACCGCCTGCCGGGCGCCGGGCAATCCGAACGGGTAGTGCAGCCGGTCCTGGATGAGCGCCGCGTGTTCCTCCGGGGGCAGCATGAACAGTTCCGGCGGCAGCTCCCGCAAAGGCATCGGCGAACCGAGTGAGAAATCGACGATCCCCTCGTGGCCGCGATGAACCATCAGGTTCAGGACCGGGCTCCCGGCAAGCGCCGCCGCATGTGCGGAGTCGCGGGCGGCGGCCACCTCCCGGGAACCCTCGCAAACCCACGTTCCACTTCCCGTGCGGCTCTCCAGCCATCCGCTCTCGCGAAGCGTGTTGTAAGCGGCCACTACCGTCGTGCGGCTGATGGACAGCGCCTGCGCCAGCGACCGTTCCGACGGAAGCCGCGCGCCCGGATGGATCGCGCCTTTCCGGACGCACCCGGCCAGGCCGTCGGCCAGTTTCCGGTGCAACGGCCCGCCCCCGAGGGACCACCCTCCCAGGTGAATCACCAACTCTTGCGCGTCCATGTAGCAGTCCAATATTGCTGCAAGTGGCTCTTTTTTTCAAGTCCACTTCAGGCAAGACTGGAGAGAATGGAAAACGGCAACCCCGCATTCGATTTCCGCATCCTGGACCTGGCTTCCCGTTACGCGACAGCCTACCTGCGGAGCATTCGAAGCCGGAGCGTCGCGCCCTCCCGGTCGGACCTCCTCCCTCTGGCTCAACTGGAGGAACCGCTGCCCGATGCGCCGTCTGATCCCTGCTGCGTGCTGGCTTTGCTGGACCGGGTTTGTTCTCCGGCGACGGTCGCCAACGCAGGCGGCAGATTCTTCGGTTTCGTGAATGGCGGCGCCCTGCCGGTTTCCGTAGGGGCTAGCTGGATCTCCAGCGCCTGGGATCAGAACAGCGCGTTGCGGGTCATGTCCCCGGCGGGCGCCGCGTTGGAGGATGTCGCGCTCCGGTGGGTGCGCGAAGCGCTCGCGCTGCCGGCCGAATGCGCGGGTTCCATCGTGACCGGCGCGAGCATCGCGAACCTGACAGGTCTCGCGGCAGCCCGGCATCGCCTGCTTAAGCGCGCCGGATGGGATGTCGAAAACGACGGCATGGATGGCGCACCGCGCTTGCGCGTGGTGGCCGGGGAGCAGATGCACGCGGCCCTCAATAAGGCGCTGGGGTTGCTGGGACTCGGCCGGAACCGCGTGATCCGCGTCCCGGCCGATGAGCAGGGACGCATCCGGGTAGACCGCATGCCGGACCTGGACGATCAGACGATTGTTTGCATCCAGGCGGGCAATGTGAACAGCGGGGCGTTCGACCCCGCCGCGGAGATCTGCGCCCTTGCCCGCGAAGCCGGCGCGTGGGTTCACGTCGACGGCGCATTCGGACTGTGGGCCGCGGCATCGCCTCGCTACCGCCACCTGACGCGCGGCTTCGAGCTCGCGGACTCCTGGGCAACCGACGGTCACAAGTGGCTGAATGTCGGCTACGACTGCGGCATCGCCCTGGTCCGCGACGAGGAGGCGGTGCGGGCCGCGATGTCCATCTCCGCGGCCTACTTCCGTCCGGGAGAGCGGCGCGAGCCCAGCAACTACACTCCCGAAATGTCACGCCGCGCGCGCGGCGTGGAACTCTGGGCGGCGCTTCGAACCCTGGGGCGGCGCGGCCTGGCCGAACTCATCGATCGCACCTGCCGCCACGCGCAACGCTTCGCGGCCGGGCTGCGCGAAGCCGGGTACGAGATACTGAACGACGTTGTGATCAACCAGGTGCTGGTGTCCTTTGGCGATGCTCGCGCCACACAAGCCGTGATCGCGAGGCTGCAGGAAGACGGCGCCTGCTGGTGCGGCGGCTCGGAATGGCGCGGCCGGGCGGCCATGCGGATCAGCGTATCGTCCTGGGCGACCACGGACCAGGATGTCGAGATAAGCCTGGCCGCCATGCTGCGAATCGCCAGGGAATGCCGGCAAGCCTGAAGCAAGGAGGAACGAGTGAGCCAGGAAAACTTCGGGTACGAAACGCGGCTGAATGCCCAATATGGCCCGCTGGAAGTGATCGACGAGAAGTCTCTCGCCGATGAGTGCCGCTTCCGCTGGTTCAACCAGACGTTGTGCAAGGTAAACGGCTCGGTGGTCCGGCTCGGTGTCGTGCAGGGAGAATATCACTGGCACAAGCACGATGACGACGACGAGTTTTTCTACGTTCTGGAGGGGGCGCTCTGGATCGACCTGGAGGCGCGGACGGTGGAACTCAAACCCCGGCAAGGCTTCGTCGTGCCCAAGGGTGTCATTCACCGGACCCGGGCCGCCGAACGAACCGTGATCCTCATGGTCGAAAACGAAGGCATCGTTCCCACGGGAAGTTGAGGCAAATCATCATGCAACCCAACTGGCCGGCCGTGCGCGCGGAGTTTCCCGCATTGTCGAATTGGACCTGCTTGAACGCGGCGACCTACGGTCAAATGCCGCGAGCGGCGGCCGACGCCATAAACCGCCACGTCGCCCAGCGGGACGAAAACGGCTGTGTCGACTTCCTGAGCTGGTTCGATGACATGGACGCGATTCGCGCCTCCTGCGCGCGCCTCATCCATTGCGAACCGGACGATATCGCCTTCACCGTCAACTCCGCCACCGGACTCGCAACTCTGATTCTGGGCCTCCAATGGCAGCCCGGCGATGAGGTGCTTACACTCGACGATGAGTTCCCGAATCAGCTCTATACGTCCGTCGTACTGGAGGGCTTCGGCGTCAGGTTACGAACCGTCCCCTGGCGCGACTTCCATCCGGCCGTGACCGGACGGACGCGGCTGGCGATCCTGAGCACGGTCAACTACTCCACCGGGTGGCGGCTTCCCGCGGAAGAGGTTTCCGAATATCTTCGCCGCCGCAACGTGTTGCTCTATCTCGACGGCTCACAAAGCATCGGCGCGCTGCGGTTCGATGTCAAACGCGTCCGGCCCTCCGCGCTCTGTGTGGACGCCTATAAGTGGATGCTTTCGCCGAACGGCGCCGGATGGTTGTATGTCGATCCGGAATTGAGGCCGCGTTTGCCCGCGACGGTGGTCGGCTGGCGCAGCGATCGGACCTGGAGGTCGGTGGATACGTTAAATCACGGCAACCCTTTGTTCGCGGAGGCAGCCGAGAAGTATGAGGGCGGAATGCTCTGCTTTCCCTCGCTGTACGGGATGGGCGCCGTGATCGACCGCATGCTTGAGATCGGACCGGCGGCGATCGAGACGCGGGTCCTGGATCTGGCCGGGAAAGCGCGTTCGATGCTGGGCGAACTCGGCGCGCAAGTAAGCCAGGACCAGTCGCCAATCGTCACCGCGGTCCTGCCGGCCCTGGACTCCAGCGAGCTCGTTCGGAAACTACAGACCCAGCGGATTCTCGTGTCGTCGCGGAAGGGCAAGCTTCGTGTGTCGCCACACTTTTATAATGACGAGTCCGATCTCGCGATTCTCCGCGAAGCGCTGACCCGAGAGGGCGGTGCGGCCGCCGGGAGCCGCATCGCCCGCCTTTCTCCTACTGCTTAGCCGTGGCGTCCATGTGCCACCCCGGGTTCACCCACTGCCCGTCGCGATACAGGAACAACTCCATCACCGTGCCGGAGCTCGCGGATTGCTTGCCGCCGGTCTCGGTGACGTACTTGTAGGTCGAATACAGAACCGCCACGGGACCGTAGTTCTGAATTTCCGTGGACGGGAATTCCAGGCTTACCAGCTTCGTGCCGCTCTTGGCCGCCTCCACCGCGGAGGAAAGGATCGCCGCCTGCTTCTCGAATCCTCCTCCCGCGGACGCGGCGATGGTCTCGGGGGGCACCAGCTTTTTCAGCTTCTCCTGATCGTTGCCGAACCAGGACCGCCACACGCTCTCCCGAGCCTCCAACAGATTCTTGCGCCCGGTGTCGGATAACCGGCCCGGCGTCGCCAACTGCGCCAGTTGCGTCTCCGGATGAACCACGGTGTGAGAGCCTGCCTGGATCCAGTGGCCTTTCTCCTTCACGTAAAGGTCCGTGATCCGAAGCGCGCGCTTCACCGGACCGCTCGGGGAGAGCGCGTCCAGGTCGGCGACAAAGGATACAAATGCGGTGTCGCCGTAAAACACGATGTCGAACTCCCGCAGGTTGTACGCTTTCATCCCGTACGGGCTCTTGGGGTCCGGCGTGGAGGCACGCATGTAACCGTCGATTCCCTTGATGACGCCGCGCGAGCCCTCCAGGAACCCGCGCCAGTTTTCATGATGGGTGGCGCGTAGTTCGGCCGCGTCCTTCTTGATGAACCCCTGAAAAATACGGTCGAGATGCGCGCGGATGGCTTCGCGATCGCTCTGGCGGTCGTCCGCCGCGGCCGCGGACACGGCGAGTGATAAGACTACAAGCAGGTGCTTCATGGGTCAGTGCTCCTTTTATTCGTTGCGAATGATCTCGGCGGGGTTGGCCCCCGCCGCCTTGCGAGCGGGACGCCAGCACCCGATCAGCGCGGTGATGGCGACCACCGTGAACGCGGTGGCGTAGGTCGCGGGATCAAACGGAGAGACCCCGTAGGTCAGGCTCGCCAGCCATTTCGCGCCGGCCAGCGAAGCCGCCATACCCAGCGCCACGCCGAACACCGCGGGTTGCAAACCTTCCCGGAAAACCAGCTTCCGGACATCGGCATGGCTCGCGCCCAATGCCATTCGGATCCCCATCTCGGGCATGCGGCGCGACACGGAATAGTCGATAACGCCGTGCACGCCCAGCGCCGTCAACAGCAGCGTGAACAGCGCGAACACAGCCGCGAGCTTGGCGGTCAGATCGGCGGGTGCCCGCGCCTTGTCGATGTAGGCCTGCATGGGACGAACCTTCGAGAGCGCCAGATCGGGATCCAGCTTGTGCAATTCCGCGCGGACCGCGGCCGCCAGATGCGCCGGATCTCCGGGAGCACGGACCGCGTAGCTCAAATGCGGCCGCGAACTCTGCTCGTAGGGCAGATAGACCTGCCCGCGAAGCTGTGTCGCCAGGCCGTGATGGCGGATGTGCTCCACCACGCCCACCACCTCGGTCCAAACCGGAACGAATGCGCCATTCTGCCACCGCTCCACGTTGATCTTCTGCCCCACGGCGCCGCGGCCGGGCCACGCCGCCCGCGCCAGCGTCTCATCGACAATGGACACCAGCCGGCTTTGCGCCTGATCGAGCGGCTCGAAGTGGCGGCCCTCCAGCAGCCGGGTCCCCATCGCCTGAAAGTAGCCAGGCGTGATCGCGCGCTGGTCCGCCAGTAGCGCCGCGCCCGCGTTTTGCTCCGCGCCCTCCAGACGATACGGTCCGTACCAGTTGGGGTAATCGTCCAGCGGTAAGTGACTGACGCCGCCGACGGCGCTGACCCCTGGAAGATCCGCCAAACGAGCCTCCCAACGTTTCACCACCGCTGCTCGAGCCGCGTCGTTCGGATACTGTCTGCCGGGCAGGTCCACTTCGAAGGTCAGCACGTTGCGCGCGTCCATTCCGGCGCGTTCCTGCCGCAAATGGAACAGCGTCTGCAGCAACAGCCCCGCGGCGATCAGCAGCAGGAACCCGAGGCTCACCTCACACGTGATCAACGCGGCGCGCAACTTCCCGTACGCCGCCGATCGGGCCCCTCCCCGCGTGTCCCGCAGCCGCTCCACCAGGTTCGTCTTGAGCGCTTCCAGCGCGGGCGCGAGTCCGAACAGCAGCGCCGCCGCCAGCGAGATGCCTCCGGCATACGCGAGCATCTGCCAGTCCAGCGTGGCCGTGCGATACCGCGCGAGCTGATCCGGCCGGGTGCTCGCAAACCAGCGCAGCGCCAGCCCACCCAGGGCGATCCCGCCCAGGAAGCCCGCCGTACATAGTACGAGCCCTTCCGTCACCAGTTGCCGCACGATCCGCGAACTGGAAGCTCCGAGTGAGGCTCGCAGCGCCATCTCCTTGCCGCGCTGACCGGCTCGCGCGAGCAAAAGGTTCACTACGTTGATACACACCACCACGATCACCAGCGTGGATCCGGCGAACAGCACGGTCAGTACTGGGCGGATCTCGCGGACCGCGTCCCCTTGCATGGGTATCGCGTGGAACGTCAGCTTCTCGGCCGAGAATTCGGTGTAGGCTCCCCGGATCTCGAGCGCAACCCGGTCCAGGTCCCGTTGCGCGTCCTGCGGACTTACTCCGGGCTTCATCCGGACCAGGACTCGCAGGTAATAGAGCGTGCGCGGTCCCTTGAAAATCGCGTTGGGAAAAGGCGTGAAGGCAGGAACATCGGCCGGCACGTTGGAGTCCGCCGGGAAGTGCAGCCGGAAATCCGGCGGCAGCACGCCCACCACGGTCAGATTGCGCCCGCTGAACGCCACCCCCTTGCCGATGATTGCAGGGTCCGCCGCGAATCGCCGGCGCCATAGAGCATCGCTGAGGACGATCGCGGGGCGCCCGCCGGCGGCTTCTTCCTCGGTGAACAACCGGCCCAGTTGCGGCTGGATACCCAGCAAAGACAGGAAGTTGGTGGTCACGCTGGCCACCTTCACCTGCTCCGGATTGGCGTCGCCCGTGAAAGTCCCGGTACCCACCCAGATGGCGCCCGCGCCCTCCAGTGCCGAGCTACGTTCCAGAATCTCCTTGAGCAGCGTCCCCGACATCGGGGCGCGCGCCGTCCCCAGCTTCTCGAAGGATGACCAGAGCAGCGCCAGCCGCTCCGGCTGATGGTACGGCAGCGGTTCCAAAACCACGGCGTATAGCACGCCGAAAATCGCTGTATTCAGGCCGATACCCAGCGCCAGCGTCAGGATGGCTACCGCCGACAACCCCGGGCTGCGGCGCAGTGTCCGGAATGCGTAGCGAAGATCCTGCAGAATCGAATCGAGGGTCGCGCCCGCCCGGGCATCGCGAACCCGCTCCTTGAGCTGCTCAGGTCCTTCCAGTTCCATTCGGGCCTGGCGCCTGGCTTCCGCCGCGTCGAGTCCCTCGGCGAGCTTTCGATCGGCGAGAATGTCCACGCACGCCTCGATTTCCTCCCGCAGATCCTCCTCCGCCCGTTCCCGGCGGAACTGCAGCCTGGCGCCGTGCGCGATGCGATGGAACAGGCGGCTCATCGAGTCATGCCTCCTGGTCCAGGACGCTGCTCACCGCCGCCAGAATCTGCAGCCAGTGGCGCTTCTTCTCTTCGAGCTGCTTCTGCCCTTCGGGGGTGATCTCGTAGTAACGGGCGCGCCGCTTGTTCTCGGATTCGCCCCAACGGCCCCGGATGTAGCCGCTGTCCTCCAGGCGGCGCAGGGCGGGGAAGATTGAGCCCGGCCCGGCGGCGAAGGCTCCTCCGCTTACAACCCGAATCCGGTCGGCGACGCCGACTCCATGCGCGGGCCGCAAGGCCAGCGTCCGTAGAATCAACAAATCGAGCGTTCCAGGGGGAATATCAATGGACTGGGTCATTCCTATCGGGTCTCGATAGGTAGGGTAGGCCCGCTTCTATCGACATTCGACACGTTTGGGGTGAATGACCAGCAATCCGGGGTGAATTGCGGCTACGCCGGCCGGATGCGCCCGTCGCGAGACAGCCGAAGCCGGTTGCCCCGCCATATGACCGTATCGCCCGCCAATCCCGCCAGCCAAATTCCGAATCCCCACAAATCGCGCAGAGGTACGAACAGCAGCATCTTCACCGCGTCCGCGCTGCGCAGCACGGCGACACTCACGGTGAAGGCCATGGCCATGCGGACCGCCAACAGCAGGATCGCCAGCCACCAATACCCGGACACGGCGCACACCAGAGCCCAGAGGCTGGCGTTCGTTACGGGGAGCCCCAGGTATCCGCCCGGACGCGACACGCGAATTGTGCGCGCCCAGCGGAGCTGATGGCGCCAGATACCGGCCCAGGTGGTGTCGTTCAAGCTCGTGTCCACCACCGTCTCGCTCAGCACGCAGCGCTTGCCCATCCGATAAATGCGGCTTCCGAGCTGGTAGTCGTCGGCGATGTAGTCGCCCAGCACCTCCAGGCCGCCCATTTTCCGTACATCGGCCGCGCGCACGGCCATCGTCGATCCAAACGCGAATTCCTCCACCCCGAAGAACGGAGCAACCAGCGTGGACGGAGCGAAATCCGTCGCGATCCCCAACGCCTCCCAGTGCCCGGCCCAACTCACGGCGTGCGCCCGGTACAGGCACGTGACCAGGCCGACGGATTCGTCCTTCAACGGAGAGAGCACGCGCAGCAGATAATCTTCCGGTACGCGAATATCGGCGTCGGCAATCACCCAGAAATCGTGGCGCGCCGCGGCGGCAAGATCGGCCAGCACGCCCACCTTGGCATTGGGTGCTTCCGTCCGGGCGACGATCTTGCGAGCGCGATCCGGGTATTCGGCGCACAGGCGATCGATCACTTCCGTGGCGGGATCCCGAGGATCGCGGACGCCGAACAACACCTCGTAACGCCCGGGGTACGCTTGTCCCAGTTGCGACCGGAAGGCCTGCTCCAGGTCCGGGTCCACCCCACGCACCGGCTTCAAAACGGAAACGTCCGGCGTGAAGCCGTGCGGCTTGGCTTTCTGGTCCGCGGCAGCCTTGGTCAGCGATGCCAGCAGCGCGACCAACTGGTAGCCCGCGGCGGCAATCGCGATCAGAAGCAGAATCCAGAACACTGTCGGTGAACTCTTTAGAAAGCCAGCAGAACCACGCCGGAGGCCACCAGCGCCGCCCCCATCCAGCGCCGGGGAGAAACGTGCTCCTGCAGCAGAATCCGCGCCAGAATGGTTTCCGCCACCAGGCTCGCGGCCGTCGCCGGAACGGCGAAACTGAGGTCCGCCACCGATACCAGGATCATGAAGCAGGCGAACGAAATGGCCATGAAGAAGATGGCCAGGATCAGCAGCTTTCTGCGGGCCAGGGTTCGCGCCAGCCGGGTCAGCCCGGAGGCCGTGAAATCCTCCACCTCCCCGACCTTCTTCATTTCGATGCTCTGGAGCACGTCGCCCACCACCGTGGACGCCACGACGCCGAGCACCAGCAGCCAGCGGATCATCGGGCGCGCCCCGAGGAGGGATGGGTCGAGCCGACCAGGGCGACGCCCGCCACAATCAAGGCGATCCCTGCCCAGCGCGCCGGGGGCAGTTGTTCATTCAGCACCAGCCATCCGGATACGCCGGTGAGAACATAGTCGAGCGCGGTGATCGGCATGACGAAGCTCAGGTCCGCCCAGGACAGCAGCGTCATCCGGGTCAACAGCCACAGAATCAGCAGGCCCACTCCCAGCGCCACCCAGGGATGAAAGATCGCCGTGACGTATTGGGCCGGAGAAGCGGCGTCGACCGCTTTCATCCCATGCGCCAGCGCGGTGTTGCCGAGCACGGCCGACAATACCACTACGGTCGCGAACAGGTAGGTTTTCCAGCGCAGCCGGTGATGCCCGGCTGCTTCGGGCGGCGATTGCGCCAGCGCCGCTCGCGGATCCGGCATTACTGGAAGGCCGCCGAGGTCATGCGGCGCTGCTCCTCGACAAACTGCTTGCGCTTGCTGCGCAACGCCATGTATTCGCGCGCTTCCTTGTACAACCGCTTGCGATCGTCGCCATTGAAGAGCGCTTTCCGCACAATGCGCCAGGCAGCCTTCGGGCGGAAATAATACTCGCCGTAGAAGCGCTCCACCCAGTCCACCAATTCTCCACGGTCCAGGCCCGGATAGGTGATGTTCGGAAGCTGGTGACCCTTGTCGTCGGTCATCGAGTCGATGGTGATCAACCCGTTCTTGTTCATGTAGTCGTAGAACTCGGTGCCGGGGTACGGGTGCGCGATCGAAACCTGGATGGTCTCGCAATCGAGTTCCTTGGCGAAGTTGATGGTGTTCTGAATCGAATCCCGCGTCTCGCCCGGCAGGCCCACGATGAAGTCGGCATGGACCAGCATCCCCAGGCTGTGCGCGTCCTTGGTGAAGCGGCGCGCCATGTCCACCGTCGCGCCCTTCTTGATGTTCTTCAGGATCTGAGGATCGCCCGATTCATAGCCGACGATCATCAGCCGCCCGCCGGCCTCCTTCATGGCCTTCAGCGTCTCGTAGTCGGTGGTGACCCGCGACGTGCAGCTCCAGGTGAAGTTCAACTTCTTCAACTCCTTGCAAAGAGCGATGGTGCGCTCTTTCTTGTAGTTGAAGGTGTCGTCGTCGAAGAAGATCTCCTTCAGCCCGGGGAAGTTCTCCAGCGCCCAGCGGCACTCATTCACGATGTCGTCGATGGAGCGCAGCCTCCAGCGATGTCCGGAGTGCGTCTGCGGCCACAGGCAGAAGGTGCACATCGCCGGACAGCCGCGCGAGGTGTAGAACGAGATATACGGGTGCAGCAGGAACGGGACGTTGTACCGGGTGAAGTCCAGGTCGCGCTTGTAGATCTTGGACGCCCAGGGCAGCTCGTCCAGGTTCTCGATGACCCCGCCTTCGGGATTGTGCTGCACGTGTCCGTTCTTCCGGAAGCTGACGCCGGGCAGTTCCTCGAGAGGAGTGCCCTTGGCGTAATTGGCGATCTGGTAATCGAACTCCCGCTTCACGATGAAGTCGATGGCCTTGGTGTCGCGGAACGCTTTTTCCGGCTCCACCGTGACCGGCGGTCCGACGAAGGCAACCTTCAGCTTGGGGTTGTTGTCCTTCATCATTTCGGCCATCTTGACGTCGACATGCCAGCCGGGCGTGGAGGTGAACAGCACCAGCAGTTCGTAGTCGTTGGCCATCGCCACCGTCTGCTCGATCGAGACATGGTGCGGGGGGGCGTCCAGAACCTTGCTGTCCGGAATCATGCCCGCCGGGTAGGTAAGCCAAACCGGATACCAGTAGGATTCGATCTCCCGCGAAGCCGGCCAGCGAGAACTCGCGCCGCCGTCAAATCCTTCAAAAGAAGGTGGATTTAGAAATAAGGTCCGCATCAGAGCCTCTGTCTAGTGTACGTGACCGCAGCTCCAAAACTCAATGTCGCCACCAGGCGAAATGCGTCAATCGGCCGGCGCGTTGGTCGATAAGACGCGGGACGATGCTTAGTTGACGATGTCGGCGGGACTCAGCCGGGCAACCGCCGGACCGTCCTTGCGCAGGTTGGAGAACCGGATGTCCAGCTCGGCGCGGCCCACCACGCGGGTGTCCACCTGGCTGATCAGCCGGACTGGAACGGCAACGCCCTCGCGGATTTCGTAGTCGCGCACAAACTCCACTTTCTTCAGGAACACCGACGGCGTTTTCACCAACTGGCCGGACTCGCGCAAGGGCAGATACGTATCCGGGTCCACCCAAAGCTCACCCTTGAACAGCCCTTCCACCTTACGCTTCGGCGTCACCTGGAAAACATGCACGATCAGCCCTTCCCGGGCGGCCGTGCCCTTGTACTTGAACTTGTAGTTTTCCGGCGTAAGACCAAGGTTGGTCTTCTCCTGCCGCGCCTGCACCTCGGCGGAAAGGAAGCGGGTGATCACGTCCTTCTTGATGGTGTTGTCGCCGGCCCACTTCAAGGCGCTATACGTCACCTCGCCGACGCGGGAAATGGAGCGTAGCGCGTGCAGCGTGCCTTCCTTGTGGAGTTTGACCAGCCGGGCGCGGATATCCACTTCCATCTCGACGCCGCGCAGCACCGAGTTCGGAATGGCCTGCAGGTAACGGGAAAGAACTTCGTCGCCGGATTCCGACACCGCCGCCGCCGCCGCGGGAGCCGCGGGCGCCATCACCGGCGTGTTCGCCGGAGCCATCCAGAGTAAAAAAACTGCGTATGAAGCGATCACCAACTGCTACCCCTTCTTCGGATTCGCGTCTCTCGGTATATACCTTTGGACGCTGTTTCTCACCCGTTCGAACCGGAAAAATGCAGGTTCGCTGGTAAAAACCGGATGAACTCTGTTGTCCCTATATACTACCGCGTTTTCGGCGCCGGAGTTCAAGTACTCTCAGCCGCTTCCCATACTGCTAACGCGCAGTCCGGGGGTGAAATCAGCTCAGGGATGTGGGGATGCTGTATTTTCATACAGATACAAGGAGGGCAACCTTCTCCCCTCGAAACCGCCCAACCCTCCGGGCACTGTGATAATCTGGAGATGTTATGGGAATCCCGAATGTGAAGCGCTTCCGCATCAGCAGCCCGGATGGCGCCCAGTCCGCCACCTTGATGGCTGTGCTGCCGAAGGGCGCCGATGTCGAAGCCTACGTGGCCGATGCTTCGAAACGCTTTGATTGGAAGGCTTACGAAGAAGCCAAGCAGAAGCAGTTCAAGATCCGCGTCGGCCAGCAGAAGCAGAAGAAGGCGAAGTAACCGGTTTGCGCCCGGCTGCCCGCGGGCGGCCGGGACTCCATCTTCACCGGACCCTGCCGCGCAGCGTCCGCAATGCCCGGATTCCTTCCTGCGAAATCGCGGTTTCCTGGTCCTGCGACATGGCCTCCAGGTACTGCAGGCTTTCCTTCGATCCGGAGTACGCCAGCACCCATCCCATTCCGATCCGCTCGTCCTTGGTGTGCCCGTTCCAGTTTTCCAGTAACTTCCTGCGAACGCGTTCGTCCCGCGCAGCCTCGATCAGGAAGGCCTGCGCGACGCCCCGCCAGGAGCGCGAGTTCAAAGTCTGCACCAGGTAACGCAGCGGGCTGAACGACTCGTAATCGATCGACCCGAGGGCCACCAGGGCGAAGGCCTGGGCGGTTTTGGACCGCGCGGACCGCTCGTTGTCATAGATGGCCTGGATCGCGGGCTTGTCCTCCGGGTTGCCGATGCGGCCGAGGCCTTCCGCGGCCGCGGCCCGCACTCCGTCCTCCCGGTCGGAGAGGTTCGGCAGGAAGATCTGCCGGTTTGCGGGGTCCGGAAGCATGGACAACGCCGACAACGCCGCCTGCCGCACCTTCGGGGTGCGCGCGCGTTCCAGAGCCTCGCGCACTTCGGGCGCCACTTCGGTGGCGCGCAGCAACCCCACCGTTTCGAGCGCGGTTACTTGAACGCGCTCCTCCAGGTCGCGGACCAGGAACGCCACACGCGGTCCGGCGGACCCATCGCCGATCTTCTGCAGCGCGATCAACGACTCGATCATCAGGCGGTCGTCCTTGGAGCGCAGCGCGTCCAGCAGGTCCGGCACCGCGGCTTTCCCCCGCAGCACGCCCACCGCGCGAGCCGCCGTCGCGCGCCCGATCAGGCTCGCGCCTCCGCGAACCAGGCGTCCCAGCGCCTCGATCACCTCGGGACGGACCTCCACATACGACTCGATCGCCGTCGTGTCCGTCGAATCGATCCATTTGGTCTGGATCGTGTTCCCCATCCGGCGAATGGAGCCGGAAATCCCCGACTTCACGTACCCGGGCACGTAGAAATTCACCAGCCCCTCGGTAGCCCGGATCTGAATCTCGGCATCGTCATCGCGGGTGGCTTTCACCAGCGGATCGATGCTGCCGCGCGTGCCGATCTCCACCAGGCTGCGCACCGCCTCGCCGCGAACCTCCCATTCCGGGTCGGCCAGAAAGGGATCCAACTGCGGGATCGCCTCCGCGCCCTTCCGGGCTAACTCCTTGATTTGACGAACTTTCTGCTTTCCTTCGGTGGAGGTTTGGGCGGATAGAAGAACCGCTGCCGCCAGCAGCGCGGCGATCCGGAAGGGCATAGCTTCATCCTACCGCAACGGAGTTAACGCACCCGGCCCTGAAGAACCGGAAGCGGATCGCGGAAAGCTGCACGCGTGGCAGGAATCGCAGCCGCCACCAACACGATGCCCGCGAACGCGATTGCGGCGGCCGTGATATCCCCGGGCTCCACCCGCCCCGTTCCCTCTGCGATACTTGCCAGCCAGCGTGAGGATGCCACGGCAACGACCGTCCCGGCAGCGAGCCCCACTAGGGTCGCGAGCATCATCGTTCGCAGCAACCGGAAAACGATCGAAGCAGCGGCGCCCCCACAGGCAAGACGCACACCGATTTCATGCATCCGGCTGATCGAAAACATCGCGGCAAGTGCGAAGCTGCCCGCGCCGGAAATCAAGAGCGTGGCTGCCGCGAAGATTCCCAGAATGGATGCAACCGCCCGCCAGGGCGCCTGCGCTGCCGCGACCAAGGAAGGCATGCTCTGCCAGTCGTCGACCGGTAGCGGGAGTCGCAGAGCGTTCAAGCGCGCCCTCAACGCCGGGATGACAACCTGGCATTGAGAGCCGCAGCGAACGATCAGGTGGACGGAGGTGGGCGACCTGGGGAAGGCGCCCTCGATCGGAATGTACACCCGCGCCGAAGAATCGCTCTCCCCGAAAGCGGATCGAACGTTGGCCGCGATACCCACCACGTTCCTGGGGCTTTTTTCACCCTCGAAGTGGATTGTTCTGCCGCGATCCATCGCGGTGTCCCCGAACAACAGCCGGCCTGCCGCTTCGCTGACGACTGCCTGCGCAGGCGAACCACGTTCGAACGCGCCTTGCACTGGAATCCCCAGGGTGCCGAAGTAGTCCCCGGCCACGGCGCTGACCGTCACCATGGTTCCTTGGGCGGAAAGCCGCCGGGAATCCGCGCCGAAGTACATGGGCAGATCTCCAGCCAGGCTGGCGCTAAGAACGCCGGGAACCTGCGTCGTGACGTCAAGAATCTCGCGCTGCGTGCGTGCCGCGCGCTCCGCATCGAACGCGGGCGGCAGGAACGCGAGCCGCAGTTGGTGAACGCCTGCCGGTTCGAAGCCCAAGCCCGCGGAGCGGACGTCGAGGTAGGATCTCGCCGTGGCGGACGCGCCCGCCCCCAAGGCCAGGCCCAGCGCCAATTGAAGGGCGAACAAAGCCACGAATGCTCGGGTGCCGATCGCGGGTATCCATTGCAACCCGCTCTCCCGAAGCGCATCGAGATGATCCTGTCGGGCGAGGCGGACACAAGACAACGCCGTTGCTGACATCACCAGGAGAAACGCAATCGCGGCCGACAGCAATGCCGGTTCCACGCGCGGCTCAAGGATGGCGAGCTGGGCGGACATGTTCGAGATCGTCTGTTCGAGAAGGCGTCCGAACCAATGGCTGGCAAGCGCCGCCGCGGCCGAAGCCAGAACGGCGCGCAGCATTCCAGCCCGCATTTCGGAGAACACAATCCGTGTCAGACTGGCGCCCAGGGCCGCGCGCACCGCGATTTCGTGTCTCCGGCGCGCCAGGGCGGCGCGAAGGAGGCCGAACACATTCACGAAGGCGATCAGGAGTACCGCGAGCGCGGCGAGCGTCACCGCCAGAATGGACTCTCTCGTCCCAGTGACCAGCCGCCCGCGTAGCGGGACTACATTGACGCGATCGCCAAACCGGATACCGGTTCGCGCGGTGTGCAATTCCCCCAGTCTTTTGAGCAGCGTGTTCATCTCCTGTGCGACGGCGGCTTGGTTGGTCCCCGGCCGCGCCCTTCCGACCCAGCCGGATGCCGGGCCTAGGGATGTTTCGCCGGTGTTTTCCGAGCGCACGGGCTGCGCGACCCAAACCTGAGTCGCCACCGGGAAGCGGAAGCCCTCCGGAACAACCCCAACGACTGCGAAGCTGCGGCCGTTGAGAATCAGTCTGTGGGCCATGGTCCGATCGGACGCCATCCGTACTCGCCAGAAATCGCGGCTCACAGCCGCCTCGCCTTCCTGCGCGGGCCATCGTCCCATGAGCGGTTTCAGGTAGAAGACGTCGAAAAAGGCCGGCGACACCGTGGCGATAAGGGTCCGGCTGGTGACGGGCTCCACTCCGACGTTGGCATAGCCGCTGGAATAGCGGGCCAAATTTGACAACGTTTTCGCCTGGCCCCACCAGTCTTCCGGCCTTTGAGCCGGGGGATTGGAGAGTCCACCCAGGTGATACACGCCGTCCAGGTCAACTGGAAGCGGGTGGAGAACAAATTGATCGGCGAGCAGGAGAAGTGTTGCCAGGATGCCGGCCGAGGGGCCGGCGAGTAAGACCGGCCAAATCGCTCCGCGAAGTTGCCGCGAAATCCTCCTGGGCTCTGGTGTCGGAAGGCCCCATTTGCCACTCAGCGGCATCCAAGCCCAATTCATCCCAAGAACTTCCTCCTTGAGAAAAATTAAAATCCTTTAATTACTTTGTCAAGGGAATTCTAAAGAGAAACCGCGCCTCCGGAGAGGCGCGGCTTGAGGAATCAAAGTCTAAAACGGACTCAGTCGTCCGCCCGGACCCAGCCATCGGCCCAATTGGACCGCTGCCCGCCCTGATCCAGATACGCCGACTTCAGCTTGTCCAGCGCATCCGCCGGCAGCGCCTTGCGCTTCTC
>JAIEPW010000064.1 GCA_019748195.1 Bryobacteraceae bacterium
GAATCTCCAGACTCCTTGTTTACATGAAAGTCCATGTAGCCGGTAACCGGCAGCCGGGTCTCGGTGTCGGGCGATGTCTGGAAGTCGCCCGTGATCGACACAGGCTGAAGCGGCGCCGAACGGACGGCAGGAGTCGAAGGCTGACTGGTAGGGGGCTGAGCGGGCGCCAGCGCCGCCACGGCGGAAGAGGACCTGGCGGCAAGCAGTTCCTCCATCTTGGACTCCAGATCCTGCAAACGCTGGACCAGCATCCGCTCAGTCGCCGGCGCGAACGAAGGATCCAGGGTCTTCATCTTCCGTTCAAGGTCGAAGATGCGGCGCTCGAGGTCGGGGGGAGCCTGACCGGAGGCAGTGCCAAGCCAGACTACGAAGGTGAGAAGGACCCAGGGTGCAATGTTCATTGAGGTTTACACTAGCAAAGCAGTGTAGACGAATAGCATGATGTTAACTATAGTAAATGCCAGCGTCAAGCAAAATCTCTGATTCCGCCGTTTCCCTTGCGAGTCCAGATCCGAAAAGGAGCCCAACGGCCATGAACCTTACCGTCTCGAAGGAGAACTACCTCAAGACGATCGCCGAGACCGAATCGGAGGGAGAGGTGGTCATCTCCGCAAGCCTCGCGCGATCCCTCGGCGTTTCGCCACCCGCGGTCACGGCCGGGCTACAGAGGCTCAAGCGAGATGGGATGATCCGTACCTCAAAAGAGGGGAGCATTTCCCTCACGGACGCGGGGCGGGCGATTGCGGATCGAGTGCTTCGCCGCCACCACCTGATCGAGCGAATGCTCACGGAGATGTTTGCCATGGAGTGGTACAAGGTTCACGATGAGGCAGAGAGGCTCGAGCACGCCGTTTCCGAGGACTTCGAGGCGAGATTGATTGCCGTGTTGGGCGATTCGAAGCCCTGTCCGCACGGAAGTTTTGTGAAGTCTGATTCGCCCAATGAGCGCCGAAAGCGCGGATGGGTCCGATTGGATGAGGTTAGCGAAGCTGGTGAGTTTGTCGTGGCGTGCGTCTTTGAGAGAGATCGGCGATTGCTCGAGTTCCTTGATCGGCTCGCTCTGAGACCAGGACAGAAGATCTTCTGGGTTGAGCGGCTGTACGACGAAACGATCGTGCTCGACGTCAAGGGCACCAGAATTCAGCTTGGTTCTTCGGCTACTCGACGGATATGGGTCAAGCCCGGCGGGATCGTCAGCGGGCGGCGCCGCCGAACCTAGCAGAATCCATGAGACACTTCTCTTGGGTCGAGGAGAAGTAGGGAGGGATATGCGTCCACCTCGCGTGGTCAGGCGTGCACATGGCTGTCCCTTAGAGCCACCGGCGAACGCGGCTCGCCCGTGTCAATACCTGAGTGTAATTTCGCTGCCGACTCCAGAGGTCGGGTTTAGAATTGCAGTTACCTGAGCGGAGGATAGGGCACCGCTGGGAAGCGACCCGAGCGCCGACTCAGGGGCCGGAATGGTGGGGGCGGCGCGAAGCCGCCCCGCTCCGCAGCCATTCTGGCGCGAAAGCGATAAATCCCGGGAGCGCGAGGGCAGCGCCCTCGCATCAAGCATGCCTCCTTCCTCATTGGCCGGCCGCCAGGGAGACCAGCTTGGCCGCCGATTCTTCGGCCGGCGCGTCATCGAACGTCAGATAGGCCTTGTCGTCGGTGAGCCAGTCTTCATGGATTTCTACCAGCACCATGCCGATCAGGCGCAGGCAGGCGCCGCGGTGCGGGAAGATGCCGACGACCCGCGTGCGGCGGCGGATCTCCTGGTTCAACCGTTCGATCGGGTTGTTCGAGGAGAGCCGCGTCCGATGCGATGGCGGGTAGTGCAGGTAACTCAGCACATCGTCGATGCCCGCCTCGAAGACCTCCATCGCCTTGGCAAAACGGCTCTGCAACTGGCGTACGACCTCGGCCGCTTTCGCCTTCGCGCTCTTTTCGTCCCGCTGCACAAACACGGCCTTCATCGCCTCGCTCACTTCGGCCTGGCTGCGCTTGGCGACGTGCACCAACACGTTGCGATAGAAGTGCACCTTGCAGCGTTGCCACTCGGCTTTGAGCACTTTCCGCACCGCCGCTTTCAAGCCGCCGTGCGCATCGGACACCACCAGCCGCACTGCCTGCAGACCGCGCTCCTTCAGCCCTTTGAAAAACTGCGTCCAGCCCTCTTCGCTTTCGGTGGGGATCACGTCCAGGCCCAGCACTTCGCGCCGGCCCTGCAGGTTCACCCCCGTGGCGATCACCACCGCCATCGACTCCACCCGCTCGTCCTCGCGCACCTTCTCATACAGCGCATCCACCCACACGTAGCGAATCTCTCCCAAGGGGCGTTCCCGGAACTGGCGCACCTTCTCATCCAGCCCCGCACACAACTGGCTCACCTGGCCCGCCGACACGCCCGCGATGCCCAGCTCCCCCAGCACCGCCTCGATCTTCCGGGTGCTCACGCCGCGCACCACCGCCTCCTGAATCACACTGACCAGTGCCTGCTCACTGCGCTTGCGGTGTTCGATGAAGCTCGGCACGTAGCCGCCTTCCCGCAGCTTGGGCACCTTCAACGACAGCGTCCCCAGCCGCGTGTCCCACCGCCGGTCCCGGAATCCGTTCCGGTGCGTCGTCCGCTCGGCGCTCCGCTCGTGCGGCTCCGCACCTACCTTGGCGGTGACTTCCGCCTCCATCATGAAGTCCGCGATCATCTCCGCCATCGCCCGCAAAGGATCCTCCGCGCTCGTCGCGCTCTCCACCAGCTTGTCGGCGAGCTCCGCTCGGTCTATTCTGTCTTTGGCCATCCGTTTCCAGCTCCTTTCGTGAAAGTCGGGATACTTCCACTGGAGCCGGCAGCGGCTGGCCCTTGTCAAGCCCTCAATTTACACTCTGGATTTTACGCGGCCCGCGGCTCAAGTAGGCTTCATACTCGGCGCCAAACTTGCGGCTCAGCATTTCTTCTTCCGGCTGAATCTGAAAGCGGTTGACGTATCCCACGAAGCAGAGAAGAGCAACGGCGCTGAGAACGTTCGCGTGGTAGGTGGACCAGCCTCCCAAGCCGAGGAGCATTCCCAGATACATGGGATTGCGGGAATGCTGGTAGATGCCATGAACAAGGAGTTGGGAGGTAGCTTCTGGATTGACGGGATTCACCGTGGTCTTGGCGCGACGAAAACTCACAACCGCCGAGAGGGCCACTCCGCCTCCCAACAGCGCGAGGGCGGCGGCGATCCACAATCGCAGTGGGATCTCGACCGTGAAGCTTGGAAGAATCCATGCAATCCCCCAGATCAGCACCCCGGCCAGCGCGGTGAGGGCAAGGGGTGGCACGCGAAGCCGGAGCCACGTCATGAACCCCATCCCTTGAATCGCTCTCCTTCGTCCATGAGTGGCATAGCCGGATGGCCCAGCAACCGCAACGCGTTGAAGATCACTAGGAGTGACACGCCCATGTCTGCCGCGATCGCGGCCCAGAGCGAGGCGTGGCCCGCCATGGTCAGTGCGACGAACACGGCTTTAACGGTCAGCGAAAGCGCGATATTCGTGCGGATGATCGTCATCATCCGGCGCGAATGACGGATCAACCACGGAATCTTCGACAGGTCGTCGGACATCAAGGCCACGTCTGCAGCTTCCATCGCGGTGTCACTCCCCGCAGCGCCCATTGCTATGCCGAGTGTTGCCCGGGCCAGCGCAGGAGCGTCGTTGATTCCATCGCCGATCATTGCGACGGTCTTATATTGATCGACGAGCTTTCCAATGGCGTCGAGCTTATCGGCAGGCAGGAGTTCGGCTCGAATCTCCGTGACCCCAGTTTCCCGGCCGATGACTTCGGCAGTGCCTCGATTGTCGCCCGTCAGCATGACAATGTGCTCAACGCCGGCTTTCCGAAGTTGCGCGACGGCAGACTTCGACTCCGGGCGGATATGGTCCGCGAGGGCAATAAAGCCACACACGTGAGTCTCATTCCCGAAGACGACTACGGTTCGCCCTGTTCGCGCGCGAGCCTCGATTTCGTCATGTACCGATGGAGTCTCCTGCCCACGTTCTTCCAGCAGCCTGTGTGAGCCGAGCCAATAGTCCTTGCCCTTCCACCGTGCCGTCGCCCCTTTGCCTGGAGTGATTGTGAACTCCTCGGCAGGTTGCGGTCGAAGACCCTTGGCTTGCGCGTGTTCAACGATGGCTTTGGCCAGTGGATGATCGCTGTGCATCTCCATCGCGGCTGCCCGCTCCAGGAGATCAGACTCGGAGTGCCCGTTCATTCCGACAACTTGAACGACCGCTGGTCTGCCTACAGTCAGTGTGCCAGTCTTGTCCATGGCGATCGCCTTTAGGCGGCCTGGCGTCTCCATGTGCGCGCCGCCCTTGACCAGGACACCATTCCGCGCGGCTGCCGCGAGCGCCGCAACAACGCTAACCGGAGTTGAGATCACAAGCGCGCAGGGGCAAGCGATCACCAGGAGCACCAGCGCTTGATACAGCCACGGCTCGAAAGGCTTTCCCAAAAGGAAAACCGGCACGGCCAACACCGCGACTGCCGCCGCCATGACGGCGGGCGTGTAGAACCGCGCAAACCGGTCAACCCATTGTTCGGAGGGTGCCCGGTTCTGTTGCGCCTCACCGACGAGCCGAATGATATGCGAAAGTGTTGTGTCACCCGCGGCTTTGGTGGATCGGACTTCAAGTGTGCCAGTGCCGTTCACCGTGCCAGCGAATACGTCGGCTCCCGCCTCCTTGGCAACGGGTAGGCTCTCACCGGTGATGGGAGCTTGGTTCACATCGCTTGTACCCGTGACGACCTGTCCGTCGAGTGCAATACGTTCTCCTGGGCGGATCACGAAAACTGTGTCGATTGCGACGGCCGCTGCTGCAGTCTCTTGAATGCTTCCATCCGGCTGAACGACTCGCACCACCGCAGGCGCCAGATCGAGAAGCTTCTCGATCGCACGACGGGCGCGAGCAACACTCCAAGACTCCAGCGTCAAGGAAAGCGCGAACAGAAATGCGACCGTAGCGGCTTCAAACCACTCACCGATCCCGATCGCTCCGCAGACGGCGATAGTCATGAGGAGATTCATGTCCGGACGGCCACGTCGCAACGAGAACAGAGCCTTCGGGAGAACCAGGTATAGGCCCGCCAGAACGGCGAGCGAATAGAGCACCTGCACCGGCAATGGAACCGCGTATGAGTTTCCGAGTCCTTCCGATCCGAGCACTTCAGCCCATCCGCCAGCCAATGCGTAATGGAACGAGAACGCCACGGCGGTGAGCGCACCACTGGTGACCGTCAGCACCGTGCGACCGTGGCTGGTCCACCAACTAGCTCCACTCCGCGCTGTCTCCGCCGGTACGGCGATAGCCGCCGTCATTCCGGTCTTGCGGACGGCCCGGATAAGGTCTTCCGGGGCAGCGGGCGCGGCTGTGGAAAGTACTGTCATCTTGCCGTTGACGATGTCGAAGGCTAAGTGCTGTTCACCTCCCACCAGGGGGCCGATCTCGCGCTTGAGGATTGACACTTCCTCGGCACAGTCCATCCCGCCGATTCTCAGGGTGCAGGACTTCTCATTCTTGGGCATGGGGAGCCTCCATGCTACGGGCCTGCCAGGCCAGAACCAACGTCGGTAAAACCAAGAGCGTTAGCAACGTCGAAGTGGCCAGCCCACCGATGACGACCGTCGCCAGAGGACGTTGCACTTCCGCCCCGGAAGTTGTGGAGAGCGCCATCGGGAGGAAGCCGAGGCTCGCGACGGCGGCGGTCATGAGCACCGCGCGAAGGCGAGAAACAGCTCCGATCCGGACGGCATCGAGCCAGCTCATGCCGGCATCGCGGTTGTGGTTGATGAACGACATCATCACCACACCGTTGAGCACGGCGACGCCAGACACCGCGATAAACCCTACGCCCGCGCTCATCGAGAACGGCATACCACGCAAGAGAAGGGCGAAGACTCCACCCGTTACCGCGAAGGGGATACCGGTGAACACGAGCGTGGCTTGGCGAAGCGAATGGAACGTGATGAACAGCAGTAGGTAGATCAGCACGAACGTGATGGGCACCACGACCATCAATCGCGCCCGGCCGGAATCGAGGTGCTCCCACAGCCCGCCCCATTCCATCAGGTAACCGGGCTGGAGGCGGACTGCCTTGTCCACGGCGGTCTGCGCGTCAGCTACGAAGCTGCCTACATCGCGGCCCCGGACGTTCACTTCTATGGAAATCCGTCGCTGGCCGTTCTCACGGCTCACTTCGAGAGGCCCTTCCTCGCTGCGGAAGTCCGCTAGTTGGCCCAACGGAATCTTTTGCCCCGTGGGCGTGCTGACCAGCAGGTTCGCAAAAGCCTGAGCACTGTTTCTGGCTTCGGGTGTTAATCGGGCAACGAGGTCGAATCGCTTGAATCCTTCTAAGACGGTGGATGCTTGCGTTCCCGCGATAGCCGTTTGGATGAGTTGTTGCACATCGGCGACGTTGATTCCGTAGCGGGCGATGGCCGCCCGGTTCGCTTTGATGCTGAGCATGGGTTGCCCGGTGAGCTGCTGCACCTTGAGATCGGCCGCTCCGCGCACGCCAGAGAGGGCTTTGGCCACCTCCTGTGCGCGCCGCCGGAGTTCGTCGAGGTCCTCGCCGAAGATTTTGATCACTATGTCGGAACGGGAACCGACTCCTTCGATCAACTCCATCATGCGAAATTCGATGGGTTGCGAAAACGTATAGTTCATCGTGGGTAGCTCCTTGAGCTTTGCCTCGATCTTTCCGACGAGTTCTTCACGAGAAGCGGCAGAGGTCCACTGATCTTGCGGCTTCAGCAAGACGTAGGTATCCCCCGCGTTCACGCCCATTGGATCAGTGGCGATCTCCGGCCGCCCGATGCGAGTGACAACGGTACGTGCCTCGGGGAATTCGTGGATGGCGCGCTCCAGGGTGTTGGTCATCTTGATTGCCTCCGGTAGCGACACGCCGGGAAGGCGGACTGCGTTGATAGCGAGGGCCCCTTCCTCCAGCTTGGGCAGAAATTCCGACCCGAGTGACATCGCCAGGAATCCCGAGACAGCCACGAGCGCGAATGAAGCGAAAATGGTCCAGCGGCGGTGACGCAATGTGAACTCCAGCAAGGGCCGATACAAGCGCTGTAACGCTCGAACCATCGGATTCTCCTCGTGGTCGTCGGGATGACGCTCTTCGTCGCCGGGACCAGCATCCTTGGGATTGCTTTCTTTGAGGAAGATGGCGCAGAGCGCCGGAATTAGCGTAAGGCTGAGGACGAGCGCGCCAGCAAGGGCAAGAATCACGGTGAAGCCCATGGGCCGAAACATCTTCCCTTCGATCCCGACCAGCGAAACGATGGGAAGGTAGGCGGCGATGATCAGAATCTCCCCGAACTGTCCGGCTTTGCGCACTTCCACGCTGGCCTTGAGAATCGTTTGCCTGCGCTCTTCTGAAGTCAGTGTGCGGCCCAGCGAGCGCCGGCGTTCGGCCAAGCGGCGCACGCAGTTCTCCACGATGATGACCGCTGCATCGACGATCAAGCCGAAATCGATGGCGCCGAGACTCATCAGGTTGGCCGACACATTGAAGTAGCGCATGCCGACGATGGCGATCAGCATGGACAAAGGAATTGCGGCGGAGACGATCAGGCCCGCCCGTACTTGCAACAGGAAGAGAAAAAGCACGGCTACGACGATCAGACCGCCCTCGGCTAGGTTGCGAAACGCCGTCTGGATGGTCTGGTCCACGAGTTGCCGCCGGTCGTAGAACGCCTCGATCTGAACACCGGGCGGAAGGGCCTTGCCGAGATGATTCAATCGCTCAATCACCCGGGTAGCCACCTGCCGGCTGTTCTCGCCCTTCAACATCATGGCCACCCCCAGCACCGTCTCGCCGCGCCCGTCTTTCGTCGCCGCGCCTTGCCGGATCTGCGAACCGCGGCGAACTTGGCCGATCGAGCGGACATAGATCGGCGTGCCGCCTTCGGCGGACACGACGATGTTCTCGATGTCGGAAATGCTTTCGACAAGCCCGACTCCGCGGATCAACTGCTGTTCGCCGGCCGTCTCCAGGTAGCCGCCGCCGATATTTTGGTTATTCTGTTTCAGCGCCTGGATCACCTGGGGCAGTGTGAGTTTGTAGCTGACGAGCTTCGCCGGATCAATGAGCACCTCATATTGCTGCTGTTCGCCCCCGTAACTGTTGACCTCAACGACTCCCGGCACGGTGCGCAATTGCGGCTTGATGAACCAGTCGAGGAGCGTTCGCAGCTCCATCAGACTATAGGCGCGCGGAGCCTTCGCGTCGACGTTCAGAACGAACTGGACCACCTCGCCCAGACCGGTGCTGACCGGAGCCATCTCTGGCGCCACGCCTTCGGGGAGTTGCTGGCGAACATCGCTCAGGCGTTCCAATGCCAGTTGGCGAGCCCAATAAATGTCCACGTCGTCATCGAAAACCACGGTGACCTGCGAAAGCCCAAACTGGGAGATCGACCGCACTTCCTCTTTGCGTGGCAGGTTGCTCATGGCAACCTCGATCGGGAACGTAACGTACTGCTCCATCTCCAGCGGCGTGAATGAAGGAGCCTTCGCGTTGATCTGCACCTGGTTCGTCGTGACATCCGGGACGGCGTCAATCGGCAGGTCGAGCGCTGCGTAGATTCCAGCCGCTAAGAGGATGCCCGCGAACGCCAGAAGGATGAACCGGTATTGAATGCTCCAGGCAAGAATTCGGTCGATCAATGTTCGTGTTCCTCCCCTGTCTGGCGGCTCAGAAAGACGGACTTCAGTTGGTACGCGCCCTTCACAACCACGAGTTCGCCTTCTTTGACTCCCGATACGATTTCTTTGGTCAAGCCTTCGCCCACCGTGACCACCTCACGGGCGGCAAAGTGCAGTGCGTCCTGCTTGATGAAGACTATTGGCCGGCGATTGATGGTTTGCACCGCTTCCGTGGGCACGGTGAAAGCAGGGTGCGTACCGAGCGTCGGAAGCTCCACCGTGGCGAACATTTCCAGCCGTAGCTTATTGGCGGGGTTGGGCATTTCGATCCGCACTCCGGCAGTGCGGGTTTGAGGATCGAGGATGTCGCGGATAGAAACCACGCGCCCCGTGAACGTCTCTCCGGGATAGGCTTCGAAGCGCACCTGCGTGGGTTGCCCGGTACGTATGCGGCCAAGATCCTTCTCGAAGACCTGCGCTTCGACGTAGACGCTCGACAAGTCCGCGATGGAGAAGAGCGGCATCGTGGGATCGATGACGGCGCCGGGCGCGACGTTCAGCTTCACGACGACCCCAGAGAACGGAGCTCGGATGCTGGCCGTCGCGTTGCCTGGGTCCGCGCCAGGCTGGACCCCAAACCGTGTGAGTCGCGACGCAATTCCGGCGACGGCAGCCTCTTGCGCACGGACGGACTCCGCAATTGCTTTGACTTCCGCTTCGGCATTCTCGGCGTCCTTGGCTGGCACAGCGCCGATGGAAACCAGGCTTCGACTGCGCTCGGCTTGCCGTTGGGCGTTGGCCTGCTGAACGCGTAGCCGCTGCAACTCCGCTTGCGCGGTGGAATGCTGCGAGGCCAGCTCGCCGGCCTCGATGTTGTCGAAAACTGCCAACACCTGGCCGGTCTGCACCCGATCGCCGAGCTTCGCACTGACTTGCGTCACACGGCCGCGTGCCAATGGCCGCACTTCGCTCACCTTGCTATCTATCGGTTGCACCGAGCCGGTCAGCAAAACCTCGGCGGCAGCGGCGCCCATCGCAAGGGGTGCGACTTCGACACCCGCGCGGCGCTGGGCTTCGACGGCGAGCTCGACGACATTGGCCTCTTCGATGTAGTTGTCGCGATGGGGTTCGGCTGCTTCCTGAGCCTTGGCCTTCTTGGGTTCGCCTTCCACTTCTACGGCGGATCGCTTTCCGCAGGCTCCGAATAACGCGACAATCAGCACAATCATCCAGGTCCGTCTCATCGAATCGTCCCTCCCACGGCGCGCTCCAACTCTGCAAAGGCTCGGGCGGCTTCCGACTGCGCATCCACGGTCGAGAGGCGTAAGTCCAGGAGCCGTCTTTGTTCGTTCAAGACATCCAACAAGCGCAGTTGCCCCAGTTGGTAGGCTTGCTGGATCACCTCCAGATTCCGTTGCGCCTGCGGCAACACGGTGGATTCGAGCGAGCCCGCGGTGCTCCGTGCAGCGGACCACCGGCGCCAGGCGGACTCGACCTCGAGCGGGATTGCGTTCTCCAGGTACCTCGCCCGTTGCCGCGCACTCAGGATTCGCGCCTGGGCTGCTTCGACGTTACCCAGATTGCGGTTCTTCGTAAGGATTGGGATGGAGACCCCGACTGCCAGGATGTCGTCGCGGTCGCGCAACAACACTCGCGAACCCTGAGCGTTCACGCCGTACTGATCGTCGAATTGGCTGTTGCGCTTGAAATAGCGTGCGGTCACGGACACGTCGGGGCGGCCCGCCGCTTCTACAAGACGGAGCTCGGCGTCCCCCAGTTGTTCGACCAGCCGTGCGATCCTCAGGTCCGGGCGCTGTTCCAGTGCGCGTGTGGTCAAGGTATCCATGGCTGGCCCGGCCGGCCCGGAATACAGGACAGAGCCGATGGCGATGTCTGCCCCTGGCGCGAGACCTGCCAGCCGCCGAAGATCGACCACGACGCTTTCGCGCCGTCCATTGATGGTGGCCCGTTGCGCTGTGAGCCGGCCGATCTCTACCTCCAGCAGTGTTTGTTCGAGCTGGGCCGCATCGCCCTTCTCGACGCGCGCCTTCGTGAGTTCCAGAGACCGCTGAGTGCTCGCCAGGATCTGATCCAGCACCTCGATCCTCTGTGTCTCGCTGAGCGCGTCGGCGTACCGGGACTTGATCTCATAGCTAAGTTGTCGCAGGCGCTCCAGGTATTCAGCGGCGGCCTGGCGTAAACGCACCTGTGCGGCATCGATGCGCCGGGCTCGCTTGCCGCCGGTCTCGAAGATCTTGCCAACGCCAGCCGAGTACTCCTCTTCGCCAACCGTGCGCAGGGGCCTTCCTGAAGCGCTGCCGGCCTCAATCGTCAATGGTGGTTTGACACCGGCCTGGCGCAGGTTGCCTCTTGCTTCGTCGGACCTCGTTCTCATGGCGGCGAGCTCCTGGTTTTTCACCTCCGCCTGCTCCAATAAGCTCCTCAGCGGCTCAGCAGGATCACGTGGCTGACCGAGGATAGGTATGGCGCACACGGCCAAAGCAGCCCAGTACGCGAGTGTTTTGAAAGACACTCCGGCCTCCTTTTCAGTTCAAAAATGTGAAATGAAGAGAGAGGTCAGGCTTTGGGGGGATGGTAGATGGAAAGCGGATCGGACTCAGGAGCCGCCGGTGCAGGGGGGTCTACGAAGCCGACAGATTCCACACATGCCACCAGTGAAATCGGCTCAGCCATCAGGATGTGGGTGCAACAGCAGATGCAGTTGTCGTCACCCAGCGAGTTCGGATTGCCCGAGGGAAACCCGAAACTCTCGCAGCGGTCGGGAGCGATCACTTCGCACGCGAACAATTCCGCGCCCGTGAGCAGCAGCAGGATAATTGCCGCCACACGAAACACGCTTCGCGACCGTTCATTCACAACTCCAGCCTAGCACGATCACCGAAGGTGTCACTCTTCGGCCACAAGTGTCCACAAGTGCCGTCATAAGTCTTGCCAGCGGTTCACGCGTCTGAGCAGATTGCCTCCGCTCGGCTCCGCCTCGCGCAAACTAGGCCAAGTCGGGCGCGAGTGGGAGCGCTTCCGTTGACAGGCATGCTCCCCCAACTGAAAACGGGCAAATGGAAGGCTGCAGACGATTTCCTTGCCATCGCCTTGGCCGCAGGCCATCGCGAGGGGCCGGCGGTTGGGATAGATCGCGGCGAATCAAAAGATGCGCATCGCCCACGGAGTCGCGCCAACGACCAGTTCTGCGTGGGCCTGACGGAGCCCGGATTCGCGGCGTGTTTGATCTTTTTCTTGGAGTTGATCGGCGAGTGTCTTTCATGCCTTCTTTCTCCGAATCTCGGTGGCACGGCTATCGGTTGCACTGTCTGCCGAATTCCTTGCCTTGTTTACCTTGACAAGCGACTGCGGGAGAAGGGCACATTGAATCCAAACGACTTAGTTGGCCAGAAAGCGTCGCCGTCGACGCCTAAGTGCTTGTTTTTCAATTGAGAGGCAATTTCCCAAGCTGACACTCACACACTACCTCGGGCTTATGAAGTTGAGCGGTGTCCTGCTGGCCGGGCTTCACCTGCTCGTCGTGTCGCGGGTTTTGGCGCTGGTGGCAGCGCCGAGGGGATCGTCACTTGGTTGAGACGCTCATGCACCTCTGTTGCCGGGACTAAATAGCGCATCGTGGTTTCGAGCGACTTGTGACCCATCAGGTGTTGGACCGTCCGCACATCGAAGCCCGCACGGAGCATCCGCGTGGCAAACGTCGAACGAAAGGTTTTCAGGTCGAACTCCGTCTGCAGTCCCGCCTGCGCCGCGACCTCCTTCACCCGCCGCAGCATGTTCTGCTCCCGGTTCCCGGTCGGAGACGGAAAAACGAACGGGCTATTGGTTCTTGGATGTCCCTCCAGCACGCTGACCAGGTGGTTGGCGATCGGGATTTCGCGCTCCTCCCACCGCTTCGGATAGAATCCCCGTTCCGGTTTCGCGGTGACGCGGATCGTCCGCAGCCGAAAGCTGATGTCCGGCCAGCACAGATGCATCACCTCCTGCTCGCGCATCCCCGTGAGCAGGAAAGTCGAGAACAGAGCCCGCTCCCAGGCATCGCAGGCGCCGAAGAACTTCCCCAGATCCTCCTCGCTGTACTCGCGCGGCAGCGTGGAGATCTTCTCGGGCAGATGCAACTGCCGCGTGAGCCCCGGCCGGCCGTTCCGCCGGAAGAACTGCGCCACGATGATGATGTTATGCAGGACGGTGTTGGGCGACATCCCGCGCTTCATCAGCCGGATGATGAATTCGTTCAATTCCTCCACCGTGATGGACTCCACGCCACGCCCCGGGAACTCCTTTGCGAACCGGTGCAGGACGGCTTGGTACTTGCGGTAGGTATTCGGCTTCTTCAGCGTCTCGATATGGCTCAGGTAGTGTTCGATCTGACTGCGCAACAACCGGTCCTCGGGTGGAGCCTCCGGCTGCGGTTCAGGATCGAGGCCCAGCGTCATGCCGTCGAGTTCATGACGTTTGCGCCGATGCGCTTCCGTTGCTTCGCTGACCGTGACGCCGGCGAACTCCCGCCGCCGCTGCCGGTCTTCGTACCACTCGATGAAGTAGCGGCCGTGGGGCAGAGCGGCCCAGTCCCAGTTGCCGTTGGCTCGCTTGGGGATGGAGCGCAGGACCCAGCGGCCGTCGATTTTGATCTTCTTGAGGAGGTTGACGCGAGACATGTCCAGTTCCGAATAACACGGCTTCGGATGGACACCAAAGGGACACCAAATGGCGCTCTCACCCGAAGGTCAGGTCTTCAAAATGGACACCAAATGGGACACCACGGCGTGGAAGTCAATGATGGGTAAGGGGATAAAGCGGAAGCTGGCATTCTACCACTGAATTACTCCCGCTCAGGGAGACGGCTCATCCCCAATCCTACCTCAGAATCGCTCAGCGTGCCGTGGCGACCAGGGCCCGCGGGTGCTCGCCGCTTTGCTGCAGCAGTTTCGCAACCAGCCCCGTCCATCCCGTCTGATGGCTGGCGCCGACGCCGCTCCCGTCATCGCCGTGCAGATACTCGTAGAACAGCACCAGATCCCGCCAGTGCTCGTCGAACTGGTACAACGCGCTGTCTCCGTGCACCGGCCGGCGGCCGGATTCATCGCGCAGGAACGGCTTTACCAGGCGGCGCGAGATTTCGGCGGCGACATCCCCCAGATGCAGCATCTGTCCCGAGCCGGACGGGAATTCCACGCGGAAATCCTCCCCCAGATAGTGATGGAACTTCTGCAGCGATTCGATGAGCAGGTAGTTCACCGGAAACCACACCGGTCCGCGCCAGTTGGAATTCCCGCCGAACAAGCCCGTCGATGACTCTCCCGGTTCATAGCTGACGCGGTAGGACGCGCCGTCGGCGTGGAACTCGTACGGATTCTCGCGGTGCGTGCGCGACAGCGCCCGCAAACCGTGCCCCGAGAGGAACTCGGCTTCATCCAGCATGACGCGCAGCACGCGCCGCAACTGCTCCGGATTCACAACGGAGAGCAGACGCCGCTCGCCTTCGCCTTCCGAGACCATGCAGGCGACATTGGCGCACAGATCCGGGCGATTTTTCACGAACCACTCCAGACGGCGGCGGAATCCGGGAAGTTTGGCCATGGTCTCCGGCTCCAGCGTTTCCACGGCGAAGAGCGGAATCAGCCCGACCATCGATCGCACCTTCAGCGGCACGTGCCGGCCGTTGGGCAGGTGCAGGACGTCGTAGAAGAAGCCGTCGCCTTCGTCCCACATGCCTACGCCATCGTTGCCCAGATGATGAATGGCGCGGGCGATATAGAGGAAGTGCTCCCAGAATTTGCTGGCGACATCCTCGTACGCGGGGTCCTCCGCGGCGAGCTCCAGCGCGATCGCGAGCATGTTCAAGCAATACATGGCCATCCAGCCCGTGCCGTCGGCCTGCTCGATATGCCCGCCGGTGGGAAGCTCGGCGCTGCGATCGAACACGCCGATGTTGTCCAGCCCCAGGAAACCTCCCTGAAACACGTTGCGCCCCTCGGCGTCCTTGCGGTTCACCCACCAGGTGAAGTTCAACATCAACTTGTGGAAAATCGACTGCAAGAACGTCCGGTCCCCCACGCCGGTGCGTTTCTTCTCGATCTTGTAAACCCGCCACGCCGCCCATGCATGCACCGGAGGATTTACGTCGCCCAGCGCCCACTCATAGGCCGGAAGCTGGCCGTTGGGATGCATGTACCACTCGCGCACCATCAGCTTCAGTTGATCCTTGGCGAAATCGGGGTCGACGAGCGCGAGCGGAACGCAGTGAAACGCCAGGTCCCATGCCGCGTACCAGGGGTATTCCCACTTGTCGGGCATGGAGATCACGTCCGCGTTGAACAGGTGACTCCAATCCGAGTTGCGGCCGCGCTTGCGCTGCGCAGGGGGCGGCGGTCCCGCGGGATCGCCTTCCAGCCACTCGCGCACCACGTAGTGATAGAACTGCTTGGACCACAGCAAGCCGCCGAGCGCCTGGCGCATCACACCGCTTGCATCGCCGGACAGCTCGCCCGGAATCACCTTCGCGTAGAATTCGTCGGCTTCCTGAAGGCGCGCGGCGAAGACGGCGCGGCTGTCCTTCACCTTCTGAGCCCCGGTGATACAAAGGAAAATCGTCTGGGATTCGCCGGCGGCAAGCTCGACCACATAGCGGGCGGACGCTTTTGTCCCGGCCCGCGCCGGGTTCACCGCCTCCCTTCGCCCGCGCACGACAAAGTCGTTGATGCCGTCCTTCACATATGGCGAAGAGTTCGGCACTCCGTACAGGCGCTGGTTGTTGGTTTCGTTCTCCGTGAACAGCAGCTCCGGGGAGCCGCCGCAAATCAGCCGGCGTGTCCCATAGCTGGGTTCTGTCATCTCGATCTCGTTCTCGCGCAAGGCGCGCAGTACGGGTTTCACGCCTCCGTCCCAGCTCCAGGTGTTACGAAACCAGATGGTGGGCAGCAGATGCAGTATCGCCACGTCCGGACCGCGATTCACGGCGCTGATCGCGATGTGGATCTCCTCGGGACCTTCCTTCGCATACTCGACGAACACGTCGAAGTAGCGGTTCTCGTGGAAGACGCCGGTGTCGGTCAGTTCAAATTCCCGCTCGTGCTTGCCGCGGCGGTGGTTCTCACGCAGCAGTTGCTCGTATGGATACGCCGCATGCGGGTACTTGTAGAGGTACTTCATGTAGGAGTGAGTGGGCGTGGAATCGAGGTAGTAATAACACTCCTTCACGTCCTCGCCGTGGTTCCCTTCGTTTCCGGTGAGTCCGAAGAGACGCTCCTTCAGGATCGGGTCGCGGCCGTTCCACAGCGCGAGCGAGAAGCAAATTCTTTGATGGCGGTCACAGATGCCGGCGATTCCATCCTCGTTCCAGCGGTAAGCCTTGGACCGGGCATGATCATGCGGCAGGAAGTCCCAGGCGCCGCCGTGCGCGCTGTAATCTTCGCGAACCGTGCCCCAGGCTCGCTCGCTCAGGTAAGGCCCCCAACGTTTCCAGTGCGCCGACCTCCCGCGAGCTTCCGCCAGACGCCGTTCCTCGGCCGTGATTCCATCCCGCTCATTGCTGGCTTGCATTGAAAGTGTAAAGCGGGTACGCGGCCGAACTATTCCACCACGGTGAGAATTAGCGCCCGGGGCGAACCGGCCGCCCCGCCAGCACCGGGGCGGGCTTGCCGCCCTCCACGGCGATCTTCCCGTTCACCAGCACGTAGCGCATGCCGCTCGCGAGCTTCTGGGGTTCCGTGTAACTCGCTTCATCGCGGATGGTTGCGGGATCGAAAGCGACGACGTCAGCCAGCGCTCCTTCCTTCAGAACTCCGCGATCCCGGATTCCAAAGGTTTGCGCCGGCAGCGAAGTCATGGAGCGGATGGCGAACTCGAGCGGAATCCTTTTCTTCTCGTAGACATAAACCCGGAGCTTGCGCGGGTAGGTCCCGTACTTGCGCGGATGCCCGTCGCTGCCGTCCGATCCGGTCATCACCCAATCTTCCTTCATGAACGCCGCGATGTCGTCTTCGTTCATGTTGAACGACGCGACCCCGGCATCGCCGGCGGCGAGCATGATCTCGATCGCCGCTTCCACCGGAGGCTTGCCCTTCATCTTCGCGATCTCCTCCAGGTTCTTGCCGATCAGAGCCCGGTCCTTGGGACCGGACCCTCGCAGCCCGGTGATCAGCAGCGAGGCGGCGCCGCCGCGGCGCCGCATATTCTCGGTCATCTCCGCAACGATCTTGCCGCGCAGCGACGGATCGCTCAGCCGTTCGCGCATTTTCCCGCCCGCCATCACCCAGCGAGGCACCAGCGCCGACGATAGTCCGGTGCCCGATGCGGTATAGGGATACTGATCCGCCGTTATCTTCATGCCTTGCGCGCGCGCTTCCCGAATGAGCGCGATCGCTTCCTTGCTCTGCCCCCAGACATCCGTGCCCAGGCACTTGATGTGCGCGAAGTGGACCGGGATCTTGGCCTCCCGCGCTATCCGCAGCGTCTCCTTCACCGATCCAAGAAAGCCGATGGTGTAGGAACTCTCGTCGCGCACGTGCGAGTCATAGTAGCGGCCTGCCGCGGCGGCGACCTTCGCCAGCTCGATCACCTCCTCGGTGGTCGCGAAGCTGCCCGGCGCATAAAACAGCCCCGTGGAAAAGCCGATGGCGCCTGCCTCCAGCGATCGCCCCAGCAGACCCTTCATCCGATCCAGTTGCTCCGCCGTGGGAACGGCGTCGCTCATCGCCAGCACTTCCCGGCGAATGGAAGCGTGCCCGGCGAGCAAGGCGGCGTTGGTTCCGATTCCCTGCTCCCACTTCGACAGAATCTCCCCGGTGTTCACCGGACCTCCGCCGTCGTTCCCGGTGATCACCGTCGTGACACCCTGCATCAGGAAGTTCAGATTGGCCTTGCGGGCGTCGTCCAGAAGATCCTCGAGCGCGTGCGTGTGGGGATCGATAAAACCGGGAGCAATCACCAGCCCTTTCGCGTCCAGCACCCGGCCCGCTTTTTCGCGGCTTAGATCCCCGATACGGACGATGCGGTCACCCTTGATGGCGATATCGGCGCGGCGCGCAGGCGCGCCCGTTCCGTCCACCACCGTCCCACCGGTCAGAATCACATCCGCTTGCGCGAGAAGAAGCCCGGGCAGGAGTACGAAGAACAGTCGCATGGCACCCGATTATATCGGCCCCCGGCGGGCTTGCGTTCGGGAACCCGCGCTCGTATCTTAAAGGTGCCATGCCTGACCAAGTCTTCTACCCGGGCGGTACCGCCGCGGAAGCCGCTCCCGTTGAGCGTGCGGCCTTTATCCGCAACACTTACCTCCACCTGGCCGGGGCGATTCTCGCCTTCGCCACGCTGGAGGCGATGCTGTTCCAAACCACCATCCCGCAACGGATGATCGACCTGCTCGCCGCCAGCCGCTATAGCTGGCTCATCGTCCTCGGGCTGTTCATGGGAGCTTCCTACCTGGCCACGAATTGGGCCACGCGCGGCGGGTCCCAAGCCATGCAGTACGCCGGACTCGGTCTGTATGTCGTGATCCAAGCCGTGATCTTCATCCCCTTGCTGGTTGTCGCCGCCAGCGTCGCCGGGCCGTCCACCATCGTCGCCGCGGGCGTGGTCACCATGCTGCTGTTCGCCGGTTTGACCTTCACCGCGTTCACCGCCAAGAGCGATTTCTCCTGGATGGGCGGCATTCTGCGGATCGGCGGCTTCGTCGCCTTGGGCGTGATCGTCGCCAGCATCCTGTTCGGATTCACGCTGGGGGTCCTGTTCTCCGGCGTCATGGTGTTATTCGCCGGCGGCGCGATCCTGTATGAGACCGCCAATATCCTCCACCGTTATCACACCTCTCAGCACGTAGCCGCGGCGCTGGCGCTGTTCGCCTCCGTGGCGCTTCTGTTCTGGTACGTGCTCCGCATCCTGATGGGTTCGCGGCGTTAAGCCGCCTCTCACCAGGACACTTCTCGACGGGAAATCCAGGCCGGGATCGCGTTCAGGGCGCGGTTCCGGCTTTTCGTTTCAGCGGGAGCGAGTACGGCGGGGAATGGAGCGGGAGACGAGATTCGAACTCGCGACATCAACCTTGGCAAGGTTGCACTCTACCAACTGAGTTACTCCCGCCCGCGTACCCCTTTATTGTCATGGAAGAGAAGCCGGAGTGTCAAATCGCAGCGAAGTTTTGGCGAGGTGACAGACCTTCTTGGAAATGTTTTACTACGCGTGTAGAATTGTCATGTTGGCTGTAAATAATTGATTTTGTTAGCTTTATTTTAGTAAAAAAACCCTGTTACGCCCCTTCCCCTACTCCATAGTTATGCTATGCTGTAGATCCGTTACGACAGCCAGGGCGGTCACCAAGGGCCAGCCTCAAACGAGACTCGGAGACACCAAGACTCTTCCGAAACAGAAGAAGCCGACTCTGATTTCCACTGCCTGTGGAAATCTTGTGGGTATCTTTTGCCTTTTTGCGGATCGGTGTTCTCCAGACGGACATCATCAATGAACGACTGGGATCGACTCAAGAGCGCGCTTGAAGCCAAATACAGTGCCGAGGCAGTACAAGGTTGGGTTTCCCGAACATCTTTCCGGCGCCGCGACGGCGCTACGATGTGGGTGGCGGTTCCGGACCGGCTGACCAAGGACTATCTGGAGGACGCGTATGCTGAGGATATCCAGCGCGCCATCCGGGAGCTCGGACTGGGAGTCGCGAACGTTGTCTACGAGGTCGATTCCGCGAGCGATTCCGGCTTCGGGCTCCGAAACTCGGCCGCGGAACCGGTATTCGCTTCTTCTTCCGGCCAGTTGAACCCCAAGTTCACCTTCGATAGCTTTGTGGTGGGTTCCTGTAATCAGTTCGCGCATGCGGCGGCTCGCGCGGTGGCCCAGGGGCCGGCGCGTAAGTACAATCCCCTCTTCATTTACGGTGGTACCGGGATGGGTAAAACGCACCTGATGCACGCCATCGGCAAGTCCCTGCTGAGCGCCAACGGCGGAATGCGGATCGTGTACACATCCACCGAACGGTTCATGAACGAGATGATCACCTGTATCCGGTCGGACCGGATGCCGATGTTCCAGCGCCATTACCGGTCGGCTGACGTCCTGCTTGTGGATGATATCCACACGCTCGCCGGCAAGGAGCGCACGCAGGAGGAGTTCTTCCACACCTTTAACGAGCTGTACGACCACCAGCGGCAAATCGTCATTTCGTCGGATTCGGCCCCCAAGAATATCTCCGGGCTGGTGGATCGTTTGCGATCCCGGTTTGAGTGGGGGTTGATGGTGGACGTCCAGCCGCCGGACCTCGAGACCAAGATGGCGATCCTGGACCGGAAAGCTGAGATGGAAGGCGTGGCGCTGCCCGAAGACGTTCGGACCATGATCGCTACCCGCGTCAAATCGAACGTCCGCGAGCTGGAAGGCGCACTGGTGAAGCTGGTTGCCTACTCGTCTGTGACGGAGCTTCCCATTAATCTGCCGATGGCGCAACAGGTGCTTAAGTATCTGGCAAACGGCCAGGAGAAGCGCATCACGATGGATTCGGTCCTGCGAGCCGTCGCGGAAAAGTTCGGTCTCCAGCCGGTTCAGTTGAAACAGAAAACGAATGCGCGCAACATCTCCTATCCCCGTCAGGTGGCGATGTACCTGATCAAGGATCTGACGCATGCCTCGTTACCCGAAATCGGGCGGGCGTTCGGGGGCAAGCATCACACCACCGTGCTTCATTCCATTCAGAAGATCGAGAAGCAGCGTCACACGGACGCGGATTTGAACCGCATTCTCCACAGCATAAGTGATTCGATCCAGTAGCTTTAGCCGGGTTTTCCGAAAAGAGGCCGGGAAGCGGCTGTGGAGCGCCGTGGAAGCCCGCACCCTCCGGCGATTCAGCCGCATCCGGCCACCCGTTTTCGAACAGGGCGGCTGGCGGAAAAGATGCGCGTTTGCTATAATTTAGGAAGTTCTCAACATTTCAACAGCACCGATGAATACGGTTCTCTTCTAGAGTGTTTCTGTTAGAGGAAAGGGAACAATCGCACGTGAGCACCGGAGTGGAGCGAAGCAAGGAAGCCTCGATGGAATTTACCGTCAACAAGTCCGACCTGGTCCGCGAACTGGGCCTTTCGCAAGGCGTCGTCGAGAAGAAGACGACCATACCGATCCTCTCCAACGTGCTGCTGGAAGCCGCCGGAGACAGCGTGGTGCTCACCGCGACGGATCTGGAAAGCGGCATTCGGGTTTCCTGTCCCGCGAAAGTGAAGAAGCCGGGCTCGGGAACCATTCCGGCAAAAAAGCTTCTGGACTACGTACGCCTGTTGCCCGACAGCGATGTTCAGGTGAAGGTGCAGGAGAACCACTGGGCGACGCTGGTATGCGGACGTTCCCGCACCCGCATCGCGGGCATGTCCCGGGAAAGCTATCCCGACCTGCCGGCCATGCCTGAAAAGCTGGCTGAGATTCCAGCCGGGCTGCTGGTGGGCATGATCCAGCGCACCATCTTCGCGATATCCGCCGAGGAGTCGCGATTCACGCTGAACGGCGCGCTGATGATCCTGAAGAAAGACGCCATCACCATGGTGGCGACGGACGGCCACCGCCTGGCGATGACCGAGAGCAAGATCGACCTGGCCGGCGTAACCGGAAACTATCGCGCCTTGCTGCCGCGCAAGGCCATGGCGGAATTGCTGAAGTTGTCGGCTGAAGCCGGCGCGGATGCGATCGTCGAGTTCGCGGGCGACGACAATCACCTGTTTTTCCGCATCGGGGACCGCCTGCTGCTGTCGCGCAAGCTGACTGGAAATTTCCCCGACTTCGAGCGCGTCCTTCCCAAGGATCAGCCCCATGCGATCACGCTCAACCGGGATGAGCTGCGCAGCGCGATTGAGCGCGTGTCGCAGTTTTCCGATGAGCGCTCCCGCGCCATCCGGGTGTTGATCTCGCCCGGCGAGATGAAGGTGTATTCCTCCGTGTCCGACACCGGGGAATCGGAAGAGAATCTGCCGGTGCAGTACGACGGCCCGAAAACGGAGATCGGGTTTAATGCGCAGTACCTTGTCGATTTTCTGCGCGCCGTTCCGCAGGACACGGTGGGGCTGCACTTCAAGGACCCCAACAGCGCCGGAGAGATGCGTCCGGGCGGTGAGACGGAAGCCGTCTATCGCTATGTGATCATGCCCATGCGCATCTGACCCTCGCGGCGAAGACCGGCGGACGTACTCAGTAAGGAATTTTCGCGGCAAAGGAAGTATGGCTACAAAAGACACCGGAACGGTGCCAACGTACGATTCAACGAGCATCAAGGTTCTCGAGGGCCTGGAGGCAGTGCGCCTGCGGCCGGCGATGTACATCGGTTCGACCAGCGAATCCGGGTTGCATCACTTGGTTTACGAGGTGGTGGACAATTCCGTGGACGAGGCTCTGGCGGGCTACTGCGACCAGGTCAACGTCACCATTCACATCGACAACTCGCTGACCGTCGTGGACAACGGGCGCGGCATCCCGGTGGATCTGCACGCCGCCGAGGGCGTGTCCGCCGCCGAAGTCGTGATGACCAAGCTGCACGCGGGCGGCAAGTTCGATTCAAACACCTACAAGGTTTCGGGAGGCCTGCACGGCGTCGGCGTGAGCTGCGTCAACGCGCTCTCGGAAGCCCTCCACCTGGAGATCTGGCGCGAAGGCTCCACCTGGGAGCAGGAATATGAGCGGGGCGTCCCCAAGGCGCGCCTGGCCCGCACCGGCAAGGCCGGCAAGAAGACGGGCACCAAGATCACGTTCAAGCCCGATACCACCATCATGGACGCCCAGGTGTTTAACTTCGACACCCTGGCCGCGCGGTTCCGCGAGCTGGCCTTCCTGAACAAGGGGCTCACCATTACGCTGGACGACGAGCGCGAGGATCCGGCGAAGCACGTGGAGTTTCACTTCTCCGGCGGCATCTCCGAGTTCATCCGGCACCTGAACCGCGGCAAGCAGGTGCTGCATGAGAAGCCGATCCACTTCGAAGGCGATCGCGAGCTGCCGAACGGCGGCGTTCTGCACATCGAAATCGCGCTGCAGTACAACGACTCGTATTCGGAAAGCGTGTTCAGCTTCGCCAACAACATCAACACCGTCGACGGCGGAACGCACCTTTCCGGCTTCCGCAGCGCACTAACCCGTACGATCAACGCCGCCGGCCAGTCCGCGGGCCTGTTCAAAGACGTGAAGGAGAACCTGACCGGCGACGACGTTCGCGAGGGCCTCACCGCCGTCGTGAGCGTGAAACTGCCTCAGCCGCAGTTCGAAGGTCAGACCAAGGGCAAGCTCAACTCCGATATCCAGGGGTATGTGGTTCAGCTGATCAATGAAAAACTGGGCGAGTTCTTCGACAAGAACCAGTCGGTGATGAAGAAGATTGTCCAGAAGGCGATCGATGCCGCGCGCGCCCGCGAAGCCGCACGCCGCGCTCGTGACCTGACTCGCCGCAAAGGCGCCATGGATTCCGGCGGATTGCCCGGAAAGCTGGCCGACTGCCAGGAGCGGGATCCGGAGCGTTGTGAGCTGTTCCTGGTGGAGGGCGAATCGGCCGGCGGCACAGCCAAGGGCGGCCGCGACCGGCGCTATCAGGCGATCCTCCCGCTGAAGGGCAAAATCCTGAACGTGGAAAAGGCCCGCTACGACAAGATGCTGAATCATGACGAAATTCGCGCCATGATTACGGCTATCGGGACGGGAATCGGAAAGGATGATTTCAATCCCGCCAAGCTCCGCTACGGCAAGATCATCATCATGACCGACGCGGACGTGGACGGTAGTCACATCCGCACGCTGCTGCTGACGTTCTTCTTCCGTCACATGAAGGAGTTGATCGAGCGCGGCAACGTCTTCATCGCCCAGCCGCCGCTGTACCGGATCAAGAAGGGCAAGACCGAGAAGTACATCAAGGACGACAAGGAGTTCACTCGCGAGATTCTGCGGCGGGCCACGGAGAACCTTGTCGTGCAATACGGAATCGAAACGCTGAATCTGATGACGCTGGAAGGATCGGAGCTTCGAAGCTTCCTGATGCAACTGGATGAGTACCAGCAGTTGTTCCGCCGCATGGAGCGCCGGCTGCGCGACACTCGCGTGGTCGAGGTGCTGACGAACGCTGAGTTGAGCATCGACACGAAGGCGGATTTCGCCGACGAGGCCAACCTGCGGCGGCTGGCGGCCGAATTGAAGAAGGCGGGCGTGGAAACAACGCTGGCGCGCGAGGAGGAGCACTCTTCCTGGCTGCTGACGTTCGAGGATCATACCAAGGCGGTCCGCAAGCTGGATGTTGAGCTCGCGGCGCTGCCGGAGTATCGACGGCTGCGTACGGTTGCCAGGAGCACCGCACGGTTCAACCAGCCGCCGTTCGTCGTGACACGTGACGAACGAAGGGAGACGCTGCCCAATTGGCGTGAATTGCTGTCGCACGTAATGAGCGAGGGCACGCGCGAGGTCCAGGTTACCCGCTACAAAGGTCTGGGCGAGATGAACACCGAGCAGTTGTGGTCGACCACCATGAACGCCGAGACCCGCACGCTGCTGAAGGTTTCGCTGGAAGACCTGGTGCAGGCGGACGAGATCTTCACCACGCTGATGGGCGAGGATGTGGAAGCCCGCCGCAAGTTTATCGAAGAGAACGCGCTGGACGTCCGCAACCTCGACGTGTAGAAAGCGGGTGGTAGGGACGGGCAGATTCGAACTGCCGGCCTGCCGCTTAGGAGGCGGCTGCTCTATCCATCTGAGCTACGTCCCCACAACCTTCAAGGTATCATTCGGCCGCCCAGCGTTTCAGGCCCCTCTGCCCGATGTCTCGGCGATAGTGCATGCCGTCAAAGCGGATGTGCTCCACCGCGGCGTAGGTGTTGCGGATCGCGTCGGCCAGTGACGCGCCGGAAGCGGTTACGCCAAGCACCCGGCCGCCAGCAGTCTCCAGTCCGCGCTCGGTCTTCCGAGTTCCCGCCTGGAAGACGACGCCGGGACAGTCGCCGATCCCTGTGATCAAATCCCCCGTTCGCGGGGTTCCGGGGTAACCGCCCGCCGAAAGCACCACACAGACAGAAGGGTCCTTTTGCCAATTCAGGCGAATGCCGCCCAGCGATCCCTGCGCGGATGCGAGCAGAGCTTCCGCGAAGTCGCAGTCCAGGCGGTGCATCAGCGGCTGGGTTTCGGGATCGCCCAAGCGAACGTTGAATTCCAGAACCTTTGGTCCATCAGCGGTCATCATCAGCCCGGCGTAGAGAAAGCCAGTAAAGCCGCTTTTCCGGACCACCGGGAGAATGATGGACTCGAGGAGGCGATCGCTCTCGCGGTTATCCAGAATGCGCGTGTCGCAATAAGCTCCCATGCCGCCCGTATTGGGACCGGTGTCCCCGTCGCCGATGCGCTTGTGATCCTGGGTCGGCTCCAGGGCGATGGCGGTCCTGCCGTCGCACAGCGCGATGAAGCTGACCTCTTCGCCTTCCAGAAACTCCTCGATCACCAGGCGAGGGCCCAGCCGAACCACCGCCGAAATCGACTGCGCGCTGTCCTCGGCGATGATTACCCCTTTGCCCGCCTGCAGACCATCGGCTTTGATCACTACGGGGAACGGGAAGGATACGAGCGCCTCCATCGCGTCTTCAACGGTGTTGACGCGAACGGATCGGGCTGTCGGAAGCCCGAGTTGCTCCATAAAGTTCTTGGAGTAGATCTTGCTGGATTCCAGCCGGGCACAGTCGTGCGTTGGACCCACGATGGCACGCGACTCGGCGCGAAAGCGATCGACCACGCCCGCGGCCAGCGGGAGCTCCGGACCCACAATAGTCAGGTCCACATCCTTCTCTCTGGCAAGATCCAGGTAATTACTTGTTGCGAACGTGTCCCCCAACTCCGCCATGCCCGGATTGCCGGGCGCGCTTAGAATGGAGTGTCTGCTCTTGGCCAGACGCCAGGCCAGCGCGTGCTCCCGCCCGCCGCTGCCGATGATCAGGATTCTCATGGTTCACAGCTAGAATAGAACGTAGGCGCAAATTCATGCAGACGAAGTTCGAGGTGATCGTTGTTGGCGCCGGCCACGCCGGTTGTGAAGCCGCGCGGGCTTGCGCGCGTCTCGGGATGCGTACCGCCATGGTCACCATGAACCTGGATCTGATCGCGCAGATGTCGTGCAATCCGGCTGTGGGCGGAATCGCCAAGGGGCACCTGGTTCGGGAGATTGATGCACTCGGGGGGGTGATGGGTGAGGTCACCGACGCAGTCGGTATTCAATTTCGCCTTCTCAATACCAGTAGAGGGCCTGCGGTTTGGTCTCCTCGTGCGCAGTGCGACAAAAAGCAATATCGCATTCGCATGCGCGACTTACTGGAACGAGAACCAAATCTACGGATTCTGCAGGCGGAAGTCGCGGAACTGATTGTCAGCAAACAAGATTCTCGGGTTTGCGGGGTTGTTTTGCGGGACGGTCGGAGCCTTACCTGCGAGGCGGTGATCGTTACCACTGGAACATTTCTAAACGGTTTAGCTCATGTTGGCGAGCAGAAATACAGTTGCGGTCGCAGCGGGGAGGCCCCGTCCAATCTTTTGGGCGATCAACTTAGGACCCTGGGCTTGAACTGGACTCGGCTCAAGACCGGCACCCCACCCCGCCTCGATGGACGGACGATCGACTGGTCGCGATTCGAGGCGCAGCACGGGGACGCTACTCCCACTCCCTTTTCCTTCCTGACAGAGCGTATCGATCGGGAGCAGGTTGCCTGTCACATCGCCTATACCACTGAAAAGACTCACGAATTGCTCCGCGAGGCCATCCCAAGATCCCCGCTGTACAGTGGTCAAATTGAGGGCGTTGGTCCGCGATACTGTCCCTCGATCGAGGACAAGATCGTCAAGTTTCCGGACAAGACTCGCCACCAGATTTTCCTGGAGCCGGAAGGATTGGATACTTACGAGGTGTATGTCAACGGCATGTCCACCAGCATGCCAACAGACGTGCAGGTTGCAATGGTAGCTTCGGTTCCGGGTCTCGAGGGCGCCGAGATGATCCGGCCCGGCTATGCAATCGAGTATGACGCCATCGATCCGAGGGAGCTGGATCACACGTTGCAGGTGAAAAAGCTGCGCGGTCTCTTTCTGGCGGGTCAGATCAACGGGACTTCGGGATACGAGGAGGCAGCCTGCCAGGGTTTGATTGCCGGCGTTAACGCTGCGCTGAGCATCCGCGAGCGTCCCCCGTTGGTCGTGGGTCGGACCGAGGGTTATACCGGGATTTTGATCGATGACCTGATCAACAAGGGCGCGGACGAGCCTTATCGGATGTTCACCTCGCGGGCCGAGTTTCGCCTGCATCTGAGGATCGACAATGCCGACGAGCGCCTCACGCCGCTGGGCCGCGAGGCGGGACTGGTGGACGAGCTGCGCTGGGCGCTATTTCAGAAGAAGCAGGATCAGAAGGTCGCTTTGAACGCCTGGCTGGATTCCACCCGGGTGAGCGAGGCCGAATTCGGCGAGCTGGGTGCCGGTGCATCAGGACGTCCGACTCTGAGAAGCTGGATTCGGCGACCGGAGGTCAACTTGGCAGCGTTCACTTCATGGGCGGAAAGTGTATTAGGCGGATCCCCCGCTCAAGGCCTTCTTACTACCCTGGAAACCCAAGAGAAGTATGCCGGTTACATTGGGCAGCAAGAAAAGCAGATGGCGCGCTTGCGGCACGCGGAAGCCCGCCGCATTCCCGGCGATATCTCTTTTGACGGTGTTCCCGGGTTATCGAGGGAGGTAGTTGAGAAGCTGCGGAGAGTTCGACCCGAGACTCTCGGACAGGCATCCCGGATACCCGGCGTCACCCCCGCGGCCGTCGCGGTCTTAGATGTATACCTGACTCTTAGCCGATGAGCGAGTTCGCAGATCGTCTGACACGACGGCTGGCTGGCCTGGTGACTTTGAACGACGGCCAAATTCGTTTGCTGCAGCGACATTACGATCTGATGGTTCGGTGGAACCAGCGTCTAAACCTCAGTTCTGTCGTGGATTTAGCGGGGGCTGTGGACCTTCATTACGCGGAGTCCTTGTTTCTGGCCAGTCTCTTTCCCCCTGTGCCTTTGAAAGTGATCGACTTCGGATCGGGGGCAGGTTTCCCAGGCGTGCCGGCTGCGGTGCTGCAGCCTCACTGGGACGTGTATCTGGCTGAAGCACGTCACAAAAAAGCGGCCTTCCTGCGAGAGGCTACCTCCGGGATCCCAACGATTCACGTAGAGGCGACGGAGGCTCAGAATCTGGTCCGGACCTTCGACTTAGTCATCGCTCGCGCGGTGAATCCCCAGCAAGTGATACAAGCAGCGTTGGCGCCTCAAATTGGATTACTACTCAACCACGCGGATGCGGAACGTCTGGTGACAGGTGCGCCCCATATCGAATGGCGTGAAAAGGCCACGGTACCCTGGCGCCCAGACCATGTTGTCCTCACCGGCTCCTGTTCCACGTGAAACTGCGTTCCACGTGGAACCGGCGCAAGGTAATTGGGGGCTACTCCTCCGGTCGCGCGTCGTGCTAACATTTTTCGGAGTGGCTAAAGTAATTGCGATCGCCAATCAAAAGGGTGGAGTCGGGAAGACAACGACCGCGATTAACCTGGCTGCATCGGTAGCAGCCAACGACCTCCGGGTGTTGCTAATCGACCTGGATCCGCAGGGCAATTCCACTACCGGGCTGGGCGTACCCAAGGGCGAAGGCCGGCCTACTTCATATCACGTGATAACGGGCCAAGTTTCCGCGAAGGACGCCGTGGTTGCCACCGAGTGCGAAGGACTTCAGCTTCTTCCCGCAGACAAGAATCTGGTGGCGGCCAACATCGACCTTGTGGATCGCGATTCTCGCGAGTCGTGCCTCCGGACGGTAATCCAGGAGTTGCGCTCGGACTACGATTTCATTTTCATCGACTGCCCGCCCGCGCTCGATCTCCTGACGCTCAATGCTTTGGTAGCGGCGGATTCGGTGCTGATTCCTATCCAGTGCGAGTTCTTTGCTTTGGAAGGTATTTCCCAGCTCATCGATACCATCGAACTGATTCGCACCAGCTTCTCGCACGACTTGAAAATCCAGGGCATCCTGTTGACGATGTTCGATGACCGGACCGTTCTCGCCCGGCAGGTAGCCGAAGACTTGAAGGACTTTTTCGGAGATGAGGTCCTGAAAACGGTGATTCCACGCAGCATTCGTCTGGCCGAGGCGCCCAGCTACGGTAAGCCGATTCTGCTTTACGATCCCCGCTCCAAAGGGGCCGAGAGCTATATTCGGCTGGCGAAAGAGATCCTCGAAAATGAGCAGCAACAACGACAATCCGCGCCGAGCTTTGGGTAAAGGCCTGGCAGCTCTACTCCCGGGCAAACCGGCTGGAACTGGGGCAACCATCGCGCCCGCCTCACCCGAGCCCCCCGGAGCTGCCTTGCAATTGCCGCTGAACGTCATTCAGCCGAATCCGGTGCAACCGCGGACGATGTTCCTGCCGGACAAGATCAACGAATTGGCACAGTCTATCCGCGTGCATGGCGTCCTGCAGCCGCTGATCGTGCGCAGGAACGGCGACGCTTACCAACTTGTCGCCGGGGAACGGCGGTGGCGGGCGGCAAAACTGGCCGAACTCGCCGAAGTACCTGTAATTGTTCAGGATGTTGCCGATAATGAACTGCTGGAACTGGCGCTGATCGAGAACATTCAGCGCGAAGACCTCAACCCGATTGAAGCCGCGCAAGCCTACGAACGCCTCATCCGAGAGTTGGGGCTTACTCAGGATGAGCTGGCACGCCGTACCGGCAAGGATCGGACCTCCATCACCAACACGCTCCGCTTGCTGAAACTTCCCACGGAAGTCCAGATTCTTCTGGTAGAGCACCGCATCTCAATGGGACATGCGCGGGCAATCCTGGGAATTCCCGATCCGGATCTGCAGGTTCAGACAGCGGAGAAAGCTGCGGCGCAAGGTCTTTCGGTCCGGCAGGTAGAGAAGATCGTCCGCCAGTTGACCGACACAACTCCGGAACGGGCGGCGAAGCGCGAGCGAAAAGCCGACGCAAACGTCAAAGCGGCCACTGAAGAATTGGAACGTGTGCTTGGAACTCGGGTGCGCATCGTCGAGGTCAGCGAGCAGCGGGGGAGAATTGAAATTGAATACTACTCGCAGGATGACCTGGATCGCATCTACACGCTGATTGTGGGGGATGGTGCCGGCGGTAGGAATTGAACCTACGACCTACGGATTATGAGACCGTCGCTCTAACCCCTGAGCTACACCGGCTTTTCAGGGAATCTCTTTCAGCGTAAGGAGTCAGGCGCGGTGGTGTCAAGCTGAAGTTGCTGCAGGCCTGTGTCAACGATTTCCATCCACTTCAAAGGCGTCTCAAAGAGTTACCCTCTTTATGAGCGCCCCTCTCATCGCTTGAAAGAGCTGCTAACCCTCAACCGCCGGCGATACCACCGCGATTTCTGGGCTCTGCGAGACCTGAATGTGGAGATCCACAAGGGAGAGACGTTCTGCGTGGTCGGAGAGAACGGCTCCGGCAAAAGCACCATGCTCCAGCTTGCCGCCGGCATTCTGCAGCCGACCGCCGGGCAACTGGAAGTCCACGGACGCGTGGCCGCACTTCTGGAACTCGGGTCGGGATTCAATCCCGAGTTCACCGGCCGGGAAAACGTTTTCCTGAACGGCGCCATCCTGGGACTTTCCACGGAAGAAATGGAGTCGCGCTACGCTGCCATCGCCGATTTCGCTGAGATCGGCGACTTCCTCCACCAGCCGGTGAAGACGTTCTCCAGCGGCATGATCGTACGACTCGCTTTCGCCGTGGCGATTCATGTAGACCCCGACATACTGCTGGTGGATGAGGCGCTGGCGGTGGGGGATCACTACTTCCGGCAGCGCTGCATGCGCAAGGTTCACGAGCTTCGAAACCGAGGAGTAACGATCCTGTTCGTTTCCCATTCCACCGCGGATGTCAAGGCCCTGGGCGATCGGGCGCTTTGGCTGGACCACGGAGAAACGCGGGAGCTGGGCGCAACGGAGCGAGTAGTCACTAAGTATCTGGCGGCGATGCATCAGAAAGATCAGCGGTATTCTGGCGATGCAAAACGAACGGTCGTTCGACAAGTAACACATAACGCTAACTATGAGTTCTGCACCTCGATTCCAAACGTCGATCATCGATTCGGCTCCGGCGCCGGCAGTGTAATTGGAATCGGCCTGTTCGATTCCACCGGGGAACCTCTCCAGGAATTAAGTCCCAATAGCAGGGCTGTCATTCGAATTAGCGTCAAAGCCCACCAGTTGATCCCTTCCCCGAATATCGGGTTCATGATGCGCAATCATCTGGGCGTTGATTTTGCCGGAACCAACTGCACCCGTGAGGGCGTGCTTCTCGATCCCATGGAACCGGGAGAAATCCGTACCGTGGATTTTTATGTCGAACTCCCAACACTATATGCGACTTCGTTCTCATTTTCTCCTGCCCTCGCGGACGGCGACCTCGATCAGTACGTAATTTGTGATTGGGTTGAGAACGCGCTCGTCCTACAGATGCTTCGAGCGGAAGGACCCGTCTACGGTCAGATCCACTTGCCTTGCCGCGTGCTGGTGAACCACCCTCTGGGCGCGGAAGCGCCTGCCGCTGTCCCTGGAGACAGCCGTGGCTGAATTCACGGGCGAGCGGGTAATCCCGGGCGTGGTGGAGCTCGACTTGTGGAACGAGCATGTCTCGCGATACGCGTTCGCATCGCGCTTTGCGTCCTCGGTGCGCGCGCTGGATCTCGGCTGCGGAACTGGCTACGGTGCCGCGGCTTTGGCGCAGAACGCCCGCCAGGTACATGCCGTGGACCGTTCCGAGGAAGCGATCGCTTACGCGCGCGAACACTTTCGTCTCCCCAACTTGCACTTTGAGATTTCGCCCGCGGAGAGCGTGCCGCACCCGGACGGCGCCTTCGAGTTGATCACCGCGTTCGAACTGATCGAACATCTGGAGGACTGGCGCGCGTTGCTCCGGGAGGCACACCGGCTTCTCGCGTGGAACGGATTCTTCCTGGTCTCCACGCCGAACAAGAAGTACTATGCGGAAGCCCGCGGGGACGCAGGTGGCAATCCGTTCCACGCGCACGAATTCGATCACCCGGAGTTTGTGCGGGAGCTGAGCCTGATTTTTCCCGAGGTCGAAGTCCTGCTGCAAAACCGCGTGGAGTCCTTCGCCTTCCATCGCAACCGCGGTCCGCTTCCCGCGCTGGCGGAAATCGCCGGAGGAGCCGGGTCGCCGGAGGACGCCCACTTTTTCGTTGCGGTCTGTTCCAAGCAGGCGTGGAAAGGGAAATTCGGCTTCGTTTACGTGCCTCGGGCGGCTAACCTGCTGCGCGAGCGCGAACAGCACGTGGCGGCGCTCGAGCAGCAACTGCGCGACCTGCAGGAACAGCATAGGCACTTGATTCGCGCGCACCAGGACCAGGGACGGGAGCTGGAGGAGCATAACCTTTGGGCCAGACAGACGGAGGAGCTCTGGCGGGAAGCCCAGGCACGCGTGGTGGAACTCCAGGACGCCTACACCGCCGAGCAGCAGAAGGCGATCGAAATGGCTGCCGCGTACGACGGCAAGATTCGCGACCTGGAGGCGGATATCCAGGCGAAGACGAACTGGGCCCTGGAAACGGAGCGCCGGCTTAGCGGGGAACTGAAAGCGAAATGCGACGAGCTGTTCGAAGCCGTCCAGGTCCTGACCAGGACCGAAAGCACCCTGGAAGAGCGGACCCGCTGGGCGCGGCAACTCGATGAAGAACTCCAGCGCGCTCATGCCCTGCTGGGTCAGCTCCGTTCTTCACGGTGGCTCAAGGTGGGACGCGCCGTGGGTCTCGGGCCGAAGGTGGACGGCGCTTGAGTAAAGTGCGCTCGCTGCTCGGCGCGCTGCTGGCGCTGATCTGCGTACCGGTGATCGCGGCGGCAGCCGCGATCGCTCTCGCACTCGCGGATCTAATTCGCGGGTTGATGCCGAATTCCGTCCCGCCGGCAAGCGATACTCCGCGCAATCGATCGGCTTCCGTCGTCATCCCGAATTGGAACGGCCGCGATCTTCTCGAAAAGTATCTGCCTTCCGTGTTAAAGGCGCTGGAAGGCGATCCCGACAACGAATTGATCGTCGTCGACAACGGCTCCTCGGACGGGAGCGCGGACCTGTTGCGTGAGCGCTTCCCCAGGGTCCGCGTTCTAGCGCTGGATCGCAACCTCGGATTCGGGGGCGGCTCCAATGCCGGCTTTCGCGCGGCGAAAAATGACATCGTCGTGCTACTGAACAACGACATGCGGGTGGCGCCGGATTTCCTGCAACCCCTGCTGGACGGCTTCACCGATCCCCTGGTGTTCTCCGCCGCCTGTCAAATCTTCTTCAGCGATCCGGCCAAGGTCCGGCAGGAGACGGGGCTGACGCAGGTGTGGTGGGCCGGAGGCAACCTGCGGGTCCGGCATCGCCAGGACGATGCGATCTCGGGTCTGTATCCCTGCGCCTACGGCGGCGGCGGCTCGTGCGCCTATGACCGGCGCAAGTTTCTGGAGCTGGGAGGCTTCGACGAACTGCTGGCGCCGTTTTACATGGAAGATACGGACCTGGGGTACCTGGCCTGGAAGCGGGGATGGAAGGTTCTGTATCAACCGAAGAGTCATGTCTGGCATGAACACCGGGGCACCATCGGAAAGCGTTTCAGTGACGCTTACATTCAGGGAGTCCTGAACAAGAACTACATCTTGTTTGCCTGGAAGAACGTGCATGACTGGCGGATGCTGCTCTCGCACTTTCTTAACGGCATCGCGGATTCCGCCCTCAGCGCCGGCGCAGGGCACGCGGCGGGCCGTCTCACACTGGCCGGGCACCTGCGGGCGATCCGGCAACTGCCGGCGGCGATCCGGTCCCGGTGGCGGGCTCGTGCGCTGGCGGTGCTCGGCGATCGCGAGGCCCTGCGGCGCCCGCTGGGAGGCTACTTCCGCGATGTCTTCGAGCGGCTGCAGCCCGAACCGCCCAAGCCCAGCGTGCTCTTCGTTTCACCGTACCCCATCACGCCGCCGATACACGGGGGCGCGGTGTTCATGAGCCAGACCATCCAGCATCTGGCCGGGATTTGCGATCTGCACCTGATCGTGCTGCTGGACTATGAGAACGAGCTCGCCGCGCACCAGGAGCTGAAATCGATCTGCGCTTCGGCCGAATTCCTGGTGCGCCTCGAAGCCAGGACAAAGGCGCTGGGGTCCGTCGAGCCGCACGCCGTTCGCGAGTTTAGGAGCCAGGAGTTGGAGTGGCTGATTCATCGCCAGATTTACACGCGCAAGGTGGACCTGCTGCAGCTCGAGTACACTGTCCTGGCACAGTACGGCGGGAACTACCGCCAGATCCCATCCATTCTGTTTGAACATGACGTCTACTTCCAGAGCATCGCGCGCCAGCTTCCCGGTATGAACGGCTTACTCAGGCGCATCCGGGCTCGATACGAATACCTGCGGGCGATTCGCTTCGAACTCACCTGGCTGCCCCGAATGGACCGGGTCCAGGTGTGCAGCGCGGACAATGGCGCGTACCTGCAGTCATTTCTTCCGCGGCTTGCCGGTAAGATCGACGACGACCTTCGGGCCGGTATCGACACCACCCGCTATGCCTATCATGAGGCGGAGCGCGAACCCGGCACCATGCTCTTCCTCGGCAGCTTCCGGCATTTGCCGAACCAGGAAGGGCTGCGCTGGCTGTTTGCCCACGTGCTTCCCATCGTTCACCGGCAAAATCCGAGAGCCCGGCTGCTGCTGGTAGGCTCCGAGCCGCCGCCGAGGCATGCGCTTCCCCATACGGACGCCCCCGTGGAACTAGTCGGATTCGTGGAAGATGTGCGCGAGCCGCTGGCGAAGTACGCGCTTTTTCTTTGCCCCATCCTTTCGGGATCCGGTGTTCGCGTGAAGCTTCTGGAGGCCTTCGCCGCGGGAATTCCCGTGGTTTCCACCGGCTTGGGAGCCGAAGGCCTGGCTGCGAAAGACGGTGAGATCTGCGCGCTCGCGGACACGCCCGAGGACTTCGCGGCGCGCATTCTGGACCTGCTTGCCGATCCGCCGCGGGCGCGCCTGATGGCGCGGCGCGCGCGCGAATACGTGATCGCGCGGCGCGACATGGGGCGCATGACCGCGCGCCTGCTCGAAAGCTACCGTACGGAAATCCGCCGGAAGCGCATGACACAATAGCGGGCGATGGTCCGACTGGTCAGTCCCTACCGCAATGAGGCGCTCAGCCTGCGGCTGTACGCGCGCTGGCAATCGATCATCATCTTCATCAGCCTGGTGCTGGCGTTCCTGATGTTCGCCTTCCGCGGAAACTACACGCCCCGCTGGTTGATCACGTTCCTCGTGGTGACCTTCACCCATTCGATCATCATCGGGAACCTGATGTTCTTTACCTTCGGAGCGTTCCAGCAGAGGATCGCCTCCCTGCCGGACGCAGGGCGCTGGCTTTCGCGACTTGCCTACTCGGCCGTGATGGCGGCTATCGGCGCGATTCCTTCGGTGGCCGTTCTGCGCTCGGTGGGGATCTCCCGCGAAATCAATTATCAGGGCGATCTGATCAACTCCGTTCTGATCAGTGTGGTTTCTACCGTCACCGTCACCATCGTGCTCACCATCTATGTCACCACCAGGCGCACGCTGGAGGCCGAGGTGGCGCGCGAGCGGCATAAACACCAGCAGGCGATAAATGAAGTCGAGAAAGCGAGGGAGATCCAGGAAGGCCTGCTGCCGCGGGAGATTCCGCGACTTCCCGGCGTGGAGCTCGCCGCCCGCTGGCAGCCGGCTACCGTAGTTGGGGGCGATTTTTACGACGTCATCCGCTTCGGCGAGCATCGCGCGGCGCTCTGTGTCGCGGATGTGGTGGGCAAGGGCATCACCGCCGCCCTGCTGATGGCGAATCTGCAAGCGGCAGTGCGAGCTTTTGCCTCCCCCGGCGCGGAGCCAGCCGAGGTTTGTTCCCGCCTGAATGAAGTGATTCTCGGCAATGTCGCGACCGGCAAGTTCATCACGCTGTTCTACGCCGTGCTCGACACCCGCCAGGGCACGCTGCATTACTGCAATGCGGGGCACAATCCGCCGTTCCTCATCCGGGGGAACGGGAGCGTCGAGCTACTGCAGGAGGGGGGCGCCGTGCTGGGCGTTTTCCCGGACTGGAGGTATGAGCAGGGCTCCGCGCGGCTGCAACCGGGCGACCGCGTCCTGATTTACTCCGACGGCCTTAGCGAAGCGCGGAACCAATCCAGCGAGGAGTTCGGTGATGAGCGGCTGGCATCTCTGTTGGTGCGGCACCGGTCCCTGCACGCACGCGACCTCGATGAACTCGTATTTCAGCATGTCGCCGCGTTCTGCCAAGGCGAGTTTCACGATGACGCGACCATGCTGCTCGTCTCGGTGCGGTGAATCTATTGGAGGACGTTGCTGAGAATGAGGTCGTGCTTCCCGGGCGGCGCCACGCCATTCATGCGGGCGAGCAGCGCCACCTGGGCCCAGTGCCACATGCTGTGAGTCAATACCTGCGCGAACGCTTTCCGGGCGGAAACTTGCATTCCCTTCTCGCCCTCGCCCACCCTCACCATGCGGTTCCAGTCCTGCTCGGCATCCGCCTGCGCCCGCAGCATCGAAAGGGAGGCGCGGCCCATCCGCACGAGACCGTCGCGATCCGCGGGAGGCTGCTTCCACCACTCCGTGATCGGCTTGCCCGCCAAAAGCTCCGCGAAGTAAAGCTGCACTCCAACGATATGCTGCAGCAGCGACTTCAGATCGGGAATCTGTTCATTCCTCAGCGGGAAAGCCAGAACGGCATCGCCGTGTTCAAGGAGCCAGGCCTCCCACTTCGAAAACTCCGCATCCTGGTGCGCCAGCAACTCGGCAAAGGTCAGGTTCATGCGTGGGCCGCCTGGGAGGTCAGATTTTCCAGCTCGCTCACCACCCGGTCCAGTTCTTCGATCAGAATGCTGGTTCCAGCCTCCCGGTACGCCTCCACCAATGACCGGTAGTACCAGAGGGTGCCCTGCTTGCCGCCGTTGAACCGTTCGAAGATCCGATCGCCGATGCTGCGATAATCCACCAGCAGCGCACGGGCATTGTGAAGCTTGTCGCAGGCGGAAACCAGGCGGATCGAGGGGTGGGCGGTGCGAACGTGAGCGATGTACCGCTCCTTGCGCTCGCGCCAGGGAGGCTTCGGGGTGCCTTCACAATCGGAGCAGCCGTCCACGATGAAGGCGACCCGGCCTCCGAAGCAGTCCTGGATCTCGGCGCGGGTTGCGGCCCCGCCCTGATCCTCCACCGCATCGTGCAGCAGCGCGGCGATCGCTTCCTCTTCGTCGGCGCCATGCTCCAGGGCCAGGCTGGCTACCGCGAGAAGGTGCGAGATGTACGGCACCGCGGTTCCCTTGCGAAACTGGCCGGCGTGCAGACGGGTAGCGAAGACCAAGGCATCTTCCAACTTCTGCCAGCCGGGATGCATCACTTCACCTTGCGGGCTTCCTTCAATTTGTCCGCGATCTGGCCGGCGGTCCGAATCAGATCCCCAGGCATGGCGCTCTTGGGCGGAGCAAAGATGCTCCAGATCACGTCGTAGGTCTGGGCGTCCACCAGAAAGAAGTTGCCGCGGGATCGCGTGAAACCGGCCAGGTTGGGCTTGGTCCACGCTTCCTCATCCTTCTTCTTGTCGGTGTCGGGCGCCCTGCGCCCCATCTCCTCGGCCCTTTCCTTCAGGAAAGGCGAAATGCGATCGATCAGGTAGGCGTCGGCCTTGTTCGGATCGGTGACCACCTGCACCACGCCCTTGGCGGCGAGCTGGTTGGCCAGATACTGGTCGAACGCGCTGCCCATCGGGGCCACCAGGACCGTCCGTACTTCCTGGAGCATGCGCGTGGGCATCCGCGGCGCGGGCGCCGGTTTCGGATCCTGAGCCGGAAGCAAGACGGCGAAAGCCATTGCGGCTACAGCAAACTTCATGCTTCTCATCATAGACGGTTGCGAAAGCCCCGCGCGCGTCGGCTATGCTGGTGAGTTCGCCCGCGCTCCTCTCCGATCATGTACAAGGACCTGAAGATCACGGTCATCATTCCCTGCCTGAATGAAGAACAGGGAATCGAATTGGTCCTAAACCGGATGCCGGAGTTCGTGGATGAGGTGATTGTCGTCGACAACAACTCGACAGACCGGACCGCGGATGTCGCCGAGAGCCTCGGAGCCCGAGTCATTCGCGAGGATGTCCGCGGCTACGGACGGGCGTACAAGCGCGGGTTCGGCTTCGCCACGGGCGACATCATCGTGACGCTGGACGGCGATCACAGCTACCCGCCGGACGCCATCTCTTACCTTCTGGAGGCGCTGCTGCACTTGAAGGTTGACTTCCTGAATGCTTCGCGATTCCCGGTTCAGGATTCCGAAGCCATGAGTTTTAAGCACAAGTTCGGCAACCTGGTGCTCTCGCTGGCGATGTCGCTGCTGTACTTCAAGTGGGTCCGGGACTCGCAATCGGGGATGTGGGTGTTCCGCCGCGAGATCCTAAAGCATATGAACCTGGAAAGCGACGGGATGGCGTTTTCCGAGGAGATCAAGATTGAGGCGCTGAAGCATCCAGGGGAGATTCGGTTTGCCGAGCTGTCCATCCTTTATTCCTCCCGGCTGGGCGAGATTAAGCTGAATCCCTGGCGGGATGGCTTCTACAACCTATGGTTCTTGGTGAAGAAACGTTTCCGCTGAACCCATGGGAAGGGCAAATTCGCCACAGTCCGGCGGCGAAGCGGCCTCAAGCAAAGGTCGTTCCTTTGGTTAGCGGCACGATCATGGGATGGCATCCGGTTTGCTGGAACACATAATGGACGATCTCGCGGTAGTGGTCGTGACCTACAACTCCGAAGAAGTCATCGGAGTGTGTCTCGACGCTCTGGAGGGGCTGCCGGTGTTAGTCATCGACAATGCGTCTTCGGACCGGACGGTGTGCGCGGTTCGCGGCCGCGCCGTCGCCGGTCAGCGACTCCGGATTCTGGAAAATGTTGAAAACGTTGGATTTGCAGCCGCGGTAAACCAGGGATTTCAGGGCACGAATGCGGGAGCCGTCTTGATTCTCAATCCGGATGTGAAGCTGCTTACACCACTAAAGCCGCTCCTGGAGGCCTGCCAAAGGTCCGGAATTGCCGCGGGGATGCTGGTTGGCGCGTCGTCGGGCGAGCCGCAGCGCGGATTCACGATCCGCCGGTTTCCGACTCCTTGGACTCTGGTCTTCGAGGTGTTCGGGCTGAACCGCATTTGGCCGGGGAACCCGGTGAACCGGCGATATCGATACTTGGATCGCAATTGCGAGCTTCCGGGAATGGTGGAACAGCCGGCAGGGGCGTTTCTGGCGGTCCGGCGGGATGTATGGGCTAGTACTGGTGGATTCGACGAAGGTTTCTGGCCGGCGTGGTTCGAGGATGTGGATTTCTTAAAGCGGGCCAACGACTTAGGGTTCCCTGCGGAGTACTGTCCAGAGGTCCGCGCCGAGCACATTGGGGGGCACTCCGTCAACAAATTGCCCGAGACATTACGTAAGCGAAACTGGTATAGTAACCTTCTACGCTATGCTACAAAGCATTACCGTGAAATCCCTTATCGGGCTGTCTGCGGGGCAGTGGCCTTGGCGTCCCTTCCGCGGATGGTCGCGGGGATGATTGCAGAACGAAGCGTAGGACCGTTCGCCAGTTACGGAGCAGTGGTCAGGTTGGCAACACGCCGGGCGTTTGCTCGAACCGGCACTTGGGAGGCGCGCACTCCGGGCGCCACAGATCATCAGCGCGGACGCGGAATCGATTCCGGTCGCGCGGAGCGGGGAAGGTAAACGCGGGTGGGCGCGAATGTCCGATCCATGGCCTCCAACGATTTCGTTTCCGTCACCATAGTGACCTACAATAGCGGCCGTTTCATCAAACGGTGTCTCGAGAGCGTTCTCGAGCAGAAATACCCGCGGATGGAAATCATTGTCATCGACAATGCCTCAACCGACGGGACGGGGGATATCCTGGAGCAATTCGCGGGACGCTGCCGGGTTGTCTACAACGACGAGAACATCGGGTTTGCGGCGGCGCAAAACCAGGCCATCGAGCTCTCGCGCGGGAGCTGGGTGCTGACGCTGAATCCCGACGTGCTTCTGCTGCCGAACTTCATTCAGGCGCTGGTGGACGCGGGGCAATTGGATCCCAAGGCGGGCACCGTGTGCGGCAAGCTGCTGACGATTCTGGCGACATTCGACCTGCCGGAAAAGCAACTGGTGGATTCCACCGGCATTTACTTCACGCCCAACCTGCGGCATCTGGATCGCGGCAGCCAGGAAGTGGACAACGGCCACTACCTGACGCATGAATACGTTTTCGGCGCCACCGCCGCGGCGGCGCTGTACCGGCGCGCCATGATCGAGGACATCGCGGTGCAGGGCGAGTTCTTCGATCCCGATTTCTTCGTCTACCGCGAGGACGCGGATGTCGCCTGGCGGGCGCAGCTTCTGGGCTGGCGCTGCGTTTACACTCCGCACGCTCGCGGATACCATGTGCGTAACGTGCTTCCGGGCAACCGGCGCGCGCTGCCGCCGGAAATCAACATGCACTCGGTGAAGAACCGCTTCCTGATGCGCATCAAGAACATGAGCGGCGATCTGTACCGCCGCAACTGGTGGAGCATCACGGCGCGGGACATCGTGGTGCTGGGCGCTTGCATCCTGCACGAGCACACGTCGTTGAAGGCGTTCTGGTATCTGGCGAAGAACTGGAGGCGCGTGCTGGAGAAACGCCGCGAGATCATGAATCGCCGGCGCGTCACCGACGAGTACATCGCCGGCTGGTTCTCTTATGAGCCGGTAAGCCGTCCCGCTCCCAAGGCGAGCGCTCGCGTGCTGGCGAAGTCCCGTGCCGCCCGCGGCTAAGCCGCCCTTGCGGATCGCGATTCTGGGAACCCGGGGCATTCCCGCCCGTTACGGCGGTTTCGAAACCTTCGCCGAGGAACTGGGCGTCCGGCTGGCGGAGCGCGGCCACCGCGTCACCGTGTACTGCCGCGAATCGCATGACGAAACGGAGTATCGCGGCATGCGAAGGGTGACGCTGCCGACACTGCGTCACAAGTACACGGATACCATTGTTCACACGTTTCTTTCCACGCTGCATGTCCTGTTTCATCGCCAGGACGTGCTGCTGTACTGCAACGCCGCCAACGCGGTCTTCACCTGGATGCCGCGGCTGTTCGGCAAGCCGGTGGCGTTGAACGTCGACGGGCTGGAGCGGAATCGGAAGAAGTGGAATCGCGCGGCGAAGACGTGGTACCGCGTGTCGGAGAAGTTGTCCACCTGGTTTCCGAACGTGATCGTCACCGACGCGCGGCAGATTCAGGAGTATTATCGCGAGACCTATGCTGCGGGCTCGGTGATGATCCCCTATGGCGCGGAGTTGGGGAAGCTCGATAGCGATGGCCAGGTGCGCGCGCTGGGGCTGGAGCGCGGGCGGTACTTCCTCTACGTCAGCCGGATGGAGCCGGAGAACAACGCGCTGCTGGTGCGGGAGGCATTCGAAAAGGTGGACACCACCTTGAAACTGGCGCTGATCGGCGATGCGCCGTACGCGCAAGAGTACATCGCGCGGGTCCGCGACACCCGCGATCCGCGGATCGTGATGCCGGGCGCGGTTTACGGGCAGGGCTACCGCGAGCTGGGCTCGCACTGCTTTGCTTATATCCATGCGACCGAGGTCGGCGGCACGCATCCGGCGCTGATCGAGGCCATGGGCCGCGGCGCGTTGACGCTGTATCTCGACACGCCGGAGAACGCGGAGGTGGCGGGCGAGGCGGGGATCGCGTTCACGCCTCACAACCTGGTGGAACGCCTGCGGGAGGTGTTGGAGATGAGCGAAGCCGAACGGGGCCGGCTACGGCGACTCGCGGAGGCTCATGTGCGTGAGCGGTATAGCTGGCAGGCGGTTACCGATGCTTATGAACGGGTGTTCGCGGCGCTGGCCGCGGCGCGCTAGCGCAACCGGCGCAGCAGCACGATTCCGACCAGCGAAGCCGCGCTCATCAGCGATGCCAATTGTTCCAGCGTCAACATACTTCCGATGGTGCGGCCCGGCGGCGGATCCGGTAAGAGCCTTTCGGTTCCGGTACCGGCGGCGCCGGCGCCGTCCCGGTTCTAGGCGAATCCGGCCAGGACCGCGCCGGAGTATGCGATTCTGATGCGAATGGACCCCTTTCTCGCACACGCACGCAAGCAGCAGAAGGAGATCGAAAGCTGGATTCAGGAACTGGTGGAGTGCGAATCCCCCAGCACGGACGCCGCGGCGGTGAACCGCTTCGTGGATCTGCTGGCGTCCAAGCTGGACGGCGTGGCGCGGGTGAAGACGTTCCCCGGAGGAACCTTCGGCCGCCATATGCGGTGCGAGTTCCTCCTGAACGGCGCGAAGAAGAAGGACGGCCAGATTCTGGCCCTGGGCCATTCCGACACGGTGTACCCGCTGGGCATCCTGCCCTCCATGCCCTTCCGCAAGTCGAAAGGCCGATTGTGGGGACCCGGAACCCTGGACATGAAGGGGGGCCTGGTGCTGTTCATCTTCGCCATGCGAATTCTGCGCGATCTGGACATCCCGGCGCGGCGGAAGGTGGTGCTGCAGATCAACAGCGACGAGGAAGTGGGCAGCGATTCCTCGCGCGCGCTGACGGAAGAGGCGGCGCGCCAGAGCATCGCCGTGCTGGTGCTGGAGCCCGGCACCGGGCTGAGCGGCAAGGCCAAGACCGCGCGCAAGGGCGTAGGCGACTACGAGTTGACGGTGCGCGGCGTGGCGTCGCACGCCGGCGTGGACTTCGCGGCGGGCGCGAACGCCGTGGTGGAGCTGGCGCGCCAGCTCGATCGTGTTGCCGGCTTCACGCGCTTGGAGAAGGGCATCACGGTGAGCCCGGGCGTGGTGCGCGGCGGCACGCGCAGCAACGTGGTGCCGGCGGAGGCGTACGCGCACATCGACATCCGCGTGCCCACGATGAAGGACGGCGCGTGGTTGGAAAAGCAGTTCCGGGGGTTGAAGCCGTTGGATCCACGCTGTTCGCTGGAGCTCACCGGCGGATTGAACCGCCCGCCGATGGAGCGGTCGGCGGGCGTGCGGAAGCTGTTCGCGCTGGCGCGGAACGCCGCCGCGGAGTTGGGCGTGGACCTGGAGGAGTCGGCGACGGGCGGCGGGTCGGACGGGAACTTCACCGCGGCGCTGGGCGTTCCGACGCTGGATGGCTTGGGCGCCGTGGGCGAAGGGGCTCACACGCCGGGGGAGAGCATTCTGGTAGACCGGATCGCGGACCGGACGGCGTTGCTGGCGAAGCTGGTGGCGAGGATCTGAACATGAAGACCATGCGCCGGTCGGTCCATCCCGGCCCCTTCCTGCGAACGGAGATCAGCGAAGGCCATGGCCTTTTAATCACAGAAACGGCAGGGATACTGGGCTTGTCTCGCCGCCGCCTTTCCGCTCTCCTGAACGCCAAGGCAGCCCAGCACGGCGACATGGCCCTGCGATTTGAAAAAGCTATTGGCGTCGACATGGACACCTTGATCCGAATGCAGGGCTCGTACGACATTGCCAGCACGCGCAATCGGGCCAAGTGGATTCAGGTGAGACATTACCGGCCGCCGACGGCCGGTGTAAGAAGGGAAGGCATCCCTCGCGACGGTCAGCGCGTCAGACTTGGTGAAGACGGCCTTGGCAAGGGCGGAGGCGAGGTTCTAAGCTTGACTTAGACAAAGGTTCTCCAAGTGCGGCACTTCACCCGATTATCAGTCACGGGTTTTCGGAGGCTCTCGAGCATCGAGGTAGAACTCCGGGACCTTGCGGTCCTGATCGGGGCGAACGGATCCGGCAAGTCCTCAATCTTGGACGTGCTGTCTCTTCTGTCCAGATCAGCCAAAGGAGAACTCGCAAAAACCCTGCAGGAACATGGAGGTTTGCTGAACATCCTCACCGCGGGTTCCGGCGAACGACTAAATTTCGACATCACCTGCAGCGCTGGGAATGACGACGAGCTTGAATATCTGCTATCGATCGCACCCGCGATGGGCGGCGCCGGACATGAAGTAAGTACCGAGTGGCTTCGCGGTCCGATATTAGGGATGCGCGTGATACGACGCAACAATCGTGTGCAGTATCCACGAGACGGTGTGGAGCATTTGAACGACGACGAAATCCAAATGGCTTTTTGGAAGCTGGACCTTCAGGAAACAGCGTTGTCCCAGGTACCGAGGAATCATCTCCAAGCGGAGCAGTTTCGCAGCACGCTCGCTTCCAGTGCTCATTACCATGACTTGGACGTAAGCGCTCGATCCCCAGTCCGATTGCCGCAGATGTTGAGGCCGGGATTTCTGCCCGGACCGCAAGCTGAAGATCTTGTCTCCTGTCTATTCAACCTGAGGGAGTCTCACCAACAGCGATTCGAGGCCCTGCAGAATGCCGTTCGAGCAGGGTTTCCGCAGTTTGAACGCTTCGAATTCGTTAGCGTTAGCGCGGGGACCATAGCCCTGGGTTGGAAGGAGCACCAGTACTCGCGTTCTCTGTTCATGAATCAACTCTCAGGGGGAACCCTGCGGTTCCTCTGGCTGGCTACGATCCTTTTGAGCCCCGATCTCCCGGCGTTGACCCTCATCGACGAACCGGAGGTCAGCCTGCATCCCGAGCTGCTAAGTATTGTCGCCGACCTTTTGAGGGACGCGGCAGAGCGGAGCCAGGTCATTGTGGCCACCCATTCGGACCGGCTCGTTCGTTTCCTTAAGCCCGAAGAAGTGATCACGGTGGACTTGGAGGAGGGAAGTGCTTCGCTTCGCTGGGCGGATACGCTCGACCTGAATGAGTGGTTGACGGATTACACGCTGGACGAACTGTGGATGGGCGGCCATTTGGGCGGGCGGTCTTGAAGATCGCGTGGATCGTAGAGGGAAAAACAGAAAAGGCGCTGAAGCCGCCACTGATCGCGTTCCTGGAATCGCGCTTGAAAGGTTCCATGCCCAGGCTCGATGTCCGGTCCGAGAACGGGCTGGTGCCGAAGGAAGCAAGGCTGAAGCGGCTTGTGGAAGGGTTGCTCCAACAGGGCTACGGCGCAGTCATCGCGCTGACTGACGTCTATACCGGGCAACGCAGCTTCGCGGACGCGGCCGATGCCAAGTCAAAGCTTAACGGCTGGGTTGGCGCTAATCCAAAGTTCCACGCTCACGCGGCGCAGTTCGAATTCGAAGCCTGGCTTCTTCCTTACTGGCCCAGGATTCAGAAACAAGCCGGGAGCAGCCGCAAGCCACCCAGTGGCAACCCGGAGAACGTGAATCATCACAAACCGCCGAGCAAGTTGCTCGAAGAGGTCTTTCGGACGGGCAACCCGGGACGACGGTATCTTAAGACGATCGATTCCATCGCGATCCTGCGGGATCAGGACATATCGCTTGCTGCCGCCGAATGCACTGAACTTAAGGCGTTTTTGAATACCATCCTGACGGTTTGCGGTGCGCAGCCGCTGCCGTAGCTACTCCACCGTCACGCTCTTCGCCAGGTTCCTCGGCTGATCCACATCGCATCCCCGCCGCACCGCGATGTGATACGCGAGCAACTGCAGCGGCACGATCTCCAGAATCGGCAGCAGCAGTTCATTGGTCACCGGGATTTCGATGACGTGATCCGCCATGCGCTTGATTTCCTCGTCGCCTTCGTTGGCAAGGGCCACCACGATCCCCTCGCGAGCCTTCACTTCCTGAATATTGGACAGCGTTTTCTCGTACAGCAGCTTGCTCGATTCGCTGTTCGGGTCGTGCGTGGCCAGCACCACCACCGGAAGATTCTCATCGATCAGCGCATTGGGGCCGTGCTTCATCTCCCCCGCCGGATAGCCCTCGGCGTGAATGTAGGAGATCTCCTTCAGCTTCAACGCGCCTTCCAGCGCGATCGGGAAATGAATGCCCCGCCCCAGGTACAGGAAATCCGCCGCGCGGAACAGCTTGCGCGTCAGGTCGTCGTAAACCGCCTCATGCCGCAGCAGCGTCTCCAGCTTGCCGGGAAGCTCCGCAAGCTCCTGCACCAGCCTCCGCGATTCCTCCGCCGACAGCACGCCGCGAGCCTGGCCCAGGTACATCGCCAGAATGAACAGCGCCGTCAACTGCGCCGTGAACGCCTTGGTGGACGCCACGCCGATTTCCGGACCGGCGTGCGTGATTATGGTTCCCGCGGCTTCGCGCGTGATCATGGAACCCACTACGTTGCAGATCGCCAGCGATTTCGAGCCCTTTTGCTTGGCCTCCCGCTGCGCCGCCAGCGTATCCGCGGTCTCGCCCGACTGCGAGATCACGATGGTCAGCGTTTCCTTGCCCAGAATCGGATCGCGATACCGAAATTCGCTGCCATAATCGACTTCGACGGGGATACGGGCCAGGCGCTCGATCATGAACTTGCCCGCCAGCCCCGCATGCCAGCTCGTTCCGCACGCCACGATCTTCACGTTGGTGAATTGCTCGAAGTCCTTCGGCCGGATGTCCATCTCATCCAGGAACACGCGGCCCGATTCCTGGCCCACGCGCCCCAGCATGGTGTCGCGGACGGCCCGCGGCTGCTCAAAGATCTCCTTGAGCATGAAATGCTTGTAGCCGCCCTTTTCGGCCATGATGGGATCCCACAGAATGTGGGTCACCTGCCGCTTCACGGGGCGGCCCTCGAAATCCATCAGCCGGACGCCTTCGGGCGTCAGAACCGCGACGTCGCCGTCGTTCAGGAAGAACATGTCGCGGGTGTGATTCAGGATCGCCGGAACGTCGCTGGCGACAAAGTACTCGCTCTCGCCCAAGCCGATCACCACCGGCGGACCCTGCCGCACGGCGACAATCTTGCGCGGGTCCTGCTTGGAAATGATGGCGAGCGCGAACACCCCGCGCAGTTCCCGCACGGCGTCCCGCACGGCGCGCTCCAGGTTGCCGTCGAAATACTTTTCCACCAGGTGCGCGACGATCTCGGTATCGGTTTCGCTCGCGAACTTGTGGCCCTCGGATTCCAACTGGCGTTTCAGCGTCAGGTAGTTTTCGATGATCCCGTTGTGGACCACCACGATGTTGCCGCTGCCGTCGCGATGGGGATGGGCATTCTCCTCGGTGGGACGGCCGTGGGTTGCCCAGCGGGTATGTCCGATTCCGTACCCGCCGCCGGTCGGCGACAGACGCAGCGTCTCTTCCAGGTTCCTCAGCTTGCCGGAAGCGCGCCGGACCGCCAGGTCTCCCGACTCTTCCAGAACCGCGATTCCAGCCGAGTCATAGCCGCGGTATTCCAGCCGCCGCAGACCGTCCACGATGATCGGGACCGCCTGCTTTTCCCCGATGTAGCCGACAATGCCGCACATAATAGTTAAATCGTCCTAAGTAGCCAGAAACTCCACCCGGTAGTCTTCAATCACCGGATTCGTAAGCACTTCCCGCGCGATCTGGTCCAGCTCGCGGGCGGCGTCGTCGCGGTCGGCAGCCTTCAGCTCGATCTCGAAGAACTTGCCCTGGCGCACCCCGGAAACCGACGGATGGCCGAGACCGTGCAACGCTCTCTGGATCGTCTGCCCTTGCGGATCGAGGACCGTGGGCTTGAAGGAAACGTAGACGCGCGCTTTCACAGCTTCCATTATAGAGGCGGGTGGCGGCTGAACTGTTGCTCAGGGGATGATCTCGAATTCCACGGTGAGGCGGACCTCCAGTCTCACCGCTCCGTCGCCGGTTCTCAATAGTGGAAGCAGTTGAAGCAGGTTGTTCAAATCCGGAAGAGCGGGAGCCGCCCCGACGCCGCCCACCCCCGCCTCGACCACCGGCACTTCCTGCGCGAGAACCACGCTGCCCAGCCGGAGCCCGAGCCCTTGGGCGATCGCCTCCGCCTTGGCTCGCGCCTTCTGGCCGGCCACACGGAGAGCCTGCGCCTTCACGGAATCCTCATCGCGATAGCCGAGCGTCACCCCTGCGAGAGTTCCACCGGCGCGGATTCCGGCATCCACGACGCTGCCCAGCGCATTCAGGTCTCGGACGACAGCTTGAACGGTCGTCGTGGCGACATATGCAAGTTGAACGGGTGGGGGTGAGGGCCGTTGTGTCGCAAATGCCTGCGACAGCGTGTAGCCGATCACCCGGACTTCCGCGTTTCCGCCCAGAATGCGCCGCAGTTCGGTCATCAACCTTGAGGCGACGCTTGCATTTGATGTGGCGGCTTCGGACGCCGTTCGAGCCTCGGATTGCGCACTGAACACGATGCGAGCCTGGTCCGGCGAAGCGGTCGCGGAGCCCTCGCCGATGGAGCGGATCGTCCTGCGCGCGGGAAGCTGCTGGGCAGCCGAGACGGTTGCAATGAGAAGAAAAGCCAGGAGTCTCATGCCGAAAGACGATCACTTTCGGATATGCCACTCGCGGACAATTCACCCCAAAACGGCGAAACTTCTTAACAACCGCACCCGGTCAAGGCAGAATTTCGAACTCCACCATGACTCGAGCCTCCACCTGCAACAGGCCGGGTTCGATCGGAGTCGTTACCGCCGTGGTCACACTGCTGCGAAAATCGAATGGGCCGGAGATGCTTCCGGTCTCTTCCGCCACAATCACGTTGCCCAACCGCAGCCCCAGCCCCTGCGCGATCGCCTCCGCCTTGGCGCGCGCCTTCTGTCCCGCGACCCGGAGCGCCTGCGCGCGCAACGTGTCCTCGTCACGCAAACTCAGCGTAAGCCCGTTCACGCGATTCGCGCCCGCCGCGATTCCTGCGTCAATCACCCGGCCCACCAGGTTTAAGTCGATCACCGTCGCCTGCACGGTATTGGTCGCCGTGTAACCCGTGATTACCGGCGGATTCTGATCACGGGACGGGCCGAAATTCGGTGAAAGATTGTAGTTGATGGTCCGGATATCGGCGGTGCCACCGAGCAGCTTGCGCAGCTCGTTGATCACGTTGGTTGCTGCGGTCGCATTGCGCGCGGCGGCATCGGAAGCGGTGGCGGCCTGGGTGACGACGCTCAGGGACACGCGAGCCTGGTCCGGCCGCGCGGAAACCGTTCCCTCGCCAATCGCGCGCACCGAGCGGCGAAGCGGAGCGGTCTGGCACAAAGCGGCGATAGGAAGAAACAGCGAAATAGCAAGAGCGATCTGCCTCATACCGAAAGCCTACCACCGAACGGCGCGCGGTTCCTGGGGTCAATCGTGCCGCAACGCCCCGATGGGATCGATGGAAGCAGCGCGTCGCGCCGGGAAGTAGGCGGCCGCCACACCCACCAGGAGCATCACCGCCGGCGTCGCAGCGAACACCAGCGGATCAAACGCGCTGACGCCGACGAGCTGGCCGCGGATCGCCATCGCGCCAAGCAACGCAAGCCCGAGTCCCACGGCCACGCCCGCGCCGGCAAGCAGGAAGCCGCGCTTCAACACCATTCCGAGCACGTCCGCCGGACGCGCGCCGATGGCCATCCGGACGCCGATTTCGCGCGTCCGGCGGCTGACCGAATAGGCGATTACGCCATAGAGCCCGATTACGGCGAGCATCAGGCCCACGCCGCCGATCACCGTGACAATTTGCGCCGAGATGCGGTTGCCGAACAGCGCGCCTTGGCGGAAGAAGTGATCGAGCGTTTGCACTTCCTCCACCGTTACGCCCGGATCCAGGCGGCGGACCTCGGCCTGCACTGTTTGCGCCAGCAAGCCGGGGTCGCCCGAAGCGGCTTCCACAAAGACCGTCCAGCGGTTTACGTATTGCTGAGTCGCGGGCAGGTAAAGATGACGCCGGGGGGCCTCCTCGATCACGCGGTATTTGGAATTCCGGGCGACGCCGACCACTTCGCGCGGCATGCCGTCCACGATAATTCGCTGTCCCACGGGATTGCGATTCGGCCAGTATGCCGCGGCCGTCGCCTCATTAATCACGGCGACGGGCGGCGAGTCTTTCTGGTCCGTGTCGCGAAAGCCGCGACCGGCGACGATGGGAATGCGCATGGTGTCGAACCACGCGGCGTCCACCTGGTTGCGATCCACGCTCAGTTGCTTCTGCTTCCCGGCGTCCTCGAAGCCGGGCACTTCGATGGTGGATTGGCTGCTGGAAAAACCGAGCGGGACGTGCTGGGCCAGCGTCGCGGAGCGGATGTTGTGAGCTGTCCGCAGGTTGACGAGTAACTGCTCCTGGAACCTGCGCCCTTCGGCTTCCGTGTAGCGCGACAAGGACGCGTCCATGGTGGCGATCAGCATGCCTTGGGTGCGGAAGCCCGGATCGAAGCGCTCCAGCTTCGCCAGATCCAGGATCAGCAGACCGGCAATGGTAAGCAGGGGCAGCGCCACCGCTACCTGCCCGGCGACGAGAACGTCGCGAAAAGCGATCCGGCGCCCACGCTTCGCAGGCCCGCTGTCGCCCGATTTCAACACGGACGCCAGGTCGGTTTTCAACATTTGGAAGGCCGGCGCGAGTCCAAAGAGCAGCGAACTCAATACAGCGGCCGCGAGGCAGAACAGAAGCACGCGTTCATCCAGTCGCATGGTCAGCGATACCGGGAGCGTGGTCGGGAGTTCCAGCGTGTTCAGGGAGCGGATGGCGCCTACCGAGATCGCCACGCCGCCCGCGCTCCCCAACAAAGCGAGCAAGAGGCTCTCGGTCATCAACTGCCGCAGCAGGCGGCCCCTGCCGGCGCCGATCGCAATGCGGACCGCCATCTCTCGCGATCTCGCGCGAGCCCGGCTGAGGAGCAGGTTGGCGACATTCGCGCACGCGATCAGCAGCACGATTCCGGAGACGGCCAACAGCATGATGACCAGGGTCCAGCGCCCAGGGTCCCCGTGAATCTGAGCTTCCCGCTCGGTCATCGCAAGCACGCTCCAGCCCCGGTTGGTGTCCGGGTAATTCCGTTCCAGGTTCGCGGCGATTCCTCTCAGCTCCGCGTTCGCTTGTTCCGGGGTCACGCCTGGCTTCAGCCGCGCGTGCACCTCCAGGCTGCGCCGCGTGCGGTCCTCCAGTCGCACGGGATCGGCGGCGATTAGAACCACGGATTCCTTGGGGATGTAAACTTCCTCGCGAACCAGCCGGTGCAATCCTGTGAACGACTCGGCGGCGACGCCGATCACCGTGAAGCCGACCTTGCTGAGCTTCAGCGTGCGCCCGATAATGCCAGGATCTCCTGAGAAGCGCGATATCCACGTGTTGTAGCTGAGAATCATCACCGGGGCGCGCAACTCGTCGGACCGGAACGTGCGTCCCGCCGCCATGGGTACGCCGAGCACGTCGAAGTACTCCGGGCTGACGGACAGGCCGAGGGTGGTTCGCGCCGGAGCTTCCGCGGAGGTACTGAAGCCCAGCGGGACGTGATTGGCGGCGACCATCCCTTGCAGCGACCGGGCCTGTGCGCGCAGTTCGCGGAAATCCGGGTAGGAGACCTCGCCCTCGTTGGTGGTGGCCGTGACGCCGAAAATACGGATCAGCTTCTCCGGTTGGGCGACAGGGGCCGGGCGCAGCACCAGCGCATCCCCGAAGCTGAACATCGCCGTGCTGGCGCCGATGCCCGCGGCGAGAGAAAGTACCGCCACCACGGTCACGCCAGGTGTCGAAAGAAGCAGGCGGATGCCGTGTTTCACGTCTTGCAAGAGGGTGCGCATGGAACCTCCGGACGGGAGACGCCCCCGCACTCGCATTCTTTACAGCCGCGATCGCATAATGGAGGAAGTGTCCCAATTACCGGTTGCTGAGCAACTTACGTATCTGAAAAAAGGGTTGGCGGAGTTAATCCGCGAGGAGGATCTGGCGGAGCGCCTGAAGCTCCGGCAGGCAGAGAACCGGCCTTTGCGCGTAAAAGCGGGTTTCGATCCGACGGCGCCCGATCTCCACCTGGGGCATACCGTCTTGATCCGTAAGATGAAGCATTTCCAGGACTTAGGGCATCATGTCATCTTCCTGATCGGGGATATGACGGGGCTGATCGGCGACCCCACCGGGCGCAACATCACTCGTCCGCCCATGACGCCGGAAGAGATCGCAAAGAATGCCGAGACGTACCGGGCGCAGGTGTTCAAGATCCTGGACCCCGAGAAAACCGAAGTCAACTTCAACTCCCGCTGGCTGGAGGGGCTGAATTTCCCCGCCCTGGTGCGGCTCAGTTCGCAGTACACTGTGGCGCGCCTGCTGGAGCGGGACGATTTTTCGAAGCGCTTGCGGGAAGGAACAGCGATTTCGGTGCACGAGTTGCTCTATCCGTTGGCCCAAGCCTATGATTCGGTGGCACTTGAGTGCGACGTCGAGCTGGGCGGGACAGATCAGAAGTTCAATCTGTTGGTGGGGCGCGAGATCCAACGCGGCTACGGACAGCCGCCGCAGGTGGTGGCCACCGTCCCCATTTTGGAAGGCACCGACGGGGTCGAGAAGATGTCTAAGTCCAAAGGCAACTACATCGGCATCACCGAAGCTCCCAAGGTGATGTATCGAAAGGTGATGGGCATTTCGGACGCGCTTATGTTCCGCTATTATGAGTTGTTGACCGATCTGCCCCTGGCGGAAATCCAGGCGTTGCGCGCCTCTGAACCGATGGCGGTGAAGATGGAGCTGGCGCGGCGGATTGTCCGCGATTTTCATGGTGACGCAGCGGCGCGGCAGGCGGCCGAAGACTTCCAGCACGAAGTTCGCGAAGGGGCTATGCCCGTGGACGTTGAAACCGCGGCGCTTCCCGAACAGGCGCGCGTAGCAGGTGGCTTTCAGGTGGCCAAGATGCTGGTGGGCGTGGGGCTGTCGCCATCGCGAACCGAAGCGGAGCGGATGTTGAAGCAGGGGGCGGTGGAGATCAACGGGACCGCTTACAAGGAAATCACCTGGCAGGGGTCGGGCGAGGTGACGGTTCGGTTGGGGAAGAAGTGGAAGAAGCTCGCGGTGTAGCGATTTTGTGCCGGATTCCAGATGTAAAACCTCGCCTGCTTCTGGACTGTGGACTAGAAACTCGTTGACAGTTGTGAATCGAGATGTTAGATTTTCCTAGGAAAGGAGGCACCGTGCGTCAATATTGCACTGGCATGTTTAGTCAAGCTTGCAACAGGTTCGGCGCGGCACAAGGTGACTCGCTTTCTCTCTCCTTCCGCTGCGCCTGACAGTTAACCCAACCCACATCTAAAAGGAGTCGTATGACGACAGAGTATTTGTGTCGGCACTTCTCCCGAATGGGCGCGCGTCTGCGTGTGATCCAGGCAGATGAGCGGCAAAGGGCGAAGATCCGAATCGATGTCGGCAGGGATCGCAGCGGCGAGTTCTTCGACATCCGATGTCAGCCAGGAGTTTTTCCGGAGGTTCTTGATGTGCAGCCGCAGCATCGGCATTTGGTGCTGATGGTTCGCGATGGAACCGCAAAGGACAAGTTCCTGCTTGGACGGGATGAGCGGCATTGGTTTGCCGCCGCCGTACCCGGCGACCACGTGCACGATGTCCGTACAGCCATCGATAGTCTCAGGCCCGTCGGGGCCAGGGATCGTCGCGCGATACGGCAAGGCGAGTGGTTCTTCATCCCGGACCCGATCGTTCCCGATAAGGACGCGGTGATCCACCGCAATGAGCCTCTCAGCCGCGGAGCTGGAAGCAAACCTCATGTTTGCGAAGAGCTGCTGAGGCGGGGCGGCGTAACTGTGATGGTGTCTCCTGAGTACCCAACGGGGATCAGTCCTGCGGAGTATGAGGCGCTCATCTCCGCTCAACCGCGATTGCGCAGGCGCTCCTGGCGCCGGATGACTCGCGACGCAGAAGTCTACGCTCGCGGTGTCGTTCGCCATCGAGACCACAGAACGGTGCATCTCGATGGATGGCATCGCGTGTTCATGAACCGGGAGAGCGAAGCGCGGCATGCGCCGCAAATCGCGTTTCTCGACTAGACCGCAGGCGCGCTGGCTATTCACCAGCGCGCCTCGCACAATTACTCGTCTACGCTGGAATCATGCGCCAGCGTCAACTGGGAACCAACGGTCCGCTCGTCTCCGCGCAAGGTCTTGGCTGCATGGGGATGAGCGAGTTCTATAGCGGCCGCGACGACGCGGAATCCCTCGCCACCATCCATCGCGCTCTCGAGCTGGGAATTAACTTCCTCGATACCGCGGATATGTACGGGCCTTACGTGAACGAGGAACTCGTGGGACAGGCGATTCGCGGCAAGCGGGATCGCGTGTTTCTCGCCACGAAGTTCGGCATCATGCGCTCCGGATCGGCTTTTACCGGGATCAGCGGCAAGCCTGATTACGTGAAAGCATGCTGCGATGCCAGTTTGCGGCGTCTCGGAGTGGATCACATCGACCTCTACTACCAGCACCGCGTCGACCTCGAGACGCCCATCGAAGACACGGTGGGCGCGATGGCCGATCTGGTCCGCGCCGGCAAAGTCAGGTTCCTGGGCCTGTCCGAAGCGTCTCCGGCGACCATCCGCAGAGCCCACGCGGTGCACCCCATCACCGCCCTGCAATCGGAGTACTCGTTGTGGACCCGCGATCCGGAAGAAGGGCTCTCGACGCGGTGCGCGAGCTTGGAATCGGCTTTGTGGCGTACTCTCCGCTCGGCCGGGGCTTCCTGTCCGGAACTTTCCGCAGCTTCGAAGACCTTCCCGAGGACGATTTCCGCCGGAACAACCCGCGATTCCAGGGCGAAAACTTCCAGAAGAACCTGGACCTGGTGAGGCAGGTGGAGGAGATCGCGGCGGAGAAGGGGGTTACGGCTTCGCAGCTCGCGCTGGCCTGGGTGATGGATCGGGGCACGGATATCGTTCCGATTCCGGGAACGAAGCGCCGCCGGTACCTGGAGGAGAACGTTGCAGCCGAAGGGATTTCGCTTTCGGACTCCGATCGCCGGCGGCTGGAAGAAGCCTTCCCGAAAGGCGCGGCCGCGGGATTGCGATATCCCGCGGCGAATATGGCTCGGGTGAATCAGTAAGCCGTTACTGAACGTAGGTCCGGACGCCGTCCAGGTAAGTTGCGGCGCCTTCCGAGCTCAGCTCGTAGTGTGCGACACCTTCGCGAGTCTTCAGCTCCAGGTACGCCTGGCCCCCGCGCGTGATCACGCGCCAACGGCCGTCGGCGGCGCCCCGATTGGCGGACATCGCACTGGCGCTGGGCGCCTGGCCGTATTCGCCGACGTTGATGGAAGCCAGGCTGTTGCTCCAGAAGGTGAAGGTTCCGTCCGCGTTCAGCGTCAGCACTTTCTTGCTGGTGTGATACTGGCTGCTCGACATCTGGATCAATTGGCGGCCGCGGAGGCGCTGCAGCCAGGCCTGGGAGGCGGCGGCTCCATCGCTTACGCTGCCTGACGCCGAGCGGGCTTGCTGTCCGCCATAGGCCATGGTGGTTGCGGCACGCTCGATGGCCGGCAGATTCCGAGCCACCAGACGGGTCGCTCCGATAGCCGTAACTCCAAATACAGCGCCTCCGGCGGAGGTCAAGTACACCTGGACGGTCACCGGAACTCCGGTTTGAGGGTGATTGAACTGCCACTGGAGCCACTTGCCGGCGCGTCCGGCGGCGTCCTGAAATGCGCCCTGGCGCCCAGCCGCCGTTCCGGAGGCGATGCCCTGCTGGATGTCGCGGGCGAGCTTGGGATCGGCCAGGCTGCTGTAACCTTCCATGAATCCGACGGCGTAGATCTCTTCGCCGTTAGGATCGAACGAGGTTCCCGGAGGAACCAGCAGAATGCCGTTGGGGCCGTCCTGAGCCGTCCAACCGGCAGGCACCGCCACCGACAACCCGTTGGTGTGGGTATGGCGGGCCTGCGCGGCCAGCAGTATTGGGAGAAGGACGGAAGCAGCCAGCAGTCTCATGTCCGAATGCGCGCAGGCTGTGCACATTCAGGCTCAAGGCCGGCGCGGATGGCTACTTCTCTTTAATGCGGTAGAGGTGCTTATCTCCGCGGATGTAGATGGAGTCGCCGTCCAGGGCGAGGGATGCCACCACCCGCTCGCCGACGCTGTTGGTTCCGATGATTTCGTGTTCCGGTCCCGCCTTGACCACGAAGGTCTCGCCTTCCTCGCTGGTGAGCAGGATTTTGCCGTCGAAGGCCACGGGTGAGGAGTGGAATGGAATCGCCTTCGGCACCCGTTTCCCTTCATACACCAGCTTGCCGGTTTTGGCCTCCAGGCAGGTGAGGGATCCGTTCGGCGCCATCAGGTACAGGTAGTCGCCGTAAAGGACCGGGGAGGGGATGTAGGCTGTGCCTTTGTCGAAGGTCCACACGGTGCGGTCCTTGGCGTCTACGTCCAGTTTCATGCCTAACACCCGCTTCTTCGGGATGTAACCGTTGGGGAAGATCATGCCGTGGCCGGTGACCGGGGTGGCGGCGGCGGTCTGGCCGACGCCTTCGCCGCGCCAGATCTCCTTGCCCGTCTTGGGATCGTAGGCGATGGTGGCTTCCGTGCCGGCGGCGATGACCATGTCGACGCCGTTGTGCTTCACGTAAGCGGGCGTGTTCCAGGTGACCTGAGCATCGCGCTTCACCTTCCACAGCAGTTCTCCATTGCGGGTGGAGATAGCGGAAATAAACGAGTTCTCGCCGGAATCTTCGTCCACCTGCAGGATCAGGCGGTCGCCGGCAAGAACCGGGGAGGTGCCCGCGCCGAGGCCTACTTTCTTCACGTTGCCGACGGAAGCCTTCCAGAGCTGCTTGCCGTCGAAATCCATGGCATACAAGCCCTGCGATTCGAAGTAAAAGAATACGCGCTTGCCGTCGGAAACGGGCGTGGGGGAGGCGTAGGTATTGAATTTGTGCCGGCCGTCGTACACCGGACCCTCATACAACGTCTTATTCCACAACAACTTGCCGGTCCTGGCGTCATACGCGAGGCCGAGCAGCGTCACTTTGCGATCTTCCGCCGTGGTGTCGGGATGGACGAACGGCTTGCCGCCCAAGGTATGTTCGGGCGCTTTCTGGCCCGGAATCGGGTCGCCCTCGATGGAGGAGGTGAGGAACACGCGATCCCCGACGATAATCGGCTGGGAGTGGCCCTTGCCCGGGATCTCGGCCTTCCAGGCAATGTTTTCGGTAGCCGACCACTTGACCGGCAGTTTCTTGGATTCGAGGACACCGTTGCCGCCCGGTCCGCGGAAGCCCCACCATTCGGCGGAGAGGGAGAGTGCTGCAAGCGCAAGAAGTGCAAAGATTCGCATTGTTGATCCTGAAATTCTGAGTATCTCTTAACTGACGAGGGTCCCAAGCCAAAGGTCACCAGGAGGAGCTAATCCCGGAAGATCTTAGCCAAGGCAGTTGCCGGATCGTCCAAAAACGCTTTTGTGACGCGATAGGGGTCCGTTTCTTCGTAGCGGGCAACGCGGTAACCTTCGTCATTGAGCACCACAATCCGCGCGTTGGGGTATCCGAGCAGGATGGGCGAATGGGTGGCGATGATGAACTGCGAATCCAGGTGAATCAGCTCGCGCATGCGGCGCAGCAGGATCAACTGGCGGCGGACAGAAAGCGCGCTTTCCGGCTCATCGAACAGGTACAAGCCGGCGCCGCGGAGCCGGTTCATGATGAGACCGAAAAAGCTCTCGCCATGCGACTTTTCGTGGAGCGGACCTCCATAAGCCGGCGTGATCGGCGGCCCGGGACCCGGCTCTTCATCGAGCTTCTCGATTTCGGTGGCGACGTTGTAGAAGCTCTCCGCACGCAGGAAATACGTGTCGCGGGGACGTGAATAGGAACGCACCAGCCGCAGGTACTGATGGAGGCAGGAATGGGAGGCTCGGGTGGCGAAGCTGAAGTTGCGGCCTCCGCCCTCGGCGTTCAGGCCGAGCGCGACGGCAATGGCTTCGAGCAAGGTGGATTTGCCGGTTCCGTTCTCGCCGACCAGAAACGTGACGTGGGGGTCGAACTCGAGTTGTCCCAGATGCCGGACGGCGGCGATGGAGAACGGGTACTCGCCGGTTAGGGGCGTTTTCTCCGCTTGAGAGAAATGGCGCGAAGGTACGGCTTCGAAACAGGCGCGCGTGGGCCGCGGGATCGCACGCTTATCTTTCCGGCCTGCGGCGCTTTTCGTAGATGGCCCGCACCACTCTTTTGGGCGGCGGCGGGTCGCCTTTGGGCCGGATGCTTTGTTCGATCGCCTTGCGGACGAACCTGCGGATGGCGGGGTCCTCCAGGTCCGCCTCGGACGAAATGCGGATGTGCCGGACGCGGGCGCCCTTGCCCTGCAACTTCTTCTTCGGGTCGGGCAGAGCGGCGCCATAGTTGAATCCCAGGTTTACCCATTTGGCGTAGACGGCGATGTGAATGAAGGCGTCCAGCGGACGTCCGGTCCAGGTATAGCCGGACGCCACCGCGTTGTAGGCGTCGTAGATCAGTTCGGTGCAACCGGGAGATTCTTCCAGCACCAGCGCGCGGAGGGCGAGCGCAAGCTGCTGGATGCCGCGGTCGTAGGGGGAGAGAAACTCCAGGTACTCGGGAAGGGGTGCCGGAACATCGCCCATGCTGAGCCACTATATACCGGGGACCCGTTGACGCGCGTGCCACACTGAAAGCATGATACTTGGTCTGCACCATGTCACCGCGATCGGTGGCGATCCACGGGATAACCTGGCGTTTTACTCCGGCCTGCTGGGAATGCGCCTGGTGAAGAAGACAGTCAATTTCGATGATCCCGGCACGTATCACCTCTACTACGGCAATTACAACGGAGATCCCGGCACGCTGATTACGTTCTTTGCGTGGCCGGGTTCTTTCCGCGGACGTCCCGGCACCGGGCAGCCGACGACCATTTCCCTGAGCGTTCCCAAGCGTTCCCTTGGCGCGTGGAAAGAGAAGTTCGACGCCAAGGGGATGCACGCGGAAGGTCCGTTCCAGCGTTTCGGAAGCGAGGAATACCTGAGCCTGCAGGACCCGGACGGGATCGAGATCGAGCTGGTGGCGTCGGGCTCGGACTCCGAGGAGCCGCGAGTGGAGAAGCTGCACACCATCACGCTGTCGGAGGAAGGCTATGAGCGAACGGCGGGACTGTTGACGGGCATCATGGGGTTCCGGCAGGCGGCGGAAAAGAGCAACCGGTTCCGTTTCGAGGCCGGAAGCGGCGGGCCGGGGACTTACCTGGACGTCATCTGCGCGCCCGATTTGCGCCGCGGATCAATGGGCGCCGGGACGATTCATCACGTTGCGTTCCGGACTCCGGACGATGAAGCGCAGAAGAGCTGGCGCGTGAAAGTGGCGGAAGCGGGCTTGAACGTCAGTCCGGTGATGGACCGTCAGTATTTCCATTCGATCTATTTCCGGGAGCCGGGGGGCGTGCTATTTGAGATCGCGACGGACCCGCCGGGATTCGCCGTGGACGAAGATCTCAGCTCGCTGGGCGAAGCGCTGAAGTTGCCGCCCTGGCTGGAGCCGATGCGAGGCTCGATTGAGCGCCGCCTGCCGGGGCTGGCATGAGCGGGTTTGTTCACCGGTTCGAGCCCGGCGATCTGCCGCCGCTGCTGCTGCTGCACGGGACCGGCGCGGACGAAAACGACCTGATCCCGCTGGGACGGATGATCGCGCCGGGGCGGGCGTTGCTGAGCCCGCGCGGCAAGGTGCTGGAGAACGGCATGCCGCGCTTCTTCCGCCGGTTTTCCGAAGGCGTGTTCGACCAAAAGGATCTGGAGTTCCGCACCGCGGAACTGGCGGACTTCCTGCGTGAGGCCGCCGTACAGTATGATTTCGCGCCGCTGAGCCTGATTGCGCTAGGGTACTCGAACGGGGCTAATATCGCCGCCAGCCTGCTGTTGCGCCGGCCGGAGGCGTTGGCGGGGGCGATGCTGTTGCGGGCGATGTTGCCGTTTGAGCCTACCGAACTGCCGGACTTGACGGGCAAGCCCATTTTTCTTTCGTCCGGGGACCGCGACCCGATCATCCCGCCTGAGAACTCAAAGCGTCTCGCGGATACCCTGACCCAAGCGGGAGCGAAGGTCCATCACAACCGGCACTCCGGGGGGCATGGATTGGAAGCGCGGGAAATCGAGCTCGCCACCGCGTGGTTTCGCGAGGTGACGGGCGGTTGAGCGAGAGCGATTCTCCCTGGGCGCCGCTGCGCTACCGCGTGTTCCGACGGCTGTGGCTGGCATCCATCGGGTCGAACATCGGCACCTGGATGCACACTGTAGGCGCGGCGTGGTTGATGACGACGCTCGCGCCCTCGCCGCTTCTTGTCGCGCTGGTGCAGACGGCAAACAGCCTTCCGGTGTTCCTGTTGAGCATTCCGGCGGGCACGCTGGCGGACGTCGTGGACCGGCGCAAGGTTCTGCTGGTGACGCAAAGCCTGATGCTGGCGGTGGCGGCGACGCTGGGCATCGTCACGCTGACCGGGCATATCGGACCCTGGTCATTGCTGGCGTTCACTTTCGCGCTGGGCTTGGGGACATCGCTGAACGGGCCTGCCTGGGCGGCGACGGCGCCGGAGACGGTGCCGCGGCCGATTCTGCCGGCGGCGGTGGCGCTGAATTCGGTGGGATTCAACATCTCGCGCGCGGTGGGTCCGGCGCTGGGCGGGGCGATCATCGCGATGTCGAACCCGGGATCGGTTTTTCTGTTGAATGCCGCATCGTTTCTGGGAGTGATCGCCGTGCTGGCTCGCTGGCGCCCGGAAGGCCCGGAGCAAGTCCCGTTCACCGGCGATGTGCAAGCGGCGCTGAAAGAAGGGGTGGATTACGGGATCCGCACGCCGGAGTACCGCGCGATCCTGGTGCGCGCGGGAGTGTTCAGTTTCACGGCGAGCGCGCTTTGGGCGATGCTTCCGGTGGTGGCCAGCCGGAACTTCGGCGATTCGGCCGGCTATGGCGTGTTGCTGGGCTGCATCGGCGCGGGTTCGGTGACCGGCGCGACGCTGTTGGGGAACTTCCGCCGCCGCTTCGCGCCGGATCAGGTGATTCTGTGCGGAACGGTAACGTTCGCCTGCATGTCGGCGGCGGTTTCGGTGGCCGGCAATTTCCCGGCGGCGTGCGCGGCGATGCTGCTGGCGGGGGTCGCCTGGCTGTCCACGATGTCGCTGTTCAATGTCGCGGCGCAGGCGACGCCCCCGGCGCGGCTGCGGGCGCGGGCGCTCGCCCTGTATCTGCTGGTATTTCAGGGGTCGCTTGCGGTAGGTTCGGGGTTGTGGGGCTGGCTGGCGTCCCGGACGACGGTTCCGGCGTCGATGATGGCGGCGGCCTGCGTGATGATCGCGGGAGGAGCGATCGCGCGGTGGAAGTGGCCGTTGGAGGCGGCTCCCGTGGCCGGGGACAAAGCCTTTCCTTGACTTTGGCAGGCGAAGTATTTTATTGTGACTGTTCGATTTGGCGACGCTACCGCAAGGCGACCCTATGGGAGAAACCACTCCGAGCGAGTTCCAGCCCGTGGACACGCTGTTGGATTCGACTCTGGAAAGCGTGGATAGCGCCGAGACAACGATTCTCGGCATGGCGGAAAAGATGGGTTTCGATGAAGACGACCTGCACAAGATCGGGATGTCGGTTCGCGAAGCCATGGTAAACGCCGTTGTTCACGGTAACCGCTATAACTCGCGGAAGAAGGTGCAGTTGCGGGTGAAGGCCGCGGGGAGCGAACTGGCCATTGAAATCGCGGACGAGGGGGAAGGGTTCGAGCGCGAAAATCTGCCCGATCCCTTGGCTGAGGAAAATCTGCTCCGTCATTCGGGGCGTGGACTGCTGCTGATAGAGGCGTTCATGGATGAGTTTCAGGTGCGGAAGCGGGAGCCGAGAGGCACTCATATCCGCATGGTGAAGCGTCTGGCGGCAGGCGGTTAACGGTTCAACGAGGAGATCGAGGAGGATACTTGTGAGCGTAAAACTGACCACCCGGCAAGTGGGCGACGTGACTGTGATCGACGCCGTCGGTCGAATTACCTTGGGAGAGGGCGCGAGCACGTTCCGCGACACGATTCGCGACATGGCTTCCGGTGGCCATAAGAAGGTCCTGCTGAATCTTGGCGAGGTTTCCTACATCGACAGTTCCGGCATCGGCGAGTTGGTGTCGGGCTTCACCACCGTTACCAATCATGGCGGCATCCTGAAACTGCTGGGCTTGTCCAAGCGGGTGAAGGATCTGCTGCAGATCACCAAGCTTTATACGGTTTTCGAGGTCTTCGATGACGAGGCCGAAGCCGTTCGCAGTTTCACCTGAAGCCGCCTGGCCGTGCCTCGCTCTGAAAATGAGTGAGAATTCAGGCGTCTCCAACCGACTTCTCAATTAGGGGCTCCCCGGGGAGCCCCGGCAAGTCCGGAACGGACGGAGGTTGGCCGATGGATGAGACGCAGGTCCGAATACTGCTTGCGGAGGAATGGACGCTGGTGCGCGAGGGTTTGGCGCGCGTTCTGGAGTCCGATCCCCGGAACCGCGTGATCGCTCACTGCGGGGAAGGTCTGGCCGCCGCCAAGCTGATCGAGACGCTGGAGCCGGATGTCGCGGTGCTGGATCTCGGCCTGCCCGATCTGTTTGCCCTGGAAATCGTCCGCCGCGCCACCGAGGCGGGATCGCACACCCGGTTCGCGATTCTCTCCACCCGAAAAGACCGCAAAGCCGTCGTGGAAGCGCTGCGCAGCGGCGTGAGCGCGTTTGTCCTGAAATCCAGTTCCGGATCACATCTTCTGGAAGCACTGAAGCAGATCCTGGAAGGCGGCATTTATGTGTCGCCGCAGGTGGAGATCAACAAGGTATTCGCGCCGGATCAGAAGCAGGCTTCCGAGGATCCGCTGGAGTCCCTGAGCGCGCGGGAGTACCAGGTGTTTTCGCTGCTGATTGACGGGGTGCGCGCCAAGGAGATCGCGGCGCGGTTGGAACTGAGTCCGAAGACGGTGGACACGTATCGCGCGAGCCTGATGCGGAAGCTGGATATCCACGATCTGCCGGGGCTGGTGCGGTTCGCGATCCAGCGGGACCTGACGGCGGCGCGGTAGGGGAGAAGTATCCTGGTAATTCCGATGCCACGCCGTGATTGCCCAGGTGAGCCGGTCGCCGCAACAAGCACAATTGCGGAGGTTCTTGAGGGGGTGCGTGGTAGTCCCTTTCGACGAACGTGCAGCGCACGAGGCAGGATCGCTTGTGGCCAAGACCGGAACCGCGGATGTGGTTGACGCGGCTGTGGTGGCGGCGGCGATTCGCACGAAATCGCTGATTCTGACCAGCGACCTCGGAGATATCACGCGGCTGGTTGGGGCTGCTGGCTCTCAGGTATTGGTTGCAGGGGTTTGATCGTCGTTTCTTGACGAATTCGACGCTACTCACAAGCTCAACTTCGATGCCGCATCGTCCACCGAGACGCCTGAAGTCGGCTCCAGCGAAGCCTTAAGGCGCTCCCACATCGGTTCCGACTTTAGAAGGTACGCAGTCTCGCGCTCGGAAGCGATCTCTTTCCGGAGTGCGATGGGCACGATAACGGCGGTAGGCTCGCCTGCTTCATTTGACACGATCTGGATGCTGGGGTCCGGCGCACCTATCCGCCGTCGTCATTGTCATCTGAACAGCGGAACGGTTCGACAAGAGCTTCTTTGTACCAGCGCTCGCCAGCGGAAGCAGGGCGTCTCGTTTCATCCCCCAATCACGAGTTCCGGTTGGCCTCCGGCGGAAGCGATCGCAGGGACTCCTCGCGGCGATGTAGCAGAATCAGCGCTATGGCTTCGCGGAGGCTATTCAGGCACTCCTCACGCGTCTCGCCCTGCCCGTTCGCACCCGGCAGCTCCGCACAGTAGGCTACGTACCAGGGGCCATCCTGCTCGACGACGGCAGTAAACTCGTTGCGCCTTGATTTGATCTTACTCTGGAGCGGACCGATCTTAAGCCGATGTCAGCTTTACTCCCGTTACCCGGATCGCTATACTCAGCCGTCATGAACCGGTTTTTCATCGCCGCTGTGCTGCTTTCCGTCCCGCTCCTGGCGCAGGAGCGGTCGCCGATCACGCCCTCGCCAGACCGGCGCGCGGGGGAGGGCGAGGGCCCGTTCGACCGCATGGTGATCCGAGGCGTTACGGTGATTGACGGAACAGGTGCGCCGCCGCGCGGTCCCGTGGATGTGGTGGTGGAGAACAACCGGATCGCGGAGGTGCGCAGTGTCGGCTATCCCCTGGTTACGATCCGCGAACGGGGGCGGCCCAATAAGGGGACCAAGGAGATCGACGGGACCGGCATGTACCTGATGCCCGGCTTCGTTGACCTGCATGTCCATACTGGCGGAGCTCCGAAGGCTCCCGAAGCCGAATACGTTCACAAGTTGTGGATGGCGCATGGCGTCACGGCGGTGCGGGGCGTGCCGGCGGGCGATATGGACTGGACGCTGGCGGAACGCGAGCGCAGCGCGCAAAACAAGATTGTCGCGCCGCGGTACTTCGCCTATCACCGGCCGTTCACCGGCGAGGGGTGGAAGTCGCCCGCCGTGATCACAGCGGAGACCGCGCGCGAGTGGGTTCGCTTCGCGGCCAAGAAAGGGATCGACGGGCTGAAGCTGGGCGCGCAGGATCCTGAGATCATGGCCGCGCTGCTGGATGAAGCCAAGAAGCACGGGCTGGGCTCCACGGCGCACCTGGATCAGATGGGCGTGGCGCGGATGAACGCCCGCGAGGCGGTGCGGCTGGGGCTGGGCACGGTGACGCACTTCTACGGGCTGCTGGAATCGCTGCTGAAGGATCGCACCATCCAGGACTACCCGGTAACGCAGAACTACAACGACGAGCAGCATCGCTTCGGGCAGGTGGGACGGCTGTGGAATCAGATTCACCCGCGCGGCAGCAAGGAATGGAACGCATTCTTGGATGAGCTAGTGGAACGGCGCGCATTCCTGGATCCGACGATGACCATCTATATGGCCAGCCGCGACCTGATGAAGGCTCGCACGCTCGAGTGGCATGACCGCTATACGCTGCCGTCGCTGTGGCAGTTCTTCGAGCCCAGCCGCGAAGCCCACGGGTCGTATTGGTTCTACTGGACCACCGAGGACGAGTATCACTGGAAGAAGTTCTATCAGGTATGGATGGAGCTGTTGAACGATTTCAAGAACAAGGGTGGCCGCGTGACGACCGGCACCGATTCCGGATTCATTTACAAACTCTACGGGTTCTCGTTCGCGGAGGAGATGGAGAACCTGCGCGAGGCGGGTTTCCATCCGCTGGAAGTGATCCGCTCGGCGACGCTGTACGGCGCGCAGGCGCTGCATGAGCCTAAGGGCAAGGCGATCGAGTTCGGTGTGATCCGGCCCGGCATGCTCGCCGACATGGTGCTGGTGGATCAGAATCCGGTGGAGAACCTGAAGGTCCTCTACGGCACGGGCGCGTTGCGGCTGAACGACAAGACGGGCAAGCCGGAGCGCGTCGGCGGTGTGAAATACACCATCAAGGACGGCATTGTGTACGACGCAAAGAAGATGCTCGCCGAGGTCGCCGCGATGGTGGAAAGGGCCAAGGCGAAGAAGGAAGCCCGGCCAAGCGGCGCGCAGTAAGGCCCAAAAAGAAACGGCCCCGTCCGGGAAGATCGGGAGGGGGCCGCTGTTTTTGGCTCCGCGATCAGAAGCTCAGGCGAGCTCCCAACTGGAAGGCGCGAGGTCCGCCGGAACCGAAGATCTGCCCGGCGCGGGTGGTCGGCTGACCGAAGCCCGCCGGGTCGATCAGGTTGAAGTTAAAGCCGCCGAGGTTGGCGACGTTGAGCACATTGAAGACCTCGCCGAAGACGTTCAGGCGATAACGCTCCTTGAAATTGAAGACTTTCGTCACCCGCAGATCCTGCGAGGAGAAGACATCGCCGAACTGGAAGTCGTCGCGCGGGCGGGAAAGGCGCGAGTAGACGGTGCAACCGGCCTGCCCGGCGGCGGTGCAGGTGGTGGGGTTGCGCAGAGCCAGCCTGCCCGCATAGGTGGCATTCCAGTCGTCGATCAGCCGGTACAGATCGTCGCGACCGAGGCCGCGGTTGAACTGGCTGATGCCGGCGCCAGGCAGGAACTCGAAACCCGTGCCGTCGCCGTCGATGTCCGATGCGGCGCCGCCTTGCACGGACGGGTTCACCGGCGGCCTGCTGGACATTGCGGAGATGAACGACACCTGGAAGCCCCAAGGCAGATCGACCACGCCGGACAAGTTGAACACGTGGCGGGGGTTGTATTCGCCGAATGCCGAGAAGAAGTTCCGCTTGTTGTTGATGATCAGCACGGAGTTCTGGACGGCGTAGGCGTAGGAAGCGGTGAGCAGCCAGCGGCTGGCGAAACGCTTGTCGGCCTTCAGCAACAGGCCGCGGTAGTTGGAGCGCGCATTGGGATCGCGGACCTGGATCGGGCCGAGCGAGCAGTTCGCCAAAGGATCGGTTGCCTGTGTGCCGACGCAACGCGGGATCACCGGGCCTTCGACGCTATCCCAGCGGTTGGCGTCCACAGTGGTGCCGAAGCTCCGCCGCAGGAACTGGCGATTCACGAAATCGGCCTGGATTACCAGGTTGCGGGCGATTTCGTGCTGCATGCCGATGTTGAAGTGATAGCCGTAGCTGGTGGGGTAGTCGGTGGGGAAGATGGTGGCGAAGCCGCTGACCGTTTTCTGCAGGTTCACCCCGCGGATGGAGAGATCGTCGAAGTTCTGCGGGAATAACTGCGCAAGGCGCTGCTGGAAGCCCGGAATCATCTGGATGATGTGCTTCACCCGGAGTTCCGTCGGGTTGCGAATAAACTCCAACGGCGTGCCGACCGGGACGCCCGCAATTCCGGCGATACTGTTGGTCAGCAGGTTGCCGGACACGTTGTTCCGTCCGTTTCCTCGAGGTCCGATGGAATTGCGCTCATTCAGGCGCTCCCATAGGAACTGGGTGTCGTAGTAGACGCCCGCGCCGCCGCGGATCACGGTCTTGTTGCTCTTGAACGGATTCCAGGCGAAACCGCCGGCGGGGGCGAAGTTGTTCCAATCCCGGCGTGTGGCGCCGATGTCGCCGATGATCGGCCGCAGGTAGGCGGGCTTGTCGAGATCGTGGTTGGCGAGGGTGGTCTCGGCAGCCCACGCCAAGCCATAGTTCAGCGTGAGCTTCGGCGTCACTCTCCAGGTATCCTGCCCGTAGAAGCGCATCCGGTAGTTAATCCTGGACTTATCCGCCTGAAATGGAGCGGGAGAAGATCCGGGCCCGTAGCCGACAGTCATGTTCAGGAACGGGAGCTCCAGAATGTCGTTGTAGTTTCGAATTTGCGCCGGCAGGGTGATGCCCGGCGTCAGACGCTGCGTTTGCTCTACGGACCACGCGGTGATGCACGCGGGCAGGCAAAATTCCCAAAAACCTTCGGTGATGTCCTTCTCCAGCTCACCGCCGAACTTGATGCGGTGCGAGCCTTTCTGCCAGGTGGAGTTGTTGACGAACTGGATAGTGTCGTAATCGCGGCCTTGCGGCGCGTTCTGCGTGTTGCCGATTACGAATCCCGCGCCGGACACGGTGATCTGCGGACCGCCCGTGCCGATGCAGCCGGGCCTGCTGGCGGGACAATCCGAGTCTGTCGGCACCAGGTTGCGGTTCTTCCAGTAGACATAGCTGAAGCGGAAATCGTTGACGAACGCGGCGGTGGGAGTCGCGGTCCAGCCGATGATCGACTGGTTGGAATTGTTGGAGTTCACCAGCCAGTTGGAAGGAAGCGGGTTGCCGCCCGGCGATCCGAAGGACTTGTTCTTGTCCATGGTGAACCGGCCGAAGATCGTATTCTTTGCGTTCAGGAGCCAGTCGACGCGTGCTGAAACCTGGTGATTGGTGTAGGGGCTCGCGGGATTATCGGTGAAGCCGACCAGCGACGGCGCGTTCGGCTGCACCGTCACTACCGCGTCCTGATTGTTGAATTCGTAATTGGCGAAGAAAAACAGCTTATCTTTCTTGATGGGACCGCTCACCCAAACGCCGGGCTGCCGGCGGGCGAAGAAGGGCTCCGGGTTAATGGGGTTGCGCCGCAGGGCGGGATACGCCGCCATGTTGTTGTCGCGAAAATAGAAGTAGCCGGTGCCGTGGAAATCGTTGCCGCCGTTCCGAGTGACGATGTTCACCGCGCCCACGCTGGAGATCCCGGTGGAGAGGTCGAAGTTCACGCTCGAGAGCTGGAACTCCTGCACGGTCTCCTGAGAGATGTTTTGAGAAGTGTTGCCAGTGGTGCGGTCGCGGATATTGCCGCCGTCCGCGTTGATGGCGGTGCGCCCGGCATCGCCACCCAGGACGCTGACCGAGAACTGAGCGTTGTACTGCGAGAGGGACGCCGTGTTGACGGTGACGCCCGGCTCCAGAAAGGCGAGCTGCAGGAAGCTGCGTCCGTTCAGCGGCAGATTCTCGATCTGCCGGCGGTTCACAACGCCATCGATCTTATTGGAATCATAGGAGATTTGCGCTGCCGCACCCTCCACGGTCATTACCTCGGCCGTGGCCCCGACGGTGAGCCGCAATTCGGCGTTGGTGGTGGTTCCAGTGGTGACCTCGGCGGAGCGAACCAGCGCGCGGAAACCCTTGGCCTCGGTACGGATTTCGTAATCGCCCGCCAGAAGCGCGGACACCGAGTACTCGCCGCGCGCATTGGAATTGACGGACCGTTGTGCGCCGGTGGCCTTGTTGGTGATGCGAATGAGCGCGTCCGGTATGACAGCGCCTGTTTCGTCCACAACGGTGCCGGCAATGCTTCCCGTCGGCGCCTGTGCGAACGCGGACGTGCCGGACAAAAACGAAAGGAAAGACAGACAGATTGCGGAAACTCCCAGAAGCCTCTTCATTGACCCCCCTAACGGGGGAAAATACTTTCACATTCCAGTCCCGGTGTCAAGGGGAGTGGGGGATCGGGATCGTAGCTTTATAAAGGACTTAGCCCCCGTGGGCGGCGCCTCGGGCAACGCCCATGCCCGCTGATTGCAGCAGTTGTTCCTGGCGGGCGAGGGCCAGGTCATGTTCCACCATCATGCGGACGAGGTTGGGGAAAGTCACGGTCGGACTCCAGGACAGAACAGAGGCTGCCTTGCCGGCATCGCCACAGAGTTGATCCACTTCGGTGGGGCGCAGGTACTTGGTATCCAGCACGACATACCGTTCCCAATCGAGCTTGAGGAGATTCGCGGCGACGTCCAGAAACTCGCGGACGGAGTGCGATTCGCCGGTCGCGATCACGAAGTCCTCCGCGCGCGTATGCTGCAGGATGCGCCACATCGCTTCGGTGTAGTCCCCGGCGTAACCCCAGTCGCGCCTCGCCTCCAGGTTGCCCAGAAACAGCTTGTCCTGCAGGCCAAGGGAGATGCGGGTGAGCCCGCGAGTGATTTTTCGCGTCACGAAGGTCTCGCCGCGACGGGGGGATTCATGGTTGAAAAGGATGCCGTTGGACACGAACATCCCGTACGCCTCCCGGTAGTTCACTGCGTACCAATGGGCTGCTACTTTGCTGACCGCGTAAGGACTTCGAGGATAGAACGCGGTGGACTCGTTTTGCGGAGGGGGGGCGGCGCCAAACATTTCCGACGAACCCGCCTGATAGATGCGAACGGGGCGTCCGCTGATGTGGATGTAATCGCGGGCGCATTCGAGGAGGCGGAGCGCCCCGAGAGCTACGACGTCAGCGGTGTACTCCGGCTGCTCGAAGCTGACCCGAACGTGAGATTGCGCCGCGAGGTGATAGATCTCGTCGGGCTGGGTTTTCTCGAGCAGACGCCGCACCGCGGATCCATCGGTGACGTCGCCGTAATGCAGGAACAGGCGCGCGGAGGAGTCATGCGGATCCTGATACAGCGGATCGAGCCTTCCGGTGTTGAAGGTGGAGGCGCGCCGGACCACGCCGTGGACCTCGTATCCCTTGGCGAGCAGAAGCTCGGCGAGGAAGGAGCCGTCCTGTCCCGTGATGCCTGTGATCAAAGCCTTTTTCATGTGGAAGGCAAACTGTCATTGTATCGACACCGGGAAGCGTTTCGCGGAGAATGGAATTCAAGTGCGACCGGCGGCGACCAAGCGGGAAGGCGGGCGGGAACAGCGTCGCGGCAGCCACACGGCGGCGCGGATCGCCTTTTGGGACCGTTTCGCGCGGGAGTCCGCCGGCTGGAGGGGCTTGCGCGGCTACTACCGGCGGCGGCTGGCCGAGCTCTACCGGTTCCTGGTTCCGGAAGGAATGCGCGTGCTGGAGTTGGGCTGCGCGCAAGGAGATTTGTTGGCGCAGCTCCGTCCATCAACAGGCGTGGGCGTGGACTTCAGCCCGGAGATGATCCGCCGGGCTCGGGAACGTCATCCGGCGCTGGAATTCGTCCTTGCGGACGCCCACGATTTCCGGCTGCAAGGGACGTTTGACTTCGTGATCGCCTCCGATCTGGTGAACGACCTTTGGGACGTGCAGGCGTTCCTGGAGAATTTGCGCCCACATTGCCACCCCGGCACGCGCATTCTGATGAACGCTCATAGCAGGCTGTGGGAGCTGCCGCGCCGGATGGCGGAGTCTCTCGGGCTGGTGACGCGACAACTCCAGCAAAACTGGCTGACTGTGGAAGATCTGTCGAATCTGCTGCAACTGTCTGGGTTTGAGACGATCCGAACGTCGCAGGAGATCCTGTGGCCGGTCCGAACGCCGCTGATCGACACGATTTGCAATCGCTACCTGGTAAAGCTCTGGCCCTTCCGGCACCTGGGAATCACGAACTTCGTCGTGGCGCGCCCGGAGGCGACTCCGCGCGAGGACTGCCTGGTTAGCGTAGTGGTGGCGGCGCGGAACGAAGCCGGCAACATCCCGGCGATTTTCGATCGCGTTCCGGAGATGGGGCTGGGCACGGAGCTGATCTTCGTGGAAGGACACTCCATCGACGACACTTGGGGAGCGATCGGGCGGGAAATGGAAGTCCGGAAGCGGCCGCGAACTCAACGCTTCCAGCAGACCGGGAAGGGCAAGGGCGACGCCGTGCGGTTGGGTTTCCAGGAGGCGTCCGGCGAACTGTTCATGATTCTCGACGCCGACCTGACGGTTCCGCCCGAGGATCTCCCGCGATTTTACGAAGCATGGCGCTCCGGTAAAGGCGAGTTCATCAACGGCGTCCGCCTGGTCTACCCGATGGAGGAAGGCGCCATGCGGTTTTTCAATCTGCTGGGCAACAAGTTCTTCAGCGTGGCGTTCACCTGGCTGCTGAGCCAGAGTATCAAGGACACGCTGTGCGGAACGAAGGTGCTGAGCCGGAGCGACTACTCGTTAATCGCCGCCAACCGCGCCTACTTCGGCGACTTTGATCCGTTCGGCGACTTCGACCTCATCTTCGGCGCGGCCCGTTACAACCGCCGGTTCGTGGATCTGCCCGTTCGCTATGGGGAACGCGTCTACGGGGAAACGAATATCCAACGCTGGCGGCACGGGCTGCTGCTGTTGCGAATGGTGCTGTTCGCGATGCGGCGGATCAAGTTTGTGTAGCCGCCGTTCGCCCCTTTTTCCTGGCTGGGATCGTCGTTGGCCCGGCATGATACGAGAATGCGCCGGGTTCTGATCGCCGCCGCCCTTCCACTGTTCGCGCAAACCGCTCCACACGCCGATTTCAATAAGCCTTTGGGAGTGGAATGCGCGCATTGTCATGACACTCCAAAGCTCGAAACAGCCCGCAAGATGACAAGGATGGTGGAGCACTTGAACCAGAATCACCTGCAGGGCGCGGCTGCTCCGGTGTCCTGCATGACCTGCCATCGGGGCAAGGAGTCCGGCAAGAGCACTATTCCGCCGGAGATGACCAAGTCGGACTGGCCCGAGACGTTGAAGCTTACGCCGGAGCAGGAAACGAAACCGGCGCGTGAGGTTTACTCCAACATGAAGTCGCTGGGCGGGATGCAAGCAGGCCGGGTGTCCCGGGTGATGCAGATGTTCCGCAACTCCCTGGGCGTCAACTGCGACCACTGCCACGTGGAGGGCGATTACGCCAGCGAAGCGAAGCCGCAGAAGAACCGCGCCCGCAAGATGCTCAGCATGGTCAGCTCCACGCCGCAGTTTTTCGACGGCAAGGGAACCCCGGTGTTCTGCTTCACCTGCCACCGGGGTTCGGCCAAGCCGCAGTTTTAGACATTCACCGGACCGAGCGGCTTCAGCACACCCTTGATACCGAGCTGCTTGAGATCGTCGGGCGAGATGTGCCGCGTAGGCGCCAGCGGAAGGCCGGCGGCCTGGAAGGCGGCGGCAACCAGTTCCGAGCAATACCAACTGTTGGGATCGTCGCCCAGCCCGGGAAGCTTGGCGCCGACCACGCCGCGCATGTCGTAGCGCAGCCCTTCGCGTTCGGCGGCGTAGCGGATCACCTTGTCGGCCAGCGCGGGCGTCATGCGCGGGTGGCGGAAGCCGAGGATCAGAGAATACTCGGCGCGTGCCGCGGCCAGCGGGCGTACCACCACGCCATCGCCGATGGATTCCGCGATTTTCCCGTCACCGAGATAAAGGAATGCGTGGCTCACCGAGGAACCGGTGGCGAGCTTGATGGCGTTGGAGATCGCCGTTTTCGTGGTGCTGAGGCAAATGTCGCCTTTTACTAGTTGATTTTTCATGGCAACCAGATACGCGAGGTTCCGGCCCCCAAAAAGCTCATGCCGGCGTGCGTTGTGGTTTCGCGGCGCCCTGATGGCAGGTGAAGCATTGAAAGGACGGGCTGGCGTCCTTGCCGAAGAACGTGGGGAGCTCGCCGAACATGCGCAGCATGGTCCGGGCGATGTGCTTGGCGGGTTTGTCATCGGCGTCCCACTTGCCGGGAACGTGGCAGTGATCGCAGCCGACGCCGAGCGAGGCGCTGTAGATGCTCATCGACAACCGGATAAACGACGCCGGCGCGTTGCCGTCCAGCACCTGCAGGTTGCGGAACGTTTCTTTCGCGGGCTTTTCCAGCGCTGCTGCATCCAGCGCTGGACCCGGCCAATTCTGGACGATGTCCGTCCAAGCGGCCCGCGGTACGCGGCCGGGTTTGGCTTTGCCGCGATGACAGGTCCAGCAAGTGACGCCGCCCAGCGGCTTCAATGTCCCCTGGCTCAGGCCGTCGCGCATCCTGACCATTCGCCGCGCGCGGTCCATTCTCGCGGGCGTTTCGTGGCAATGTTCGCAAGCCACGCCCAGAGCCGTGTTGAAAACACTTTGGTGCGGATCGGCAGCCTGGCCTAGGAAGAGGAACACCAGCGCCGGAAGCGTCACCGCTGCATCATACTCCGTTTCGCTTTCCAGGCCCCATCAGCTTGGGGCGAAGCTCACTCGCCGAGCCAATAACCCCGGCGGGCGAGAACGCGAGCCTTAGGGAAACGCTTACGCGCCGCAGGGGCCAACTCCACACGGATCTCGCGGAAGCGGGCGGCCTCGCCCGCCGGGGGAGCCTGATAGATCAGCGTGTAGCGGTCGCGAATACGCTCGAGAACGGTGGCGAATGCATCTGCGCGGGAGGAAGCGATCGCCTCGCCTCCCGATTCCTCGGCGATCCGGAACACGTTCGGGTACGTGAAATCGGGGTTCACCGGCTTCTTGCCATCCCCGTTCGGTTTCGGACGCCTGGATCCGCCGACAACGATGGCGTACAGCAGAATATCCGCGCTCGAGAGGCGGCGGATGACATCCTCGTCGGGGGATTGGTAATGCAGCCCCTGATTATCGGTCAGGATCAGGACGGCGCGGCGTCCCGGCTGGAGCGCGGTGAGGGAAGCAGCCTCCAGGATGGAAGGATTGATCAGGGTGGCGGAACCGGTGGTTTGGACATTGCGCGCCGGTCCTATGGCGCTGGCGATGAAATCCAGATCCTCGCTGAATTGCGCGAACACCTGGGTGGTGCGTCCGAACACGACGATGGAGACGCGATCCCCCGGGCGCAACGCCTTCAACGCGCGATGCGCTACTTCGCTCACTTCACGCAAGTACTTCTGCATGCTGCCGCTGATGTCGAGCAGCAAGGTGAGCGACAGGGGCTCGCGATCCGTGCTGAAGGAGAGGATCTCGCGCGGCTCCTTTTCGTCGGTCAACAGGAAGTCTTCGCGAGCCAGGCCGTTCACCGCCGCGTTCCCGTTCAGCACCAGCGCATCCACGCGGACATTGGCCGCGCCGGCGCGGAAGACCGGCGCGGGCTCCTGTTCCAAACCGTGCGCCTGGGCGGCAACCGCTACGATGAAGAACAGACTGGCGCCCATGCGACATATTATCGCCGGTACGGCGGGACACATCGATCACGGAAAAAGCGCACTGGTGCGCGCGCTCACCGGCCAGGAAACCGACCGGCTGGAGGAAGAGAAGCGTCGCGGCATATCGATCGATATCGGGTTCGCGCACCTGGATCTGCCGGGCGCGCGGCTGGGATTTGTCGACGTGCCGGGTCATGAGCGCTTCGTCAAGAACATGCTGGCGGGCGCGAGCGGCATCGACCTGGTGCTGCTGGTGATCGCCGCCGACGAATCCATCAAACCGCAAACGCGCGAGCATTTTGACATCTGCCGCCTGCTGGGAATCCGCGCCGGGGCAATCGTCCTGACCAAGGCGGACCTGGTGGATCCGGACCTGATCGAGCTGGTGAAGCTGGAGGCCGAGGACCTGGTCCGGGGTTCCTTTCTGGAAGGCGCGCCCGTGTGCGCGGTAAGTTCCAAAACCGGGCAGGGTTTGGACGAACTGCGGTCCGTCCTGGCCGTCCTGGCCAGCAGGACTCCCGAGAAGGATGCCTCGCTGGACTTCCGGCTTCCCATTGACCGCAGCTTTTCCATGCGCGGGTTCGGCACCGTGGTGACGGGGACCCTGCAGGCCGGTTCGGTGCGGATCGATGACGAGCTGGAGGCGCACCCCGGCGGGGTTCGCTGCCGCGTGCGCGGGATCCAGGTTCATGGGCAAAGCGCGGACCGCGCTCGCGCCGGGGAACGTACGGCGTTGAACCTGGCCGGCGTGGAGGCGGCCGACCTGCGGCGCGGCATGGTCCTGGCGCCCGCCGGGTTGTTCCAGGCGACCCAGGTTTTCGACGCGAGGCTGCGCCTGCTCGGCTCTGCGCCTCCCGTGAAGCACCGCGCTCCCGTACATGTCCATGCCGGAGCGGCGGAGCTGGAAGGCGAGATCCGCATGCTGGGCGGCTTGTCACCGTTGGAGGCCGGACAGAGCGGATTTGTGCGCATCCGCCTGCGCGAGCCCGCGCTGGTGCTGCCGGGCGATCGTTTTGTTGTGCGCAAGTTCTCGCCGGTGATCACGATCGGGGGAGGGGAAGTGCTGGACGCGGCTCCGCCGCTGCGCCGAAAAAGAGCCGAGGCGGCCGCCCGCCTGACGGTTCTCGAATCGGGCAAGTTTGTGGAGAAGCTCGATCTGTTAGTGCGCGAGTCCCGCCATGGAATGAGTATCGACGCCGCGCGCTCGCGAACCGGGTGGCGGGAAAGCGAGATCGAAGACGCCGCGGGAGACCCCGGTTTTGTGTGGGTGCGGGAGCACCGCTGGCTGCTGAGCCGGAAGTGGTGCGAATCCACCGCGGCGGAGATCGCGGCCGCGGTTCGTGAGTTCCACAAGAAGAATCCGCTGCAGGCGGGGACGAAGAAGGAGGAGATCCGCAGCCGTCACCTCCCGGATTCGCCGCAGTTCCTGCTGGAAGCTCTGCTGGCGGACGCGCGCGAGCTGGTGGCCGAAGGCGAACTGGTGCGGCTGCGAACGCATCGGGTGGCGCTTCAGGAGGAGGAAGAGAAAGCCGCGGCGAACATGGAGGCGCTGTTCCGGGACGCGGGGCTGGCCGTACCGGCCACCGCGGAGGTGCTTGCGCGGTCCGGCGTGGATCCGGGGCGCGCGCGGACGCTGCTGCAGATGCTGCTGAAGCAGCGCCGTCTGGTGCGGGTGGGCGAGGAACTGGTGTATCACCAGACTGCGATTGTCCGGCTGAAGGAGCTGCTTGCGCCCCGGCGCGGGCAACGTTTCGGCGTCCCGGAGTTCAAGGATTGGACTGGGATTTCGCGCAAATATGCGATCCCTCTGCTGGAATTTCTGGATCGCGAACGGGTCACGCGACGCGACGGCGATCAGCGCGTGGTGCTGTAGGGTGTAGAATTCGGCCATGGGGTGGCTTCGCGTTGCGGGGATGTTGAGCTTCGCGCTGGCGGCGTTGCATCTGGCAATGGTGTTCGTGGGCGCGCCTGCGTATCGTTTCTTTGATGCCGGGGAGCAGATGGCGTCGGCGGCCGAAGAGGGGTCACCCTTTCCGGCGCTGATCACACTCTTGCTGGTGCTCGTTTTCACGCTTTTCGGGATCTTCGGTCTATCGGGTGCGGGCGTGCTTCGGGAGTTGCCGTTCCTGAAAGGAATTCTCACCATCATTTCCGTGATCTTCATCGTTCGCGGGCTGGCGGTTTTGCAGCAGGGCTGGTCCTGGTGGCTGGGCAGCGGAGTGGTGGGTCCGAAACAACTGGTGTTTTCGCTCGCGAGTCTGGGCATCGGGACGATTTTCGCCATTGGAACCTGGAAGCTGTGGTTCCGGCCGAGGCCGCCCGTCACCGTTCTAAAATGAAAGCATGAGCAAAATCGCCGACGTGCCTGCCGTCAAGAAGTTCAAGAGCTTGAGCGGCATCCCGATCGAGACGGTCTACGGACCGGAGCACCTGGCCGAGATCGAGGCCCGGCGCGACATCGGCGAGCCGGGGCAGTTTCCCTACGTCCGCGGCATCCACGAGACGATGTATCGCGGCAAGTTGTGGACCATGCGGCAGTTCGCGGGATTTGCGACGCCGGAAGAAACCAATCGCCGCTACCATTACCTGCTTAGCCAGGGTCAGACGGGGCTATCGGTCGCGTTCGACCTCCCCACGCTGATGGGCTTCGACGCCGATCACGCGGCGTCGCAGGGCGAAGTGGGCAAGTGCGGCGTGGCCATCTCCTCGCTCGAAGACATGGAAACGCTGTTTCAGGGGATTCCCCTGGGCGATGTAACGGTGTCCATGACCATCAACTCGCCGGCGTCCATCATCTGGGCGATGTACCTGGTGGTCGCCGAGAAGCAGGGCGCGGATTGGAAGACGGTGGGCGGCACACTGCAAAACGACATTTTGAAGGAGTTCATCGCGCAGAAGGAGTATATCTACCCGCCGAAGCCCTCCATGCGCCTGGTGACCGACTCGATCGAGTTCGCCACACACAACACGCCAAAGTTTAATCCAGTGTCGATTTCCGGGTATCACATCCGGGAGGCGGGTTCGAACGCGGTCCAGGAGCTCGCCTTCACCCTCCGCGATGGCATGGAGTACGTGGATTGGGCGCTGGAGCGGGGCTTGCCGGTGGATATGTTCGCGCCGCGGCTCAGTTTCTTCTTCAACTCACATAACGACTTTTTCGAGGAGATCGCCAAATTCCGGGCGGCGCGGAAAATCTGGGCGCTGGCGATGCGGGATCGCTACGGGGCCAAGGATGAGCGGAGCATGAAGCTGCGGTTCCATGCGCAGACCGCGGGATGTTCGCTGACCTGGCAGCAGCCCTACAACAACGTGGTCCGCACGGCGGTTCAGGCGCTTGCGGCCGTTATCGGCGGTTGCCAGAGCCTGCACACCAACTCGCTGGACGAAGCCTACGCCTTGCCCAGCGAGGAAGCGGTGACGCTGGCGCTGCGCACGCAGCAGATCATCGCGCACGAATCGGGCGTGCCGAACGCCGTGGACCCGTTCGGCGGCAGCTACTACGTGGAATGGCTGACGGCGGAGATGGAGAAGCGGGCGAACGAGTACATTCGCAACATCGATGCGATGGGCGGCATGATCCCGGCGATCGAGCGGGGATATCCGCAAACCGAGATCGCCAATGCCAGCTTTGAATTCCAGCAGGAAGTGGAGCGGCAGGAAGCGATCATTGTCGGAGTGAACAAATTCACGGATGAGAAGGCGGATCCGATCGCGCTGCTTCAAATCGATCAGACGGCGCAGGAAACGCAGGTGCGAAAGCTGGAATCGCTGCGGCGCCGTCGCGACAACGTAGCGGTGCAGCGCTCCCTGGACCGTTTGCGGGAGTGCGCTCGCGGCACGGAAAACACGATGCCGTACATCCTGGATTGTGTGCGGGCGTATGCCACGCTCGGCGAGATCTGCGACGCGTTCCGCGACGAATTCGGCACTTACACGGAAACCAGCATTCTTTAGGGGTTGGCGGAAGCCAGTGGGAGTCGAACCCACCGGCGCCGCGAGGCGACGCCCGCTGGTTTTGAAGACCAGGCCCAGCACCGGCTAAATTTGGCTTCCGAGGCTGATTCTAGCAGCGTCAGCCGGGGCGGGGCTTGCGTGGTATGCTGTTCAGGCTCCCATGTCGCTGCAACGCTCGCTGCCCCGCATCTGCATCGCCATGGGATTCCCTGACGTCCCCACGCTGCTGGCGCACGCGGAGAAGGAAGTGGAAGCCGGCGAACGCTTTCTGGAGTTCCGCCTGGACTATTTGCCGAGGCCGGAGCAGGGGATCGGGGCCATCTCGCAATTCCTGGCGCGCCATCCGGAATGCACGCTGATGGCGACCTGCCGGCGGCACCAGAATCACGGCAAGTTCAACGGCAGCGTCGAGGAGCAAATCCGCATTCTGGAAGCCGCCGTGCAAGCCGGCGCGAAGGCGATCGACATCGAGCTGGAGAGCGCGGAGAACGCGGTGCCGCGCGTGGAGTCCCTGCGGGCGAAAGTCATGGTGGTTCTGTCGTACCACAATTGGGGAGGAACACCGTCACTGGACGCCGTGGTGCGCAGGATGCTGCGGATTTCGGCGGATGCGTATAAGGTGGTCACCACCGCGCGCAAACCTTCGGACAACTATCGCGTCCTGTCGCTGGCAAAGACGCATCCCAAGGCTCCGCTGATCATGCTGGCGATGGGCGAAATGGGATTGCCCTCGCGAGTGCTGTCGACCGCGTTCGGCGGGTTGTACACCTACGCGGCGCCCAACCAGGCGGAGGGCACGGCGGCGGGACAGGTGGCGGCGAAGGTGCTGCGCAACCTGTATCGCGTGGACCGGATGCCGAAATCGCCCAAGGTGTTCGGCGTGATCGCGGATCCGGTGCGCCACTCCATCTCGCCGCTGGTGCATAACCGCGCGTTCCAGACGCGGCGCATCGACGCCGTGTACATTCCCATTCTGGTGCATGCCGCGCAGTTGAAGGATTTCCTGCTGTTCGCGGGTAAGGTGCCGCTCTCCGGCTTCAGCGTCACACTGCCGCATAAGCAGAAGATCCTGCGGTATCTGGACGTGGTGGATTCCATGGCGCGGCGCATCGGCGCGGTGAACACGGTGTGGAGAAAGGCCGGGAAGTGGCGGGGTACGAATACCGATGTGGACGGCGTGCTGACGCCCCTTTCCAGGCACCTGCGGCTGGGAAAGGCGTCGGTTCTGGTGGTGGGCAACGGCGGCGCGGCGCGCGGCGCGGCATTCGCGCTCAGCGACGCGGGGGCGAAAATCTCCATTGCCGGACGCAACGCGGATCGCGTCCGCGCGCTGGCCAAGGCCTGCGGAGCGGAACCTCTGTCCAAGGATCAGGCCGAAAAGAGCCGTTTCGATGTGGTGCTGCATGCCACGCCGCTGGGCATGGCGCCCAATGTCAACCAGTGCTATTTCGACGGCCCCATTCCCGGTGAGATTGTCTTCGACATGGTTTATAACCCCCGGCAGACGCTGCTGCTGAAGCGCGCCGCGGAGCAGGGCAAGACCGTAATCAGCGGGCTGGAAATGTTCATCGAGCAGGCCGTGAAGCAGTTCGAGATCTGGACTGGCGAATCCGCGCCGCGCTCCGTCATGGAGAAATGCGCGCAGGAAGCGCTGGGCGCGGCGCCCCCAGTCCGCTAGCTGGTCGCGTAAAATCCTGAGTGTAAATTAGGGGCTTGACAAAGGCCACCCGCTGCTGGTTCCAGTGGAAGTATTCCAGACTTTCACGAAAGGAACTGACAAACGGATGGCCAAGGACAGGATAGAACGGGACGAGCTCGCAAACAAGCTGGTGGAGCTGGCGGGCAGCGCGGAGGACCCGATCCGCGCGATGGCGGAGATGATCACCGACTTTGTGATGGAGGCGGAGGTGAGCGCCAGGGTGGGGGCGGAGCCCTACGAGCGAGCGGCGGACCGGACGACGCACCGCAACGGGCATCGCGAGCGGCGGTGGGACACGCGGCTGGGCACGCTGATGCTGCAGGTGCCCAAGGTGCGTGAAGGCGGCTACGTGCCGAGCTTCATCGAGCATCGCCGGCGCAGCGAACAGGCTCTGATCAGCGTGATTCAGGAAGCGGTGGTGCAGGGTGTGAGCACACGCAAGATCGAGTCCGTGCTGGCGGAGTTCGGCATCGCGGGCGTGTCGGCCGGCCAGGTGAGCCAGCTCTGCGCGTTGCTGGACGAGAAGGTGCGGCAGTTCCGCGATCGCCGGCTGGGGGAGAGTCGTTACGTGTGGGTGGATGCGCTGTACGAGAAAGTGCGGGTCGGGGATCGGGTGGAATCGATGGCAGTCGTGATCGCGACGGGAGTGAACGTGCAGGGCCGCCGGGAGGTGCTCGGCTTCGATGTGATCGCGGCCGAGACCGAGGAAGGCTGGGCGGCATTCCTGAAGGGTTTGAAGGAGCGCGGACTTCACGGCGTGCAACTGGTGATCTCCGACGCGCATGCCGGATTGAAAGCGGCTGTGCGGCGGGTGCTGAAGGCGGAGTGGCAGCGCTGCAAGGTGCACTTCTACCGCAACGTGCTGGCTCATGTTCCGAAGCGCAGCCAGGCGGAAGTGAGCGAGGCCATGAAAGCCGTCTTCGTGCAGCGGGACGAGAAAAGCGCCAAGGCCAGGGCCGCGGACGTGGTGCGGCAGTTCCAAGGCCGATTCAGCAAGGCCATCGAGGTGTTCGAGGCCGGCATTGACGACGTGCTGAGCTACCTGCATTACGCGCAGCCGCACCGGACGCGGATCTCGTCGACCAATCCGCTTGAGCGGCTCAATCTGGAGATTCGGCGGCGCACACGTGTGATCGGCATTTTTCCGCACGTCGGCGCCTGTACCCGCCTGATTGGCATGCTGCTGCTCGAAAAACACGAGGACTGGCTGACCGACGACAAGGCTTATCTCACCTTCGAAGACGCTCCTGTCGAAGAAGCCGCCACGAAGGTCGTGGCCATGGCGGCGGGACAATGAGGAAGGAGGCTTTTCTTACCGCGAGGGCTCTGCCCTCGCGCTCCCGGGATTTAACGCTTTCGGGCCAGAACGACTCCAAGCTACGGGGCGGAGACTTCCCGCCCCTGTCGTTCCGGCTGCTGAGTCGGTGCTCCGGTCGCTTCCCAGCGTTGCCGTATCCCCCGCTCAGGTAACCGCAGTGTAACCCCTAACTCTGGAGACGGCAGCGGATTTACACTCAAGTATTGACAGCGGCCGCTAGCTTGTGTGAGAATTGTCTGCATGAAAACCAGCAGGCGGGAACTCGCGCGGATCCTGGCCGTGGCGCCGGTCCTGGCGCATGCCCAGACGCCCGCGCCCGTCCCGGCCACGCCGGATGACGAACTGAAGGCCGCGCGGGAACGCACGCAAAACGCAGTGGCGCAGATCGCGCGAGTGAAGCTCACGCCGGCGGTGGAGCCCGCCTTCACCTTCCAGGCTTAGCTTTATGGCCGTTACCGACGACGTTTTTTATTCCACCATCAGCGAGCTCAGCGCGGGTCTGAAGAAAAAGCAGTTCTCCGCCAAGGAGCTGACCCGCGCCTATCTGGATCGTCTGGAACGGCTGGGACCGCGTTATAACGCGCTGGCGCTGCTGCTGCGGGAGACCGCGCTGAAAGAAGCGGAAGATGTCGATGGCGACCTGAAGCGGGATCGAACCCGCGGACCGCTGCAAGGCATCCCCTTCGGCGCGAAGGATCTGCTGGCGGTGAAAGGCAAGCCGACCGCGTGGGGAGCCAAGCCGTACGCGGGGCAGGTCTTCGATGCCGACGCATTCGTGATCAACAAGCTGAAGTCGCGGCGGGCGATCCTGATCGGCAAGCTGGCCATGGTGGAACTCGCCGGCGGCGGCGGCTACCGGTATCCTTCGGCTTCGCTTACCGGACCTGGGCTGAATCCCTGGGATCGCGGCAAGTGGTCCGGTGGATCGTCCAGCGGCAGTGGTAGCGCCGTGGCCGCCGGTTTGGTTCCTTTCGCGCTGGGCTCGGAGACCTCGGGCTCCATTCTGACCCCCAGCGCTTACTGCGGAGTCACGGGGCTGCGCCCGACTTACGGGCTGGTCAGCCGGCGGGGGGCAATGCCGCTGTCCTGGACCTTGGACAAGATCGGTCCCATGTGCCGCTCGGCGGAGGACTGCGGCATCGTGCTGGAAGCGATCGCGGGCAAGGATCCGGAGGACCCCGGATCGGCCGGGAAGAGCTTCTACTACGCCCCGCAGTTTCCGCGGGACCTGAAGCAGTTCAGGATGGGCTGGTCTCCGGTGGACTTCGAGGAATGGGCGGAGCCGGCGGCCCGGCCGGCCTTCCAGCAGGCGCTGGAAGTGATTCGCAGCCTGGGGATGACGCCGGTGGAAACGACGCTTCCCGACTATCCGTACGGGCCTCTGGTGAGCACCGTCATCGCGGCGGAAGCCGCCTCCATCTTTGAAGACCTCATCAGCAGCGGCAAGGTGAATGAGCTGGAGGACCAGCGGCAGATCGCCGGGTTGAAAGCGGGCATGGACGTTGCCGCCAAGGATTACCTGCGCGCGATGCGAATTCGCCGGCTGATCCAGCGGGATTTCCGGGACCTGCTATCCAGCGCCGAGGTCCTGGTCGCGCCCGCCCGGTACAATCCGGCGAGCGGGATCACCCAGCCTTTGGACCGCCCCTACAGCGACCGGACTCCACCCCAGAAGGCGGGAATGAGCGGATTGATTGCTGCTGGGAACCTGGCGGGCCTGCCGGCCATCTCAGTCCCATGTGGATTTGCGGGAACGCTTCCGGTGGCGCTGCAGATTGTGGGACGGCCGTACAGCGAAAACCTGCTGCTGCAGATTGGCCGGGAATTTCAATCGCGAACGGACTGGCACCGGCGGCGACCGCCGGTTTCCTGAAAGCGAGGTTCCGCCGATGAAGGCTGGCACGGATCGCAGGACATTCCACCTCTCGGTGATCTACGGACTGTGGGGTCTCATCACCGGCGCGCTCGCCCTGCCCGCCGCGGTGTACCTGCTGTGGCCGCCGCGCCGCCGCCGGACGGCGGAGTGGGTGGAGGCAGCGGATATCGGCCAGCTCGCACTAAAGTCGCCCGAGGAGGTCGTGTTCCGCCGCAATCGCGCTGACGGATGGAAGATCACCAGCGAGAAGGAAACCGCGTGGGTGGTGAAGCTGGCGGAAGATCAGGTGATCGCTTTCGCGCCGCAATGCACCCACTTGGGCTGCGCCTATCATTGGGACGAGCGGAAGAATTACTTCCTGTGCCCCTGCCACACCTCCGCCTTTTCGCTGGAAGGCAAGGTGCTCACCGGTCCCGCTCCGCGCCCGCTGGACCGCTTTGACGTCAAGGTGGAAAACGGCAAGCTGCTGATCGGCCCCGCGGCGGCGAAGAAGGCCTAACGCCATGCTGAAGGCAATTGTCGATTGGCTGGAATCGCGCACCGGCCTGGAATCCGCGGTGAAGCGGTTCCTCTATGAAGACATCCCCAAGTCGAGCGGCTGGCATCAGGTGCTGGGCAGCGTGGCGCTGTTCGGATTTCTGCTGCAGGCGTTCACCGGCGTTCTGCTGGCGTTCAACTACGCTCCCACGCCCGGGGAAGCGTACAACAGCTTGAAGTACATCACCACGGAACTGACCGGCGGGCGCGTGATCCGCAACCTGCATCACTGGGGCGCGAGCCTGATGGTGATCGTCGTGGTGCTGCACATGATCCAGGTCTTCGTGTGGGGCGCGTACAAGAAACCGCGCGAGGCCACCTGGATGGCCGGTGTCACGCTGCTGCTGTTGACGCTCGCCTTCGGGCTGACCGGCTATTTGCTGCCGTGGGACAACAAGGCCTACTGGGGAACGGTGGTGACGGCGCAGATCGCCGCGTCGGCGCCGCTGCTTGGGGAGTATGTCCAGCGCCTTCTCGGAAGCGACCCGTCCATCGGCGTGGTGACCTTCGCCCGCTTCTATGCCTTGCACGTGCTGTTGCTGCCGCCGATCACCACGCTGTTGATCGTGCTGCACGTGTTTCTGGTGCGAAGGCACGGCGTTGCTCCGAAACCGGGCGAGGTAGAGACGAAGAAATTCTTTCCGGAACAAGTCTTCAAGGACACCTTGGCGATATTCGTCGTGTTTGCCGCGCTGGTGGTGGTGTCGATCGCGCTGGATGCGCCCCTGGGCAGGCTCGCGGATCCCACCGATACCAGCTACATCCCGCGTCCTGAGTGGTACTTCCTGTTCCTGTTTCAGACCCTGAAGTTCTTCGAGGGCTCGCTTGAGATCATCGGCAGCGTGGTGCTGCCAACGCTGGCAATTCTCGCGCTGTTCCTGGTGCCCTTTCTGGACCGCGGTTCCGCGGCGCCCGTAAAGAGGAGGCTGGGGGCGATTGGCGTCGTGCTGGTCGCGATTGCCGGCTGGGGCGGCCTGACCGCTGCTGCCATCCTCAGCACGCCTCCCGGCGCGGAAGGTGTGTCCGCGGCTGGCGTGGAAACGTGGCAGGAGCTTTCGCCGGAGGAACTCGCCGGCATCGGCTATTTCCGCAAGGAGAACTGCGTAAGCTGTCATCCGCTGGGCCGCGAGGGCACCGGTCCGGACCTGACCAGGAGCGCGATCACGCGGTCGGCGGCATGGATGATCGAGCATTTCAAGCAGCCGGCGCAGATGGTGCCGGGAAGCTCCATGCCGCCCATTCAACTTACGAACGCACAGTTGAACGCGCTCGCGGCGTTTCTGTTGAAGCTGAACGAACGCAATGCCCAGGCGCTGCACTCGGCTCCGCAGTTCGCCGTGGACGGCGCGCTGATCTACCAGCAGTTTCGCTGTGGCGCGTGCCACAAGGTCAACGGCGCGGGCACGGCGGTGGGGCCATCGCTGACCGGTCTGGCGTCGCGACGCACCGCGGAGTGGGTGGAGGGGCACTTCGCCGACCCGCAAAAATACTCGCCGGGAACCGTGATGCCGCCGTATCGCTTCAACCAGCGCGACATGCATCGCATTGTGACCTGGCTGATGCAGTTGCCATAATAGGCGTCGCATGCAGAGGCGAATGTTTCTTCAAACCACCACCGGCGCGGCTCTGGCGCAGTCCAGCCGGACCGAAACCCCGTTCATCACCTCCGTGATGTTGTGGACTCTGCGCGGATCGTTCCAGCGCAAACTGGAGATCGCCGCCGAGGCCGGCATGAACTCCGTGGAACTGGTGGACGAGCATTTGAACTGGTCCGACGCGCGCATCGCCGAGGCGCGCAAGGAAGCGGCCGCGATGAAACTGGGCATGGACACGATTATCGCCACGCCCGCCTGGACCTCCCGGCCCGTGTCCATGCTGGACCCCGCGCAGAGCGCCAACTTCCTGGGCGACGTGGAGCGCGCGCTCGTATTCGCGCGCAAGCTGGAAATCCCGCAGGTGATCCTCATCGCGGGCAACACGCTTAAGGACACGCCGCCGGAACGGCAGTTCGCCACCCTGGTGGAGAACTGCAAGCGCGCCGCGGACCTGGCCGCGAAAGCCAACCTCACCCTGATCGTGGAGCCGTTGAACAACAAGGTGGACCACAAGGGTTTCTTCCTGGCGAGCTGCGTGGACGGCCTGCGGCTGATCCGCGAAGTGGACAACCCTCACGTGAAGCTGCTGTTCGACATTTATCATGAGCAGGTGCAGAGCGGGAACGTCATCCGCACGATCCGCGAGGCCGCGCCGCATACCGCCGTGTTTCACATCGCCGACAACCCCGGCCGCAACGACCCCGGCACGGGTGAAATGAACTACCCGAACATCTTCGCGGCCATCAAGGCTACCGGGTACCGAGGTTACATCACCATGGAGTACGTGCCCAAGGGCGACGCGGCGCAAAGCCTCGCCAAGGCAGTGAAGCTGCTGCGCGACTCGTGGGCTTGACGGCTATTCCTCAATCTTGCCGAGAATGAGCACGGAAACCGGGATGTCGCCGAGTTTCATCTGAACAATCCAGTCGTGATCGCCTTCCTTCCGCATCGCGCCAGGCTGGAAGGCCGAGTCTTCTTTCCAAAAGCTCAGTACGGCCGGATGAGGCGTCCCGGAAGCCTTTCGGCTCAGGTTATACATCGCGTCCGCGTCGGCCACGCGAGCCGGCGTCTTGTCGATCTCCACCGGCGACAGCACCAGAAAGTCGCGCTGCGGCGACACCCCCTGATGATCGCCGTTCATGGGGAAGTTCCCATAGCGCAGCGTGTACCAACCGGGTTTCAGCGTTTGTCCGCGGCGGTCCGTGGACTTGGCGTGAAACTTCAGCAGGCCAAGAAAAGAGCCCACCGGAATGGTGGGAATGGACAGCGCCTGCTCGGTCGAAGCGGGTCCGCTGGGCGCGGTTGCCACCAGCCAGATATCGCAGCAGGGCGAATCCGATCCCACCCGATACCCCTGCTTCTGCAGCAACGCCGCGAATTCCGCCGGGGCCTCGGCGGGCGGAGGACCCGCGGCCTCCACTTTGTATTCCGCGGCCGCGAGCGGCAACGATAACGCGAAGATCGTGAGCAGTCGCATCTCTTTCGATTCTATTCGATGCCCTGCAGCGCGCCGCGGATGCCTTCCTCGGTCCATTCCGTGATCTCGAACCGCGGGTGCAGGCTCCACTGCTCCTGATGCGTCACGCACGCGCCCGGTTCCAAAACCGTAACGGGACCCAGCGTCTCCAGCTCCAGCATGTCAGCATCCGCGTACATCTCAAGCGAACAGCCGAAATCGCAGTAGCTCGCCGCGGGCTGGGCTTCGGCTCGCTTCAGAAACAACGTGTCGCCAAGCAGGTATCCCAACAGCATATCCTCGCAAAACATGCCGGCTTTTTGCGAACTCCCAGGACCCTGGCGGAGAATCAAGAACTGGCGCGTGAAACTCCAGCGCGGATCGCTGAAATCGGTGTACGCCCACATCACCAGCGGATGCGTCGGCTGCAGGGAATGCGGAAACGTCCCGCGCGTTGGGAATCGGGCGAAGCCTACGCCGCCGGGCGCGAGCGCCGTGATCGCCCACGGAGAAATCGTCATCGGACTCGAGCCGTGATTCCAGATCTCATGACGGATGCCGGCCCGAGTCCCCGCCTCTGCCAGCCGGACCTCGATTACCTTCCGCAGCCCGGTTTCCCGCTCGATCGGCCCCGAAGCGCGAATCGCGTTGCCGTCCACCGTGACCTCTACCGCGGTGTTGTCCAGCGCGTACGTCTCGGATGTCTCCGGAGCGATCCACAGGCGGTGCCCGCCGCGGGCCTGCCACGTGTCCTCCCCGCATTTGCCCTGCTGAGCGCGGTTCTCATGCAGCAGGTTCGCCCCACCGGTGAACGCATAGCGCAAAATCCGTGGGCCGATCTCCTGAGCGATGATCAACTCCACTTGCCCGTTAGAGATACGGCGGCAGTCCGGCCATCCGCCAAAACACGCGGTGCTCACTTCCACGACTTTCAGGTTAGTTCACGCCCCTGGAAAGAAGGAATACCGCGATCTCGGCACGCAGGTTCGGCCAGCTCTTCACCGTACGGGCGCCGCGAAGGAAAATCTTCTTCTCCAGCCGCCAGTTCTGCTCGGATGCCAACAGCTCGAAATCCTCCACCGTCAGGAAGTGGATGTTCGGCGAGCTATACCAGTCGTGCGGAAACAGCCTGGTCTTGGGAGCACGGCCGCTGACCAGGTGTGCCATGCGCACGCGCCAGTGCCCAAAGTTCGGAAACGCGACGATGGCGCGTTTGCCGACGCGCAGCATGCTGTTCAACACTTTCAGCGGGGACTTGGTCTCCTGCAGCGTTTCGCTGAGGATTACGTAATCGAAGGCTGCGTCCGGATAATCCTCCAGCGCGTTCTCGAAATCGCCCTGAAACACTGAGGCGCCCCGGGCGATCGCCTTACGCACGCGATCCGGCGACAGCTCGACGCCGCGGCCGTTCACCCGCTTGTTTTCGATCAGCCAGACGAGCAGCTCACCCTCGCCGCAGCCCAGATCCAGAACCTTCGCTCCCGGCTCCACGATCTCGCCGATGATCGCGTAATCGGAGCGTCCGTAGACCTCGCGCACTCTCATCGCAAACTCTCCGAGGTGCGGGCGAGGAATCCCGTCACGATCTCAGCCTGCTCCCGTGTGTCCACCAGGAAGGCGTCATGCCCATAACTGGACGAAAGCTCGCAGAACGCCACGTCCCCGTTCCAACGCCGGAGTGCGGTCACGATTTCGATCGACTGGTACGTGGGGTACAGCCAATCCGACGTGAAGCTCAATATCAGGAACCGCGTCTTTGCTTCCGCGAACACCTCCGCCAGCGACCTCCGGCCGGCGGACAGGTCGAAGTAGTCCATCGCCTTGGTGATGTAGAGGTACGAATTCGCGTCGAACCGCTCCACAAACTGGCTTCCACGGTAGCGCAGGTAGCTCTCCACCTCGAAATCCACCGAGAAATCGAAACCGAACGCATCCTTGCCGCGCAGCCGGCGGCCGAATTTCTCGCGCATGGAGGCGTCGCTCATGTACGTGATGTGACCCACCATGCGAGCCACCGCGAGGCCGCGCGCCGGAAGCGCCTGGCCGTAGTAGTTTCCGCCGCACCAATCGGGATCGGCGACAATCGCCTGCCGGCCCACCTCGTTGAACGCGATCTGCTGTGCGCTGTGCTTGGCGGTGGCGGCGATCACGATGGCGCTGGCTACGCGCTCCGGATACGCCACCGCCCATTCCAGCGCCTGCATGCCGCCCATCGACCCGCCAGCCACCGCCAGCCACTTGCCCACACCCAGTTGGTCCGCGAGGCGCGCCTGCAGCCGGACCATGTCGCCCACGGTGATTACCGGAAACTGCATTGCGTAGGGTTTGCCCGTGGCGGGATTCTTAGACCCCGGTCCCGTAGTGCCGCGGCAGCCGCCCAGCACGTTGGAGCAGACGATGAAGTAGCGATTCGTGTCGAATGCCCGGCCGGGACCGATCATCGCCTCCCACCATCCGCCGTGCCCGGCCGCATGGGAGTCTCCGGAGAAGGCGTGGAGAATTAGTATCGCGTTTGAGCGCGCGCTGTTTAACTCGCCCCAGGACTCGTAGGCGATGTCCACGGGCGCCAGGGTCGCGCCGCAGTCGAGGTCCAGGGAGGGGATCGCGATCGTCATTCGATATGCCGGATCCCTGTCGCCGCGGCGTCCAGAATCTCTGCCCAAGCAAGCCGTCCCAGCCGGAACTGCTTACGCTTCTTCAACTCCGCCCGGAACTCAGGATAATAAGCGGCGATCGCCGCCGGGACGGGGTACGGAGGTTGTGCATCCTGCGTTTCCCGCAGCCAGCCACAGGTCTCCGCGATGACCGAATCCACGCTGCTGGCGTGCCGCCCCAGATCAAATCCCGCCAGGTCTGAAATGAAGCGCTGGTATGCGTAAGCCTCACCTCCGACCATGGCGTGCCAATCGTGCGGCTTGGGCGAACTTCGTCGTTCGAAGCTAAGAGCCATTGCTAAGCCGAGCTCCAGCGGCATGTTGAAGCGCGACAGGTTGCCCGGTCCCTCGCCTGTGTAGCGGCTTAAGTCGTGAATGGAATACCGGCACCCAGAGAGTGTGGCCCAGATTCTGTCGATGCGCGCCCCATCGCCGGGTAAACTGCTGAGAGCGCAACAGGCATGAAATCCATGCGCCGCCAGGCATAGCACTATGGAGTGAAGTAACGGCTCATAATCCTCATCGAAGGGACAGTTGATGAAGACGCTCTTCTCGTACGCTGGACTTGACATCAGCGCTGGTGTTCGCGCTGAGTAAGGCTTTCGGCTCGCAGCGCAGCCGCGATCTGCTCCAGGTCACGCAAGCGGGTTTCCCGGGCCGCCAACTGTTCCGAAGTGGGCGGAATGATGCTGTCGGTAGGCTTATTCAGCAATCTCACCACCTGCTGGGCGATCTGCTCTGGGGGCAAGGAGCCGTCCAGCGCCTTCCGGTTAGTCAGAAAGCCCGGCAACGGTGAACGGTCCAGCCACACGGGGATGATTGGTTTCGTGCCAGTCCAGTCGCTTTTCAGCGCCGATCGCCACTCGAATCGCACCTGCGGATCGCGGCGGCTGAAGGCATCCACCAAGAGCACGAAAGCATCAGCGGACTGCGCCTCCCTTTCGATTGTGTCCCGCAGACCCTCCCCGAGTTCAAGGTCCCGGACGGAAAACGTTTTGATTCCGAGCCCGGCGAGAGCCAGTGCGAGATCCGATGCGAGCCCTGCGTGCTGGACGTCCGAAGACAGAAACACTTTCATGGTGCTGCCTTCATTGTAACGGGTTCCCGCTCTAGTGCACGCCTCCGTTTTATGGTCAAATAATAAGGGTTCCCCCCAACATCCGGAGGATTCACAGAAATTGAGCAGAGCGGTCCTTGCCCTGGAAGATGGCACAGTCTTCGAGGGCGTCAGCTTTGGTGCGCCCGTTGAACGCTCAGGCGAAGTCGTCTTCAATACTTCCCTCACCGGCTATCAGGAGATCTTCACCGACCCCTCCTACGCGGGTCAGATCATGATCCTTACCAACCCGCAGATCGGCAACTATGGCGCCAACCTCGAGGATTGCGAAAGCGGCCGGCCGCACATCGAAGGTCTGGTGGTCCGCGAGTTTTCCTCTGTCGCCAGCAACTGGCGTAGTGAGCAATCCGCGGCCGATTTTCTGGCGCATGCGGGCGTGCCCATCCTGGCCGAAGTCGACACCCGGGCTCTGGTCCGCCACCTCCGCTCGCGCGGCGTGATGCGCGGTGTGTTGCATGCCGGGAACGCTCCCGCCGCGGAGTTGATCGCCAGGGCGCAAGCCGCGCCCTCCATGGCCGGCCAGGACCTGGCGACGCGCGTTTCCGCCAAGGACAGCTACCTGTGGACTTCGGGCGTGATCCCCGCTTCCCCTTCCGATCTCGAGGAACCGGCGGCGGAAGTGCGCCACCACGTAGTCGCCTATGACTTCGGGATCAAGCGCAACATCCTGCGCCGCCTGGTTCACAAGGGCTGCCGCGTGACGGTAGTCCCAGCGGGAACCACGGCCGAAGATGTGCTCGCGCTGCGACCCGACGGCGTCTTTCTTTCCAATGGCCCCGGCGATCCGGAGCCGCTCGAGTTCCAGGCCGCACAAGTGCGCAAGCTGATCGGCAGGACGCCGGTCTTCGGCATCTGCCTCGGCCACCAGGTGCTCGGGCTCGCCCTCGGCGGCAAAACCTACAAGCTGAAGTTCGGACATCGCGGCGCCAATCATCCCGTGCTGAACCGGCTCACCAACAAAGTCGAGATCACCAGCCAGAATCATGGCTTCTGCGTGGATCCGGATTCGCTTCCCGCCGCCGATGTCGAAATCACGCACATGAATTTGAATGACCACACGCTGGAAGGCTTCCGCCACCGCGGCCATCCCGCCTTCTGCGTGCAATACCACCCGGAGGCATCGCCGGGGCCGCACGATTCGCATTACCTGTTCGACGACTTCATCAAACTCATTGAGGAGGCCAGGTAGATGCCCCGCCGCGACGACCTCCATCGCATTCTGATCGTAGGCTCGGGACCCATTGTGATCGGGCAGGCCTGCGAATTCGACTATTCCGGAACACAGGCCTGCAAAGCGCTGCGCGCCGACGGCTATCAAACCATCCTGCTGAACTCCAACCCGGCGACGATCATGACGGATCCCAACCTCGCCGACCGGACCTACATCGAGCCCCTGACCGTCGAGTATGCCGAGGAGGTGATCCGCAAGGAGCGCCCCGACGCGCTGCTCTCCACCGTGGGCGGGCAGACCGGATTGAACCTCGCCGTCGACCTCGCCGAACGGGGCGTGCTGGAAAAGTACGGCGTGGAGCTGATCGGCGCAAAGGTCGAATCGATCAAGAAGGCCGAGGATCGCCTGCTGTTCAAGGACGCCATGCGCAAGATCGGGCTGGAGCTCCCGTTCTCCCAACTGGTGACCACCGTCCCCAAGGGCGCCGAGTTCGCAAACAAGATCGGCTATCCCGTCATCCTGCGACCCAGCTTCACGCTCGGCGGCACCGGAGGCGGCATCGCTTACAACCGCGAGGAACTCGAGGAGATTCTCGCGCGCGGCCTGGATCTGTCGCCGGTCCACGAGGTCCTGATCGAGCAGAGCGTCCTCGGCTGGAAGGAATTTGAGCTGGAGGTGATGCGCGACCTGGCGGACAACGCCATCATCGTTTGTTCCATTGAAAACTTCGACCCCATGGGCGTGCACACCGGCGACTCCATCACCGTCGCGCCCGCCCAGACGCTCACTGACCGCGAGTACCAGATGATGCGCGATGCCGCGCTGGCCTGTTTGCGTGAGATCGGCGTCGACACCGGCGGCTCCAACGTGCAGTTCGCCATCAACCCCAAGGACGGGCGGATGGTAATTGTGGAAATGAACCCGCGCGTTTCCCGCAGCTCGGCGCTGGCGTCCAAGGCCACCGGCTTTCCCATTGCCAAGATCGCCGCCAAGCTCGCCGTGGGCTACCGCCTGGACGAAATCAAGAACGACATCACGCGCGTCACGCCGGCTTGCTTCGAGCCCACCATCGACTACGTGGTCACCAAGATTCCCCGGTGGCAGTTCGAGAAGTTTCCCGGCGCGGAGCCCGTGCTGGGCACCCAGATGAAGTCCGTCGGCGAAGTGATGGCCATCGGCCGCACGTTCCAGCACTCCCTCGGCAAGGCGATCCGCAGCCTGGAGACGGGCAAGCAGCCCGGAGCTCAGGTTCTGGACGATACCCTGATCGAAGCGCGCCTGATCACCCCCAATCCCGACCGCCTGCCCTACATTCGCTTTGCTTTCGAAAAGGGCTACAGCGTGGAGCAGGTGCAGGAACTGACATCCATCGATCCGTGGTTCCTGCATCAGGTGCGGGCGACGATCGAGCTGGAAAAGGACCTCTCGGGCGAGACACTGATGTCGGTTTCGCGCGACAAATTACTCGCGGCCAAGCGGGACGGCCTCTCGGACAGCCGCCTGGGCCGGATGTGGAATTGCGATCCTCTCGACGTTCGCGCGCGCCGCAAGGAACTGGGGATCACGGCGGTTTTTAACCGCGTGGATACCTGCGCGGCGGAATTTGAAAGCTTCACACCCTACCTGTATTCGAGTTACGAACGCTTCTGCGAGGCCGAGCCGACCGATCGCAAGAAGATCATGATTCTCGGCAGCGGCCCCAATCGCATCGGCCAGGGCATCGAGTTCGACTATTGCTGTTGTCATGCGTCCTTCGCGCTCCAGGAATTCGGCCTGGAGTCCATCATGGTCAACTGCAACCCGGAGACTGTGTCCACCGATTACGACACGTCGGATCGCCTGTATTTTGAGCCTCTCACGCTGGAAGAGGTGCTGAACATTTACGATCGCGAGCGTCCGGACGGGGTGATCGTCCAGTTCGGCGGCCAGACGCCGTTGACGCTGGCGCTGCCGCTGAAGGCGGCCGGCGTTCCCATCATCGGCACCGACCCGAAGGACATCGATCTGGCCGAGGACCGCAAGCTGTTCGGCAGGCTCCTGGACGATCTGCGGATTCCATCGCCCGCCAACGGCGCCGCCACCAGCGTGGAGGAAGCCTGCGCGGTCGCGCGCTCCGTCGGATATCCGGTGCTGGTGCGACCCAGCTACGTGCTGGGCGGGCGCGCCATGGTCATCGCCTACGACGAGGAGATGGTGCGCCGCTACATGCAGGAGGCGGTTACGTTCTCCCAGTCCCGGCCGGTACTGATCGACCGTTTTCTGGAGGACGCCACCGAAGTGGATGTGGACGCCCTGGCGGACGGCGATGGCAACGTCCTGATCGCGGGCATCATGGAGCACATCGAGGAAGCCGGCGTGCACTCGGGCGACTCGTCGTGCGTTCTGCCCGCCACTTCGCTGCCGGAAATCGTGCTCGAAACCATTACGGAGTACACCACGAAGCTGGCGCGCGCCCTCAACGTGATTGGCCTCATGAACGTTCAGTACGCGGTGAAGAACGGCATTGTGTACGTGCTGGAGGTGAATCCGCGTGCCTCCCGCACCGTGCCGTACGTCAGCAAGGCCACCGGCGTGGCCCTCCCCAAGATCGCCGTCGGCCTGATGCTGGGGCGTAAGTTGAGCGAATTCGTCGGCGAGGTCCGGCATCTCTCCGTCTCACGCTACTTTGTTAAGTCGCCCGTGTTCCCCTTCAACAAGTTTCCTGGAGTCGATCCCTCGTTGGGACCGGAGATGCGCTCCACAGGCGAAGTGATGGGCGTGGGCGACAACTTCGGTGAGGCGTTCGGCAAGGCGCAGATCAGCGCCGGCAGCGCTCTGCCGCAGGAAGGCGCCGTGTTCTTCAGCGTGAATGACCACCATAAGCCGGCGGCGGTGGAACTCGCGCGGCGATTCCAGGAGCTCGGCTTCCAAATCACGGCCACGCGCGGCACCGCGCGCGCGATTCAAGGGGCCGGCGTTCCCTGCAAGACTATCTTCAAGGTGAACGAAGGCCGCCCCAACGCGGTGGACCTGATCAAGGCCGGCTCGCTCAAACTGGTCATCTATACGGGCGCCACCGGATCCGTCTCGTTCAGCGATGAAAAGGCCATCCGCCGCGCCGCCGTGCAGTCGCGCGTTCCTTGCATCACCACGCTGAGCGCGGCAAAAGCCGCCGTGGAAGCGGTAGCCTCGCGCCGGCGCGATCCCATCCGCGTTTGGAGTCTCCAGGAGATCCATGCCCCGGCCGCGCAGGCGACCTCCTGAAATTAGCCCCGCGTTTTCTCGCCTAGTAGCATGTACGTCACCACCGCAAGCCCGCCCAGGCGGCCCTCGGTGTCGAACAGATCCACGCGCGAAACGCACAGAGTCTTGCCCGCGCGCACCACAACCGCGCGCGCGATCACTTTCTCGCCAGAAAGCGGACGCAGGTAATTCACCTTCAGCTCCGTGGTCGTGCTTTGATACTTGCCCCGGCCGTAGTGATGCTCCAACGCCTGCCACGCGGCTTCGTCGGCGATGGAGGCGATCACGCCGCCATGCATCACACCCTGCCCGTTCAACAGGTCCGGACGAATGGGCACCTCAATGGTGACGCCATCTTCGTGCTTCTCCGTCACCTCCAGTCCCAGGCTGTCTTCGAACGGCTTCATTCGTTCACCAGGACAGCCTTGCCCAGCACCTCGCGATTCGCCAGCGCGCGAAGCGCTCGCGGGCACTCCCGCAGCGGAAAACTGCGTCCCACCGCGGGCCGGATCTTGCCCCCGCGATACAAGTCGTTCAGCGCCGCCTGAGCCGTCGCTTTGTACTCCGGGTGCCGCTGGATATAACCTCCCCACACCACGCCGGTCACCGACATGTTCTTCAACAGGATCCGGTTCGCGGCGATCGTGGGAATGCGGCCGCTGGCGAAGCCGATCACCAGCAGGATGCCTTCCAGCGCGATGATCTTGGTGCTCAGGTCGAACGCGTCCCCGCCCACCGGATCGTAAATGATGTCGGCTCCATGGCCCGCCGTGATCTCCTTTACGCGATCCACCCACGATGGATCGTTGTACAAGATGGCGTGGTCCGCGCCCTGCTGCCGCGCGAACTCCAGCTTGCCTTCGCTACCGGCGGTCGCGATCACCTTCGCGCCGAACGCCTTGCCGATCTGAATCGCCGACATGCCCACGCCGCTCGCCCCCGCGTGCACCAGCAGCCACTGCCCAGGCGAAACGGTGCAGCGATGAGTCAACGCGAAGTAGGAGGTTTGATATACCACCGGCATCGCGGCCGCCTCCGCGAAAGACATCCCCTCCGGCACGGGGAACACGGAGTGATCGTCGGCCAGCGAGCACTCGGCGAACGCCCCGCCGCTGGTCATCGCCAGCACGCGATCCCCTGGCTGAACATGCCGGACCTCGGGGCCCGCCGCCTCCACCACGCCCGCCACTTCCGCCCCCGGCGTGAACGGGAACGGCGGCTTGTACTGATACGACCCCTGTATCTGCAGGATGTCGAAAAAATTTAAACCCGCGGCATGATTGCGGATGCGCACCTGCCTGGGTCCCGGCTCCGGCGCCGCGACATCCGCTAGCGTCATCGACTCGGGTTCCCCCCAGGCATTCACTTGCCAGGCTTTCATATAGGTAGAATTCTAGTGGAACAGAGCCGGACCGGCTATCGACATCAGCTATACAAGGAGAGCACTACCATGGCCACCGTTACCGAAACCGCCACGCTTCCCCGTCCCCCGCGGTTCGAGACACCCGCCCAGGAGCGTCAGCATCGCAAACAACGGCTGGCCGCCGCGTTCCGCCTGTTTGCCAGGTTTGGCTTCGATGAAGGCGTCGCCGGCCACATCACCGCACGCGATCCCGAAAAGGACGATCACTTCTGGGTGAATCCGTTCGGAATGCACTTCGGCCTCATTCGCGTGTCTGACCTGATCCTTGTCAACCACGAAGGCAATGTCGTGGAAGGCAACCGCCCGGTGAACCGTGCCGCGTTCGCCATCCACTCCCAGGTCCACCAGGCCCGGCCCGATTGCGTCGCCGCCGCGCACTCGCATTCGATGTTCGGAAAAACGTGGTCCGCCTTCGGCCGCCTGCTCGATCCGCTCACCCAGGACGCCTGCGCCTTCTTCGAGGATCACGGCGTCTTCGACGACTACACCGGGGTGGTGAATCAAACCGAGGAGGGCGCCCGCATCGCCGCCGCGCTCGGCCAGGGCAAGGCCGTGATCCTGCGCAACCACGGCCTGCTCACCGTCGGGCACACCGTCGATGAGGCCGCTTGGTGGTTCATTACCATGGAACGCTGCTGCCAGTCCCAACTGCTCGCCGAGGCAGCCGGCAAGCCCATCTCCATCGACCGCGAGACCGCGCTGATGACCCGCGGCCAGGTGGGCTTCCACGACGCCGGCTGGTTCCAGTTCCAGCCCATGTACGAGAAGATCGTGCGCGAGCAGCCGGATCTTCTGGACTAGCTGAGCCCGGTGGCGGTTTCGATACGCCCGTCCGGACCCATCACGAACACGTTCGTCCCGCGCATCATCTCCTTGCCTTCCGGCCCGCAAGCGGACCACTCCGCCAGCACCACGCCCTGACACTGCCGTACCGGTGCGATCCGCTTCATCACCACCCCCGGCATGAACCGCTGCGCCGCGCCCGCGTGCGCCGACAACTCCGCCAGCCCGTCCACCATGCTGTAGCGATCCTGAAACCGCACCCCCGGCCCCGCGATCGCCGCGAACGCCGCGTCGCGAGCCGCCCCATCCGGAATCGCCCAGGCCGCGAACCACGCGTCGGCAATCCCCTCCGAATTCGCGAACCGCTCGTCCGCCACCGCGTTCGCGAACAGCGACAACTGGAACCGCCAGCCCTGTACGTGATTGTCCCGGACCGCCGCGTTCGCGAACTCATGCTGTAAACGCAGCCGCGTCCCGCCCGTCTCCGGCTCCAGCCGGATCGTGACCCGCGAGCCGCCGGGAGGTATCGGATTGCCGCTGACGTAACCGTACGTGAACACGATCCGCCGCGGACCCTCGATCTCCAGCACCTGCCCGCTCATCTCCACCCCGTTCGGATGCCGGATGTAAACCTTGCCTCCTACTTGCGGCTCGATCGTCGATCCCGCGCCCCACCACTTCGCGAACCGCGCGCTGTCCGTGAAAAAGCGGAACACCAGGTCCCGCTCCGCCCGAATCCATACATCGCGCTCCAACTGCTCCGTCAGATTGTCCATGTTCATCCCTTCCCTGTCTTCTTCGGAACCGGACGCGGACCGCGCCGGGTTTGCTCCAACTCCGCCGCGAGCTTTAAGTCCCACAGCTTGTCTTCCCACATCCGCTCCAGCATCCGGCCCAGTTCGCCGAACGCCTCCTGATTCGCTTTGTAGATCCGGCTGCGGCTCTCCGATCGCACCACCACCAGCCCCGCCTCCGCCAGCACCTTCAGTTGCTGCGAAACCGCTCCGAACGTCACGTCCGGCATCGCTTCCCGAATCTCCCCAGCCGTCCGCTCCCGGCTCCACACCAGCCGCAGAATCTCGCGGCGGCGCGGCGAGGAGATCGCTTCCAAAAGTGCCGCGGTTGAGGCCACGAATATAGTTTAGTTACAACTAAAGTATAAGTCAACAAAAAACGCGCCGGCTCCGGCGCATTCTTCGTTTCGCCCTACTGCTCCAAATAGGTGTAGCCGTTCAGGCCGTCTTCATAAAAGCGCATCAGCCGGGCGAGCTCCTCATACCCGATCCGCCCCTCCCGCAACGCCGTCTCAGCATCCTGCCGGAACGTCTCCAGCAGCGTCTTGGCGTGGAACTGCACGTAATCGAGCACCTCCCGAACCGTGTCGCCCGGAATCACCGCGTCCAGCACCACCTCATTCTGCTCGTTCAGGCTGACATGCACCGCGTTGGTGTCCCCGAACAGGTTGTGCAGGTCGCCCAGGATCTCCTGGTAGGCCCCCACCAGGAACGCGCCGAGATAATAGGGATGCCCGTTGAAGGCATGCAGCGGCAGCGTGCGCTTCACGTCCCGCCGGTCGATGAACTGATCCACCTTCCCGTCCGAGTCGCACGAGATGTCCCCCAGGATGCCCTGCCGGTGCGGCTCCTCGTTCAGCCGGTGAATCGGCATCAGCGGGAACAACTGCTTCACCGCCCAACTGTCCGGCATGCTCTGGAACAGCGAGAAGTTGCAGAAATAAGTGTCGGAGAGCAGGCCGTCCAACGGCTCCAGCTCCTCCGGAAAGTAATCGAGCTCCTTGGCCATGCGGTAGATCTTCCGGCAAATCGTCCAGTACAGGTTCTCGGCGATCGACCTCTGGTTCAGCGGCAGGTATCCCAGGCTGAACAGGTTCAGCGCGTTGTCCAGCGCCTGCTGCGCGTCATGAAACGCCTCCAGCAGATTCTTGGTGGACAGGCTGCGATGCGTGTCCCGCAAGTCCAGCAGCGGCTGCTCCGAATCGTCCAGGACATCCTCCGGACGCGTTTCCTCCTCGCCGAACCCGGTCACGCCCACCACGTTGAACACCAGCACGCTGTGATACGCCGCGATGGCGCGTCCGCTTTCCGTCACGATCACCGGATGCTCCACCTCGGCTTCATCGCAAACGTTCTGGATGTGATAAATGACGTCGTTGGCGTACTCCTGCAGCGTGTAATTCACGCTGGACTCGAAGTCCGTTTGCGATCCGTCGTAGTCGATCCCCAGCCCGCCGCCGACGTCCATGTACCGCAGGCCCGCGCCCGCTCGCTTCATCTCCACGTACACCCGCGCCGATTCGATCACCGCCGCCTTGATCTGCCGGATGTTGGTGATCTGGCTGCCCAGGTGGAAGTGCAGCAATTGCAGCGAGTCCTCCATCCCCAGGGCCTTCAATTGATCCACGGCGCGAAGGCATTCGGTCACGGTCAGGCCGAACTTGGAGCGATACCCGCCCGAAGACTTCCACCGCCCCGAACCGCGGCTGGCCAGCTTCACGCGCATTCCGATCACCGGCCGCACTCCCACCGCCTGCGAATGCTTGATGATCAGATCCAGCTCCGTGTACTTCTCCACCACCGGAATGATGTTGCGGCCGATCTTCTTCGCCAGCATCACCATCTCGATGTACTCATCGTCCTTGAAGCCGTTGCAGATGATCGGCGTCGCGTTATCGGCGATCGCCAGCACCGCCAGCAACTCCGGCTTCGATCCCGCCTCCAGCCCGAACCCGAACGGCCGGCCGAACTTGAACACTTCCTCCACCACCTGGCGCTGCTGGTTCACCTTGATGGGATACACGCAGCAATACTGGCCCTTGTAGCCGTGCTCGGAAATCGCATGTTGAAACGCCTGGTGAATCTCGCCCAGCCGGTGCTTCAGGATTTCGCCGAAGCGAATCAGGATCGGCAGCGAGATCCCGCGCAGTTCCAGCTTGTCCACCAACTCCTTCAGATCGATCCGGCGCGGGGCTTCCTTGCTCGGATGCACCCACAGGTTACCGTTCTCGCCGACCGAGAAATAACCCTTGCCCCACGCGGCGACATCGTAAAGGTCGGACGCGTGGGACGTGGTCCAGCGATCAGCCGGTTCGCGGACCGGCGCCGTATCGGCAACTCGTACGTTCAATTCGATTGCGCTCCTCGGATCTAAACAGACAAAGTACTCCGGTGTGCGGTGCCGGAACCTTCAGTGTCGCGGTTTTTCCCTGGGGGGGCAAGTGATTTTTTGGTGAACGGAACTACCCGATTCGCGGGACGGGTGCGCGGGCGTTCTTACCCCCGGGCAGCCCCGGCGCCTCCAGTTCCCGGCTCCAGCCGGAACAACCGGGACTGCCCCGCATCCTCCGATATTCGATACCTCTCGTGCGTTCCCTTGTATGCGCGTGAACAGCCCCTTTCCCGGCTCACTTCTGCCTGCGGGATAATAGCCCCCAATGCGCATCGCTTTCCTCCTCGCTTGTTTCCTCATCTGCCTCTCCGCCCAGGACATCGGGCTCCTGAAAAGCATGAAGTTCCGCGAGATCGGCCCTTCCAACATGGGCGGCCGCGTCGATGACTTCGCCGTCGTCGAGTCGAATCCTGATATCGTCTACGCCGGCCTGGCCTCCGGCGGCGTCTGGAAGACCGTCAACGGCGGCGCCACCTGGACTCCCCTCTTCGACAACCAGCCCCTCTCCAGCATCGGCGACGTCACCGTCGCCCCCTCCGACCCCGACACGGTCTGGGTCGGCGCCGGCGAGGCCAATAACCGCCAGAGTTCCAGTTGGGGCAACGGCGTCTACAAATCCACGGACGGCGGACGCTCCTGGAAGCACATGGGCCTGAAGGATACGCACCATATCGGGCGTATCGCTATCCATCCTCGCGATCCCAACATCGTCTATGTCGCCGCGCTCGGCAGGTTGTGGGGTCCTAACGAGGAGCGCGGACTGTTCAAGACCACCGACGGCGGCCGCACCTGGAACAAAATCCTCTATGTGAACGCCGACACCGGAGTCACGGATCTGGTGATGGATCCCGAGAGCCCCGACACCCTCTACGCCGCCGCCTATCAACGGCGCCGAACCGCGTTTGGATTTAACGGCGGCGGACCCGGCAGCGGTCTGCACAAGACCACCGATGGCGGAGCCACCTGGAAAAAGCTGACCTCAGGCCTCCCCTCGGGCGAGCTCGGCCGCATCGGGCTCGACATCTACCGCCGCGATCCGAAAATCCTCTATGCGCTGGTCGAGTCGCTCGAATCCGGCATCTACCGCTCCGACGACAAGGGCGAGACGTGGCGGAAAATGTCCAACCAGAATCCCCGGCCCATGTATTTCAGCCAGGTCCGCGTCGACCCCAATAATGACCAGCGCGTCTGGGTGCTCGGCGTCCAGTTGCTCTTCTCCGACGACGGCGGCAGAACGTTCCGAAACACCGCCGGCCCGATCCACGTCGACTTCCACGCCATGTGGATCAATCCGGCGAACTCCGACCACGCGATCGCCGGTTGCGACGGCGGCATTCACTTTTCGCGCGACCGCGGCAAGAGCTGGGATTCTCTCGAGAACATCGCCATCGGCCAGTTCTACGAGGTCGGCTTCGACATGCAGAAACCTTACCGCGTCTGCGGCGGTTTGCAGGACAACTCCACCTGGTGTGGTCCTTCCGCGTCCACTGACCGGCGCGGCATCGCCCGCGACGAGTGGTTCACCGTGGCCGGCGGCGACGGCTTCTACGCGCAGGTGGATCCGGAGGAGCCGTGGATCGTTTACGGCGAGTCCCAGGACGGCAATCTGGTGCGCCGCGACCTGCGCGCCCACGAATCGCGGTCCATCCGTCCCCGCGAGGACGATGACAAGATGCCGCGCTACCGCTTCCAATGGAACTCGCCCGTCGTGCTCTCCAGGCATGACCGCAAGACCCTGTACTACGGCGGCAACTTCGTCTTCAAGTCCACAGACCAGGGCGACACCTGGAAGCGCATCAGCCCCGATCTCACCACCAACGTGGAACGGAACAGCCTGAAGATCTTCGACCGCCCCATGAGCGATCGCAAGGTTCTGTCGCGCAACGACGGCGTGGGCAACTTCCCCACCATCACCACGCTGGCCGAATCCAGCCGCCGCGCCGGAATCCTGTGGGCCGGCACGGACGACGGCCGGTTGCACGTCAGCCGCGACGGTGAAACCTGGAAGAACGTCGTCGATCGCATTCCGGGAGTTCCCAAGGGGACTTATGTCAGCCGCGTCGTGCCCTCCGCCCACAACGAGTCCACCGCCTACGTCGCCTTCGACGGACACCGCTCCAACGACTTCGGCATCTATATCTATAAGACAGCCGACTTCGGCGAAACCTGGAAGGAAATCACCGCGGGCATTCCCAGGGAAGGCGGCGTCGTGAACGTGATCCGCGAACATCCGCGGAACGCCAGCCTGCTCTTTGCCGGCGGCGAGTTCGGCCTGTACGTCTCCTTCAACGGCGGCGATTCCTGGCAGGAACTGAAGAACAACCTGCCGCGCGTTCCCGTGGATGACATCGCCATTCACCCGCGCGAAAACGACCTTATTCTCGGGACGCACGGCCGCTCCGTATGGATTCTGGATTCGATCTACCCCCTGGAGCAGATGACCCCGAAGGTTGCCGAATCGCCCGCGCACCTGTTCGACATCCGCGCGGCTATCCCGTGGCGCATGCGCGAACGCCGCGACTTCACCGGCAGTGAGCACTACTACGGCGAGAATCCGCCCTACGGCGCCATCCTCGACATCTACTTGAAAGCCAAGGCCGAGCCCAAGGACTTGAAAATCGCCATCACCGACAAACAAGGGCGCGCGGTGCGGGAGCTTAGAACCGACAAGCTGGAAGCGGGCCTGAATCGCGTCGTGTGGGATCTCCGCTCCGATCGCCCGGTCCCGCCAACCGAGGAAGAAGAGCGCATGGCGCGGATGATGGCCGAGATGGGGGGCGGCCCTCCCACGGCGCTTCGCAGCGGACCCATGGTCGACCCGGGCGAGTACATCGTGAAGGTGTCCCTTGCCGGCAACGAAATGTCAAAGACCGTCCTGGTCGAGGAAGATCCGCGCGTCAACTACGTGTCCCAGGCGGACCGCCAGAAACGCCGCGACGCGCTGAACGAACTGATCACCGTCACCCGCCAGGTGGACACGCTGCGCAAGAAGTTCACCGCGATCGACGGCGGCGCAGCCGCGCTGGAAACAGCATGGAAAAAACCGGATGCCCCCAAGGTCCCGGACGCGGTGCAGAACGATCTGGCCGCCTTGAGGAAGAAGATTGAAGATGTCAAACCCAGGTTCGTAGGCTTCAATTTCTTCGCGCCGCCGCCCGCGGATCCCAAGGAGCTGGAGAAGCCGGAACCGCCGTTCCGCCTTCCCACCCTGCCCCAGCGTGTGCAGCAGTTGACCGGCTCCATCGACGGCTACACCGCGGCGCCCTCCGCGCCGCAGCTTCAGCAGCTCGCGCAACTGAAGCAGCTTGTCGTCGAGACGACTCGGCAGGTGGACGACCTCGCGGCGGAAACGGCCAAGCTGAACCGTGCCCTGAACCAGGCCGGAGTACCCTTCATCAACGTGCCCTGATGCGCCACGAAAGTGTCGGGCTCGGGACGGCGCTCTGAATGAGAGCCGCGACGGTAACGGAGCGGCAAACGTTCTTCTGCCTCTGCGTTCTTCGTCAAACTTCGAGGTTACCCTCTGCGTGCCGACCACTTGGCCTGAGACCCAGAGGCGGTGCGGGCCTTCGCGCCCCGCGATGTCTGAATGAGAGCCGCGACGGTAACGGAGCGGCAAACGTTCTTCTGCCTCTGCGTTCTTCGTCAAACTTCGAGGTTACCCTCTGCGTGCCGACCACTTGGCCTGAGACCCAGAGGCGGTGCGGGCCTTCGCGCCCCGCGATGTCTGAATGAGAGCCGCGACGGTAACGGAGCGGCAAACGTTCTTCTGCCTCTGCGTTCTTCGTCAAACTTCGAGGTTACCCTCT
>JAIEPW010000015.1 GCA_019748195.1 Bryobacteraceae bacterium
GGGCGGCGGCGGCCCGGCCTGACCGGGAGGCGGAGGGGGGGCGCCCATGGCCGGCAGCCGCTGCGCAGGAGGCGTTGCCGGACGCGCGGCGCCACCACCCGCGCCCGGAATCATCGGATACAGATCCCAACCCCGCAACTTCAAATTGCACTTGCCACAGAAATGCGGGCGGAAGGTGGCGCTCAGCGAGTTGTCGCCGAACGTGCCCATCTGCAGGCGCTTTCGCCTGCCGGCATGGGCCGGATCCTTGACCGTGTTCTTTATGTCCTTCCACTCCGTAATCGCCTCGCCAATCAGGTAGGCCAGACGCTTGGACTCGTAGTTCCGCCCATCCGCCTGCGCCAAACTCCCCAGCGAAGAGAGCTGCAGCAGCGGATAGCGCATTACGCAGTTCGTGTCGTCCAGGTCATGATCGAAGACCAGAGTGGATTTGAACGCGTTCTGAAAATGATCCATGAACAGAACGTGGCCAATCTCATGCGCCAGCAGCGCCCAAGGCTCCATGTGGGTCTTCTGCGACACGAAAACGCAGCCCAGCGGCTGACCGAGGGAAGGTCCGGGAGCGAAATACTGCCGCCCTCCGATCTGTACGTCGCGGTTCACCAGGGCATTGATGATGATCATGCCGTCGGCGAATTCCTTGTACTTGCCGCCGTCTTCGGCGCAGAGCATGCCCTTGCGCACGATCTCGTCGAAGTACCCGGCCCAGCGGTTTCCCAGATCTTCCATCGCGGGCTGGATAGCCTGATTGTTGAGCGCGAGCTTTTCCAGCTCGATCGGATCGGAGAAGCAAAACACGATTTTGCGCTGCTCGGCGGGAAGCGGCAGCAGCCGTCCGGCCTTGCGGTCCAGAATGCCGTTCAGGAACTCGTGAAAGCGAAACGCCGCCCAATAGGTGAAGAAGTTGACGTCGTTGGAAGGCGGGGCGGCGGAGATCTCGAAATCGTCAAGATACTTCAACAATGCCGCGATCGAGGTGGCGCGGGGCGCGGCTACGCCGCCCGTATTCACCCACTGCACCAGTTCAGCCCGAGCCCCCGCCACACCATCGGTGAGGAACACGAGGTCCATCAGCTCGGTGAACTGCGATGGCTGATACTGGAACGCAGCCTGCTTGTTGTACTGAATGTTCACGGGATCGGCACCGCTGGGATGGAAGGTCGCGTTGCCCGTGTAGGTGACGGCAGCCCGCATCTGCGCCAACAGGTCATGCGCGGCGAAGGCGAGTGCTTCGCGCAAACCAGCGCCGACCGGCTCCGGCGGGGGTGGAGCGGGCGCGGCCGCGGCTCCGGTGCCGATCGCGGGCAGCTCGCGCGGCGGCGGGGCGGGCGGCGGTGGTCCATAGGTTCGCCAGTCTTCCAACAGCAGCCAAATGTGTTCCAGAAGCAACTTGTCCGGTGCGCCGGCGGTACCCGCACGTACCTTGTTGATGCGATCGTTCAAGGGCGCCAGCAGCAGATAGCTCAGCAGTTGGGACAGCGTTGGCAGGCCTACGCCGATAGAGAGATCCTTCACCTGCAATCGGGGAAGAACGAAGTGATCGGAATACGCCAGGGGATCCACCAGCGTTCGCGAGCTGAGCTTGGGAGCGATGCTCGGCAGCAGACCCGTCATCATTTCCTGGATGGACCCATACTTCGCGGTAATGCCGCAGGGCAGGGCCTTGTTAGCGATGCTCAGTTGCGCGGGGGTGCAGCGGGGCAGCGTAGTCTGCTCGAACTCGATGAAGGAGTATTCGTATTCCTTGCGCACCGCGTTCCAGACTTGCGTGAGGTCGAAAACGCCGTCGTTATCCCAGCGCGAATCCTGAGCCGGCCAGTCGACATACTTCGCGACGCGCAGCCGCCGCCATGCCTGCAATGTGCGTGACGAAGCCTTGAAGTTCTCCTTGGGCGGCGCCGCTTTGTATCGCTCCGTGAGCCAGGCGAAGCGAGTCTTGGAGACATCCTCCCCCGCCTTGTCGCGCTGCTGGTCCCAGCCCGCGATTTCCGCCGAGACCGTGTAGTGGTCGCCCGCCAGCAGCGAGGGGTTGAAGTACACGATGCCCCCGCGGTTCACCACGACTTTCTTGAACTGGAAGGGGTCGAGGTTCCCGTCGTCGCGCTTGGGAAACTCCAGCTCGAAGCGGGCAGGGTCCGGGAAGAAGGGTTGGTACGCGGCGAGAACGTTGTTGAGATCCTCCTTCACCACCACGCCGCCGACCTCGGCGATCGCGTTCTTGAAATAGCCGGGCGTCTCCTTCTTCAAGCCTTTCTTGTTCAGGATGCGCAGCTTCGATTTTTCGACGTACAGGCGCGTCTTGCTGCGGAATTCGCCCTGCGCATAAACTTGCGAGCAGTTGCCTTTGTAGTTGAACAGCCCCGCTTCGTCCGCCTCCATTGCGTCCGGGTCGGGAAGCCGCTTGAGATCCTCGGCGGGCGGCTCCCAGGTCCACTGCACGAAAACCTGGTCGAAGACCTCGGGGACCTCGATGGAGCTGGCGCCGTCGCGCCGCAGGACCGGCATCAGAGCGCGAATGGGCAAGCAGGGCCGCGTCAGCCACTGCTGCTCGGCTTCGAACTTCGCGCTCTTCTTGTTGGGCTCGAAAAGCGTCTCGCTCTCGTCGCCATCGATGAAGTAGCGGTTGGCGTCGATGTATAGGCGCAGCGGGTCGTCGGAGGAGTCGTCGCTCAGCAGGTGAGCTTCGCGGATGGGCGTGCGCGCGGCGGCGAGGTTGCTTTCCTTCTCCAGCGACCCCAGCAGAACGTTAAGATTGCCGCTGACCAGGTCGGCGAAGGGGTTCGCCACCGGCTGGACGTAATCCTTCTCCAGCCGGTAATGGCGCTGGCCGCCCAGGCCGCGCATCGACCCATAGCGCTTTGCCGCTTTGAGGAAGTCGGCGTTTGCTTCGTCGGCATTGATCGGACCGGCGGAAAATCCGAGCTGGTTCAGGCGGCACTTGGCCCACAGGACCTGCTCGGCCCGGCCCAGGCCCGCGGGCGCTTCCGGGAACTCCTTCTTCGCCACCCGTTCGAAGATTTCCGGCCATTCGCGCAAGCTCAGCCCGAGCTTGCCGGTCAACTGTACGCTGGTCTCGTTGGTTTCCACCAGCGGGGGGTCTTCCACCTTGCGCAACTTTACCGGCTTCGGCTGCGGCTTGGGGGGGAGCGCCTTCACCGTGCTCTTCACCACCCAGGCATCGGCGCTCGCGGTGTCCTCGGCGCTGACGGTCAGTGCGAGCTCCCCCGCCTGGGACGCATCCGCGCAATTCTTCCGGGTGACCCACACCGTGATCCGGTACGGCGAATGCACGGGGTTGGCCCAGAACGCCTTCCAGCGCGGGACCCGCTTTGCCGCGGGGAGCGGACCCGGGCCGCCGGCAAGCGGCGGCGTCAGGCTTTCGATCTGCGCCCGGTTGTCGGCCAGCTTCTGCACCGTGTCGCGATCCAGCCGCTCCGCGTACACCAGATTGTCGTCCGCGTCGTGAATCTGCAGCACCAGGCATCCGACGGCTTCCAGCCGCTTGAAGCTGAGCTTGATGATCGCGTACTCCTCAATGGGCGCAAAAACGGCGCTGACCTCGTCAACGCAAACCTCGGAGCGCTGCAGCGCGAGCGCGGCTCCCGCGTTGGGACTGCTGCTCGGTGGACCCACTCCATTGAGCGGCTCCGGCGCCGGTGGCGTCCCCGGCTTATCCTGGTTGCGCCATAGCAGCCGGTTGTCCGCGCTGTCGAGCGGACCAGTAAGGCAGATGCCGTCCCACTTGAGGTAGCGTTCGCTCATCAGTGTCCGTTGTGCAGCGACGTGAGCGCGTCGCGAGTCTCGTCATCCACTTCGCCGGTCGGGTTTTCCCGTCCTAGATGGCGCTGGAACTCGCGGAGCGCTTCCCGGGTCTGGTCGTCCATTTCGTCGTTCAATTCATCGATCCGATATCCCAGATTGCGAAGGCGGCCTTTCACGCCGCGCACCGTGCCGGCGGGATCCATGTCGCCCACCTTGACCGCCCATTCGTACGTTTCGCTGGGATCGCGGGGGTTGGGCCAGAGTTTGAGTGTGCCGGCCCGGGAGTCCGGCCGGATGGCATGGCACAGCAGCCCGTCGGATGCCGTCTTGCCGGAGAACTGCTGCTTGTCGATGGTGAGCTCGTAACGGCAGGAAGCGTAGGGCTGGCCGCACTCGTCATGCAGAAAGACGGAGAAGTAGGCGGGCGAGCGGTTGAGGACGAACTCGTGCGTGGCGCCGGTGGCGGCTTGCCGCTTCGACTCCACTTTGTCGGGAATGTAAATCTGATCGCCGGGCGCGAGCACGCCGGGGGTGCGCAGCTTGCGGAGTTCAGCGTTGGCTTCGTCATCCCAGACGGTGTTGGGATTAAGGAACCCGGCTTCATACGCGAGGCTGATGAGGCTGTCGCCTTCCTGGACCGTGACGAGTCTCCCCATGACTGGAACGGTTTAGTATAACCAAACTGATCGGCGTCAACGGAGTGGCCCCACAACTCGAGAGGCGCTTCGCCACGTCGACCTCCACCGGTACGGGCATCGTCCGCTCTCCGGCGATCGGCTCCGGCGAGATGCTCAGTCCGCGGGAATGCGAGCCCACACCGGTTGCGAGTTGCTGCCGAACGCGGTGAGTTGCCGTTGATTTGAGCCGTCGGCCAGCATCGACCAGACCTGGCTGGTCCCGCGCTGCCGGACCGCGTAGGCCAGGTGTCGGCCCGTTGAGGCCCAAACGGGATTTTCCGAGACTTCCTCGCCCCTCGTCAATTGCACGACCATGCGGCTGCGGAAATCCATAATGAACACATGGAAGTTGCCGGGTTCATAGCCGTTTGTCCAGGCGAAAGCCAAGTGCTGCCCGTCCGGGTGCCAGTTGGGATTGACAGCCTGACCCACGCCCGTCGTCACGCGGGAGACGTCCAAGCCTTCGCCCGTCATCGAGTACAACTGCGGACGCCCGCTCCGCCCGGATGTGAAGACGACTGTCTCTGGAGCTTTGGGATTCGGTCTCGGCTCCACTTCCACCGCGCGCGCAGTGGTCAGGCGATGCAGTTTCCCGTCCGCCAGATCCAGCGTGAACAAATTGGACCAGCCCTCCACGGACGCCGAGAAGTACAGCCGCGTTCCGTCCGGGCTGAAGCTCGGCGTGTGATTCAGGGCGGACCGCGGGTGTCCGACCGCACGGGCTCGCCCGCCGTCCGCCGGCTGCAGCCGGATCTCGTACTTCAGACCTGCCAAGGTCGTGTATGCGAGCCATCGGCCGTCCCGGGAGACCGCCGGTTGAAACGTAATTGATTTCATCGCGGTGACCTGTCGTTGGGCGGAGCCGTCATGGTTCATTCGCCAGATCTCCTTGTGTCCCGTTCTGTCGGACACGAAGAAGATCTGAGACCTCGAGAGTGGTTCGGATCCGAAGGACTGCAGGATATCCGCCGCGAAGCGCCTGGCCACCAGCGCCGCCCCCTGCGGACTGAGATCGCCGTGGTATACGCGGCCGAACACCTGTGAAGCTTGCGGGCCGGCAAGGCTTGACAACCAGCCAAAGACCACCAGCCGTCCGTTCTGCGCCGCGGCGTACCCGAAGGCAAGAAAACTGGCGGCACACGGCGGAGTTCTCCAGGCGTTCGCCGAGTCGGGGGTCAGGTCTTCCCAGGTCTGTGGACCGGCCGCCGGACAGACGCTTCTGGCGGAAAGCTGTACTGCGCCGCTTTCCTGCAACTCCCCCCATAGCACTTCCTGAAAGCGCGACATCTCGGCCGTGCCGACGCCATTGCCGCGAAACTCCGCGACGGCCAGGCGATTGGCGCCGGCGCCCACGATCTTGATGAGAATGTCAGAGGAAATTCCTGACTCCTGCGCGCCGCTGGAAGCACAGATCATCAGGAGATATAAGGCATTTCTATACATAAGATCGCGTTCCGCCTTTCGGCGAACTCCTGGAGTATAGCCGGAAGTTTCTGGCCTGGCAACGCGGCTCGTCACTTGAATATTTCAAGATAGATCGGGCGGTTGACCTACTTGGCGACCCGAAGAATGAAGTCCGCGATCGCCTTCATCGCTGCCGGCGACATGGTCTCCTCAATCCGCGCGTACTCCTCCAGCCCGCCGGTTTTCGCCGTCTGCATGATGTGATTCAGCGCCGGCAGCTTCAGGATGGCCCAGTCCGGATTACTTCCCTTTTCGAGCGCGGCGGCCATGACCGGGGCGTTCTGCGAAGCGAGCACCTGTAAGTCCAGTGCTCCGAAGACCGCCAGTACGGGAACCCGTAGCTTCTCGATGGCGGGCGACGGATCGTAAAACAGGAATTCGCGCATCCAGGGACTGAGAAGGCTGCGAATCTGGCCCTCCATTTCTTTTGCCGGCAGGGCTTCCTTCAGACGCTTCTCGGCGGCGGCCAGATCCTTTTCCTCGCGGAGGATGCCGAACATCTTCTTCTGAATATCCAATTGCTGCGCGAGCGCTTCCGGAGCTGCGCCGCCGGCTTTCAGGATTGCCTGTCCTTGCGCGTACAGCACCTGCTCGCCCGGAACCGCCGGGCCCGCGATCAGCACCACGAACGCGAGATCCCCCCGCGCGTTGGCCACCATGGGACCGATAATCGCGCCCTCGCTATGCCCCGCGATCCCGATTCGCCTGGGATCGATGCCCGCTCGCCCGCGCAGGAACTCCACGGCGGCGCTTGCGTCCGTGGCGAAATCGGACGTCGTGGAGGTGGCGAAATTGCCTGTGGACTTCCCGGTGCCGCGATCGTCATAACGCAACACCGCGATACCGGCGCGCGTGAGATAGTCGGACAGGACCAGGAACGGCTTGTGCCCCATCACCGATTCGTCGCGGTCCTGCGCGCCGGAACCGGATATCAGCACGACGGCACGGTGTGGACCAGGGCCGGCGGGCATCGTCAGCGTTCCCGCCAGCTTCACTCCCGGCGCCTTGGGATTGTCGAACGCGACTTCCTCCGCCGGGTAAGGCAGAGGCAGGGGAGGCTCCTGCGGGCGCTTCATCGCGATCGGCTTGTCCGCCCGCGTGAACTGGAGTGCGATTTCCGCACCCTGCTTCCAGGCGCCGTCGATGCGGTTCCCGTCCTCCGACATCCGCCCGGCATACTCGATGGCGCCGCCGATGGTGAAACGAACCGCGCGATCGTCAAAACGGAGGGTGGTAAGAGGGATTCCCATCCGGCCTTGATCCACGCTGTCGAACCGGCCGGTGAGCTTCCCGGCCGCATCGCGCTCCACGTGCAGTTGCACGCGCATCTTGGCGACGCCCGCGTCCAGGGTCCCGGTCCAGATCCCTTCCAATTTCTGAGAAACCAGCGGCGCGGCGATCAGTAGAAAAACAGCAAGGAAGCGCATGCCTTCATTCTAGGCTGCGGGTGCGCGGAAGTGGCCCATCGCACCGCCGGTGTGCCAGAAAAGCACCGTCTCGTTCGGCTTGAACGAACCGGCGCGGACACGCGCCAGCAGGCATGCCATTGCTTTTCCGGTATACACGGGATCGAGCACCACGCCCTCATGGCGCGCGAGCAGGCGGATTGCCTCCTCACATTCCGGAGTGGACAGCCCGTAACCGGGTCCGACAAAGGAGTCGTCCACCTCCACCGGCCCGCCCAACACCGCGCCCACGTGCTCCCCGACCCCCTGGCGGATCTCCATGACGGCGGAGCTAATCGACTCCGCGGAATCGTCCGCGGAGACGCCCGTCAGCTTCACCTGGTTTAAGCCGTGGAGTTGCAGCCCGGCATCGATTCCCGCCTGCGTGCCGCCCGAAGACGTGGAATGGAAAATCCAATCGAGAGCGGGCGTCTGTTGGCGCAGCTCAGCGATCGCGCGCACGAAACCGAGCGCGCCGGAAGGCGTGGAGGCTCCCAGCGGAACCACGAACGGCTTGCGACCCTGCCGCCTCAGGAACTCGGCCGCCTGCGCCATGGCCGCGCCGCGCTCCTCGCGGGAACTCACCCGGTGCACCGTCGCGCCGTAGAGATGATCCAGCCACAGGCTGGCCGTGTCCTCCGGCGCGCCTTGCGGCGTGTTCAGCACGAGTTCGCAACGCAAGCCGATGCCGGCGCACAGCGCCGCCGTGATGCGGCAGTGGTTGGACCGGATACCCCCGCAGGTGACGACGGTATCGGCTTCTGCTCGGATCGCCTCCGACAGCACATACTCCAGCTTGCGGACCTTGTTCCCGCCGAACCCCGGTCCGGTGTAATCGTCGTGCTTGAGAAACAGCTTGGGCGCGCCCGGACCCAGGAAGGCGCGAAGGCGGGCCAACTCGGTGACCGGAGTCGGCGCGAATGCCAGAGTCAGGCGGGGGATCGTTTCCAGTTTCTCAAGCGGTGTCACGGGATTTCCCAATGGCGGCTCCTGTCCGTCGAGCGGCCGCCGGAACGCCTTAGAATATAGATTATGGATGAAAGTATGGCACAGTACCGTCCAGGCGCCTCCGTTCTGGACCTGGTGCCGTCCGCGGAATTGCCGGCCTGGAAAGTCTGGATCAGCCACGTGTTAGCCTTTGCCGTTGCGGTCCTGTTCCTTACAGCGGGAGTCTGGAAAATAGCGAATCCCTACCAGTGGTCCACGATGCTGGAGCAGTTGCAGGTATGGCACGCAGTCAGCCTGCCGTTCACGCTCGGGTTGTCGATCGTGGAAACCGTGGCTGGCGCGATGATTCTGGTTCCGCGGTTCCGTCGCTGGGGCGCATGGCTGGTGGTGGCGCTGCTGGTCATTTTCATGATCTACGTCGGATGGAACTATTCCACACTGGTGGGCAAGGATTGCAGTTGCTTCCCGTGGGTGAAGCGCACCGTGGGCCCCGGCTTTTTCATCGGAGACGCGGCGATGCTGGCGATGGCGGGACTTGCAGGGTGGTGGGCGCAGCCCTCCAGCGGCCTGCGCAACGCGCTGGTGATCCTGGGTAGCGTCGCGGTGTTCGCGGGCGTGATGTTCGGGGTGGCCACTGTCCAGCAGACCGGCGCGCGCGCGCCGCAGAGCGTGATCGCGGACGGGCAGCCGTTTGCGCTGGGCGAAGGCCGGGTGCTGGTGTACTTCTATGACCCGATGTGCATGCACTGTGATCAGGCGGCGCGGGCGATGTCGAAATATGCTTGGAAATCCGACGTTCGCATCATAGTGGCGCCAACCAAGGACCAACAGTTCGCCGCGGCCTTCCTGAGAGACACCGGGCTGCGGGCGGCAACCACGCTGGAGCATGAGAAGCTGAGGGCGGTGTTTGAGTTCCAGGATCCGCCGTACGGGGTGGCGCTGCAGGACGGCAGGCAGGTGGCGTCGCTGCGCACGTTCAACGCCGGGGAGCCTTTGGGCGAGTTGCGGAAGTTGGGCTGGATCGAGTAGGGGCCATCAGGGGGCCTGGTAAAACACCGAACTGCCGATGCTCCTGGGCCGGAACTGGTTGTCCAGGTGGATGGTGGTTTCGGCCGATCCCAGCAATAGGTGGCCGCCCCGGAAGAGAGTCCCGCGGATCCCTTCCAGAATCTGTCTCTTGGTCGGCACGTCAAAGTAGATGAGGACGTTCCGGCAGAAGACGAAATCGAACGGGCCGAGGTGCGCCATGCTGGAGCGCAGGTCGAAGGTTTCGAATCGCGTGAAGCGTTTCACTTCCGGTTTCAACTCCCAATCCTGACCCTGGCGGGTGAAGTACTTGACCAGGTACTGGGCGGGCAACCCGCGGTTCACCTCCAGTTGCGAGTACCGTGCGGCGCGCGCTTTCTCGACCACCTGCTGGTTGAGGTCGGTCCCGAGAATCTGCACATTCCAATCCGCCAAACCCATTTCCAGTAAGAGAATCGAGAGGCTGTAGGCCTCCTGCCCCGTGGCGCAAGCCGCGGACCAGAAGGACAGCTTCCGGGTGTCCTTGTGCAGTTCCACCAGCGCGGGAAGCAATTCGTTCTTAAGCGCCTGAAACGGGTGAGCGTCGCGGAAGAAGAGGGTTTCATTGGTGGTCATCGCCTCCACCACGTGGCGGCTGACCACGGGGTCGCGAGTGGCGCGCAGGAGCGCGCACAGGTCATTCAGGCTCACCAGCTTCTGCTCGCGAAGCAGCGGAAGCAGGCGGACCTCCAGCAGGTGATTGCGATCGGGTTCCAGAATGATTCCGGAAGCCTTGTACAGGTGCTCCTGAAGGAAACGGTAATTTTCGGCGGTGAGATCGGCTGCCCGCCCGCCGCCGGTAGTGAAGGTTTCGGTCTGGCCTGCCATGGTTCAGACCCGCTTGAGGATCTCGGGCACCACCTCGGAGAGGTCGACGATGGCATCGGCGAGCCCGGCCGATGCAACGGCCCCGGGCATCCCCCAGACGACGGAGGACTCCTGGTCCTGCGCGATCACGGTGGCTCCTTCATGCCGCAGCAACTCGGCTCCGCGGAGCCCGTCGTGCCCCATGCCGGTGAGCACCGCCGCGATAACGCCTCCGCCCCACACATCGTGCATGGAGCGGAACATTACGTCCGCCGCCGGCCGGCAGGAGTTCTCCGGCGGGCCTTGGTCGAGCTCCACTTGCACATGCACTCCACGCCGGGCTGCTCGCAGGTGATAGTCGCCCGGCGCCACATAAATATGCCCGCTCTCAATCTTCTGCCCGTGCACCGCTTCACTGACCTTCAAGCGGGTACCCGCCTGCAGCCTGTCGGCGAGCAGGCGCGTGAATAGCGGGGGCATGTGCTGTGTGATCAGTACCGGTAGCGGGAACGCCGCCGGAAATTGAGGGATGATTGACGCGAGCGCCGCAGGACCGCCCGTGGACACTGCGATCCCCACGGCGCGCGGCGTCACCGCTTTGCGGAATGGCGCCGCCGCCACCGCTCGCTTCCGCGGCGCTTCCGAGAAGGCGAAAAACTGCCGGATCTTGGGCACCAGTTCGCTACGCAGCTTCTCCAACGACTGGTCGAGCGAGCCTACGTTCGCCGCCTTGGTTACGTAATCGTTGGCTCCGTGAGTCAGCGCATCGATGGTCACTTCCGCGCCGCGCGCCGTCAAAGTGCTGAACATGATTACGACCAGCGCGGGATATAGCTTTCGTAATTGAATCAAAGTCTCGAGACCATCCATCTCCGGCATCTCCACGTCCAGCGTGATCGCATCCGGGTTCAATTGGGGAATCAGTTGCATCGCGACCGCGCCGTTCGCCGCCGCCCCCACCACCTCGATCGAGGGATCCTCGGTAAGCGCATGCTTTACCAGTCGCCGGATCACCACGGAATCATCCACCACCATCACCCGGATCCGGGACCCCGGGGCGATTGTCCTCCGCACCGGAGTTCGCAGTCCGGCTCCAGCTTCCATACCATTTCCCCCTTTTTGTGTTCTGGGCCTCTTACCGCCAGATTTCGAGCAGCTTCAGCTTGTCCCGGATGATGTCATCGGTGAACGGCTTCATCACGTAGTCGTTGGCCCCGGCCTCGAGCGCCGTTCGCATTTGCTCGATCTGCGTCTCCGTCGTCACCATCATCAGCGGCAGCCCGGCCCACCTGCGGTCGGAACGAACGGCCTGGATAAACTCCAGGCCGTTCATCACCGGCATGTTCCAGTCCACCAGCGCCAGCGTGAACTCCCCCGCCTCCGATTCCAGGACCTCCAGCGCGCGCCGGCCGTCCTCGGCCTGCCGCACTTCGTACCCCATCTCCCGCAGCGTTCGTTCCAGAACGTTGCGGATGGTCTTGGAGTCGTCTACCACCAGCGCCTTCGCCATTGCGTTGCCTCCGGCTACACCTGGAACTGGGCCACCAAGGATCGCAATTGAGTGGCCATGTCACTGAGCGCGCGAGCCGCTTTCTGCGTGTCGTCGGCGCCTTCCGTGGTGCTGCGCGCCGCCGTCGCTACCTCCGAGATGTTCTGCGCGATCTCGCGGACTCCGCGCGCCGCCTCGTTCACGTTGCGCCCGATCTCGTTCGTGGTCGCCGTCTGCTCCTCCACCGCGCTTGCGATCGTGTTCGAGATGTCGTTGATCTGGTTGATGATCGCGCTGATTTCAGTAATGGCTCCCACGGCCCCCTTGGTGTCGGCCTGGATGGCCTCGATCTTCTGCCCGATCTCCTCGGTCGCCTTCGCGGTCTCCTTGGCCAGCTCCTTCACCTCATTGGCGACCACCGCGAAGCCCTTCCCGGCTTCTCCCGCGCGCGCCGCTTCAATCGTCGCGTTCAGCGCCAGCAGATTGGTCTGCTGCGCAATCGAGGTGATCACCTTGATCACCTTGCCGATCTCCGTGCTCGATTCGCCCAGCTTGGCGATGGTCGTGTTGGTCGAATCCGCCGCCGCCACCGCCGACTTCGCCACCCGCGCCGCCTCATTGGCGCTCTTCGAGATCTCGCGGATCGAAGCCAGCATTTCCTCGCTGCCCGCCGCCACCACCGATACGTTCTTCGAGACTTCCTCGCCCGCGGCCGACACCACCGTCGACTGCGCCGAGGTCAGGTCGGCGTTCTTCGCCATCTGCTGGCTGATGGCGCTCAGCTCCTCACTCGACGCCCCCAGCGCCTGCGAGTTCTGCCCCATCTGATGCATCCAGCCCCGCAGGTTATCCATGAAGGCCTGCAGCCCGACACCCATCTGCCCGATCGCGTCCTCGCCCGCCACAGTGATCGGCTGCCGCAGGTCGCCCTTGGCGGCCAGTTGCACCACGCGCAGAATCGAATCGATCTTCGCCCGCAGCTCCGCCTCCGCGGCTTTCTCCCGCGCCACCATCTCCAGCCGGCGCAGCGCGTCTTCCATCAGGCGCATCAAACTCCGCACCGTTTCCCGGCGCGAGTCCGACAGCTCGATGGCCTCGTTCCAGAACAGGTCCATGGTTCCGATCACCCGCCCGGACGCGGTCAAGGGGATTGCCAGACCGGCCTTCACACCCGCCTTCTGCGCCGGAATCCGGCGTGCGCAATCCGTCAACTCGCCCAGGTCGCGAACGAAGAACTGGTCCCTGGCCCGCCACGCCCGGCCATTCAAGCCTTCCCCTTCGCGGAAGCGGGTAGTCAGGTTCACCTGCCGGAATTCCTCGCTGACCACCCCGGTCTCGCTCCCGAACTTCAACAGGTTGTCGGTCGGATCCAGCCTCCAGTAGCTGCCGTAGCTCGCCCCCCATGCCGCCTGCATCTGCAGCAGCACCGTCTTCACCGCCTCTTCCACCGAGTTCGCCTTGCCCAACTCCTCCAGCACATCATTAAGGATGCCGGTGTTGACACGGTTCTCTTCCGCCCGCTTCAGCGAGTTCACACGCTCGGTAATCAGTTCGCCGGCGATCATCGTGCCGATCGTTTCGCCGCTCGCCCCGAACACCGAAGTGATGTGCCACTCCAGAACTTCCGGCCCGAGCGAGAACGAAATGCGCCGCGGCAGTGTCTGCTTGGCCTGGGCCAGAATCGCTCTCTGGTGTTCCGGCTTCTTATGGAAAATGTCGATCGACTTGCCGAGCAGTTGATCCACTGGGAACGGAAGATACGCCTCCAGCTTCTTCAACTGCTGTTTCGCCGCCGGGTTGATGTAGCGGATGTTGTATTCATTGTCGGCGCACATCACGATCAGCGGGAGGTTGTCCATCATTGACTGGGCGCGTTCCATTTCCCGTTCCGCCTGGGAATGCTTTGACACGTCCACCCAGTTGAGAACGTACCCCTCCACGGCGCCTTCGGCATTCTCCACCGGATTCACGGTCAGCTCCAACGCGAACCCGTCCAACTCCACCTGACCTTCCACCGGGAAGCGGGCGGCGTCCGAGAGTAGCCTCCGGACGCCGCCTTTGCGGTGCCCCGGCAGGGCTTCGATCGTCTGGCCGATCACCTCACCGGGAGCCAGGCCGAACAGCTTCTCCACCTTGCCCCCCAGGGCCTGGATCTGCGCCTCCGCGGCGCGATTCCGGTACACCACCGTCAGGTCCCCGTCGGTCAGGAACACGCAGGTTCCCAGCGCGTCCAAGGCGCCCTTCCACGTCTCCAACGACGCCGCGACAGGCGTCACGTCGGCAACCGCACCACCCGATACCGATCTCTTCATAAAGTCGTTTTCTCCCAGTTCTCTTTCTTGGCCCCAGCCCGGACAGCCGCCCGCTCCGCGATCACGCCGCTTCGCAGCCCGACACATCCAATACCCGCGCGATATTCAGGATCAGCAGCAGGCCCTTGTCGAGCTTGTGCACGCCGTCCAGCAAACCCCGCCGCCCCACGTCCAGATTCTCGGGCGGCGGCTCCCAATTCTCCCCGCCCAGTTCCAGCACATCTCCGATCTCATCCACCAGCAGGCTGACGGCGCCGTCATCGCCGCGCACCACCATGTTCATCGGCTCCCCGCCCTGCCGCGGCGGAAGTCCCAGCCGTCGCCGCATGTCGATCGCCACCACGATTTGCCCGCGCAAATTGATCAGCCCGTCCACCACCGCGGGCGCCAGCGGAACGCGAGTCATCTCCTGCGTCCGCAGCACTTCCTGCACGGTCCGGACATCGATACCAAAAAACAGCCGGTCCACCGAAAAAGTGGCGTATTGATGGGTCGTCTCCCCGGAATGCTGGTCCGTCATTTCTCCTCCATCACCACCGGCCGCGAGGCATCATCCTCGGCCGACACCGCCTCGGCGAGCCTGCCGATCGCCGCCGCACCGCCGCGGGGAACACTGCGCTGCACCGCCGCCAGCAAACCCTCCGCGTCGAACTGGAAGCGAGCCTCCAGACGCTCCCGCCGCAACTCCTCGGCTTCCGCCTCGCTGCCCGCCAGGCGGATCGCCGGGATCCCTTTCCGCGACGCCTGCGCCGACACTGCATCCCCGCCCGCCAGAGTTTGCGCGAGCAACAGGACCTCACAAGCATCCTTGTCCAGCAGTTCCGCCGCTTCCCGCGAGGATGCTGCCTCCAGCACCCGCATCCCTTCCATCTCCAGGCGCTCCCGCACCAACCCCCGTCCAAAGGCGGACGCGTCCGCGATCAGGACGCGCAACCCCTTCCGCGCGAAACGGGTCTCGGCGAACTCCGCGCCCCAGGCCTCCTGCCCCGCCATGTGCAGATCGAGCAGATCCGTCACCCGGCCGCCCACTACCACCGATCCCAGCAAGCCCCGCATCCGGCTCGCCTGCCGCATCTCGATCCGCTCATCCACGATGTCCACGATCTGGTCCACCATCAAACCGGCGCGCCGCGCTCCGTCGCTGATGACGACCACGTGCACCGGCTCCCGCGAGGCCTTGCGCTCCGGCGCGCCCCGGTCCAGCAGACAGACCAGGTCCACCAGCGGCAGGATCTCGCCGCGATACTGGACCACCTGCCGGCTGCCTGCTTTTTCGATGCGATCCCAGTGAATTTCCTCCAGCCTCGCCACCGTCTCGAGCGGAACCGCCAGACGCTCGGATTTGCCCGCCCGGAACAGCAGCAGCCGGCGGCGTTCGTTTTCAACGGCCTCGGTCTGCGCCTGTGCGCGCGCCGACGAAGCGTTCGCGCGGCCCCCCAGCACGCCGGAACGTTCCGCCACGCCGGGAACGTCGAGAATCAAGGCAACCCTTCCGTCGCCCATGATGGTTGCGCCCGCATAGACGCTCAGGCCCTTCAGATGCTTGCCCAGCGGCTTCACCACGATCTCCTGCGTATCGGAGATCCCGTCCACCAGCAATCCGAACTGCCGGTCCTCGGCTTGCAGCACGACGATGTTCATCACATCGCTTTGCGGGTTCCGCTCGCGGGCCGACTGCAAGCCCAACAACTGATTCAAGTCGGCCAGCGGCAGTAACTGTCCACGGCGCCGGTACACCGGCGCGCCCTGCACCCGCTCCACCTGCCCGCCGCCCCCTTCCCCCTCCAGGCGGATCAGCTCCAACAGGCTGACCTGCGGAATCACGAACCGTTCCCCCGCCGTGTATACCACCAGCCCCGGGATAATCGCCAGGGTCAGCGGGATCTTGATCTTGACCGTCGTGCCCTCGCCAAGACGGCTGCTCAGATCCACCGTGCCGCCGATCTTTTCGATATTTGTCTTCACGACGTCCATGCCGACGCCGCGGCCGGAAATGGAGGTCACCTGAGCCGCCGTCGAGAAGCCGGGGAGGAACACCAGGTTCAAGGCCTCCCGTTCGCTCATCCGCGAAGCCTGATCGGCGCGGATCAAGCCGCGCTCCACCGCCTTGGCGGCAATCTTCGCCGGATCGATTCCCGCGCCGTCGTCGGAAACCTCGATGTTCACCTGGCCGCCTTCGTGATACGCCCGCATGCTCAGCCTGCCGGTGGAGGCCTTGCCCCGCGCGGCGCGCTGCTCCGGACGCTCGATGCCGTGATCGCAGGCATTGCGCACCAGATGCGTCAGCGGATCCTTGATCGCTTCAATCAGCGTCTTGTCCAGCTCCGTTTCAGCTCCTTCCATGTCGAGTTGAACCTGCTTGCCGCAGCTCTGCGCCAGGTCCCGGACCACCCGCGGCAGTTTGTTCCACACCATCCCGATGGGCTGCATCCGTGTCTTCATCACGTTTTCCTGCAGCTCGGTGGTGATCAGGTTCAGGCGTTGCGAGGTGGCGTTGAACGCTCCGTTGTCCTGGCCGGCGTTGAATTGCAGAATCTGATTGCGGGCGAGCACCAGCTCGCCTACCAGGTTCATCAGCTTGTCGAGCAGACCTACATCGACACGAATGGTCGTGTCGCTTACACCCGCCTTGGCGGCGCGTTCCCCTTCGGCCTCCGGCATCGCGGTCTCCGCCGGCGCCTCGCCCGGACTCTGCCACGCCTCTTCCAGCGCCGCTCGCAACTCACGGTATTGCCGCCCGCTTTCCTTGCCGGTTTCCTCGATCGCCCCCAGCAGCTCCTTCACCGCATCCACCGATCGCAGGATCAGCGATACCAGCCCCGTCGTCAGCTCCCGCCTGCCGTCCCGGACCTCCGAGAGCAGATTCTCCGCCAGGTGCGTGATCTCTCCCAGCGTGTCGAAGCCGAAGAAACCGCTGGTTCCCTTGATCGTGTGAATGGTGCGGAAAACGCTCGCCAGCAGCGCCGGATCCCGCGGCCGCTGCTCCAACTCCACCATCTCCTGGTCCAGCCGCGCCAGGTTTTCCGCGCTCTCAATCAAGAAATCTTTGATGGCTTCGAGATCGTCCATGAAGTATGTCACGCCCCAGGTGTTAGATCGGCGATTGATGGGGGGATGTTGGACAAGAAATGTCCGTAAGCCTGTGGGGTGGTGGAATACTTCAACGGCAAAGAGCCGGGCTTTCGCCCGGCTCCGCCTCACTCTCCAGACTACGAAAACGCAGGGATCGCTAGAAATTCAACCGCGCGCTGATCACCACGATCCGCGTCCCGCTCGAGGTATCGGTGATACGCCCGAAGTTCGGGCTGTTGATGTCCGTATTCAGGAAGCCGTTCGCCACGTCGGAACTGAATTGCGGCGAGTTGGTGGCGTCGATCGCGTCCATCCGGAGCTGCAACTCCCACCGCCCGTCCCGCGCCAGGCGGAAGTTCTTGATCACGTTGATATCCAGCCGGAATGTCCGGGGGCCCGTGAAAAAGAACGGCTGCAGCGTGCCCAACTGTCCCGGCGCCGGATTCGACAACAGTAGGTTGCCGTTGGCGTCCGTGATGGCGAGGTTCTGCGAAAGACTGCGGATGTTCGCCGTCGTGGTCAGGTTGTTGCGGTCCGGGTCCGGAATCTGCCGCCAGTCCGGGAACAGAGACACGCCATTCGGAAGACGCTGCACCCGGGCGGCGCCCGAGCTCAACGCTGCCCAGATCATCGGCGTCGCATCCCCGGAAAACTGATTGAAAGTACTCCGGCCGCTGGTCAGGTTGATGGGCTCTCCGGCGAACACGTTGTAAATGCCGCCGATCTGCCAGCCGCCCACGATGTGAGACACAATGCCGTTGGACTGATTGAAGAACTTCTTGCCCGGACCGAAGGGAAGCTCGTAGAGGCCCGAGTTGCGGAGCACGTGCCGGATCCCAAACGCCAGCGGCCGCTTCTCCAACCGGCGATCGCGCCCATTGCGGAAACTGTCGAGCAGGTCCTGGCCGTCGCCTTCCTCCTCGCCCAGCGCCTTCTGGAAGGTGTAGTTCGACAGCAGCGTCCAGCCGCCGGAGAACCGCTTCTGATACTCCAACTGGAGTGAGTGCCAGGTCGAATTGGCGAAGTTCCCGATCAGATTGGCGGCTCCGAACTGCGGGTTGCCCACGATGTAATTCTCGGGCAACCCGGTGCGCCGCAGCCAGCCTCCGGGCAACGAAGTCCGCGGATCGGTGGTTGCGACTGCCGTTGCATTCAGGAACGTGGCGAACGCACCGACATTGTTATTGGCCAATTGTGCCTGCGTCGTCGCCAGGTTACGCATGTAGTCGCCGCCCGTGCGCGTGGTTCCCACGACGCCGCCGGTTGCGCCCGGCACCGTCAAGCCGCCGAAGATACGGTCAAGCAACGGATGCGTGCCGCCGGCGCGGGCCGCGTTGAACGCATCCAGGATCTGCGTTTCGAAGATATTGGCCTCGTTGATGTTGGCGCCGCGCAACAACTTGGTCCCCTTGCTGCCCACGTAACGAGCCTCGAAAGTCGCATTGCCCGGCAGAGCGCGCTGGATGGCGACGTTCCAGTTCATAACATAGGGAGTTCGCAGGTTGGAGTCGTAGGCGCGCGCCGTCTGTGCGCGGTCCTCCAGTGCGACCGTGGACAGCGGCTGCCCCGTGGGCGACAGCGGCAGCGGAATGTTCTGCAGGCTCAGGTAAGATCCCTGGCGGAAGTTGTTCACTACGCGCAGGCCCGGCTGGTCCCCGGCGACCACGTCGAAGTTCCGCAAGGAGTTGCGCTCATAGCCCATGCCGAAGCCGGCGCGGATCACGGTCTTGTTCTCGCCGAACCAGGGAAGGTTATAGGCGATTCCGACCGCCGGCGCAAAGTTGTTCCAGTCGTCGTTGTAGATCTTGCGGTCCGGATTGGGTGAGTTTTTACCGGTCAGTTCTACATCGGTCAGCCGGCCGTTCTGCACGCGCCCCGCCTGGTACAGATCTCCGAACGTCGAACCAGAGATGCCGAAAATGCCCGCGGAGCCCCCTACCAGCGAAGCTGTGCGCCCGTTCGCGTCCCACGGCACGCTGTAATACTCCCAACGGATGCCCAGATTCAGCGTGAGCCGCCGCGTCACCTTCCAGTCGTCCTGAACGAACCAGCTTACTTCCCGCTGCCGCCAGGTTCGCTGCTTGTATTCGCCTGCAAGAAACACTGGATTCGGCGGGGCGGAAGCGTTGAATGCCTGCGTGCCGTTGGCCAAAGCTCCCGCCAGGTTGTTCAAGATGTTCTGCGCCAGTCCGTTGTTCAAGCCGATACCGGGCACGTTCGGAATGCCTTGAATGGGCGCGCCGCCGGATCCGATGACGGCGCGCGGGAACACACTGAAAGAGTTGAAGCCATTGGAAGACGTGAACTGCAACGTTCCACCGGCTTTCCAGGCGTGCTTACCGCGGTTGTAACGGATGATGTCGGAATAGGAATACACGGGCGTAATCCGGCCCTGCGGATCGTTGCCCTGGTTCAGCGGGTCGGTGATGGTCAGGAAGTCGATCACATACGACTGCCCGTTGCCCGTCGCCGGATACAGAGCCCGCGTCTCGGGATCTTCCCACGGTGTCGTGAAAACCAGTCGTGGCCGGAAGACTCCGGCGCGGAATTCGTTCAGCAGGTTGCTGCGAATCGTCGAGGTCACCGTGGCCGTGTGCAACTCATCCCGTCCCACGCTGCTTCCGCCCGGCGCGTCCGGAAAGTTCTGGGCCACCAGAGCGTTCAGCGCATTCGAGTTTTCCCGCGTATAGCTGTAGCTAACGCGATGGTTGTCGTTCACCGACCAGTCAATCTTGCCGTTGTACTGATCGCGGTTGGAGGTTTCCGGCCTCTGCCACGTATAGCCAGCCGTGTTCAGACCGTCGCCGAAACGGAAGTTGTTGGGCAGCGGGGACAGCGCCAGCATCCGCGCCACCGCGCCCGAGGGATCGATTCTAGTGCGGTTCGGATCGAAGGAGTACAGGTTGATCGTTTGCAGATCGCCGGTCGCGTTCGACGGCCGCACCGGATTCCCCGACAAATCGACCGTGCGATTCGCGGCTTCCGCGTTCGCGTTCTGCGCGCCGGGGAAAAAGCGGAAAAGTCCCTGCCGCGCCGTCGCCGTCAGCACGGTGGTGTTCACGGCTTCACGCGACACCTCACGCTGGGCGTCATACAGGAAGAAAAAGAAGAGCTTGTTCTTCACGACCGGCCCGGCGAGTCGTCCGCCGAACTGGTTGCGGATCAGGAAGTCGCGAGGAGAAATCTCGTTTCCGTTCGCGTCGCGTCCACGTTGATTGTTGAACCAGTCGTTGGCGTTCAGAACCTTATTCCGATGGAACTCGAAAAGCGATCCGCTGAAGCGATTCGTTCCGGACCGGGTGATCGCTTGAACCTGGCCGGTGCCGCGTCCCAGCTCTGCGTCCGCCGGCGCCGTCACCACGCGGAATTCCTCGATCTTGTCCACGCTGGCGAAGATTGGCGAAGCCACGCCGCCGTTGATCCGGTTGTCCTGGATGTTGATGCCGTCCAGCGTGATGTTCAACTGTCCGATCCGGCCTCCCGAGAAATTGCTGCCCACCACCCCGGCCTGCGTCGACACCAATCCGAAGGCGCTGCGCGCCGGAAGCGGCAACTCCAGCACACTCTTTCCGGCCACCGTGCCGCCCACGGTCGAACTTACGGTCTGCAACGCGTTCTCGCTGCTGGCCGAGACCTCGATCGATTCGGTCACCACGCCTACTTCCAGGGTGAAATCAAGGTTCTGCCGGCTGCCGACACCCAGACTAATCTCCGAAAGAACCGATTTCTTAAAACCCGTACTCTCCGCGCTGATGCGGTAGGCGCCCGGCTGCAGCGGCGGCAATTGATAGGTTCCGCTGGCGTTCGTCGTCGTTCGCACCGTCACACCGGTGTTCACGTTCACCGCCGTGACCGTGGCGCCGGGAATCACCGCGCCCGATGGGTCCGCGACAGTGCCACTGACAATCGAGTCGATGGTTTGGCTGAAGGCAGCCGGAAGAAACACGAACAGTAACAAGGCGATAGCGGAAGCCCGCAGGTATCGAGACATGTGCAGTAACCCCTTTAACTCGCGACAGACCCGCCTGCGCCGCAGCCGTTGCGCAGACAACATTCTTGTAACTTAAGGATACTTCACCGTCCGGTAACCCTCAACCCATTGGGGCAGGACGGCCTGTTTTCAGGGCCAAAAGGAGTGCACGCGCCTGGGCGATATCCCGCCAACGCTCTTCTGGATCGCGACTTTCGCGTTCAATCGCCAGAATGCCGCGGTATCCGGCATCCTGCAGCCTCTCGAAGAATGTGGCAATGTCCACGGATCCGGAACCCAAAGGCCGCTCCCTGCCCAGCGTGCCGGCCGCGCCGGGCTCCGGCGGATCGCCATCCTTCATATGGACGGAAACAACGTGCGGGGCTAGCTTGCCGATCGCCTCCAGCGGATCGTCGGTGCCGTAGAGAATCAGGTTGGCCGGATCAAAGTTGATCTTGAGATTGTCGCGATCCGCTTCTCTCAAGAACTCCAACAGAACATCTGCCCGCTCCTGCCCGGTCTCGAGCGCGAAGGTCTGCCCGTTACTCGCCGCGCGATCGCAAACCAGGCGAACGGCGTCGAGAACGCCCGCGAAATCGGGATGCCGCGGGTCTTCGGGAACCACGCCGATGTGACAAGCAATCGAGGAGACGCCGAACTGCGCCGCCCAATCGCTCACTTGCAGAGTGCGCTCCACCCGCCGGGCGCGAAACGCCCTGGGAATGAAGCCGACGGTCCGCTCGACCGTTGCGAAATCGGCGTAGTCCTCGCCTTCATATGCGCAAAACACGGTGGCGAGCGCGAAATCGCCGAACTCGTACTGCAAGCCCGGCAGGGAAACGTCCTCTTCGATCCCCAGTTGCCCGCACCGAAATCCGATCCGCCGCACGCCTTCCAGGGAATCGCGACCCGCCCAAAACATCACGCCGACTTCCAGCGGATCTACAATTCGCACGGAATCCGTTCCCCCCGGCGCGCGCGCGCCCCGATCATCTGGCGCGCCATGGCCACCGCCAGCGCGGACTCGCCGGGCGGACACAGGTCCGGCTGCCGGTTCTGGCGGGCGCACTCGGCGAAGTAGTTTAATTCGGCCGCGAAACCGTCGCCAACGGAGTCACCCAACGGCTCGACAACCCCGTCGCGATGAAAGAACGTCGGCACCCGGCCCGCGGAGCTGTACTCGATGGTGCCTTCCGAGGTCGCCACCGTGTACTCCATCGAGAACGGATACCCCTTGGGATGCCACCCTCCAGTGATCACCACCGAAAGCCCCGATTCGTAGTACCACGTTGCCGTGATCACGTCGACGCAATCAACGGGACTGGAGTAGCCTGTCGCGGAAAGCGATTGAGGCGCTCCGAACAAGTGCAGGGCGAAGTCGACATCGTGGATGAGCAGATCGAAGGCGCCGCCGCCCGATTCCTCGAAGTTGCGCATCCACTGCGACCATCCCGGCGCGCCGGAGCGGCGGCGAAAGATCGCCACGCACGCCTCGACGCCTTGCAGCGCCGCGCGCAGCGCCTGATAAGCGGGAAAGAAGCGGAGTACGTGACCCACCATCAGCACCCGATTCGCCCGCGCCGCGGCTTCGATCATGGCCCGAGCCGACGCCGCATCCAACGCCATCGGTTTCTCCACCAGCACATGCTTGCCTGCCTGCAGCGCCTGGATCGCAACCCCTGCGTGGAGGTTGCTGGGCAGACAGATGTCCACGGCGTCGATACCCGCATCCAGGATCACCTGCTGGAAATCCTGGCAGTGGCGATAGCAGGACAGGTCCAGCGGTTCCTCCGCCAGGTCCAGATTGCCGGACTGCTGCACCAGCGGCACGCTGTCACGGCTGCACACGGCCGCGATCTCCACGTCCGCCACCTTCCGGTAGGCCTTGAGATGCGTGACACCCATGAAGCCCAGGCCTAACACCGCGATTCGCACGCTTCATTGTAGCTTTTCGCGCCAGATTCCCCGCCGCCGCGGCCTCGCCTCGATCGGGCGATCGCAGTGGAATGAAGTGCCCGCGCTAACCGAACCAGTCTCGCAAGGCGGGGTACAGCTCTCGATATCGGGCATAAGCCGCGGCGTAAACCCCAGTGTCCCGCGGATGCACCGTCTCCACCTCGCGAACTCCGCGAAATCCGGAGGCCAACAGCGCGGCGCCATACGCGGAACCTTCCTGCGTCTCCAGAATCGTCACGGGAGCGCCGAACACACCGGCGAAAATCCGCCGCCAGACACCGCTGCGCGCGCCGCCTCCGGAAAGGCGAATCGAGTGCGGATGTACGCCCAGCCTTCGCAGCACCTCCAGGCTGTCGGCTTGGCTGAAGGCGACGCCCTCCAGCACGGCCCGTATCAGATCCGCGCGCGTGTGCGACGCCGTCAGGCCCAGCCATCCGCCGCGGGCCGCCGCATCGAGGTGCGGCGTGCGCTCGCCCATCAGGTACGGAAGCCAGAACAGCCCGTTTGCGCCGGGAGGCGATTGAGCCGCCAACTCATCCGTCTCCTCATGAGACGCCCCCTGCAGCACGTGCCGCCGCACCCATTCGAGACTCAGCCCCGCTGCCTGCGTCACGCCCATCGCATGCCATTTGCCGGGCACGGCATGACAAAACGTATGTACGCGGCCCAGCGGATCGTAGGCGGCATCGTCGATCTGCGCGAATACCACTCCGGAGGTTCCGATGGTGCAGGAAACCAACCCCGGCTCCACGATTCCGTTCCCGATCGCGCTCGCCGCCTGATCGCCGGCGCCCGCGACCACTGGAATTCCAGCCCGCAAGCCCGTTGCGCTGGACGCGCTCGAAGTGATCACGCCGGTGGTGTCCGGCGACTCGAACACCCGCGGCAGCCACTCCAGCGAAACGCCCGCCCGCCGGGCGAGATCCGATGCCCACCGACGCTCGCGGACATCAAACAACCCGGTGCCGCTGGCGTCCGTGACATCGCTGGCAAACTCGCCGGTAAGCCGGAAACGAACATAATCCTTGGGCAGCAGCACGCGGCGGATCCGGGCGAAATTCTCCGGTTCGTGATCGCGAACCCACAGCAGCTTAGGCAGCGTGAACCCCGTCAACATCGGGTTTGCGATCGCCGCCACGATCGCGTCCCCGCCAATTTCGCGATTCAGGGCGTCCACCTGCGGCTGCGTGCGTTGATCGCACCATAGGATCGCCGGGCGAATCACTTCGCCGGCTGCATCAAGCAGGGTCAGGCCATGCATCTGGCCTGTAAGTCCGATTCCCCGGACCTCGATGTCGGGCGCGGCGCGCAGCACCTGCCGGATTGCGGCGCACGCCGCGCTCCACCAATCGCCGGGGTCCTGCTCCGCCCAGGTTGGGCGCGGCATGGACACCGGCGGATGCTCCGCCGTGTTCGCCGCGATCACCCCGCCGCCTTCATCCACCAGCAGCGCCCGCGTGCCTCCGGTTCCGGTATCTAGCCCGAGCCACGCGCAGCGAATCACGATCCGGCCTGAAACGGAAGGTAGGCTGCGCCGTATAGACCTGCCTCATTGCCCAGTTTCGCGGCTTCGATGCGCGGCGTGGTGTGCCGGTAGGCAAACGATCGCTTCTCGATTTCGGCCAACATCGGGGGCGCGAACAGTTGCCAGGCGGAAAGCGGACCGCCCGCGAGCAAATACAGCGGGAAGTTGAACACGTTGATCAGCGTCGCCAGCGCGATGCCCAACGCCTCCCCCATCGACTGGAAGATCATTCGCGCCCGCGGGTTGCCCCTCATCGCCAGGTCATAGATATCCCGCGCTTCGGTCACCGGCAGCCCCATCAGCAGAGCCATGGACCGGATCGCCGTGGCCGAGGCGTGCTTTTCCAGGCAACCCGTATTCCCGCACGCGCAGGGATTCCCGTTCGGGACCACGGTGATATGCCCGATTTCCCCGGCCATCCCGCGATATCCGTGAAGCACGCGTCCTCCGCTGATGATCCCGCCCCCGATCCCGGTGCCCAGCGTAATCAGAATCTGGTCGGCTACTCCCTGCCCCGCCCCCATCCAGGATTCACCGAGGGCGGCGGCGTTCGCATCATTTTCCAGAATCACCGGCGTTTGCAGAATCCCTTCGATCTCCGCCCGCACCGGCACGCCCTCCAGTTGGGGAATGTTGTTGGAACCGACGATCAGGCCCTTGTCCATGTCGATGAATCCGGGGACGCCCACGCCGACTCCGGCGAGGTTTTCGCGCCCCAGCGAGTCCCGCAACTGTCCGATGGCCGCGGCGATGCTCGAAATCAACTCCGCGTGGCTGCGCGAGACGTCCGTGGGGGCGGCGATCTTGCCCAGCATCTTGCCCTCGGCCGAGATCGCCGCCGCCCGCAGATTGGTCCCGCCGAGATCGACGCCGATCGAGTATTGGCCCATGAACCCAGCATGATAGCAGCCGGAGTTGTATAGTTACGAACACGGATGAGCGCGGAAACTTTGTTCGGTATCGCGAACCTGGCCGTAATGCCGGGATGGATGCTGCTGACCTTCGCTCCACGGTGGCGCTGGACGCAGCGCTATACGACGTTTGCGATTCCCGTACTACTGGGCGCCCTGTATGCCTGGTTGTTTCTGCGCCACTCGCCCGGAGCGGAAGGCGGATTCAGTTCCCTGGCGGAGGTCGCCAAGCTGTTCGAGCGTCCGGAATTGCTGCTTGCCGGATGGGTTCACTACCTGGTGTTCGACCTGTTCATCGGCAGTTGGGAGGTGCGCGACGCTGGCCGCCACGGCCTGCCGCACCTTCTGGTGATTCCCTGCCTGGTGCTGACGTTCCTTCTGGGGCCGGTAGGGTTGCTGCTTTACCTGATTCTCCGGGTGACCCTGCGGAAGGTGATCGATGCTGACGAGGCTCTTTGATCAGATTCGCGCGAATCGCTGGCTGTGGTGGGCCGGATGGTTCAACGTCGCGCTCTTCGCGGTATCGCTGGTGGGCCTGCTCCTCGATACGCGCCAGGTGCTCGGCATCAATCCCTGGATCAAGCCCATCAAATTCGAGATCTCCGTGCTGGCATTCGTGTGGACCATGGCCGTGCTGCTGCATCACGCTCCGGCTCCGGTGAAGCCGAGGCGGCTCATCAGCCTTGGCATCTTCCTGGCGATGAGCGTGGAGATGACCGTGATCGTGGGACAGGCCGCCCGCGGCAAGCTCTCGCACTTCAACTCCGATTCTCCTTTGGATGGGGCGCTGTTCAGCCTGATGGGCTTTTTCATCATGGTCAATACCGCGATGGCGGCGTGGACTTTGTATTTGTATCGCAAGCCCTCGAATTCGCTTTCGCCGGCCGTGCTGTGTGGCGTTCGCCTGGGACTTGTGTTGTTTCTGCTCACCAGCGCCGAGGGATTGCTGCTGGTGTTCAACCGGGCTCATACCGTCGGCGCCCCCGACGGAGGTCCCGGACTTCCCTTCCTGAACTGGAGTACCCGGTTTGGGGACCTCCGCGTAGCTCACTTCGCCGGCATGCACGGGCTTCAGTTGCTGCCCCTGCTGGGACTGCGGTTTTCTCCCGGCCTGGTGCAGGCGGTTTTTGCCATCCTGGCCGCCGCCGTCTTCTTTCTCACGTGGCAAGCCTTGAACCGGATTCCGCTGCTGGCGCTGTAGCATCGTAGGACTTTGCTCCCGAGCATCCGCGGTACGAAGCTATCTCCGGAGGGGCTCCCTCTTACGCGGGCAAAGGAGATTACTGCCCATGGCCATTACTACAACCTCGACCACCGTTGTCGGAGTCTTCGACTCCAGCGAGCAGGCGGAGCGCGCTGTGCGGGAACTCACGCAAAGCGGAGTTTCTCGGGATGATATCAGCTTGGTCGCAAATGACCAGGAAGGACGCTGGAGTTCCGTGTTGGGACAATCGTCCACTTCCACGGGTTCCACCGCGGGAACCAATGAGTCAGAAGTGGGGCGCGATACCGCCATCGGAGCTGGGATCGGCGCGCTCGGCGGCCTCCTGCTCGGCCTTGGCGCGCTGGCGATTCCGGGCATCGGACCCGTGATCGCCGCTGGACCCCTGATGGGAATGCTGGGCGGCGCGGCCGTTGGAGCGGCGGGCGGCGGGCTGGTGGGCTTGCTGCGCGACCAGGGCATCCCGGATGACGACGCCAACCTCTACGCCGAATCCGTTCGCCGCGGCGGCACTCTGGTCACCGTTCACGCCAATAACGGGCGAACGGATGAGATCTGCCGGATTCTCGATCGCAACGGCGCGGTGGACGTCGAAGAGCGCGGACGCACCTACCGCGACTCCGGTTGGAATCGCTTTGATGACAGTTCCTCCCAGTACTCCGGCGGCACGCTGGGCATCGGCGGGATGGGCGGCGGTACGCAAACTCCCACGTCCACTACCGGCGCCACCTCGCGCGAGCGCCGTTCGCAAAGTACGGGATCGCAAGCCTCCGCCGGGACCACTGGCAGCGTCACGGGCGCCAGCCGCTCCGGTACGGAAAGCGGGGAACGCCGCGGAACGTTCTCTCGCGTCTATGCACCTTCCGGGATGGGTAGCGGCTACAGCGGCTCCCGGCCGGGCCTCGATTGGGACGACATCCGCCAACACTGGCAATCCAACTATTCCACCAGCGGAAGCGACTTTGAAAGCTATCGCGGCGCGTACGAGTTCGGCGGGCGGTCCGCTCGTGACACCCGCTATTCCGGACGGAGCTGGGATGACGTTCAGGACACGCTGAGAACGGACTATCTCCGCAACAATCCGAACAGCACCTGGGACAACGTCAAGGGCGCGGTTCGCTACGGTTGGGAGAAAATGACGGGCAAGCGCGACTAAAACTTCCGGCTTATGGAAGGCGTGTCCCGGCTAATGGCCGGGCGCGCCTTTCTTCTTATTGCGCCGGCGTGCCGCGCAGCATCTGTAGTCCCACCGCCCACCTCCGCTGAAACCCCTTCCAGTAGCGGTTTCCACCGCTATCGGCGCCGCTGCTGAAACCTCCACTATCCGGCTGCCCCGGGGAGGCGTTCCACTTCAACCCGTTCGTTCTCTCCGGCACCTCCAGGTAGGCTCGCTTGGCGACGTCACCCTTCAGGTGAAGGTCGAGGAAGGCCGTGATAAAGTGCTGGTTGATCGCCGCGATCCGGTCCTTACGCCACACCGGCTCGTCGAAAAAGGCGAGAGCCGCGAAGCTCGACCGCGCTTCGGGCGGCGCTGGATTGCCTCCCGTATTGTGCCTCGCGTTTTCGTACACTAGCAGATAGCGATCGGAATTTACAGCTCCCTCGAACGCCTTGCGCGTCCCCTGCTCGAATCCGGAAACGTCGTCCTGATCCCCGGCGATGAATAACGCGGGAATCCGGATTGCGGCCAGACCCTCGGGGTCCCAACTGTTGATGGGTGGCTGCGCGCCCCATGGCGCGATAGCGACGATCGCTTTCAGCGCTGCGCGATTGCGCCCGGTGAAACCGGCATTGCCGGCCAGCAGTTCCTCCAGGTAGCCGCCCGGCACAAGACTTGCCACCGCGCTCTTGGAGCTGTATCCCGCCCCCGCGCTCGCCAGCGCTCCATAGCCGCCCATGGAGTAGCCGGTGATGGCCGCGCGCGAAGCATCGACGAGCCCGTTGAGAAAATGCCCCGGCTGCCGCGCCAGCCTGCCGATCTCCTCGATCGCGAACCACTGGTCCTTGGAGCGGTTCAAGAGCGTGCTGGCAAATTCACGAGTCGCGCCGAAAACCGAGTCAGTATGGTCGATCGCCGCCACCACGTAGCCCTTGGACGCCAGGTTCTCCGTTAGGTACGTAAGAAACGTTCTCGAGCCGGGGTAACCGTGGGAAACGATCACGAGCGGAAAAGGACCGCCCGCGGCCGGAGGCGCGTCCCGCAGCGCCTTGCCTGGGAACTGGAACGATGGCGGCACGCCCGGCCAGGAACGCGGCATTGGGCTGGTGTATACGGTGTGCTCCCTCTGGCCGTCCGCGATGACCGCCGGATACCAGATCTCGACGGGCAGCTTGCGGTCGTGGAGCGGGGCCTTCTTCGTTTCCTTATCGAACCGCAGAATGTCCGGCTGGCCCGGATTCACGAGTTCCAGCGTCCGCACGCCCGCTTTGTATGCGCCGCGATGCGCCAGCTCCGGCGCGTCCGCCGCGGGAATGCTATACGGTTCCTGCGCGAACAGAGCGGAAGCCAGCAGGATTGCCAATAAACGAGGCATGGGGACCATGTTGCCAGATCACAAGCGCCCCTGTGGATCGCCGATGCCCGCAACGCAGCCTTCAGGCGGCTCGAACCTTTGGACTTGGAGCAATCCGGTAATTGCAATCACCATCAAGGCGCGCGGCGCAAGCGCGCTCTGGAACCTGTCAGTCGGGAAGCTTCTTCACCTTGTAGTTGTCGCACTGGCAACAATCACTGCAGCGCCGGCAACGCTCGCAGCGATGGTTGCCGCAGGCATCCTTGGTGCAGTAAATGCAGATCTCCACGGACGGCTCGCCGCAAATGGAACAAGTGTAGACCGGAATGGTGGGCGAGGGCGTCATGGTTTACGGTTTCTCCTGCTTGGGTGGCTCGGCCGTTTTCTTGCGCACCGGCTGGCGGCTCAGCGACCCCCGGCACCGCTGCGCTTCCTGATCGGCAATCTGGAACTCCTGCTCGCGAACCTTGGCGAGATCGAGCAGCAGCGGCCCCAGCCGCTCGCGATTCGTGGTCACTTCGCTCACCTGGCTCTGGACAAGATCCGCCAGGGCGGGATTTTGGTAGCGCCGGATGCCTTCCACGATCGAATTCATCCGGTTCTCCAGGCTTTCCAGGCGGAGATACAAGGCGAGCGCCGGGCTGATCTGATCCGGCTTGCGGCTGAAATCGGCCGCTGCCGCCCGTCCGGCTTCGATTTCGTGCTTAAGGGACTGAAATTGCTGTACGTAGACGTCCGAAGCTCCCCTGGACACCCACTTGTCCGGTTCCGCCTGCTCGAGGAGCGGCTTTGCGCGTTCCAGGCTGCGCACCAGCGCGTCGATGGATTGCCGGGTGTCCCATTCGGCAGGCGCGGACTGCCCGGAGGCATTCACGGCCGCGGCCAGGAAAACGAAGGCCCAGAACTGCCTGATCATTTCTTCAGTTTCGCACGGAGCGCGCGGAACCGCGTCAGTTTCCGGGTGGAGGCGGCGGGGGAGGAGGAGGCGGAGGCGGCGGTGGTGTCGGCTGTGTGGATCCGGGCAAGCCGGGGCCAGGGGACCCGCCGGGAGCGCCCGGGGCGCCGCCGCCGCGGTTTCCAATCTGCTGGGTCGCCGTGATCACGGCATCCAGGATGGTACGCATCCCGCTGCTTGCAATCTGCCCGCGATCGAACAACTTCGCTTCCAGCGGTTGGCCACGGGAGATCTTGATCGACTGCCCCACGGTCAAAATCTTCGCTTCGCCGCGGGGCAGGAGAGCGTGTTGTACGCTCACTTCGCCCTCGATCACTTCCACGACCGTGGACTCGTCATCATCCGTGACGGCGACATCGAAAATGGTCCCGCGAACCGTGATCACCGCCGTCGGCGTCAGCACCCGGTTGGGATTCGGGCGGTTGCCCCACTTCTGGATGTGCACTCGCACTCGGCCCACCAGGACGTCCAGCAAATCCCCCCACGTGGGCGGATTCTTGCGGAAAACAATGTGGGAGTTCGGAAAGACTTCAAAACGGCTGCCGTCGGAAACCTGGAACACCGCGTGGCCGTCCGCTCCGGTGACGATGGTTTGCTTGACCTGGATGGTATCGCCGGGACTGAGAGCCCAGGGCTGGTTGTCGCGAAGCACGTCGACACGTCCTTCTGCGACAATAACCTTAGCTGCGGTATCGCCGGAGAACTGCGCCGAACACACGAGCGGCGTTATGGCCAGCAGCCACACTGCCTTCGTGATACTGAGGCTCGACACCCGCATGAAAACCCCGGCCGGCAGACTGGGCTGCCCGCTCCAACCACCAGCAGAACATCAGTCTACCACCAAAATTGCGGGAGCAAGTGGACAGCCGGTGCATTTATCAAGGCAAATCAGCAGTTTTCCCCGGTTTTCGCCGATCGTAAAGGATACAATGGACTCGGCGCATGAGTCATAAGGCTACACAGCGCGGCGCGGCCCCCATCGCCTTGGTTTTCTTCAACCTGGCGTTCGCCCCCGTGCTGCTTCCGCAGACCGAGTGGCGGCGCGTGGGCAATACCGGCATCGATCTGGGTTTGGCGTCGGTGGCCGGCGGTCCGGTGGCTCGCGTTTGGTTTTCGCCTGACGGCAACAGCGTTTACGCCCGGACGCCCGCTGGTAAGATCTTTGTAACCAACGACTTCGAGCAGTGGCGTCCTTCCGCAGAAAGCGAGCCTCCGCCCCGCGGAGCCAACATAAGAGTCGCCCGCCTGCCTGAGCCCGCCATCGCCACGCGAGCTCGATCTCCAAGAGAAACAAGGGTTTATGCTTTCGGGCGGTTCGTCTATCGCTCCGAGGACGCCGGCTCCAGTTGGACCAACGTAACCGCGCACCGCAACCAGAGCCTGATCGGAGACGGCTTGGCGGATTTGGCCGTCTCGCCCGCCGATCCGGACGAGATTCTGGTAGCCGGGGCGACGGGATTGTGGCGATCCGTGGATCAGGGCATGAGTTGGACCGGAGTCGGCCAGAAGCTGCCCGCCCTCCCCGTGGAGCGCTTGCTGGCCACCCCGGGCGAAGGGCGCGGAGTGCAGGTCGCCCTGACGATGCTGCAAGGAATTCCCCAGCCGGTGGAGTGGATGCCGGGGGAGAAATCGGCGTGGCGGCCGGTCTCCGACGGCAACCTGGCCGCGGAAATGAACGGCCGTCTGGCTTTATCCGCCAATTTCGGGGCGGCGATTACCGCACTACGGACCGCAGGCGATTGGATCTACGCGGGATCCGTGGAGGGCCGGCTGTGGGTTTCGAGCGATTCCGGCCGTTCCTGGCGCACGTTCGGGCTTCCCGCCGGTCCGGTCTCCCGGATCTGGGTGGATGCCGGCGATCCGCGCCTGGCTCTCGCGGTGGTCGCCAGGCAGGGTACCGGTCCCCGGGTCCTCCGCACGCAAAACGGAGGCCAGTTTTGGGACGATCTTTCGGCGAATCTGCCCGAACAGGCGGCGGTGAACGGCGTGGTCGCGGACCGGTCCACCGGCGCCATCTACATCGCCACCAGCCTGGGCGTCTTCTCCACCTTGGCAGACCTGTTACGGGCGGCGCCCGCCACGCCCTGGACACGGCTGGAAGGGCTGCCCCCGGGTTCCGCCGCCAAGGATGTGCTGCTGGATCCGAATGGCTATCAACTGTATGTCGCGATGGAGGGGGAAGGCGTTTATGCCGGCATGGCGCCGCATCGCGAGCGAGCTCCCAAGGCCCTAAGCGCGGCCGACTACTCCGAGCGCGCCGCCGCCCCGGGATCGCTATTGAGCGTTGTGGGCATGCGGATCCGGCAGGCCCAGGCGAACGGTTTTCCCGTGCCGGTGCTGTCGGCCGACGCGGGCGAATCGCAGTTGCAGGTGCCGTTTGAAGCGCAAGGATCGACGCTCTCGCTGGCGTTGGATGGGGCGAGGTTCGGCCTCCCGCTGCGGGAAACCTCGCCGGCGATCTTCGTCGATCGCGACGGCGCACCCATGGTGCTGGACGCGGACTCCGGCCTGGTGCTGGACGGCGCCAAGCCGGCTCGGAGCAATTCTCGCATCCAGATCCTGTGCACGGGCCTGGGCCGAGTTCGGCCGGAATGGCCCACCGGCATCGCCGCGCCGCTGGAGAACCCGCCGGTCGTGGTATCGGATGTCAAGGTTTACGTGGATCGCGTTCCGGTTGACGTAACACGTGCCGTTCTGGCCCCCGGCTACATCGGCTTCTACCTGGTGGAAGTCGAACTGCCCAAGCTGGTGAACTACGGACCGGCGGAGCTTTACGTCGAAACCGGCGGTCAGGCGAGCAATCGCGTGCGAGTGTATATTGAACCGTAGGGGCTAGAAAAAACAATGACCAGACGTATCTTCGCGGGCTTGGCGGCGGCGGGAATGATGTTTGCGCAGCAGGCGGCCGCGCCCAAGGAGCAGATCGAGAAGCTCGCTCCCTACTATCCGACGCCGGAGACGGTGGTCCAGCGGATGCTCGAATTGGGCGCCTTGAAAGCCGGCGAGAAGATGTTCGATCTCGGGTCCGGCGACGGGCGAATCGTGATCATGGCGGCCGACAAGTTTAAGGCCGATGCCACGGGAATCGAGTTTGACGACTCGCTGCATAAGCAGAGTTCGGATCGAATCGAGAAGATGGGTCTGAAAAAAACCGCGCGCATCATCCACGGCGACATATTCAAGCAGGACTATTCGTCGGCGAACCTGCTGACCGTTTACCTGCTGCCGACCTCCAACGACAAAATCCGCCCAATGCTGGAAAAGCAACTGAAGAAGGGGACGCGAATCGTCACCCATGACTTTGAGTTCTCCGCGTGGACTCCGGTGAAAACCGTGGACATTGACGACGATGGGGAGGGCCGAAGCCACCGCCTGTTCCTCTACGTCCGCTAGACAAAGATGCTCCCTTACTTATGGCGCGTTTCCCTGCGCGCCGTGCGTGCGATCCTGGCCTTCGGTTGCACGCTGCTGTACTGGTTTGCCTATCCGGCGCCGCAATTCCTGGTCGTCCTCTTGCTGAGCGTTTACACCGCGTTCAGTATTGTGGCGCTGTTTTCGCGGCGAATGGAAACGGGCACCTATGCCATCGGAAGCCTGGCGGCGGACACCGGCTTCTTTCTTCTCTGGATCGCGATCGGCACCACTGCCGCCGGGGCGTGGCTGGCGGTGATCACCTGGGCGTACCTGATGTCGTCCGCGATCCTGCATCATGACTGGATTCGCACGGTGATCGTATCGAGCACCGCCGTGGTGCTCGTGTTCCTGATTCCGTCGGGAGACACGGCGCAGCTTCGCGCGGTGGTAGTCGCCGGCGGCTTGGTGGCGAGCATCGGCGCGGTGCACAAGCGCCACCTGCTCGACCGGCTTTCGCACGCTTCCCGCCAGGCCGTGCTCTACCGCAGCGAGGCGCAGGGCGCGCGCGAGGCGGAGCGCCAGCGCATCGCGCACGACTTCCACGACGGCCCCCTGCAAAGCTTCATCAGCTTTCAGATGCGGCTCGAAATCCTGCGCAAGCTGATGAACCGGGATATCGACGCGGCCGCGGACGAATTGAAGCAGCTTCAAGATTTGTGCCGCGCGCAGGTGAGCGAGTTGCGCAGCTTTGTCCGTTCCATGCGCCCCGCCGAGGAGGGTGTCAGCCTGGGCGCATCCGTCAGCCGCATGGTGGAGCAGTTCCAGCGTGACACCAATATCTCCGCGTCCTTCCTCAGCGGCGATTTTCTGGACCCGGCGGAAACCGAAACGTCGCTGGAGCTGCTGCAGATCCTGCGCGAGGCGCTGAACAACACGCAGAAGCACTCGCACGCGACCCGCGTGGCGATTTCGCTGGCGAAGGTGGACTCCAAGCTGGAGATTTCGATCGAGGACAACGGCTCCGGATTCCCGTTCAGCGGCGTTTACAACCTGGAAGAACTGGAACTGCTGCGGTTAGGTCCGGGCAGCATCAAGCGCCGGGTGAAGATGCTGAACGGCGAAATGACCATTGACTCGCGGCCGGGCGCGGGCGCCGGCCTGCACATTCGGGTGCCGGTGTGAAGCGGATCGCCCTGGCCGCCTGCGCCCTGCTGGCGGGTTGCGGGCGATACGCGGAGTTCACGCTGCCTCCGGTTCCGGGCGCGGCGCCCCGCGGCTTCGAATGGGAAGTGCGGCCGGCGCCGGTTCTGGGGCGCGGCGCCGGCTGGGACACGGTGGATGTCCTGAACCCTTCCGTGATCCGCTTTCAGGACCGCTATCTGAATTTCTACTCCGGCTACGACGGCCGCACCTGGCACACCGGCGCGGCGGAATCCCGGGACGGACTGGAGTGGCGAAGGCTAGGCCGCGTCCTCTCCCCGGAGGGTTGGGAGGGTACTTACATCGCGGCCAACGGCTCGGCGATCGTTCATCGGGGCGAGATCCTGTACTGGTATCAGGCCGGCGATCCGGTTCGCATCACGCTGGCCCGCTCGGCTGACGGAGTGAACTGGAAGCGCCACTCCGCCGCCGTGCTCGTTACCGGTCCACGGGGCTCGTGGGACGAGCGCGACGTCGCCGACCCTTATGTGATCGCCGCGGGCGGCCGTCTGGTGATGTACTACCTCGGGGTGGACCGCGCGCGGCGCCAGCGCTTGGGCGTGGCGATATCCGAGGACGGCGTCACCTGGACCAAGCTGCGGTCCAACCCCATTCTGGAACTGGGCGCATTCGGCGCTTTCGACGAGATCGGCCTGGGCGAGCCCGCGGTCTGGGCCTCGCACGGCCACTACTGGATGCTCTACACCGGACGCGACCGCGAGGAGGCGCGGCGAATCGGTCTCGCCCGTTCCCGCGACGGCGTCCGCTGGCAGCGTGACGCGCGCGCGCCGGTACTCAGCGGGACGCAGGCCTGGAATCACAAAGTGGTGTGCGACCCCTCGGTGGAGGTCACGCCGCAAGGCATTCGGGTATGGTTCGGCGGAGGCGATGTCGCGCACCCCGCCGAGAACGTGCACGGGCAGATCGGCCTGGCGGTTCTAAAGCCGAAGTAGGTTACTTGTAAGCCGCGACGCCGGTGACACGCTCGCCGATCACCAGGCAGTGGATGTGATCCGTGCCCTCGTAGGTCTTCACCGTTTCGAGGTTGCACATGTGCCGCATGATCGGGTACTCATCCATGATGCCGTTGCCGCCCAGCAGGTCCCGAGAGGCGCGGGCGACATCCAGGGCGATCGCGACGTTGTTCCGCTTGAGCATGGAGATGTGGGCCGGCTCCAGCTTGCCCGCGTCCTTCAACCGCCCGATGTGCAGCGCGAGTAACTGAGCCTTGGTGATCTCCGTGATCATATCCGCCAGCTTTTCCTGCACCAGTTGGTGCGATGCGATCGGCCGGTCATCGAACTGCTTGCGGAGGATGGAGTACTGTCGCGCGGTCTCGTAGCAGTCCATGGCGGCGCCCAAAACGCCCCAGCCGATCCCGTAGCGAGCCTGCGTGAGGCAGCTCAGGGGTCCCTTCAAACCGCGGGCGCCGGGCAGCATCGCCGATTCCGGCACCACGACATCCTGCAGATGCAGCATGGCGGTGACGCTGGCGCGCATCGACAGCTTTCCGTGCAGCTCCTGCGCCTGGAAACCGGGTGTGCCCTTATCCACCAGAAATCCGCGGATGCCGTCTTCCGCCCGAGCCCACACCAGCGCGACATCGGCCAGCGTGCCGTTCGTGATCCACGTCTTGGACCCGTTCAGCACCCATTGATCGCCCTTCTTGACGGCTTTCGTGAGCATGCCCGCGGGGTTCGATCCAAAGCCCGGCTCGGTGAGCCCGAAGCAGCCGATCGCTTCCCCCTTGGCCATCGCCGGCAGCCAGCGCTGCTTCTGCTCTTCCGTGCCGTAGGTGTGGATGGGATACATCACCAGCGCGCCCTGCACGCTGGCGAAAGACCGCAGTCCGGAATCGCCGCGCTCCAGCTCCTGCATCAGCAGCCCGTACTCCACGTTGGACAAGCCGGCGCAGCCGTAGCCTTCCAGATTGGCCCCGAAGAAGCCGAGCTTGCCCATCCGCGGGATCAGATCCAGCGGGAACCTGCCTTCGTTGTAGCAGTCGCGGATCACCGGAATCACCAGATCTTCCACGAACTGCCGCGCGGTGGACCGGACCAGCTTTTCCTGGTCGGAGAACTGCGAATCGATGTTGAGGTAGTCGACTCCCTGAAATTTCGCCATGGGTTTAATCCAACATGGTAACGCGAAATCCGCTTAGGCCAGCGTCTTGTCCTTGGCGTAGCACAGCGGATCGAGCGGGCATTCCGCGCATTTGGGCTTGCGCGCGACGCAGATCCGACGCCCGAAATGGATCACCTGGTGGGAGAACAGAATCCAGCGATCTTGTGGCAGGATCTTCATCAGGTCCTTCTCGATCTTCACCGCGTCCGATTGCCGCGACAGGTCCAGACGGTTGGCGATCCGGGTGACGTGCGTATCCACCACCACGCCCGAAGGAATTCCGAACCCGGTGCCGAGCACGACATTGGCGGTCTTGCGCGCCGCCCCCGGCACTTTGGTGAGCTGCTCGATGTCGCGCGGGATCTCGCCGCCGAACTGCTCAATCAAGGTTCGCGCCGCGCCCTGAATGCTCTTTGCCTTGTTGTTGAAGAACCCGGTGGACTTCACATCGAGGGCGATCTCCCGCACGTCGGCATGGGCGAGATCCTGCATAGTCGGGTACTTCGCGAACAGTCCCGGCGTGACTTTGTTGACGCGCTCATCGGTGCACTGCGCCGAAAGGATGGTGGCCACCAGCAGCTCCCAGGGATTCGAGTGGTGCAACGCGCAAACCGCGTCCGGATAAAGCTTTTCGAGCGTGTTGAGAATCTTCCGCAGCCGCGCCTGCTTTTCGGCGGCGGTCTTCGGTTTGGGAATCAGCCTGGGAGGGGTGACGTTTGGCATGGGCGCAAACGAACCCACATAATAGCATTTGCTTTTCATGACGCTTCCTGACCACTTGCAGAAGCGCATTCTGGCGATCCGCGAACCCCTTCCGTCCGCCGCGCGCGAGCCGGTCCACGTGGTTTACGGCGGCGCGCACCTCTATGCCCCCGGATCGGCGGCCAAGCTCGGCCGAATCGCACTGAAGACTTTAGAGTTGTTCGGCGAGTTCCCGGAGCTCGCGCCGGTGCGGGACCAGGTGATGGAGAAACTGCGCCGCGAGCCGGTGGAGGACCAGCGGATCGACTTCGAAGACGGCTATGGATATCGCAGCGCGGCGGAGGAAGACGGGCACGCGATCGCCGCGGCGCGAGCAGTCGCGGATTCGCGCGACACGCTCCCACCGTTTTGCGGCATCCGGATCAAGCCCTTGACGGCAGCTTCGTGCGCTCGCGCCGCGCGGACGCTGGAACTCTTTCTGACACACCTCGGCGATCCGCCCCCCAACTTCGTGGTCACGCTGCCGAAAGTCACCGTGCCTGAGCAGGTAGAGGCGCTGCTCGCGCTGCTGCCCGGACAGATGAGGATCGAAGTGATGATCGAAACCCCGCAGTCACTCGGCTGCCTGAATGAGATCGCCGCCGCAGGCGCGGGACGCATCGCGGCGGCGCACTTCGGCGCCTACGATTACACCGCCGCGCTGGGCATCAGCGCCGCCGACCAGGACATGCTGCATCCCGCCTGCGACCTGGCCCGCGGCCGGATGCAGGCCGCGCTGGTTCCGCTGGGGATCCGCGTCTCCGACGGCGCCACCAACGTGCTGCCCGCCGGGACCGATGGCGAAGCGGTTCACGAAGCCTGGCGGATTCACACGCGGCACATCCGGCACTCCCTGCGGAACGGCTTTTATCAAAGCTGGGACCTGCATCCGGCGCAACTGGTGTCGCGCTACGCCGCCGTCTATGGCTACTTCCGCGGGAGTCTGCCGCAAGCCTCCGAACGCCTGCGCAACTTCCTCGATCGCGCGGCGCAGGCTACGCGCTCCGGGCAGGTGTTCGACGACAAGGCCACCGGAGAAGGCCTGCTGAACTTCTTTCGCCGCGCCCTGAATTGCGGCGCGATCGAGGAATCGGAGCTGCCGGGGATTTCGCGCGCCGGACTGCACGGCGATCTCTTTGGAGCCGGTGCTTGAAGGCGGTCCCATTGCTGCTGGGGCTGATCGCCTTCGGATTATCGCTGGCGGGCAGCTTTCAGTTCGACGATCATGCGCTATTCTCCGACCCCGCGATCACATCGCCGGGGGGCTGGCTGGAGGTCTGGAGCTGGAAGCAGACGCGCCCTCTGACCTGGTTCAGCTTCTGGCTCAGCTTTCAGCTTTCTGGCGCGGACCCGGTCCCCTGGCATGCGTTGAGCCTGATGCTGCACCTGGGCTGCGCGTGGCTGACATACTCGACGCTTCGACGCGTGATTCCGGAGAACGCGGCGATTCTGGCGGCCTGTGTCTTCGCCGTGCATCCGCTGCAGGCGCAAGCGGTGAACTACGTGTTTGCCCGCGCCACGCTGCTGATGACGTTGTTCTGCCTGCTGGCTTTCCGGTCCTGGCTGAACGGCAAGCAGTGGCACGCCGCCGGTTGGTTTTTTCTGGCGCTGTTATCGAAGGAAGAATGCGCCGCGTTCCCGCTGTTTCTTGGAGCGTGGGAATGGACCCGGACCCGCCGGCTACCGGCGATGCCCCTGGCGGCGATGCTGGCGGTAACCCTGGCCGCCGGGGCGCGGGCGGTGTGGGCCACGCAGGCGATCCCCGGTTCAGGCTCCGGCTTCACGGCGGGCATCGCGCCGCTCGACTACTTCTTCACGCAAGGCTTCCAGATCCCGCGGTACGCGGCGCTGCTGATCTGGCCGCATCCCCTGACGGTGGACCCGGACGTAACCGTACGGGGCGCCCTGCCGGGGCTGCTCGCCTGGGTTCTGGTGATCGTGGCGACGATCATGCTGTACCGGCGCGGAGGGGAATTCGGATTCTGGATCTCGGCGGCAGTCCTGCTGCTGCTGCCCAGCTCCTCCATCCTGCCCGCCGCCGATTTGGCGGCGGATCGCCGCCTGTATCTGCCGATGCTCGGTTTCGCGGCGGCGCTGGGGAGCGCGCTGAACCGGGCTCCGCGGGCCGTGCTCGCGGTTTTGCTGGTGTGGACCTCGCTCAGCGTGCGTCAAACGCTGCTTTGGCGCAGCGAGGAGTCTTTGTGGACCGAAGCCTTGCTCCACGCGCCCGGCAAGATCCGCCCCAGGATCCAACTGGCGCGCGTCCTGCCGCCGGAACGGGGGCTGGTGCTGATCCAGCAGGCGAAAAAGATTGACCCTGCGAATCCTCTCCTGGCATCCGAGGAAGGGAGGATACACCTCGAGAGCAACCGCCCGGATCTTGCCCTGGAGGCGTTCGGGCAGGCGCTGGCGCTGGAACCGGAATCGGCTCGCGCGATCAACAATCGCGCGGTGGCGATGGCGGCCCTGGGTCAGATGGAGACAGCCAGAGCGGAATGGGTGCGGGCCTTGGACAAGGACCCCTGCCTGTTCGACGCGCGGCTGAATCTGCGGAAGGCCGGATCGCCCGCGCCGCCGCTTGATTCCTGCCGCTTCACTCCGGATCAGGCAAAAGCTCTCGGGTTATGACCAGACACGATGATTTTGGAACGCACCCCCAGTCTGATTTCTCAGGGCGCCACCGCGGTGCTGCCGCGATCGCTGCGCCGCTACGAACTGAGTTGCGAGATGATCACCCGGCTTTCCTTGCGCGAGACATTCGCAATCTTTGAGCGCCCGGAAAATCTGGCCCGCATCACCCCCGCGTGGCTCAATTTCCAGATCACCACAAACGGTCCGGTGACAATGCGCGAAGGCGCGGAGATCGCCTACCGGATCCGCTGGATGGGCCTGCCGATGCGCTGGAAGACCCTGATCACTCACTATGACCCGCCGCATTGCTTCGTGGATGAGCAGATGGAGGGTCCGTACATTTTGTGGCGGCATCTGCATACGTTTCGCGAAACGGAGCACGGCGTGCTGGTGGGCGATCGCGTGGAGTACATCATCCCGTTTGGACCGCTGGGCCGCATCGCGCAGCGCGTGATGGTGAACCGGCAATTGACCGGTATCTTCCGCTTTCGCCAGGTCGCGCTGGACCGCCTCTTCGGAGGCCGCAGCGTTTCTGTGCGCGAGCCGCGCATCGTTGAAGTCCGCTGACAGCCTAAAATCTTTACGTGGCCCTCACGTTCCTGGAAGCCCGCGAACGCATTCTGCGCGAGGTAGGTGTACGCGCGCCCGCGTTCGTCGACACCGTCCCGTTGCTGGAGGCGGCGGGCCGCGTTCTGGCTGAAGATGCGGCCGCGGATCGCGATTATCCGCCGTTTGCGCGCTCGGCGCGCGATGGCTATGCGGTTCGCGCCGCGGACCTTCCCGGAAGGCTCCGGATCATCGGCGAGTCCAAGGCCGGATCGTCCTTCAGCGGTCCGGTGAACGCGGGCGAGTGCGTCGAGATCATGACCGGCGCGCCGCTTCCGGCCGGGGCGGACGCGGTCATCATGGTGGAATGGACGTCGCGTGACGGCGCCTTCATGGTCACGGAGCGTACCGTGCCGCCCGGCGACGCCTTCAACCCCGCCGGCTGTGAAGCGACTCGCGGGGCAGTGGTCGTGCCCCGCGGGCGCCGGCTGGGCTTCACGGAGATCGCGATGCTGGCTGCGACGGGCAGAGCGCGGGTTGCCGTGTTTCGCAAACCGAAGGTGGCGATCCTGTCCACCGGGGACGAGATCGTCGAGCTGGGAACGGAGCCCGGCGAATCGCAAATCCGCAACTCGAATTCCTATTCGCTGGCGGCGCAGGTGGCGCGCGCCGGCGGCGATCCCGAGATCCTGCCGGTGGCTCGCGACAACCGCGAAAGCACCTGGCAGATGATCGAGTGGGGGTTGCGCTCCGATCTGCTGCTGATCTCCGGAGGCGTCTCGGCGGGCAAGTACGACATCGTGGAGACTGTGCTGGGCGAGTTCGGCGCGAAGATCTTTTTCGATCGCGTGAAGGTGCAGCCGGGACAGCCGCTGGTTTTCGGAACGGCGCAGGATCGCTTCTTCCTTGGACTGCCCGGCAACCCGGCGTCGACCATGGTGACATTCGAAATCTTCGCGCGGGCTGCGGTGGACCTGCTGTCGGGGCGGACCGAGTCGCCGCTGCTAGTGCTCCAGGCGGCGCTTACGAATCCGTTCCGGCACAAGCCCGGGCTGACGCGATTTCTGCCTGCGAATCTCTCCGCCGACGGCAGCACCGTGACCCCGGTACCTTGGAAGGGGTCCGGCGACCTGGCCGCGCTGGCCCGCTCGAACTGTTTCCTGGTCGCCGGCCCGGACCGCGAGGCGTGGAACGCGGGGGAACTGATCGGAGTCCTGCTCAAATGAAGAAGCTTTCGCACTACGACAGCGCCGGAACACCGCGCATGGTGGATGTGTCCGGCAAGGCCCAGACCAGCCGGACGGCTCGCGCGCACGCGTTTGTCCGGATGAAACCGTCGGTGCTGAAGCAGCTTCGCTCGAATCCCAAGGGCGATCCGCTGGGCGTGTCGCGGATCGCCGGAATTCAAGCAGCGAAGAAAACGTCCGAGTTGATTCCGCTGTGCCACCCGCTGCCGCTCTCCCATGTAGACGTGGAGTGCCGGGTGGAAGCGAAGGGAGTCCGGATCACCTCCACCGCAACGACAACGGGTCCCACGGGGGTCGAGATGGAAGCTCTGACCGCTGCCGCGGCGGCGGCCTTGACCGTTTACGACATGACCAAGGCGCTGGACAAGGCGATCGAGATTCAGGATCTGTACCTGCTCAGCAAGACGGGCGGCAAATCGGGAGACTACCGCCGCAAATGATCCGCGCCGCGATCCTTACCGTTTCCGACACCGGGTTCCTGGGTATGCGCAAGGATGTGTCGGGCCCCGCGCTGGCGGCCCGCGCCACCGAGCTCGGCTGGCAGGTGACGGTCACCGCGCTGCTTCCCGACGAGCCCGATCAGATCGCGGCCAAACTGATCGAGCTCTGCGGCGCCGCGAATCTGATCCTGGTGACCGGCGGAACCGGGATCGCGACGCGCGACAGCACGCCCGAAGCCGCCCGCCGCGTCCTGGACCGCGAACTGACCGGATTCGGCGAGCTGATGCGCGCCGAGGGCATGAAAAAGACAAGGCTGGCAGCGTTGTCGCGGTCGCTGGCCGGTACCCGCGGGAGGACGCTGATCGTGTGCGTGCCCGGATCGCCCAAGGGCGCTGTCGAGTCGCTCGACGCCATCGCGGATCTGATCCCGCACGCGGTGCAACTGCTCGCCGGCGGCGATCCGCACTAGACTTCTGACCGTTTGCCTCTGAAAAAGGTGAAGCTTCGCAAGATCCTCCGGGAACTAGCTGGCGGCCAGGGCCGCAAAACCAAAGCTGGCGGGAAAAGGGATGGCGTCGATCTCCCGATCGGTTGACGTGTCGAAAACTTGAACCTCCGTCCCGCGCTGGAAACCAACGGCGAGCAGGATCCCGTCCCGCGACAGTCCCATTCTTGGTCCGATTACGCCCGCCGGATAGCGAAGCGGCAACTCGCCGATTTTGGTCGCGCTCGCCAAGTCGAAGACGCCGACGGCAGCCGAGCGCGCGTTAGAGTTGTTGCTGGGATTGCGCGTGATCGAAACGTAGAAGCGATCGCCGGTGGGGCTCATCAGGACGCGCTCAATCGTTCCTGAGTAAGGCTGCGTGTCTCCTGGAGGGTTCACGCCGGCAACGCGGGCGGAGTAAGTCAAGGTCGCCAGGTCCACGATATGAATCGCGGCCGCGTTGGCCACGCCGATCAGCAGGCCTCCGTCCGGCGACACCACCGCATCCAGGATCTCGGTATTGGCGGGAAGGGTCGCCGAGCGGGTGATACCGCGCGCAACCGTGTCGATGACGTGTAACGAGTGCGGTGGGGGTGGAGTCACGCCAAACTGCTGCGAAGACGCCACCGCGTAGGCCGTCCTGCCGTCGGGAGCAAAGGCGACGACGCGCGGGAAGACGCTGGCGGGAGCCATCAAACGCCCCGCGACGGTCAGGTTGAGAGTATCGACGAAGATCCACTGCGGTGGCGTGCCGCTCTGGCTGACAATCAGCAGTCTGCCGTCCGGTGAGAGCGCCGTGTCCCGGAACTCGAGCGGTGTCCCACCGCCCGGCACGGCAGGCCGGAGCGTAACCGCGCCACGCAGTCGCGCCGTTTTACCGCCATCAATTTCAAATGCGAAGATGCGTCCGTCCACCTGGCGGTCGCCGAGGGAATCGGCAAGGTAGGCGGCCCGGCGCACGCTTCCATCCGGGAGCGTAAGGCGCCCTCCCACGACATCCGCGGTAGCGGCGGTGAGGCTTGGGATCGTGGAGGGCAATTGCGATGCTGGAGTTCGGTGCCGTTGTTCTTCCTCCTCCTCGCCGGGTCCCGGCGCCGGGGGCGACAGATTGTCCCGCATATGGCGTTTCTCATACACCCGGGTGAGAAGCTCGCTGCCCGGTTGTCCCCAGAAGAACAGGATCAAGAAGGATAAGAGAAACAATGCGTCCTCGTCCTGAGTGACCAAATTGTCCTCGCAACCCCGCTGGCATCCAGCCTGCGACAGGAGGGCGGTCAGGCCGGCGCCCTGCATCCACTTGCGTCTGCTCCAGTCTGCCATGGGAACTCCTCCTCCCTGCCCGTGCGCTCCTGAACCGCCGATCAGCGGATGTCCAGCCAGCGTGTCTGCCCCTGGGCGAACAACCCGAAGCCCAGGTCCAGGCCTGTGGCTGTGAAGATGGTAGCGGACGCAGGCAAAGCGAAGAGCGACAGCAATCCGTCCGGTTGCGCGGTACCGTCGTCTGGCAGGCTGGCGGAGGCCCAACCGGGAACACTGAACCGGCCCGAGGACGTGCGCGCGACACAAGCGAATCCGCCCATGGCGCGGTCCGGACCGCCGCGGCCGAAACCCAGCGCCAGCGTGAGCCCTGCCGGGTCGCCCCCGGACCACGTGACTTCGAAAGCAGACCCGCGCGTCAGGCGGGCAAACGACTCGCGGTTGGACCAGTTCAGCGCCGGCACCGGCGGAATCTCCACCTGAAACGCGCCGACGTCCCCTCCTCCGGTCCCGTTGACCCGGCTCGATCCGCCGCCGAAGAATAGGGTCAGCATGGGATCCAGGCGGAGGTCCGTACCGAGCAAAGCTCCGTAGTGATTGCCCGCGCGCGGCAGCGTCACCGCCTGCGCACTGCTCGCCGGGCCGGTGACCCGAAGACCGGGGCCGGCGTTGAGCCGCGCGCCGCCGGTCGCAAGGCGAGCCATCAGGTCCGTGGTCAGGTCAAATCCCTGCAGCCCGTAAGTCGTGCAGGTTCCGACGGGCGGCAGCGAGTACATCCGGTTGAAATGCCATGGCCCGGCGGGTTCGTTTTGAAAGACGCCCGCCACCAGATCAGTCGTGAAGGGCGGAATGTTGAGAACGGAGCCAAATCGATTCAGCAGGACGAGTCCTACCTTGCCGCCATCGCGCGCCGCGCCTAGCGGATTCGCGGGGTCGTCGCAAGGACGACCGTCCGCTGAGATGGCAATAGTGGAGCTGTTCGACACCACCTGCCGCGCGGTTCGCACCACCACCGGCACATAGCAGCCGGCGGGAGCGGTGCTGGGAATCTCCACCACGATCTGATCCAGACCCGGGAACTGCGGACTGCGTCCCGAGTACAGCCGGTTCGACACCGTCACGCCGCCGATCCAGATTTCGACTTCCACGGGCAGGTCGCCCGCTTGCGGGGCGGCATTGTCCGCGTTCAGGGCCGCGCCCAAGCCCGTGCCCCAGATTGTGATCACCTGGCCGGGACGCGCCGTGGCCGTGGCGGAGTTCACCGGCTGGTCGGTTTGCGAAACGAAGTTCGTGACGATGGCGGGGCCGAATCCGCCGGATGACACGGTCAAAATCCCGAAACTGGAGGCAGTTACCCGCGCCGGCGAGTAATTTCCGGCCTCACTGTTGTAGGTCACCCGGACATTCACGGCGCCCAGCGGCGCGCTCGAGTTCATCACGGCGTTGACTTGTCCCGCGCTGACGAACAGGGGGAAAGCGGGAACGCAGTGCGTCGTGCCCTCGCAGACTTCAACGGACACGCCCGCCAGCGTAGCGCCGAGAGGCAGGGCGGGCGCCGATACGCCGGCCGCCGGGCCGAGTTCGCGTCCGAAGATCGAGAAGATCGAGCCGCGCGCGATCGATCCGTTCGGGAGCGCCTGGGGCAGAAAGCTGGCGCCGTTGACCACTCCACGGTGGAAGACAAACGGTCTTGCTCCCAACGGCGAGCCGGTCATGAACAGAAACAGGGCAGGCAGGAAGATCCAGCGCACGGTACCCCTCGGTCGCAGGAAGTGTAACACGAGCCGCGGCTCGTGTAATGGGCCTTCGCGGTTGCGAATGCAGGCCGTGCACCGGGAGGGGGCGGGATCGCCGCGATTGACGTGACCCCGGATCAGATCGCGCTTGAGCCTCCAGCACGTCGTGAACGACACAGGGAATTCGATCGCGCGGTCAAAGGACTAGCCGGAAAGCGGCAAAGTGAACCGGAACGTCGCGCCCAGCCCGGGCGACGATTCCACCCAAATGCGCCCGCCGTAGTGCGAGACGATGCGCGCGCAAAGCGCCAGCCCGATGCCGGTGCCGGGGATATCCCTCCCATGGAGGCGCTTGAACACTCCGAAGATCCGCTCGTGGAACTCGGGGGCGATGCCGATCCCGTTGTCCTTCACGCTGAAGATCCATTCGCCGCGGCCCGCCTCGGCGCTCACCTCGATGCGCGGGAGTTCCGGCCCGCGATACTTGATCGCGTTGCCCACCAGGTTTTGCAGCAGTTGCACCAGGTGTGCCTCATGGACTCGGATGACGGGAAGGTTCCTCGCGATGATCTCCGCCCTGGAGTCCTCAATCACCTGTTTCAGGTTCTGCCGCGCCGTCTCCAGCGCCGCCGCCGTGTCCACCATGCTCAGCGTGTCGCCGTCACCCACTACGCTGCTGTAGTTGAGCAGGTCGCGCACCAGCGTATGCATGCGATGCGCGCCTTCGCGAATCACCTGAAGCTGATCCGGAAGCTCCTCGAGACGCCCCTCCCGCAGTTCCCGCTCGATGATCTCCGCGAACACGGCGACATTACGAAGCGGCTCCTGCAGATCATGCGCGGCGGCGTAGGCGAACTGCTTCAGATTGTCGTTGGAGCGCTGCAGCGCGGTTTCCGTCTTGCGCCGCTCCGTGACGTCGTGAAATACGACCACGGCCGCCGCTAACTCGCCGGTCTCATTCCAAACCGGCGAAGCGCTGGCGGAGATTACGCCGAAGCTGCCGTCTCCGCGCTGGATCGCGATCAGCTCATCGCGCACGACCTCACCGTGAGAAAGCGCGCGAGCCAGCGGCCACTCCTCGGCACTCAAAGGGGTTCCGTCTTCGTGAAATCCGGGGAATTGGTCATACTCCGCGACGCTGGCCGCCGGCTCGTACCGCCGGCGCCAAAGCTGCTCCACCTGATCGTTCATCATCACGACCTTGCCCTGCGGATCCGCCAGAATCACCGCCGCCGGAAGCTGATCGATCACGGTGCGTAGTTGAGCTTGCTCCTTCCGGATCTCGTCCAGCAGCCGTTTCCGCTCCGAGAAGTCCATCAGGATGGCCAGGCTGCCGCGCGATTGGCCCGCTTCGTCGAGCAGCGGTACGGCGTTCACCAGCAACTGAACGCGACGCCCGTCCTCGAACCGGATCTCCGCCTCAAAATCGAGCACATCGCGAGACTCCCGCGCCGCCACCTGCATCGGAAACTCGGAAGGCTGCAGTTCTCGCCCGTCCTGGTAAAACCGGAAGGGAAACCGGCGCGACCGGGGCTCGATCAGCCAGGTCTTCGCGCCCGGAGGCAGATCGAAAATGCGAGCTCCCGCCGCGTTCACGTAAACCTGTTCGCAGGCCGGGTCCAGCGCCAGCGCGATGCCCACCGGCGCCGCCCGGATCAAAGTCTCGAACTCGTCAATCCGGCGCGCAAGCTGGTGGTTCAGCTCCAGGACCTTCTGCTCACTGTGCTTCCGCGCTGTAATGTCCTCGATGGTGCCCACCCACTCCCGGAAACTGCCGTCGGCGTTTCGCACCGGCACGCCCTTTACAATGATGTGCCGGTACGTCCCATCCACGGTTCTGACCCGGTATTCCGCGCGAAACGGCTGTAAAGTCTCAAGCGAATGGGACCACTGCGCCGCCACGCGCTCCCGGTCCTCCGGATGCACCGCCGCCAGCCACCCGTGGTTGCGGTATTCCGCCGCCGTCTGGCCGGTCACGTTGGTCCACCATTGCTCGTGCTCGCCGGAGCCGTCGCCGCCCGCTTCCACGGTCCACACCACCACCGGGCTGGCGCGGACCAGCGCTTCATAGCGCTCGCGGCTATGCTCCAGATCCCGCTCGGCTTCCTTCTGCGCGGTCATGTCCCGAATCAGCTTGATGCGGGCCGGCCGGCCTTCCCAGATCGAGTCGCGACCGCAGATCTCCACCGGGAATTGCGAACCGTCTTTCCGCAATCCGGTGGATTCGTAAGGATCGGAGTAGTGGGAATGCAACCGGGCGAGGACGGTATCCCGCCCCTCTGGCACGATCAGCCTCATCGGGTCCATCGCGAGCAGTTCCTCTTCGCCATAGCCGAACAGCCGGCAAAGCGCCTGATTCGCGCTCACGATGCGGCCGCCGGCGATGATCGCGACGCCCTCGCGGGTGGCATCGGCCAGCTTGCGGAAACGCTCCTCGCTGAGCTTGGCCTGTTCCCGCAGTTGCTGCTGCCCGGTAACATCCTGCTTGGTGCCCACCATGCGCATCACGCGGCCGTGGGCGTCCCGCACGAACAAACCCTGGTCCAGAATATGGATCCAGCGGCCGTCTTTGTGCCGGAAGTCATATTCAATGCTCCAGTCGGGGGCCGCGGAGTCGCGAACGCGATCTCGGAACCAGCCGTGAAGGCGCCGCCGGTCTTCCTCACGGAGATTCGCGGTCCACCAGGCCACCGCGGATTCCGTCACGAAGCCCACCTCCGCCGCCGAGTAGCCCAGCACGGTTTCCAGGCTCTCGCCCGCGACAATGGTCCCGTCTCGCAGGTTCCAATCGAATACCACGGCGTTCGCCGCTCGCACCGCCAGGCGGTACCGCTCGCTGATAGTCTGCGGACTGGCTTCACTCGGCCCGGCTTCATCGATGTCCCTGGTGATTACTCCCACGCCGCCGGGGAACGGAACCAGGTGAATTTCGAAGTTGCGCTGCCACCGAGGGTAGAAGAACTCAAAGCGGAAGGGTATTTGCTGCTCCCGCGCCTTCAGTAACATGCGATGGAATTCGCTGCCGGTCAGGTCGGGGTACATCTCCCAGGGAGTTCGCCCCAGGAATTCCTCCCGCGGGAGGCCGCCGATCTGGCAGGCGCGATCATTGACATAAATCTGGCGCAGGTCCTGGTCCAGCAGAACCAGCGCGTCGGAGATGTGCTCGATCAAGCCGAAGAGACCGGCCACCAGCGCCGGGTTGCGAGAACCGGCAAACCGCGGATCGCCTTCAGCAGGACTGGGAACCACGTGGGATACTCCAGGACGACGGCCGCGTGACGCGAACAGCCGTGTCGCCGTAGCCCAAGGCTAGGCAGAAAACACCAAACTGTCAACTTCTAAGTGTGAATTTCCTTACACTTGGAGATCCTGGTTTACCATTCGAAATCTCGTCCCTTGCCCCGCTGGTATGATGAGGGGAAAGGGAACGGAGGCGCTTTCTGCTCCGTCCAAGCGCCATATGAGACGCTCCGCAGCTTTGCTGGTGTCCGCGGCTTTGCTCGCCCAACAGCCTCCGCCGGCAGTCCCTGGCCAGGAATCCGAACTTCGTATCCGGGTGCCGGTGCAAATCGTGCTGGTGCCGACCGTCGTCACTGACCGGGACGGGAACTTCGTCACGGACCTTCGGCCCGACGAATTCTCGCTGAAGGACAACGGCAAACCGCAGAAGGTAGAGGAGGACGTCATTTTCCACCCGCTTTCCATGGTGATCGCCGTTCAGGCCAACGCCAATATGGAAAAGGTCCTGGAGCAGGTGCGAAAAACCGGCCCCATCTTCGAGAATTACGTTACCGGCGAAACCGGTGAAGCCGCGGTGGTCAGCTTCGACCATCGCGTCAACACCGTTCAGGGGTTCACCGACAAGCCGGGCGAAGTCAGCGAAGCGCTGAAAAAGATTAAGCCCGGCAGCCAGAGCGCGCGCCTGAATGACGCAGTCATGCTCGGCATCCGAATGCTCGAAGCCCGGCCCAAGGATCGCCGCAAAACCGTGGTGCTGATTTCGGAGGCTCGCGACAACGGCAGCGAAGTGGCCTTGCGCGAAGTGCTGACGCGAGCCGAGTTCGCCGGCGTATCCGTGTATTCCGTAAACGTGAATCGCTTCTTGGCGGCGCTGACCGGTCGAACCGAACCGCCCCGTCCGGACTCCGTACCCGCCGGGGCTCGACGCCTGCCCAATGGTCAGATGAGCACGCCGACCACGGAATCGCAGACGCAGATGGGCAACTGGGTCCCGGCGATCACCGGCATTTTCAAGGGAACCAAGAGTTTATTCGTCGATAACGTGCTGGAAACGTATACCAAATACACCGGCGGCCGCGAGTTCCCCTTTCTGAGCTATCGCGATCTGGAAAAAGCGCTCACGGCCATGGGCGATGAGTTGCACAACCAGTACCTGGTCAGCTACCGGCCTAACAATCTCAGCGAGGCGGGTTATCACGAGATCGAAGTGATCGTGAAGCGGCCCAACCTGAGGGTCCGGGCCCGCCCGGGCTACTGGACGGCCGGAACCGCCGAGTAGCTCTAGGCGTAGATCTCGCGAACCAGATCCTGAATCGGCCCCGGAACCAAGGCCTCCCACGCTTCTCCGGCCCGCATCCGTTCGCGGACCAGGCTGGACGAAACATCATCGAACTCACCGCCCAGGTTCAGCGAACGGACACGGTCTCGCAGGTGCGCCGGCGGCTGGAATTCGCCCTTGCGGGCCGCCACCAGGAGTCCGAACTGCCGCAGGATGTCATCCACCGGGAAACCCGGACCGTAATCCCAGTTGAGGATGCGCTCGGCGGCATCGCGGCCGCAGACCAGGAAGATTTCGGCGGCGGGTCCAAACACCTCCCGCGCCTCCATCGCGATCTCGACATACAGTCCGCCGTCACTGACTCCCACAGCGTAGCGCCGGTGGGACTCGATCAGCATCCGCACCCGGTCGGGCTGGGCGGCGCCGTCGTAGGACTTGTGAGGGTAGGCGCGAGGCACAACGCAAACAACTTCGTCGACTAGCTCATATGCGGCTTCCGCTAACGCGATGTGCGCCCGCGTGGGCGGGTTGAACGCGCCGGGAAAAATTGCAATCCTATCTGGCTTGAGATTGATCGGGTTACGGGCAAGTTCCAGCGCCATCGCCACCGTGGAGGGGTTGGGGTCGCATCTTCTTAGATCGAATCCCTAGCCGCCTAAGGTCCCCTTGCGTTCCTCCCTAAGGGAAGTCACTGAAATGGGAAAAAGCCTTGTACGTGTACAGTATAGCCATGTTCCACTGGATCTGCCCCGAGTGCGGCCGCGAAAACCCGCCCTCAAGCCGGGAATGCCCGGCCTGTGACCGGCAAGAGCGGTTGGACGCGGTTCCCGCAATCAGCTTGGAAATGGGCAGATCCGAGGGTTCCTCCGCCGGGGTGGTGGCCACGCTGGAAGCGCCGCCGGAGGCTGCGTCCGCGCTTAGTGACGTGCGCGTAGCGGACTTGCAGACCGTGGAACTCCCCGTTCCTCAGTGGCTTGCGCTGGAACTGGCGCAATCGGCAAGGATCGTCGCGACCCCGCCCATCGAGGAGCTGGAACCAGTGCTCGAGGAATCATTAGCGTCGGAACCGATTCCGGAACCGGCGCCGGAGGCTATCGCGGAGGTGGCGGAACCACCGGCCGCGGGGATCGCGCTGGAACCCGACGAGCATCCCACGGTGGAAATCGAAGTTTTCGTGCCGCCCCAACCGGAGGAAACGGCGCAGGACGGGCTTTCTTCGGAGGCGATTTCCGTGGAGGAGGAATCCACGCCCGAACCGGAAGCCGCGGTGGAAGCGGCGCCAGAATGCCCCGTACTCGCTTTCCCGGCGCAAGCGGCCGTGGAGCCCGAGCCGGTTCTCGAGGCGATCCCGGAAATCGCCGAACCGGCGGAGCAGATCGGATCGATTGAAGCCGCCGATCCCATCTTCAGCATTTCCGCGGAGGAACTGATCGAGGCTGCGCGAGCGGCGGAAACCGCGGAGCCGCCGGCGGAAACGGTAACGACGGCCGCTGGGGAAGAGCTGGAGCCGATGGACGCATCGGAATCAGATGCCGGGGCGATGGAGTTGGTTCCGGCTGCCGAGACCGCCGAGGCCGGGTCCACCCCCGGAACCATCGAACCCGATCCCGCCGTGGAACCGGAAGCCATCGTCGAAGTTCAACCCGAGTTGGAACCCGAGCCCGTCGCGGTCCCGGAGGTTCCGCAACCTGAAGTCTTCAGCGAGACGGTCGCGATCGAACAAACACCGGAGGATGTCAACGAAATCCCGGAGCCCGCGATGGAACCGGCGCCGGTCGATGTCGTGGAAGCACCGGAACCCGAAGCGGAATTCGAACCGGAGCCGATGGCTGCCGCCGAAGCACCGGAACCGGAGTTCGAACCAGAGCCGGCCGCCTTCGCCGAAACAACGGAAAACGAATCCGAACCGGAGCCCATCGCCCTCGCGGAAACAACGGCGCCTGAGCTCGAACCGGAGCCCATCGCCCTCGCCGAATCAATAGAAACCGAGTTCGAACCGGAGCCGGCCGCGGCCGCCGGGCCGCGATTCGAAGCAGTAGAAGCGCCGCCGGTGGAGCCCGAGATCGCCGCGGAGGAGAACGCCGGAATCCGCGCGCTGGCCAGCGTGCTGGCCGCCGAGCCGGCGATGACGCCGGTCCCCGCCGATCAGCCGATGAGCGAAGAAACGCTGTTGACGACGCTCCCGCTTCCCATCCCCTATGAACCGGCGGTCCCCATGCAGGCCATGGCCGGGGCGATCGCGCTGCCCGGCGTGTTGGCGCTGGCCGAACCCGAGATCCTGCCGGAGCCGCCGCCGGAAGTGATGCTGCCGCCGGAGCCGGAGCGCGAGCCGGAGCCTCCCCTGGCGGGCATCCGGAGCCTGGGCTCCACGACGCGATTTGAACTCACGGTCGCCGATCAGCCGCACTTCATCCTGGCCCATGAGCCCTCTCCATCGTTCCTCCTCCCGGGTCCGATGCTGACCCAGGACCTGGAAGGGCATCGCAATTCCACCATCGTGACGGTGCTCGGTCAGCGGCAGAAGCGGTCGGGCGGAATTCCCGGCTGGGCGGTGACCCTGATGGTCACTTTGATTGTGCTGATTACCGGGGCATCCGTGCTGTTCTATCGCGCGCCCGGGGATCCGGCGCAGGTGACGCCGGCGGTAACCAGCCCGTCCGCGGCCGCCTCGAACCCGCTGGCCAATTACATCCAGGTGACCGGCGTCCGCTTCCTGATGAATTACAACGGCAAGAACGAAGTCCACTACCTGGTGGTGAACCAGTCCAACGCCGACATGACCGATATCGCGCTGAATATCACCATCCGCAGCGTGGTGAACGACCAGCCGATCTCCAGTTTCTCCATTCACCTGAATCGGCTGGCCCCCTACGAGTCGAAGGAACTGTCCACTACCATCGAGAAACTGCCGCAGCCCTTCACCACGCCGGATTGGCGGGACGTGAAGACGGATGTCGACATCCAGATGAAGTAAGCTGTTCCGGTGGACGCAAAGCTGGCCGCCTGGTGGTGGCGGCGACAAGGTTTCGATTCGCCCTTGCGGGAGGCGACACCCGCTGCTGTTCTGGAGCGTACGGGCTGGGCCCGTTCGGTGGGCGGCTGCGGTCCGTATCTCACCATGTGGTCACGCGGTGGTTTCTCCCGCGCCCGCATGGATGAGGCGGCGGCGCGGCAAGAAATCCAGGAGCTCCCATCCGCCCGCGGCTGCACATACGTGCTTCCCGCCTCGGACTTCGCCCTTGGCCTGGCCGCGGGCGCCGGACCGCCCGGCGACTACCAGGTCATCCTCAAACTGGGAGTCACCGAGCGCGAGATCGCCCGGTTGTGCGACGCGGTGGAGAACGCGCTGGCCGCGGGACCGCTCGATCCCGACGAGATTCGCGAGCGGGCCGGCAAGCTCGTTCGCAATCTAGGCGAGGCCGGCAAGAAGAAAGGCGTTACCACCACGCTGCCCGTCGCCCTGGGAATGCTCCAGTCGCAAGGACGCATCCGCCGCATTCCCGTGAACGGACGACTGGACCAGCAGCGGTATCGCTACGCCGCGTGGAATCTTCAGCCGCTGGACCTGCCGGCGGAGGAGATCGCCCGCGAGCTGGCGCGCCGCTACCTCGCCTGGACCGCCCCGGCAAGCCTGGACGAGTTTCGCTGGTTCTCGGGACTCGGCGTGAAAGCAGCCAAGGCGGCGTTCGCCGCTCTCGATCTTTCGTGGGTGGGTGACCGCGCGATGCCGGCGGAGGATCGAGATGAGTTCGAGCGCTACCGCGCGCCGGCAGAGCCAAGGTATGCCCTGGTGAGCAGCCTGGACGGCCTTACGCTGCTGCGCCGGAGTTTCACGGAGCTGCTGAACCCTGCCGGATCCATCCTGCCCTTCCTCCCCGCGGGGAAGAGCCGGATTGCCGACCCGCCGTCGCACCTGATCATTGACCGCGGTCGCGTGTGCGGGCTGTGGGAGTTCGATGCGCGATCGAACTCCATCGCCTGGGGACAATTCGGTAGGAAAGACCCGGCGCTGGCAGCCGAGGTCGCCCGCACCGAGGCGTTCATACGTGACGAGCTCGGCGATGCGCGCTCCTTCAGCCTCGACAGCCCGCGCAGCCGCGAGCCGCGGATCGAGGCGCTGCGCGCCCTGTAGATCTACTCCGATCGCAGGGCGATCAGCGGATCCACGCGCGAGGCGCGAACCGCCGGAATGGCGATGGCGATCAGCGCGGCGGCCGCCATCACCGCCGCGGCGATGCCGAATGCCACCGGATCATGCGGCTGGATACCGTAGAGCTGCGTTTTCAGCGCTTCCACCGCAAAGAACGCCAGTCCCAATCCCAGCGCCAGCCCGACCAGCAGCAGCCACGAGCTTTCGCGGAATACGAGCCGCATCACCCCGCCCGCATCGGCCCCCAGGGCGATGCGGATGCCGATCTCCTGCGTGCGCCTGCCGATCACGTACGAAAGCACGCCATACAATCCGATCGCGGCCAGCAGCAGCGCCAGCCCGCCGAAGATCGCCGAAAGCCGCGCGAAAAGCCGCTCCTCCGCCAGGTGTGCATCTACTTGTTGCTCCTGCGTGCTCAGCTCGTTGACCGGAATGCGGTGATCCATTTCGTGCACCAGGTCGCGCACCGGCTTGGCAAGAGCCAGGGGATCGCCCTTGGCGCGCACCAGGTAGTGTGCTCCCTCCAGATCCGGCTCTTGCTGGTAGGGTACGAAAACGATCGGCTGCGGATCGCGAACACGGATGTTGTTGTACTTGGAGTTCGCCAGGATGCCGACGATCTCCACCGGCGGCCCCTCCCGTTTCCGGATCTGGCGCCCCAGGGCGCCGGAAGGGAAGAACTTCCTGGCAAAGGCTTCGTTGACAAGGGCCACCTTGGGGGCGTTCGCCGAGTCCGACAACTGGAAGGATCTCCCCTGAAGGAGCGGAATCTGCATCGTCTGGTGGTACCGTTCGTCGATCATGAGCATCAGCGTGCGGTACCTGGCGGACGCCGGATCATTGAACTTGGGGATGGTTTCGCCCACCGGCGCCATCGCGGTGGTCCAGGAGCTGTTGGCGATCAGCCGGGTTTGCGTCAGGCTGGCATTCTCGACGCCCGGGAGAGCCCGCAGGCGTTCCAGCAATTGCGAGTGGAACCGGCCGGCCTCCTGCCGGGGGACCCCCGCTTGAACGGGCTCCACGGCGAAAATCAGCAGCCCCCGCTCATTGAAACCGAGGTTCACCCGCGTCAGGTTCTGCATGGTGCGGACGAAAAGCGCGGCGCCCACCAGCAGCAGCAGGGACAGTGCCATCTGCGACACCACCAGCGACTTGGCGAAGCGGTGGCGTGCCCCGGACTGCAGGGTCCCGCTCTTCAAAGCGGAGTTGACGTCCATGCGGGAGGCGCGTAACGCGGGGAGAATGCCGAACAGGATCCCCGTGAGCAGCGATAGTCCGGCGGTGAACAGCAAAACGTTCCAGTCCAGGCTTACATCCAGGGATAGTGGCCGGTCGTCGCGCGGCGCCCAGCGCAGGAGCGCTTGCGAGCCCCATGCGCCCACCAGCAACGCGGCGATCCCGCCCAGCGCCGCCAGCAATATACTCTCGGTGAGAAGCTGGCGAACCAGCCTCCCCCGCCCCGCGCCAATCGCGGCGCGCACGGCCATTTCCCGGCTGCGTCCGGTGGCGCGCGCCAGCAGCAGGTTGGCGATGTTCGCGCAGGAAATCAGCAGCACCAACCCCACTGCCACCATCAGCACGGTAAGCGACGTCGAAAACTGGCGGCGAACATCGGCTAAGCCTCGGCTGGCATCGAGCAGGTCCAGCTCCGGGTAATCCGAAGGCTTCACCGGCTCGTCGCCGACGGGAACCAGGCTCTGGCGGAAAACGGGGGCCAGGGCGGCGCGCGCCTGCTCCGCGCTGACGCCCGGCTCGCGGCGCACCATCATTTCCACCCAGTACAAATGGGGGTTCCGCAGCGGCGGAGCGGCCTCGTCGAGCGTCTGCATTACCCGCGGCTGCATGGAGATCGGCAGGTAAAAGTTCGATTCCGCGCCCACGGACAGTCCGAAAAACTCCGGAGGCGCCACACCGGCGATCTCGACGGACGCGTTGTTCACCAGAATCGTCTTGCCGATCACTGGTTGCCCGGCGAATCGGCGCTGCCAGTACGCGTACCCGATCACCGCCGCGGGCGGAGCGCCCGGCCGGTCGTCCTCATTGGTGAGCAGGCGCCCCATTGCCGGCCGCAGGCCGAGCCCTTCAAAGAAGTTGCCGGAAACCAGGTACCCGGTGACGGACTCAGCAACTCCGTCGGCAACCACGTTAGCGGGACGGAAGAATCGGGCGTAGGCGACAACGTCGGACACGGCGCCGGTGCGGGCACCCTTCAGCGCCTCGTAGGTCAGATACGGGAATGAGTGCGCCCGCGTGTTCTCGCCTTGCCCGTCATCGGTGCCGCGATGCCCCTTGGCGAAACGGTCCGGCCAGCCGCGGAACGTCCATACCAGTTCGCTGAGCTGCTCCGGACCGCGCACGGGCAGATTGCGGATCAGGATGGCGTTCATCCAGGAAAAGATGGCGGTATTGGCCCCGATGCCCAGCGCCAGCGACAGCACGGCGACCGTCGTCAGAGCGGGCGTCTTCCACAGCGTGCGAAAACCGTAAGCGATGTCCTGCTTCCAGGTTTCGGCCCAGACGAGCAAGTCGTGATCCCGGGTCTTCTCACGGGTCAACGTCGGATTTCCGAAGCGGCGCCGCGCCTCGAGACTCGCATCCTCCGGGTTCATGCCTTGCGCCACCAGGTCGTCCTCGAGCATCTCCATGTGGGACCGTACTTCGTCCGACACTTCGCGATTCAGCTTTCGTGATGCGAGCGAATTTACCAGTCTCCGAAGCCAGGCCACAGCAATCCTCCTTACGTGAAGCGAAGCACCCGGCCCACGCCCGCGGTGAGCCTTGCCCAGTTTTCCTCTTCTTCCACCAGCCGGCGCGCGCCTTCCGGGGCCAGGTTGTAGAAACGAGCCCGCCGGTTCTTGGATGTCACACCCCACTCCGCCCTGATCCAGCCGGCTTGTTCCAGGCGGTGCAGCGCCGGATAAAGGGAGCCTTCCTCCACGCGCAACACTTCCTCCGAGATTCGTTGAATATGCACCGCGATCCCGTAGCCGTGTTGCGGTCCGCGGCTCAGCGTCTTCAGAATCAGCAGGTCCAAGGCGCCCTGCAAATGATCGGTTTTCTTGCCCAAGGCCACTCCCCCTAGACGTCTAGGGTAACTCACGGTTAGCTGCTTTGAGAAATTTTGAGTGGCGAAGCCACTTCTCATTCGAATGCTGGGTTGGATCCTGAAGCGGGTGGATGGGGTCCGGCGGCGCGCCCGGATACGGCGTGGATTGGCGAAGGACGCGGTGGGCGCCGCGGGTGAGGACCTCGCCCACCGGTACCTGGAAGACAAGGGTTATCGCGTTATTCTCCGTAACTTCCGGACGGCGACGGGGTCCGCCGAGGCGGACCTGATCGCGGAGGAAGGCGGCGAGGTGGTGATCGTGGAGGTAAAGACGCGCGAAAAGGAAGAGTTCAGTCCGCCGGAGCGAGCCATCTCGGAGATGAAACGGTACGCGATGGCGCGCGCCGGGCTGGAATATGCCCGTGCGGCAAACGTGGATCCGGAGCGTTTGCGGTTTGAGGTAGTAGCGGTGGTGCTCAGCGATCCGGTGGAGATCCGGCACTACGCGGACCTGTTCCGGGTGGTTGTGGACTAGCGGCGCGCGGCCAGCAGCTTTCGCGCCGTCTGGGCGGGAGCCTCGGATTGCAGGATGCAGCGCATGCGTCCGTTCGACGCTTCCACTTCGGTGCGTCCGAGTCGCCGGTGAATGCGGTAGGCGCGTTCCGCGCCATGATGCACGCGCAGCGATTCCAGACTCCAATCGGAAGCGGCGATGAGGCGGATGCCGGACTCGGTACCCACCAGCAGAGTCCATTCCTCACCGGTGTTTCTCAGTGCGGTCTCCAGAATGCTCGAGGCGTCGCGTGTTAGCGGGTCCACACTAAACTCTTCGGGAAAGAACGTCGAGTATTTAAGGGAACCCTGCTTTCAGGTATTCTGTTAACTGACTCCCACGGATGAAGACCCTCGGCCGGTACGAAATCGTCGGCGAAATCGGGCGCGGCGCGTGCGGGGTCGTTTATCGGGCCACGGATCCGCGGATTCGCCGGGACGTGGCGATCAAGACCATTCCGACTCACGAATTGCGCGACTTCGCCGGGGGCAAGCAGCTCTACGACCGGCTGTGGCGCGAAGCGCAATCGGCCGGCATCCTGAACCATCCCGGCATCGTGACCGTGTACGAGCTCGATGAGGCCGAGAATCTCACCTACATCGTGATGGAGTTCGTGGACGGGCAGACGGTTCGCGAGATCGCCGCCGCGCCCGCGGGCATGACCCGCGCGAAAGCCGTCGACATCGTCTCGCAGACGGCGGTCGCTCTCGATTTCGCCCACAAGAAGGGCATCATCCATCGCGACATCAAGCCCGCCAACATCATGGTGGACGGCGCGGGCACCGTGAAGATCACCGATTTCGGCGTGGCCAAAATGGTTCAGGCGGCGGGCACCACGCAGACGGGCGTCGCGGTGGGGACGCCGCACTATATGTCGCCGGAGCAGATCTACGCCAAGGCCGTGGACGGGCGCGCCGACCAGTTTTCGCTGGCGGTGATCGCCTTCGAACTGCTGGCCGGCCGCAAGCCTTTCGAAGCCGATTCCCTGCCGGCGATCATCCACCAGATCCTGAACGTGGAGCGGCCTTCGGAAGCCGACCTGGAAGAACTTGGGTCCGGCGTCGGGCGCGTGCTGGCCAAGGGGCTGGCCAAGAAAGCGGAAGACCGTTTCGAGACCTGTTTCGATTTCGCGCAGGCGCTGCGCCGCGCGGTGGAGAACAGCGCCGACATCACCAGCACGGTGGCGATTCCGGCGATGGCCGCGCCCGAACCCGCGCCCGCGGCCTCTCCGGCGGAATCGCGGCTGCGCCTGCCGATGATCGCGGCGTTGACTTTCGCGCTTGCCGGAGCGGCGTTCCTCGGCTACCGCATCTCAACCGCCAGCAAGAATTCGGAGCCGCGGCCGGCCGCCGCGGAGACGGCGGATGCAGCCAAGCCCGTGGAAGCAACTCCGCCGCCGCAACCCCTGCCGGAGCGCCCCAAAGCCGAGGCTCGCAGGCCCGAGCCTTCGAAGCCGTCCGCCGCGAAAGCCGAAGCTCCCAAGCCGGCGGCGGCGCGTCCCGAGGCAGTGGTGGATGCCAAGCCCGTCCCGGTCAAGGAACAGGAACTTCCTGCCGTGGCCGCCGTGCCGCCGGGGGAGTATCACGGCCCGCCGGAGGGCCGTTTTTCATGGTCCGGAGCGCTCGCGCCCGGCCAGTCGCTGGCGATCGCCGGCGGCCGTGCGCGCTTCGGCGCGATCGCCGGGCGGGGCTTGCCGCCGGGCGTGAAGGTGACCGCCGCGGTGTCGCCGGGCGATCTCAAGATTGTCGAACAGCCCGGGCCGAATAACGGCTTCCGGCTGGTGATCTCCAATCCCACGGAGCGCGAGATCGCCTCCTTCACAATCAATTGGGAGACGGCGCGTTGACGCGGGTGATCACCCTGGCAGCCGCCTGCCTGGCTCCGTTGTTCGCGCAAACCACCTCGGCGCCAGAGCGAAAAGCGATCGTGATCGGAAATGCGCTGTACCGTTCGCTGCCCCAGGCCGGAACGGCCGCCGCCGACGCGCGGATCGTGGCGAACACGCTTGGCGAACTCAAGTTCCAGGTCACGCTGGTGGAGAACCGGACCATCGAGCAGATGGCGCGCGACATCAACCGTTTCCTTTCCAGCCTCAGTCCCGGCGACGCCGCGGTGTTCTACTACGCCGGATACGCCGCGCAATCGGCCGGGGAGAATTATCTGCTGCCTTCGGATCTGACGCTCGACAAGGACCTGGACTTCGCCGCGTACTCGATGAAGCGCGTGGTACGCGAGATGGAGGCGCGCCGGCTGCAGCCGGCGATCGTCGTCATCGACGCGGCGCGGACGGCGCCGGAGGTAGCGGCGAAGTATCCGGATGCGGGGCTCGCGCTGGTGGATCTGCGCGGGCCGGAGACGGTTGCGGCTTTTTCCACGCTGCCTGGGAGGCTCGCGCCGGCGGCGGCGAACCGGAGCACGGGTTTGTACGCGGAATCCCTGGTCCGGCAGTTGAAGATCCCCGGCCTGAGCCTGAACGATGTGTTCTCCCAACTGAAACGCAGCGTGAGCGAGGCGTCGAAAGGCGAGCAGACGCCGTCCGAGATTTCCACCGCCGTTCGCGACTTCATCTTTCACCCGCGTCCCCCGCAACTGGCCGAGTGGGAGCGGCTGCGGGCTTCCACCGATCTCGCCGCGATCGCCGCCTTCCGGCTGCGTTACCCCAACGATCCGCTTGCGGCAGAAGCCGCGCGGCGCATGGAAGAGATCGAGTGGCAGGCGGTGGCGACCAGCAAGGATCCGCTCGCGATGCGCGCGTATCTGAATAAATACCCGAGCGGCGCGTTCGCGCCGCTGGCGCAAGCCACCCTGGAACTTCTGGCGCGCGAGGCGGCTTCAGCGGGCAAGGATGCGATTCTGGCCGTGGTGGAGCGCTATCGCGAGGCTTATCAGAACGAAGACCTGGAGCGGCTGAAAGCGCTGCGCCCCGGACTGACGAGAAACGAACTGAGAGCATTGGAAGAGACCTTCCGGTTCGCCCGGCAGATCCGCATGGATCTGGAAGCCGCGGGCGAGCCGAGGATCGACGGAGATAGCGCGACGTTGCGCTCGAAAATGACGATCCAGCTTCGTGACGAGCGGGGCATGAATCCGCCCGCGCGAGCCGATGTAGTAATCAAGCTGCGCCGGTCAGCCGATGGATGGTTGATCGATTCGATTCAGTAAGTTCAGGGGCTACGAAAATTCATGACTCGACAGGCGTTCCGCCGTCTCGCAATCCCATTCTTCTGCCTTGCCGCGCTCGCCGGCGCCGACCAGGACACCGCGCAAGCCAGCAACGTGAACATCCGCAAGCTCGCCTACCTGATTCCGAATCTGTTCGGACCGCAGGGTCTGGTGCTGCCCAACCCCACGCACGAAGCGCACTTCCAGAGCGCCTTTCAGTCGAACTTCGGGCCGTTCAACACCGCGATCGCCATCCAGTTGACGTCGCTGCCGATTCCGTCTCCGGCATCGGGCTTCACGTATCAGTTCGATAAATCCACGGGAGCGTACACGCGCTCCGCCCAGAGCTTCGGGCCGATCCTCGCCGAGCGCGCGGAGACCATCGGCAAGGACAAGTTCTATTTCGGCTTCAGCTTTCAGAACTTCCGCTTCACCTCGCTGGACGGCGTGGACCTGACCAACGTTCCCAGCGTGTTCCAGCACTCGGTTGTCGACAACATCGAGTACCGGAAGGACATTATTACGACGGAAAATCAGTTGGACATCCGGCTGGGCCAGTTCACAGGCTTCTTCACCTACGGCGTAACCGACCGGATCGACGTTTCGGTCGCGATCCCGCTGATTACCGCCAGGCTGGACGCGATCTCGAACGCCACCGTCCGCCGCATCGGGACGGCGAACGAACCCGACATTCACTTCTTCGGCACCACCGGAGATCGCACGCGGCAGACCTTCGCCAATTCCGGGTCGGCGTCCGGCATCGGGGATGTCATCGTGCGCGCCAAGGGCAACCTGCTGCGGCGGGAGAACTTCGGGATCGCGGCCGGGCTCGACGTGCGGCTGCCCACCGGCGATCCATACGACTTCCTGGGATCGGGCGCGGTGGGATTGCGTCCCTTTGTCGCGGTTTCCGGCAGGACCGGGCGGCTGGCGCCGCACGTCAATGTCGCATACCAGTGGAACGATTCGTCGGTGCTGGCGGGCGATGTCCGCACCGGACGCAAGGGACACTTGCCCAACATTTTCCAGTGGACCGCCGGCGCGGACTACGGCATCACCCAGAGGCTGACGTTCGCCTTCGACGTGCTGGGACAGAGCTTCAATTCGCAGCGCGTGGTCCGCACCCGTTTTCAGGCAGCCAACAATTCGCAATGGCCTCAGGTGGAGTTCCGCGACGGGACGATCAACCAGGTGAACGGGTCGGTGGGCATGAAGATCAACGCCTGGGACCGGTTGCTGGTGTCCTTCAACGTGCTGTTCCGCATGAACGACGCCGGCTTGCGCGCCGATGTGGTGCCGCTGATCGGGCTTTCCTACACATTCTGATCATGCGGCGTACAGCCGCGTGACCCAGTCGGCGCCGAGGGCGGGCTTCCCGCCGCCCTCCACTTCGATCAGCACGCCCCAGGTGATCTCCCACCCGCCCTCGATGTCGCGGATCTCTTTGGGCGTGTAACGGCCGCGCACCCGCGCTCCCGCCGGCACCGGCGCGGCGAATCGCAAGCGGTTGAAGCCGTAATTCACGCCCATCCGGAAGTCTCCGTTCACCTTCAGCGCGCTGTTGCGCAGCGGGCTGATCAGCGATGCGGTGAGGAATCCATGCGCGATCGGCCCGCGGAACGGCGATTCGCGGCGCGTGCGCTCGGTGTCCTCATGGATCCACTGCGGATCGCCGGTGAGCCGGGCGAAATCATCGATCATCCGCTGGGTGACGGTCAGCCATTCGCTTACCCCGGCCTCGGTGCGCAGCAGCGCGCGGAGCCCTTCGATGCCGTCGATGGAAGTCACGGGCATCCTTACAGCAAGGCTCGCCAGCGCTCGGCCGCTTCTGCCTTCTGCGTGTCTTTGAGTCCCACCAGCGGCGGCCGGCATGGACTCTCCGGGATTCCGGAGAGCGAGACCGCGTACTTCCAGCCCGGCACCCAGTCGAAATCGCCGAGCGCGGCGTCGGCATCGTCCACTGCGCTCTGCGCGGCTTCCAGACCGGCGCCGCTCCGGAACGCATCGAAAACCGCGCGAGTCTGGCGCCGGAGTACGCTACCGTTGCCGGTGATGCAACCGGCGCCGCCGTTCGACAGATTCGCGGTCAGGCATTCCGCGAACCCTGCGTAAATGTCCAGATCCGGAAACTCCTTTACCAGCTCCGCATGTCCCTGCGGCGTGTTGTGCGAATCCTTGAGTCCCCGGAGATTCGGAAACTCGGCCAGGCGGCGGATCAGTTCCACGCTGATCGGCGCCCCGCTCAAACGCGGGATGTGATACAGGTGCACCGGCAAGGGGGATGCATGCAAGATCGCCTCGTAGTAAACGGCGAGGCCCTCCAGCGGCGGATTGCGATAGAAGAACGGCGGAACCGCCAGCACGCTTTCCGCGCCAGATGAGGCCGCATGCTCCAGCAGCTCGAACGTATCCGGAAGGGACGGCGATCCGACGTGCGCCATCACCGACAGGCCGCCGCGATTCACCATGCAGGTCTCAAGAATCGCCTTGCGTTCGTCGGTGGAGAATGACGGGAACTCGCCGGAAGTGCCGAGTACGAGAATACCCTCCACGCCGCCGTCCTCGAGGTAGCGCAGGTAGGCGGCCTGCCTTGCTTCATCGAACAGGCCTTGACCGTCGAGCATGGTCAGGGCCGCGACATAGAACTTGGGTTGCGGCTTCACACGCGCTCGATAATGGTGGCCGTGGCCATGCCGAAGCCGATACACATCGTCTGCAGTCCGTAGCGCCCGCCGGTGCGCTCCAGGATATTCACCAGCTTGGTCATCAGGATCGCGCCCGTCGCCCCCAGGGGATGACCGTGCGCGATCGCCCCGCCCTGAACGTTCAGCTTGTTCAGATCCGCGCCCAACTCCTTGGCCCACGCGAGCGGCACACTGGCGAACGCCTCATTCACCTCGAAGGCGTCGATGTCGCTCAACTCCAGCCCGGCTTTCTTCAGCACCGATCGCGTAGCGGGGATTGGACCCGAAAGCATCAGTTCGGGGTCGGAGCCGACGGCGACGCGAGCGACAATCCGCGCCCGTTTCTTCAGCCCCAGCTCCAGCACCTTGCGATTCGAAGCCAGCAGAACCGCGCCGGCCCCATCGGAGATCTGCGAGGAGTTGCCCGCGGTGACTACGCCGCCCGGCTTGAAGACCGTTTTCAGCGATGCCATCTTCGACATGTCCGGGTTGTCGCGCACGCCCTCATCCCGATCCAACGTCCGCGCGGAGCCGTTCGAACCCGCCGCAATGGCGAAAATCTCGTTCGCGGTCCAGCCATTGCGCTGGGCTTCGGCCGCCCGGCAATGGGAACGCGCGGAGAACTCGTCCAGCTCCGCTCGGGTCAGGTTCCACTTCTCCGCCATCATCTCAGCGGAAACACCCTGGTGCAGGAGCTGGAACGGAAACGCCGCGCGAAACTCATCGCTGAAATTCGCGTCGGACCCGATGGCCACGCGGCTCATGGACTCCACGCCGCAGCCGATAGCGATGTCGATGTCGCCGGAAGCGATCGCCTGCGAGGCGAAGTGAATCGCCTGCTGCCCGGAACCGCAGAAGCGGTTCAACTGCACGCCTGGAACATCAATCGGGAAGCCGGCCTTCAGCGCCGCCATTCGCGGCGGACACGCGCCCTGATCCCCCAGGGGCGTCACCACGCCTCCAATCACGTCCTCCACCATGCTCTTTTCCACGCCCGCACGCCGGACCAATTCCTCCAGCGTCATCGCCAACAGATCGACGGGGTGGATGTTGTGCAGTGCGCCGTCTTCCTTGCCGCGGCCGACGGGCGTGCGCACCGCGTCCACGATGTAAACGTCATGAGCAGCCATTCGTTCAGAGTCCTCCGGGGATTCGAAAACCCTTATTGTATCGTGCGAAAGTAGGTCCGATGCAGGGTTACCGGGAGGATCTCGCGTTCATTCATGATGACGGTTTCATCGACTTCGCCAACCGGTCCGCTCCGGGGATTCTGGCGCTGCTGCGGCGGAATGGCGTCCGCTCAGGTCTCGTCGTGGATCTCGGCTGCGGCAGCGGCCGTTGGGCCGCAAGACTGCTGACGGAGGGCTACGACGTTGCCGGCATCGACCTTTCTCCCGCGATGATCGCACTGGCCCGGCGTCACGCGCCGCGGGCGGAGTTTCGCCGCGGCAGCCTGCTTTCCGCGCGACTGCCGGCCTGCGATGCGATTACGTCCCTGGGCGAATGCATCAACTTCGCGTTCCATCCGCGCGATCGCCCCGAAGGTCTGCGCCGGTTCTTCGATCGCGTGTTCCAATCGCTTCGCCCGGGCGGCGTGTTCGTGCTCGACTTCGCCACTCCGGATCGCATACCGACGCACGTTACCAGAAACTGGTTCGAAGGCGCCGGCTGGGCGCTCCATGTGGAAGTATCCGGTGACCGGAAGGCTCGGGTCCTGCGACGGCGGATCGTGTCGTTTCGAAAAGCGGGATCCGGCTACCGGCGCAGCGAGGAGACGCACCGCTTGAATCTGTACACCGTGCCCGAGGTCGAAAAGATGCTGCGCTCGGCCGGCTTTCAACCCGAACGCCTCTCCGGATATGGACGATTCCGCCTGTACCCCGGAATGTCGGCGCTACTGGCGCGAAAGCCGTGAGCTACTTGCCGAAACAGTACATGTGACCCTGCGTTCGCAGGTAGATCCGCCCTCCTGCGATTGCCGGCGTGGCCCAGATCTCTTCCTGAAGATCGTTCTGCGCGATCATCTCCCAATCGCCGGCGGCCTTCACGACGCTGACCTTGCCCGCCTGGCTTGCGAAGAAGATTTTGTCGTCGGCCGCCACAGGAGAGGCATAGTACGGGTCGAGCGCGCCCGTCAGGCGGCCCTGTTTCACCATATCGCCGGTCTTGGCGTTCAACGAAGTGATGATGCCGCCCTCCTTCAGCAGGAACACGGTGTCCTTGTACAGGATCGGCGAGGGAATGTTGGGCAGCGACTTGGAGTAGCGCCAGCGCACCCCGCTCTCCGTACGATCGCCCTTAGCCTCCGCGGCGGACTTGGGCAGGCTGATCGCGTACATGCCGTTCTTCGCCTGATTCCGCAGGAACAGCACGTTCCATTCATCCTTATCGATGAAGCGGTCCTTGTTCAGGTCGAACAGGAACATCAGCTTGCGCATCTCCTCGTAAGGGATCTCCTTCTGCGCTAGCTTGCCGTCCTTGTCCAGATCGCTCTTCTCGGCAACCGCTTCCCAGGGGTCGATGTCCTTGGGCAGTCCGATGCCCGACATGTCCGCCATCCAGGAATGTACATAAACGTGATCGCCTTCGAGCACCGGCAACGATTTCGCCTGCCAGGCCATGCCGTTGATCCACCACAGCTTCTCGCCCGTGGCCGCGGAAAGAGCCTGCAATTGGTAGGAGCCGAGCACCAGCAGTTGCGCCGGCTGCCCCTTGGGTTCCCACACGATGGGCGTGGAGAAGCCGTGCGTCACGTCCTTGCGCTCTTTCTTCCAGCGTACCTTGCCGTCGGCGGCGTTCACCGCGATCAGGAACGAATCGGTATCCTGATCCGCTTGCAGGATCACCAGGTCCTTATACAGGATGGGCGAAGCAGCCATCCCGTAGGGAGCCTTGTTGAAGGGACCCAGCGGCACGCGCCACCGCTCCTTGCCATCCTTGTCGTACGACACCAGGCCGAAGGTCTCGAAGAAAACGTACACGTTCTGCCCGTCGGTAACCGGGCTGGGCGATACGGGCGTGTTCACCCCGCGCACGATGCCGTCGGCGGGCGCGTCCACTTTCCACAGCAGCTTGCCGTCCTTACGGTCCAGGGCGAGCGTGAACAGCCTGGCTTTCTCGTGCGCGGTGAGGTAGAGGCGATCCTCGGTCAAAGCGGGTGACGAATAGCCGGGCGGGATCGGCGTTTTCCAGATCACGTTCTTGTCCGGCCCGAACTCAGCCGGCAGGTTGGCGGCGGTCGCGACGCCGGAGCCGTTGGGACCGCGGAAGCGGGTCCAGGTTTCGGCGGAAAGCAGCGTGACCGAAATCAGCAGCGAGAATAGCGGTTTCATGTGATTGCCTTTGTCAACTCGCGATCGGGAGGTCCACCCAATTGCTGCGAACCGCCCCGGCCACAATTCTCAGCCGATGAGGGCCGGCTTTCACCGCTTGTGGAATCCTCGCATTGATCTGATACAACCCTTGGTGGTGCGGCGCCAATCCCGCAAAATTGGGGGCGATGGCAATGCCGCCGATTTCCACGCGCGTCGGTGCCTGTACTCGGGACAGACCGTCCGGACCCTGAATCACCGAACCCAGACCGGTGGCGTAGATAAGAATGATCTCGCCCGGCTTCGCGGGATCGAGCTGCGTGATGGGACGGTAATCCGCATGGGTGATCGCCAGACCCTCCTCGGCTCCATTCCCGGTGAGCACGATTGCGGGCGCGGAAAGCGGGAAGGATCGGACGTTCGCCACCTCGGCGGCGACCTCCACAATGCGCGAGTAATGCGCCGGCTCCAGAATCTGAATCGTTTCCGTGGGCAGGTGCTTCAAATGCCCTTTCTTAAGGACTTCCGCCAGCTTCGCGTACGCCGGCCGCACACCTTGGGTTCCCGCGTCTGTGCAAGCAAGCACGAGTTTCCAGGGCTCCGCATCCTCGGGGCGCACATAAGCGGCGGCGCTGATGGGAATCCCCGCATGCTCCAATTCCGCGATGAGGGTTGCTGCTTCGTCTACCAATATTTTTTCAACCACGACAGAACTCCCGCATGCGGATCATCGATCGCGTCGATCAGATCTCGAACTGCCTTCTCGGAAGAAGGAACATAGCGCGCCTCACCGGACCAGTCCTTAACGGTATTCCAGTTCGTTTGCAAACTGGCGCTCTCGCCGACGGCTGCCCGATACTCGTCATCCAATCTCGCCTTGCTCTTCAAGCGCTCCAAATCATGGTGGTAGAAGCTCTTCGTAGAGTCCTTCTCGGGATACGTCTCGGCTAATATGAGCCGCGCGATTCTCGCCTTCAGCGCGCATTCCACGGCGTAACCAGCCAGGTAATAGGCAGCGGAATAACAACCGGCCTCCTGCAGCACACGCGCATCCCGAATTCGCTCCAAGGCAAGCACCTGAAAATCCGATCTAGTCACTTCACAATCAATCGTAACATCGGGATCTCACCGTTCCCCGATGCAGTACAAAGCCTGATTCGTCCGCACGTAAATCCGCCCATCCGCGATGGCCGGCGTGGCGTAAATGTCCTCGTCGAAGTTGTTCGCCGCCAGCAACTGCTGCTCCATGCCTGCTTTCAGCACCGCGATTACGCCTTTGGCGGAGGGGAAAAATACCTTGCCGTCCGCCGCCACGGGCGACGCGTAGTAGTCGTCCGACGCGCCGCGGATGCGGTCCTGTTTCGCCGCCTGCCCCGTCTTCGGATCGAGCGTGGTCAGCACGCCTTTGTCGTTCAGCATGTACAGCACGCCCTGGTACAGAACGGGAGAAGGAAGCTGCGGCGCGGAACGGTTGAACTTCCACTTCAAGCCGCTGGTCAGGTCGCCCTTGCCGCCGAGGGGGTAAGCGAACATCCCGTTCTCCGCCGCCATGCTGACCGCCCACTGCTTCCATTCCCTCTCGTTGACGCTGCCGTTCTCGTCCAGGTCGATGAACACCCAGTAGCGCTTGGTGCGCTGGTCCGGCGCTTCGTCCTTCTCCAGAAGGCCGTTCTTGTTAGCGTCCTGCGTCTTCAGCGTCTCCGCCCACGGCGTCACTGGAACCTGGCGTCCTGGTTCGTTCTCCGGCGAGTTGTACCCGGCGATGTAGACCGTGTCCTTGTCGGCGACCGGGGTGCACTTCATTTCAGCGGGCAGGCCTCGTACCCACCACACCGCCTCGCCGTCCTTGGCCGAATAAACGTCCATCCGGAAGCTGGAAGGGGCGAGAATCTGCGTCGGCGAGTTTCCCTGCTTCAGGGTGATCGGCGTCGAAGACCCGCTCAGCGCCTCCGGGCGCGGGCGCTTCCAGGCAGTCTTGCCGTCCTTCTGATTCAGCGCCAGGATGTAGGAGTCGCGGCTCTGGTCGATCACCAGAATTACCTTGTCTTCGGCCAGCACCGGAGACACCCCGATCCCGTAAACGTTGGAGAACGGCCCCAGCGGCGTTCGCCAGCGCTCGTTGCCGGACCAGTCGTACGCCAGCATTCCGTAATCCGGGAAGAAGACATACACGTTGCGTCCGTCGGCCACCGGTGTGGGCGAAGCCGGGTTGTTCAACTGATGCAGTTTTTCCTTGCGATCGCGCGGCGCTTCCTTCTTCCACACCACCTTGCCGGTAGCGCGATCCAGCGCCAGTGTGTACAGCTTTTCGTCCTCGACGGCGGTCAGGAAGATGCGGTCCCGCGACACAATTGGCGACGAGTGTCCCGGAGGCACGGCTGTCTTCCAGATAACGTTCTTGTTCGGCCCGAACTCGGCCGGGATCGAGGCGGTTTCCGCGATGCCGGAACCGTTCGGACCACGGAAGCGATCCCAATCCGCGGCCATCAAGGCGGATGCCAGAAGCCAGACGAATGCGCGCATGGAGAACATCGTTGCATAGACGGCGTCAAGGTCGCTTCGTTTTGCTGATTCGGGGCGCGACGTTCCTCACGAGCGCGTGGAAGCTTGGTTGCGTTCTTGGGGCGCTAGCAGCAAGGCTGACCTCATGATTGACTCTAGCGGTCCCCCAGAATCATGTACGTCACGATCGCCGTACCCACCATATTCCGCGCGCCATTGAACACCTCTACGTGCGACACGCTCAGCGTGGACCCCAGCCGCAGCACGCGCCCTCGCGCCTGGATCTTCCCCGAGGACACCGGCTTGAAGTAGTTGATCTTCAGCTCCACGGTCGTGATCCGCTTCAGCCCGCCCATCAGGTAGTTCGTGGAGAGCCCCGCGGCCGCGTCCACCAGGGTGGCCGCTACTCCTCCATGCACCACGCTCGCGCCGTTCATCATGAAGTCGCGCACCGGACATTCGATGGTCACGCCATCGGCATGCGCACGCACAAACCGCATTTGCAGCATGGAGTTGAACGGCATCTTCGGCAGCAGCTCCCGGATGAACCTGGCTGCCTGCCGGCGTTTCTCGAGTTCGGTCACGTTGAAATCGGGGAGTAGCTGGGATATCGTCTTAAGGACGATGATAGTCCAGGATCAGGTGGTTGTGGTGACGGGCGCCGCCCACGGCATCGGCGAAGGCCTCGCGCGCAGATTTCACAAGGAGGGTGCGCGGGGGCTGGTGATCGCCGATATCGACGGTCCTGGAGTCCACAAGGTAGCCGCTGAGATCGGCGCGGTGCCGATGCAACTCGATGTCCGCAAGGAAGCTCAAATCCGGGAGTTGGTAGCGCTGGCGCGCGAGAAGTTCGGCGAGATCGACCTGTTTTGCTCCAACGCGGGCATCAGCATGCGCGGCGGCGAGGAAGTTTCCGACGACGACTGGGCGCGAATCATGGATATCAACTTCTACGCCCATCTGTACGCCGCCCGCGCCGTGCTGCCGGAGTGGCGCAAGCGCCGCAAGGGATACTTTCTGAACACTGTGTCGGCAGCCGGCGTCCTGACCCAGATCGGATCCGCGCCCTATGCCGTAACCAAGCACGCCGCGCTCGCCTTCGCGGAATGGCTGTCGGCCTCGTACGGCGACGAGGGCATCGGCGTATCCGCGCTGTGTCCACAAGGCGTCCGCACCAACATGATCCTGGCCGAGCCCGGCCATTTCCTGCTGGAAGGGGCGAAAACGGTCGAAGAAGTCTGCGACGCTGTGATCGCCGGGTTGCGCGACGAAACGTTCCTGATCCTGCCGCATCCCGAAGTGGCCGAATACTTCCGCCGCAAGGCGGGAGACTACGATCGCTGGCTGCGCGGCATGCGCCGCTTAAAAGCAAAAGTCTTTTCCCAAGGAAGCTGACCATGAGCCTCATCACCGAACAACCCATCTGGAACTTCGAGCAGGAGAACCCCGACCCGCGCAACGACGAGACCAGCTACAACCTGCGCGCGTATTTCGACCGCATGGACGATGCCAAGCTCCTCCAATACCAGCCGGAGTGGAGCGATGAGCAGGTGGTGGAATGGTGCGGCGATTTCACCGACGACGGCGGCCTGCTGATCGCCTGCTCCGAACGCGAGGTGGACGTTCACGAGTTCCGCCGCGTGCTGCATCAGTGCATTGAGTACCGGAATCGCGTGCGCCCGGCACTGCTCGGCGGATAGCTCCAATGAGCCCTTAGTGGCTCATCGCGTAGATCACGTAGTTCACGCCCATGCGATACGCCATGGAAGCGTACGCCTCCGGATAGTGCGCGTCGTCGGCGTACTCCCACGCATCCCCGAGATCCATGTTGAAACAGATCGCCACCTTCACGCGGCCTTTGTCGTCCACGATCGCCCGCCAGTGCGGGTCCACTCCGCCACGCTCCACCTGGTTTCCGTAGACGACGTTATATCCGGGAACCCGCACGCGCCGCGAGAGGTCGTACACGGTCTGGAACATGGGGTGGCTGTCCGGAATTTCGATCACGTCATGCCCGGGGAGAATACGCGACATACCGGCCATGAACTCCGCCCACTCGCGCTCGCCGTGGAAATCGTCCACCATCAGGAAGCCGCCGCGATCGAAGTACGTCTTCAAGCGCGCGATCTGCGGCTCGCTCAACACCCAGTCCGAAATCGACACCGCGTAAAGCCACGGCCACTCGTATATCTCATCGCTGTCGATATCCACGATGTGCTCCACCGAGCGCGTATCCACGCGCGTCAGGCGGCGCATGCCCTCGGCGAACAGGCGATCGGCGCGGTTGGCGTCGATGCCCCAGCGCTGGTAGAAGCCGCCGCGGCGGTAGGAACGGAAGCGCAGGCGGGCGAACGCGAATTCCTTTTCTTCCCAGGCGTCCGGCGGATCGTCCGCCGGCGTCTGCATCTCGTTCTCGTATACTGCCCAGCGGCGGCCGCCGGCTCGCGTCTGGGCCGCGCAAACCACTGCGATGCCCACCAGGAGCAGCCCCAGCCATACGACCCACAACCTGCCAGCGGGCATAGCTAGATGATAGCTCCGGCCGAGCGGAACGGTTTAAGCGGTCTCTACTCCCGCCACCTTCTCCAGCCCACGCTCGGCGATCTCCATCCGCCGGATCTGATACTTCTGCACCTTCCCGCTCACCGTCATCGGAAACGCCTCAACGAACCGCACATACTGCGGGATCTTGAAGTGCGCGATCCGCCCTTTGCAGAACTCCCGGATCTCGTCTTCGGTCGCGCTCTCGCCGGCTTTCAGCTTCACCCACGCCAGCACCGTCTCGCCTAGCTTCAGATCGGGGAGCCCCACCACCTGCACGTCTGCCACCTTGGGATGCGTGTACAGAAACTCCTCCACCTCGCGCGGGTAGATGTTCTCGCCGCCGCGGATGATCATGTCGCGGGCGCGCCCGGTGATCCGGAAGTAACCATCGGGCCGCATCGCAGCGAGATCGCCGGTGTGCAGCCAGCCCTCCGCGTCGATGGCGCGCGCAGTGCCTTCCGCGTCTCCGTCGTAGCCCGCCATCACCAGGTAGCCGCGTGTGCAGAGCTCGCCCTGCTCGCCTACCGGCGCCGTCCCGCCGCCGGCATTGACGATCTTCACCTCCGTCTCCGGCATCGCGCGCCCCACCGTCGACACGCGGATGTCCAGCGGATCGTCCACGCCCGAAGCGGTGATCACCGGCGAGGCCTCCGTTTGCCCGTACATGATCGTCATCTGCGGGCAATCCATATCCCGGATCACGCGCTTCATCACTTCAATCGGACAAGGCGAGCCCGCCATCACGCCCGTGCGCAGGCTGCGAAACTGGAACTCGCCGAACTGCGGATGCTCCAGCATGGCAATGAACATGGTGGGGACGCCGAAAATCGAAGTCGCGCGGTGCTCGTGAAGTGCCTGCAGCGTGGCCAGCGGATCGAAGGACGGCGCGGGCAAGATCATGGCGGCGCCGCTCGTCGCCGAGGCCATGGTGCCGATCACGCAGCCGAAGCAGTGATACATGGGCACCGGAACCACCATGCGGTCCTTTTCCGTGTACTTGAGGTTGCGCCCGATCAGATAGCCGTTGTTCACCAGGTTGCGATGCGTCAACAGCACGCCCTTGGGCGACCCGGTGGTTCCCGACGTGTATTGAATGTTCACCACCGCCTTGGGATCGCGGGGCGTCAGCCCGGGGTCCGCCTTCTGCGACAGGAACTTGCTCCACGACGGCTCTCCGAAGTAGACGGCGTGCTGGAGCGGCAGATCCTCCCCCGCGCGCGCTTCCTCCAGAATCGAGCTGTAATCGGACCGGGAGTCTTTGCGATTCAGGAAAATCGCCTTCATGCGCGATTTGCGCAGGATAAAGCGCAGCTCGGCGGCGCGGTAGGCGGGATTCACGTTCACCAGCACGATGCCCGCTCGCGCGGCGGCATACTGCAGCAGCACCCACTCGACACAATTGGTGGCCCAGACGCCGATCCGGTCGCCCGGTTTCAAACCGAGGCCGCGCAGCGACTGCGCCACGTGCCGGACCTCGCCCGCCAGTTCCTGCCAGGTGAGCCGGACGTTCTGATGCCGCACCACCAGCGCCAGGTTGGCCGCGAACTTCTTGGCCGTCGACTCCAACACCTGCGGGATGGTCTTCTCCAGCAGCGGCGCGGAAGGTCCCCGTGAATAGCTTTCGGCGTAAGAGGTCATGCGCAGCCGATTCTACCTGAATCCTGCACCCGGAAAAAGCAAAAAGCCGGACCCGAAGGCCCGGCTTTTTTCGTTCATCCGAACAGTTCTTACCAGCGCGGCTCGCGACGGCCACGGCCGCCGCCGAAACCCCCGCCGCCACCGCCGCGGTTGCCCCCGCGGCCGCCGCCGAATCCACCGCCCCCGCCATTGGCAGGCTTCGGACGGGCTTCGTTGACGTTCATCGTGCGGCCGTTCAAGGTGTAACCGTTCAACGCTTCGATCGCGGCGTCCGCTTCCGCGTTCACCGGCATTTCGACAAACGCGAAACCGCGGCTTTGCCCGGTATCGCGATCCATCACCACATGCACGCGCTCAACCGCGCCGTAGGACGAGAACAGGTTCATCAGATCCTGCTCCGACGTCTCATACTTCAAATTTCCAACGAAAATATTCTTCAACTGCCTATCCTCTTGGTGGAGCCAATTTATCGAAAGCAGTCACCAACTCCAACACAGAGGATGGCGAAACGCGCTTCGGACAGCACCGGGGGAAACGAACGCCGCCGGGTACTCACACACATCCGAATTGTATCATGGGCCGCGACGGCGTACCGTACCCTGAATCCGGGACCGCGGCATTCACACCGCCGCCGCCAGCACTTCCGCCGGGCTGGGCTTACCGCGGCGCGCATAACGGACTTTGCCATCCGGCCCGATCAGATACACCGTCCGCTTCACCACCAGCCCCCGCGTGTGGTATAACTCCCCTACTTTCTGTCCCTTATCGACCAACAACGGAAATGGCAGGCGGCGGTTTCCGGCAAAGCGGCGGTGGCTTTCGGCCCCCTGCGCGTTGACCCCATATACCACCGCATTACGCGTCCGAACCTGGTCCCAGGAATCGCGGAACTCGCACAGTTGCCGCGTGCAGACCGGAGTCTCGTCGCCGGGATAGAACACCAGGATGACGTTACTGCCGCGCAGCTCCGACAGCCTCACGACTTGGCCCCGCTCGTCGGGGAGGGCGAAATCGGGAGCGTCGGCGCCCACCGGCAAGGGATCGGAGAAGAGCCAGGAAAGCATCGGCTTACCAGAATGCGGCATCCGCGCCCCTGCCGCAACTCTTTGTTTTCAGGGCCTTGCTGAAACCGCCGGAGAGCGGTAAGCGTCGCACAAGGGTTGCTATACTAGAGGATTCGCTCCACACTTATCATGCGGCAGTACTTAGCTCTTAGTTTCGGCATCTCGGCGGGCCTTCTCTCCGCTCAGGAGTTCCGCACCGGCCAGGCGGCGCGGCTGGTCATCGGCCAGGAGACGTTCACCGCCCTGCGGCAGGGCGCTTCCCAATCGTTGGTCGGTGGCGTGGGCGGACTGGCGTTGGCCAACGACACGCTGTTTGTCACCGACGCCAATCGCATGGGCGCGGACCCGATCAACCAGCGCGTCCTGATCTTCCCCAACATCTCCAGGCAGTTCCCGGGCTTGCGCGAGTCTTATGGCGCGGACCGCAAATGCCAGGTTTGCGGCGGCGTCGCCGGCGTCGTGATCGGACAGCCGGACTTCACCAAACGCGATCCGGCACGCACCCGAACCGGCGTGCGCCTGCCCACGGCGGTGGCCACCGACGGCGCTATCCTGGCGATCGCCGACACGCAGAACAACCGCGTGCTGATCTGGAATTCCATCCCCACCGCCAACGGCGCCCCCGCCGACGTGGTGGTGGGCCAGACGGATTTCACCAGCTTCAAGCAGCCCATAGTGGTCGATCAGACCAGCCTGCGCGGCCCGCAGGGCGTCTGGATCCAAGGCACGCGGCTGTTTGTCGCCGATACCCAGAACCACCGCGTGCTCATCTGGAACACCATTCCCACGCGTAATAACCAACCCGCCGACCTCGTAATCGGCCAGCCCAACTTCACCACCGCCTTCGAGCCTCCGGTGACCTTCACCGGCGTCACCTCGGCCACCGCCGAGCGGCTTCTCGATCCCGTGTCCGTCACCAGCGACGGCACACGCTTGATCGTGACCGACCTCGGCCACAACCGCGTGGTGATCTGGGACTCCATTCCTAACGCCAACGGCGTCGCCGCCAACCGGGTCATCGGCCAGAAGGATTTCACCTCCGCCAGTTCCAACGCCTCACGCGATCTTTGCGAGTCCAATGGAACCGCCGATAACCAGCCCACCTACCCGCGCCGCTGCGCGGCAACATTGAACTTTCCACGCTATGCCCTCAGCGACGGCCGGCGCTTGTTCATCGCCGACGGCGGCAACGACCGTATTCTGGTCTACAACGAAATTCCCACCCAGCCGGGCGCGCGCGCCGATGTCATCCTGGGGCAGCCCGACGAATTCACGAACGTCGTCTCCGATCAGGGCGGGTTCTTCGAACCGCCTCCGGCGCAGGGCCGCCCGGACCAGATCCGCACCCCCGCTTCACTCGCCTGGGACGGCTCAACGCTGTTTGCAACCGATCCCTTCCAGCGCCGCGTGGTCGCGTTTTCGGTGAACGACGGCGAACTAAAGGCCGACAATATCCGCAACGCCGCTTCCCTGCGATACTACGCCAGCGGTTCCATCAGCTTCTCGGGCACCGTCAAGGAGAACGACGAAGCCACCATCAAGGTGGAAGACACCGAGTACAAGTACAAAATCGTCAAGGACGACAATTTCGAGAAGGTGATCCGCGCCTTCGTGTCGCTCATCAATGCGGGCGCCGGCGATGCGAACGTATTGGCCATCGCCAACATCCCGCTGCGCGCCATCCAGTTCAGCTCCCGCATTCCCGGCCCCGCGGGCAACGACATCGGGCTGACCGCCTCGGTTTCCACCGGCGCGGAAATCGTTCTTACCGTGAACACCCCGTTCCTCTCCGGCGGGCGCGAGCAACGCCCTTCCGCGCCCGGCGCGATCATCTCCATCTTCGGGGAGAACTTCACCAACCGGACCGAGAGCGTGTCCGTCGATGCCCCCACGTGGCCGTTATCGCTCGCCGGCGTCGAGGTGTACATGAACGGTTTCCGTCTGCCGCTGCAGTATGCCTCGCCCGGGCAGTTGAACGCCCAGCTCCTTTTCGATCAGACGGACATCACCAGCGCCAACCTCTACGTGCGGACCGTTCGTCCGGACGGCTCGGTCACCGTAACCAATCCGGTCGCCGTGCGGCTGGACCTGACCAACCCGGGCTTGTTCGCCGTGGGCGAACTCGATCCCCGGGCCGCGGTCGCCTTCCACGGCTCCAGTTTCGGCAACACCACCGTTTCCGTCGACGGGACGGTCACTACCGGCAACACCGCCACCGTGCGTATCGAGGATCGCGATTACAGCTACACGGCGGTTGCCAATGACACGCTGACCATCATCCGCGACAAGCTGGTGGAACTGATCAACGCCAATGCCGAGGAGAAGCTCACCGCCATCCCGTCCGGCCAGTTCACCCGAATCCTGCTGCGCGCCAAGGTGGCGGGCCCGGACGGCAATGGAATCGCCGTCGCCGTCTCCACAAGCGCCAACGCGAGCGTCGCCTTGTCGGTCACCAAAGCCACCACCTCCGGCGCCAACACCGAAGGCGCGCCCGTCACTGAGGAGAATCCCGCCGCGCCCGGCGAACTGATCGTTTTGTACGCCTCGGGACTCGGCCCGGTAAGCCCGCAGGCAGCCTTCGAGGCCGCGCTGGCGGGCGTCGCCTACAACGGCCCCCCGAATACCGCGGCGATCCCCGTCTCCGCGTTCGTGGGCGGCAACTCCGCAACGGTGCTGGGAGCAGGACTCAAGAAGGGCGCGATCGGGATTTATGAAGTGGTTCTGGAACTACCTTCGGCGCTCGAAACCAATCCGCTCACCGAAATCACGATCTCGCAGGAATTCAGCGTTTCCAACATCGTGCGCATCCCGGTGACGAAACCCGAGCCGCCGCCGGCTCCCTAACGCACGCCCGCGGGCCGCGGCTGCAGCCACCACGGCGTTTCCAGGAACTTGCCGCCGTCCGGCATGTGGTTGTGGCCCACGGTGCGGTAATACGCCCAGAACGCCTGGCGCAGTTCCGGATCGTAAATCGCGAAAGCGCCAGCGGCCTCGTGCTCTTCGAGGAACTTGGTCATGGCGTGCAGCGGTTCCGGTCCCGCCTGTTGGAAGATCACCCGCCCCCCATACTGACGGTACAGCGCACGATAGAACTTCCAGGGCGCAACCCACATCTCCGCCATGCGGCGATCGCCGCGCGGGTTCGATCCCCGCAAGGCCTGATCCGCGGAGGCGAGCACGCGGCGCTCCTCCTCCAGTTTGGCCCGCCGGTCCGGCGGCGCGGCGGCGATCAGATGCTCCAGTTCCTTCAGCCGGGCGGCATCGCGAACCCGCCGCTCCTGCTCCATGCGCACCGAGGCTTCCTGAAACGCCTGCAAGTCCTCATCGGTGGGCAAGCAGCCGTTGGCGCGGCAATACTCCTCGCGCAGGACGCCCCAGATCCTGCCGGCCAGCTTCGACGAGCGGTATTGCGCCACGCTCCGCCCCAGCGTGGCCGGATCCCGTTGGAACATCTCCAGCGTGCGCGGATCGGGATCGAGTTCGGCCGGCAGGATCGCCGTGCCCCGGATCATGGCCACCGGCTGCTGCGCCAGCAGCACCGCGGGCGCCAGCAGAAAGAATACGCGCATGCCCCATTATTCGTCTTGCATCGCCGATTCCGGTAGGGAATAGGGATATAATCATGCTGAGCAGCCTTATGACCCGCCGGGATTTACTGTCTTCGCTTCTGGCAAGCCCGCTGCTTGCGCAACAACCCAGCCCCGCGGGCGCCCCGGCGCCTCAGCCAGCCCCCATCAAAGTGACGGTGAACGAAGTCATCGTTCCCATTACCGTCACTGATGACAAGGGCCGTTTCGTCTCCGATCTGGACGAAAAGGACTTTCAGGTCTTTGACGAGGGCAAGCTGCAGAGAATCAAGTACTTCTCCCGCGATCGCGGCCAGCCGGTGGTGGTCGGATTTCTCATCGACAACTCCAACGCCAGCCGCCTGCACTGGAAGACGTACCAGGACGCCGCCATTGAGCTGGTTCTCACGCTGCTTCCCGGCGAGCCCAAGTATGCGGGTTACCTGATCGCCTACTCGAACGAAGCCGAACTCCAGGTGAATACCACCACCGCCTCCGACAAGCTGGTGGAGAAACTGCGCAAGATGAAGCCGGGCGGGGGCGCTGCCCTTTTCGATGCCATCTACATGGCCTGCACCAGCCGCAACCTGGTGAAAGGCGAGCCCATCGAGCCCCGGCGCATCATCGTGGTCGTCGGCGACGGTCACGACAACGCCAGCAAGAAGACGCTCGACGAAGTTCTGGAAATCGCCCAGCGGAACCTGGTGACCATCTATGGCGTTTCCACGGTCGCGTTCGGCTTCACCAGCGAAGGTGACAAGAACCTCTCGCGGCTGTGCGAAGAAACCGGGGGTCGCGTCGAGTACCCGTTGCAGGGAGTCTACAAGGACGTCTCCGGATACCTGTCCAAGCCGAGCGACGAAGGCAATTACGCGCTGAAGGTCGGCACCGGAGGCTATGCTTCCGCGCTCGCCACCGGGATCTTCTCGGCCATCGCCAATGTCGCCGGCGAGGTCACGACGCAGTACATCGTGCGCTACGTTCCCGATGCCGTCGAGGACAATAAGTTGTTTCGCAATATCAATGTGAAGGTGGCGCTGCCAAACGTGAAGGTCCGCGCCCGCAAGGGTTATTACCCCGAAACTCCCTGATCCGACACCCGATAAGGCTGACATGGACCCGATCCCCTTCCCGACGGCGCGCCCCGGAATGCTTTCGGTGCTGGAGGCGGATCTGCCGTCACGGGGCGCCGTGCCCATCGGCGTGCTGCTGGAAGATCCGGCCACGGACCGGCTGTATGTCCGCATGCGCCGCGACTTCGACCGGTGGGCGGCGCCTGAAGACGCCGAAGTGCTGGAACTGATGGCGGAAGGTCTCGAATCGGCGGCACGCGAGTGCGGCGCCTCGGCGCTGATCCACCGCTTTGAGGATGGCTGGTCCAACGCGCTCCGGATCCGCGATCGCGAGCCGGTCACCGTGCCTGGCTTTGAGCGCGGCGTGGAGCAACTCTACCGGCGCCATGTGCAAAGCGAGATCCGCCCCTACATCACCCACGTTCCGCGCTTCGGGCTGGCCGTGGCGGCGGGTTCGTTCCTGGACAACGGAGTGGTGGAGGGGCAGGAGCCGGAGTCCTGGGAAGAAGCCGACGGCCGCAAGCTGACCCCGCAACACTTCGCCGCGCGCATCTCCGGCCGCTCCATGGAGCCCGTCATCCCGGACGGCAGCGTGTGCCTGTTCCGGTTCGGCGTGGCGGGCTCGCGTGACGGCCGCCTGGTGCTGGTGCAGGAAACCGCCCGGCAGGGCGAGGGCGCCTTCACGGTGAAACGCTACCGCAGCAGCAAGATACCGGGACCCGAGGGCGGCTGGTCGCATCAGATCATCCGCCTGGAGCCGCTGAATCCCGAGTTCGAGGCCTGGGAACTGCTCCCGGACGAAGACCGCTACCGGGTACTGGCGGAATTCCTCGAAGTTCTCTATTAACCCGCCTCAAGACCGCGCGCCCCTCTCCGATAAGCCATAAACGGTGACTGACTTGAGACGCCTCGCCGGTTCGATGGAACGCCTGGAGCACCTGCCGCCCTTCCCGGAGGTGACGGTGGAATTGATGCGCCTGCTGGGGCGCGATTGCGCCGATTTCCGGAAAGTAGCGGGCCTCATCTCACAGGACGCCGCGATGTCGGCCGAGGTCCTCCGCATGGCCAATTCCCCGCTCTACGCCGGCCGCAACGTCTCGAACGCGCTTACCGCCATCACCCTGATCGGCGTGGACCGGCTGAGCTCGCTGGTCACCACGCTGAGCCTGCACAAGATGGTCGCGCCCGTCACGAAACTGCAAGGTTTCCGGCTGGCTTTCCGTCACAACCTGGCTTGCGCGCTGGTCTGCGAGCGGTTCGCCGACTCCCAGGGTCTCAGTCCGCAAACCGCCTACACCGCGGGCCTGCTGCATGACCTCGGCTCCCTGGCGATGCTGGTGCTCTTCCGCGAGGCCTACTCGAACGCCTTGCTCCGGGCGTCCTCGGCGCAGGAGTTCCTTGCCGCCGAACGCAAACAGTTCGGATTCACACATACCCAGGCCGGATTCGCCCTGGTCCAGCTCTGGAAGCTGCCGGAGTTCCTGGAACTCGTCACATTGGATCACCACGACCCGGCGCCGGGCTCCGGCCTCAGCGGGCTGGTCCGGGTCGCCGTGTCCACCGTGGACGCTCTCGGCTTCGCTCCCTTCGGCTCCGCCGGACCGACCTTGGGATGCCCCTTCCTGCCCGGCGCACCCCCGCAACTGGACCCCACCCAGCTCGAAATGGCCTTGACGGAGGGCGTGAACCGCCTGGAGCTCGAATTCGCCATGGCCGCCTAACCCGCTATAATCTCTGGGTGCATCCCACCCAGGCGCCTTCGGGCCCGATGCATCCGGATCCGGCCCAGAGCCAGCCCGCCAGCACTTCCGGCACTCTGCAGGCGGCGGGCGCGCGAAAGGCACTCGCCGGGTTCCTGATCTCGGGCCTGCTGTTCGCCTTCGCCGGCGCCATCCTCCCCGCCTGGGAACATCACCTTACTTCTGAATACCTTACCATCACCGGCTACTTCCTCAGCGCGATCGCCGGCGTGTTCCTCTCGGCGCTGCTGTCCCCCAGGCTGGTCCGCCGCCTCGGTTCCGGCGGGACCCTCGCCGCCGGATGCGGGCTGGCCGCCGCCGCCCTGCTCGGACTCGCGGCCGCCACCCCGCCGGCTCCCTCCTTTTGGCGGATGGCCGGCCTGGCGATCCTCTGCCTGGGCGCGGATATCCTGCACACCGCCATCTTCCATGCGATTACGCCCATCTACCGGCACGACCCCGCGGCCACCGTGAACCTGGCCGGAATCCTCTTCGGCGCGGGCTGCCTGATCGTCGCCGTGCTGATCGCCGGCACCTTCTACATCTACACGGTCCCCAGCATCCTGATTCTGCTGGCGGTAATCCCGGCGATGTTCGCCATTCACTTCGGCCGGAGCCGCTTCGAGAAGCGGCCGATACCCAGCTACCTGAGCCTGAAGCAGTTGCTGGGCGAGATCCGCTCCCCCGGCTCGGTTCTGCTCAGCATGTTGGTGTTCTTTCAATTTGGAAACGAGTGGTCGATCGCCGGATGGCTCCCGTTGTATCTGATCCAGCGCCTGGGCATGAGCCCGGCGTCGGCTTTGTGGATGCTCGCGCTGTACTTCGTGTCCCTCACCTTGGGACGCGTGATCGTGCAATCCCTGCTGCCGCGCTTCAGTCATAGCCGGTTGATGTGGGCCAGCATGGTCTCCGCGATGTTCGGCTGCACCATCCTGATTTCCACGTCGAGCCGCGTGGGCGCGGGAGTAGCGGTGGTCACGGTCGGGTTAGGCTTCGCGGCGATTTATCCCCTGCTGGTGGAGCGGATCGGGTACCGCTTCCCCAACTATCATCCAGGCTTCTATAACGATTCGGTATCGCTGGCGCTGATGGCGGGCTTGCTGGCTCCCGCGCTTCTGGGAGCGATCGCCTGGAAGTGGGGGCTGAAGTATACGATGCTGATCCCGCTGCTGGGGTCGATCGCCGTATTCGTGATCGTGGGTCTGATCTGGGTGGAAGCGCGGCTTTCCGCGGGGGCGGAACGCGCCCGAAGCAAGCCCAGCCCCGAGTAGCCTGGCGAGCGTCCCCCCTTCAGTCGAACGCCATGCGGCGCAGCCGCGCGGTGTCCCACGAATTCAGCAGGGAATTCACATGTACGGGATCGCCGATGACGTGGATCACCAGCCCGTGGATCGCCAGCCGTGGCTTCCGCGGCTTTCCCGAATGGAACACGATCGTGGCGCCGTCCTCCCGGCGTGCGATGCCGGAGATTCCATCCGGCGGAGGCTCGTTTACCCCCACGGACACCTGAACCTGCAGCGATTGTTCGCGTTCTTCTTCCATCCGCGCCGTTTGCAGCCTCCGCACCTCGGCTCGAACGGATTCCTCGTGCTTGCGCTTCAGTTCATTGGCTTGAGCCGAGAACTCGCGCGCTTCGCGATTCAACTGCTCGGCTAGCGCCAGGTTATTGGCGGAAACGGCGCGGGGGACGCGGCGCAGCCGGTCGGCTGCCTGCGATTCCGCATCGCGGATGCGCTTTTGGACTTCCGGCGGAGGATTCTTCAACTCGCCGGCGCGGCGGGCGTTTTCGCCGGCGCGCTCCTGCCGTTGCTTTCCGCCCTCCTCCCAAAGGTAGACGGCCTGATAGTCGAAACGGAGCGGTCCGGAATCCACGCAACCGCTGGTGGGAATTCGGTCCGACGTCCGGTCTTCAAACCGCCAGCCGGACGGCGCGGCCGGCAGGGCCTGCCGCACGCCCTCCAGGGTGGCCGCAATGAATCTTTGCTCCGCCTCTGTAAACGGGCGGCGGATGCATTCGGCGGGGCCGGTGATGGCCGCGGCGGCCATAAGGAGTGCGGCTTTCAATCGCAGGGCTGTGATCTCCGCTACAAGACGCGTCAAAAAGGACGGCGGTTGGATCATCGTCTCGCGTCTTGTCTAGACTGGAGGTTGTGAGTACCCCCGGAAGACTAACATTGGCGGTTTTGACCGCCTTCAGCGTCTCCCTGGCCGCGGATTGGAAATGGGACTTGCCGCGGGGCTTCGCGCCGCCTCCCGTGCCGGATGACAATCCGATGACAATCGCCAAGGTCGAACTCGGCCGGCATCTTTTTTACGACCGCCGGATGTCCTCCAACGGCACCCAGAGCTGCGGCACGTGCCACGAACAACGGCTGGCGTTTTCCGACGGCTGGCCGCGCGGCATCGGATCGACGGGCGAGGTCCACCACCGCTCGAGCATGCCGCTGGCGAACGTAGCCTATCTGGCATCGCTCACCTGGGCCGATCCTGGCATGACCCGCCTGGAAGCTCAGGCAGCCGTCCCGATGTTCGGCAACCAGCCGGTGGAACTCGGGCTGCAACAAAGAACCCCGCCCTTCGTCCGCGTGATCCGGGAAGATGCGCGATACCGCCGCCTGTTCCCCGCCGCGTTCCCGGGCGAAGCCGACCCGTTCCACTATGAAAACATTACGCGCGCGCTGGCGAGCTTCGAGCGGACCCTGATTTCCGGGCGCTCGGCCTATGACCGCTATCGCCAGGGCGAATCCCCCGCGCTCACGGAATCCGCCCGGCGCGGGGAGGCGCTCTTCAGTAGCAACCGGCTGAAGTGCGCGGCCTGCCACAACGGCATCCATTTCACCAACGGAGCGTTTGAGAACACCGGACTGTATGACGAATACCGGCCCGAGAACTCCGGGCTGAAGCGAATCACCGGCAAGGCGGAAGATGAGGGCCGCTTTCGCGTGCCCAGCCTGCGCAATGTGGCGCTCACCGCGCCGTACATGCACGACGGCAGCGTGAACACTCTGGACGAGGTTCTCGATCATTATCAGGCCGGAGGCCGCGCCGCGACTCACCGCAATAAGAACCCGCTGCTGACCGGATTCTCCCTAACGCGGGAGGAACGCCGCGACCTCATTGCGTTCTTGCGCAGCCTGACGGACCACGAGTTCGTAAGCGACCGGCGATTGGCGGACCCATGGGACAACTGAAGCTGGGCCTCGCTGTAGCGATGCTTCTGGGCGCTTCGCCGCTGGACGAGCGCATCGCGCAAGCGATGGAGTCGCACAAGGGCTTGGCGCGAGCCACGTGGGGCATGCACGTGATTTCGCTGGCTACCGGCGAAGTGGTGTACGCGTTCAACGAGGACAAGCTTTTCGTTCCCGCCTCCAACACGAAGCTGTACTCGACGGCGCTGGCGCTGGCCCGCCTCGGTCCGGATCACCGGTTCCATACGCGCGCGCGGGTGGCTGCGCCTCCCGACGGCGAGGGCCGCATCGCGGGGGACCTGATTCTCGAAGGCGGCGGCGATGCCACGCTCGGCGCGCGGGAGGTACCGTACCATCGCCAGTCCAAGCCCGGCGATCCGCTGCGCCAGATCCGCGAAATCGCCGACTCGATTGTGGCCCGCGGAGTGAAGCGGATCGACGGGGACATCGTGGGCGACGACACGCGCTACATCCGGGAGCCGTATCCCGCGGGCTGGGCCAACGACGACGCGCTTTGGGAATATGGCGCGCCCGTAAGCGCGCTGACGGTGAACGATAACGCCATCAAACTCCGCCTGACGCCCGGCGAGCCCGGCGAGCCCGCCGTCGTGGAGTTCGAGCCGGCGCTCGAGTTCTATTTTGTGGACAACCGCGTGGTGACCGTTCCGGTTGGACCCGCCGGCGTGGACATCGACCGCGAAACGGGATCGCGGCAGATCCGGCTGACCGGCTCCCTGCGACAGGCGCGAACCGAACTGCTGGCGATCGACGATCCGGCGGAGTTCGCCGCGGTGGCCCTGTATCAGATGCTGCAGGAGCGGGGCGTGACGATCCGAGGGCGCGCTGCCGGCCGGCATCGCTTTCCCGGCGAGGACCGGCCCGATCTGCCGGCGTACGTGCTCGCCGAGCGCGCGTCGCCGCCGTTGATCGAAACCCTGCGGGTGATCAACAAGGTGAGCCAGAATCTGCAGGCGGAACTGGTGCTGCGGGAGGTCGCGTTCGCGGCCCGGGGAACCGGATCGCGCGCCGACGGGCTGGAGGAGCTCAGGAAGTTTCTGGCGGAAATCGGGATCGCGGAGGATAGCTACCGTTTTCGCGATGCGTCCGGGTTGTCGCGGCTGACCCTGACCACGCCCGCCAACACCACCCGGCTGCTGGCTTACATGGCGCAAACCGTGCATCGCGAAGCTTGGGCCGGGACTCTGCCCGCCGCGGGCGAGGACGGCACGCTCGACAAGCGGTTCCGGGGCGTCCTTCCCGGACAGATCCGCGCCAAGACAGGAACCATGACCGGCGTGAACGCGCTCGGAGGATATGCCGAAAGCCCGCGTTACGGCCCCGTGGCTTTCTGCATCATGGTGAATAACAGCGCCGTGCGCAACGAGGAAGTGCGCCAGTTCATTGATAAGATCGGATTAGCGTTGCTGGAGTAAACCGATGCCCATATTTGAGTACACGTGCGAAGATTGCGGGACGAAGTTCGAGAAGCTGCTGCGCCGCGCCGGAGACGATGTCACCTGCCCCTCCTGCGGGGAACAGCACTTGCGGACCGAGTTCTCGACGTTCGCGGCGCGCGCCAACGGCTCGCCCAAGAGCGCGCAGGAAAGCTTCCCGTCCTGTCCGGGCGGCATGTGCCAGACGCCCGGACTTTGCGGACGTAATTAGCCTAACGCGAGCCGAAGCACCACAACCCGTTCTTGGTGCGGATAAAGAGGCGGCCACCGGCGATCGCGGGCGAGGATTCCACTTCCTGGCCCAGGTCGTTTATGGCGGCGATCTCCCATTGCGGTCCGGCCTTCAGGACGATCACCTTCCCGGCGCCGTTGACGAAGTAGACTTTGCCGTCTCCCGCCACCGGGGAAGCCAGGATCTCACCCAGCGCTTTCTCGGAGCGGCCGGCCTTCCAGACCTTGCCCGATTCCGGATCCACGGAAACAATCACGCCATTCGTCTTCGGGAAGTACAGGACATCGCGGTACAGCACCGGCGTGGGCATGCCGCTGTAGTCCTTCTTGTTGTGCCAGAGAACGTGCGTCGCGGTGACGTCGCCGCGGCCGCCGAGGCGAACGGAGAGCGCTCCGTACCGGCCCAGCGCCCCCTTCATCTGGAAATCGAATTCCGGCTGCTCGATGAACCCGTTGCCGTCGTGATCGTAGGCGCCGAACATGTCGTGCAGTTCTTCCTTCTCCGGCAATTCCGAGCGTTTCAGCTTCCCGTCCTTGTCCCCATCCCATTTCAGCAGGTCCTTCCAGCCGGGACCTTCGGGCTGATCCATGCCCCACGTGCTGATCAGGACCGCATCTTTTCGGATCACCGGCGAAGCGATGGGGTAATAAGCCAGCCCGTCGACGAACCAGATGCGCTCGCCGCTCTTCAGCGAGTAAGCATCCAGGCGGTTCGGACCGAGCGCGATCACCTGCCCCGAGGCCTCATGCACCACCGGAGTCGAGTATCCGTCGTAGCGGATCTCCTTGCGGTCCGCGCGCCACAACTGCTTGCCCGTATTCCGGTCCACGGCGATCAAGAACGGCTTGGGCTTGGCGTCCACCTGCAGCAGCAGCTTGTCGCCGTGCAGAACCGGGGAAGCAGCCAGTCCGTAGAACGACTGGAAAGGACCCAGCGCCATGCGCCAGCGTTCGTTGCCGTCCGGACCATAGGAAATCAGCCCGGTCTCCGGGAAGAACACATAAACGTTCGACCCGTCGCTCACCGGCGAGGGCGTGGCCGGATCGTTTGCCTTGTAAATGGTCATCGGATGGGCTTTCGCGACTTCGCGGCGCCACAGAATCCTGCCGCTTTCCCGATCCAGGCTGAAGGTGATCAGTTTCCCCCCGTCGGACGCGGTGAGAAACACCCGGTCCCCGGTGACGATCGGCGAGGAATGGCTGAACGGCAGCGGCGTTTTCCAGATCAGGTTCCGGGACGGACCGAACTCCAGCGGCAGCGGCGCTTCCGCCGCGGTCCCATCGGCATTCGGACCGAGAAAGCGCGGCCAATCGGCCGCCGACGTCACCGTAAACGAAACCGCGGCGAGCAGGACGAGGCGGGTCATGGGAACCTCCACAAGCAACACTAGCAGGAACAGCGCGCGGGCGCGATTGTATGGTTTCGTAAGCAGCGAGCCCCTCCCGCCCTGCTGTACGATAACCCGCTAGAGGACCCAGTTTGATCCGCAATTCCCTGCTCGCGCTCTTCAGCTTTTCCACACTTCTTGCGGCGCAACCGTCCGGGGAGAAACTGTTCGCCGAGCGCTGCGCCATTTGCCATAACGATTCGAATCCTCGCGCCGCCGGACTCGACACGTTGCGCGCAAAAAGCCCGGAGGCGATCCTTTCCGTACTCACCGTGGGAGTCATGCGGGTGCAAGGCGCCAAGCTCAGCGGCGTCGAACGCCGCCTGGTGGCGGAGTACATCAGCGGCAGGAAGATGGCCGGAGACGCCACCGGGACAAGCAAGGGCTTGTGCGCGTCGCGGCCGGCCTTCGCCGGCCCCGCGCAGGGTCCGGCGTGGAACGGCTGGGGCGCAACGCCCGCCAACACGAGGTTTCAACCGGCTGCCGCCGCCGGGCTCACCGCGGCCCAAGTCCCGGGCCTGAAGCTGAAGTGGGCTCTCGGCTTTCCCGACGCCACTTCCGCCTGGGCCTCGCCCACCGTCGCCGGAGGCCGCGTTTTCGTCGGCAGCCAGAACGGGACGGTCTACTCGCTGGACGCCCGGACCGGCTGCATCTATTGGACCTTCAGCGCTTCCGGCGGCGTCCGTACCGCGATCTCCATCGCGCCGCGCAAGGGCCCGCGCAACGGACATACGATCTTCTTCGGCGATACCACCGCCAACCTCTACGCGCTGGACGCCGTCACCGGGGAGCAGTTGTGGCGCCGCCAGTTGGAGGATCACCCGCTCGCGCGCATCACCGGCGCGCCGGTGCTGTATCAGGATCGCCTTTATGTGCCGATGTCCTCGTACGAAGAGGCTCAGGGCGCCAGCCCCGACTATGAATGTTGCACCTTCCGCGGCAGCGTTTCCGCGGTCGACATCCACACCGGCAAGGTGATCTGGAAAACCTACACCATCGACGTGCTTCCCAAGCCCCGCGGCAAGAGTTCCGCGGGCAAGACGCTTTGGGGGCCCTCCGGCTCCGCCATCTGGTCCGCGCCCACAGTCGACGCCAGGCGCAAACGGATTTACGCCGCCACCGGGAACACGTACAGCGACCCCGAGCAGCCTTCCTCGGACGCCGTCATCGCGTTCGACATGGCCACCGGCAGGATCGAGTGGATGAAGCAGGTGACGCCCAAGGATGTTTACATCACCGGTTGCCGGCCCGGATCGACCAATCCGAATTGCCCCGAGAACGGCGGGCCGGATCATGATTTCGGCAATTCGCCGATTCTGGCGAGCGTGGGCGGCAAGGACATCATCGTGATCGGACAGAAGTCCGGCGTCGGCTATGCCATGGATCCGGACAAGCAGGGCGAGATCCTGTGGCAATACCGCGCGGGCGAAGGCGGCGCCCTGGGCGGCATGGAATGGGGCTCGGCCGTGGATGCCGAGAACGCCTACTTCCCGGTGGCGGACATGGGCCGGCCCAAGCCGGGCGGCCTGCACGCGGTGAATCTCAAGACGGGCCAGCGGGTCTGGTACGCGCCGCCGCCTCCGCTGGCCTGCGGGCAAGCGGGTCGCGGCTGCAACGCAGCCCAATCCGCGGCGGTCACGGTGATCCCGGGCGTCGTTTTCTCCGGCTCGAACGACGGCGCGATTCGCGCCTACGCCACGCGCGACGGCGCGATCCTGTGGGAGTACAACACGAACCGGGAGTTCGAAACGCTGAACGGCGTCCCGGCCAAGGGCGCCTCCATGCACGGCCCCGGACCGACCATCGCGGGCGGCATGATGTTTCTGAACTCGGGCTACGGCGGCTTCGGCGGACGCCCCGGTAACGTTCTGCTGGCTTTTGGAGTGGATGAATGAAACCAATGCCCCTGATTTCCGGGCTGCTGATTTTCGCCGCCGGCGCCGCCGTCGCGCAGATCGGCACCTCCATCCTCGACCAGCACCGCGAGGCTCTGCGTAAGCAGGCCACGGATCCGGAATGGGCCCGCAAGGGCGGCACTCAGCCGCAGGATTGGCCCTATCCGTTGCCGGACGGCGTCACCACCCGCCAGGTCACCTTTTATAGCGATGGCACGGCGTGCCATGCCAAGCTGTTCTTACCGAAGGGATTTCAGGTTTCGGGAAAGACGCCGGGCGTAGTGCTGGGGCACGGCTTCAACGCGATCTCCATCGGCATCGAAAAGTACGGCGCGCGCTTCGCCGATCGCGGCCTGGTCGCCATGGTGATCGACTACCGGACCTACGGCTTTTCCAGCGGACAGCCCCGCCTGCTCGAGCCCGATCCCTCGAACGACAGCAAGCCGGTGTGGGAGAAGGTGATGCGCGTGCAACTGAAGCGCACCCGGCTGCACCACGCCCGGCAGATCGAGGACTACCGCGCCGCCATCAGCTTCCTGCAGGGCGAGCCCGGCGTCGATCGCGACCGCATCGGGATCTGGGGATCGAGCAACTCCGGAGCCGAGGTGATCACCATCGCCGGACTCGACTCGCGAGTGAAGGCAGTGGTCGCGCAGGTGAGCGGAGTGGGCGGCCGCAACACCGCCGGACCCGCGCCGCTGCCGCCCAACCTGGCGCAGGACGCCATCCTGCGCGCGACTACAGGCCAGGGAGGCGAGGCCGACGGCGGCTTCTCCTTCCGCACCAAAATCGATGTCGAGACGCAGCAGGCGGGCCGCGAGCATCGCCCCTGGGCCGCCCTGGAACGCATTCCGAAGACAACGGCGATCCTGTGGCTGCCCGCCGAGCAAGACGAACTGATCCCGCCCAAGGGCCCCAGCGGTCCCTTCGAGGCGCAAAAGGCCTTCCCCGGCATTGGACAGGTGGTGGAAGTGCCGGGAATCACGCATTTCCAGGCGTACTCCGGCGCTGCCTTCGAAGTGACCTCCCACCTTGCCGCGGATTGGTTCCTGAAGTATCTTCCGGCCGCCGCGCCGGCGCCGGATACGCCGCTGCCTAAGCCGGTCCCGGTTCGTTCCGCTCCGGCGATCTTGAACACCATGCCCGCGAACGTGGAAATCAAGGAAATCCGCTACTTCAGCGAAGGCGTGGAATGCGCCGGCAAGCTCTATCTGCCACGTCCGCTGCCGGAGGGCAAGTCGCCGGCGGTGGTTCTCGCGCCCGGTTGGGGAGAAACCCAGGACGCGGTGGCGCGGGAGGCGGCGGAACTCGCCTCCGCCGGCGTGATCGCGCTGGCCATCGATTATCGCGGCTGGGGCAAAAGCGGAGCTTACATCTATGTGAAGGAGCCCGTACGCCAGGATGACCGCTTCCGCTTCCTGCAGGTGACCGCGCCGGTCGAGCTGCGGCGCAAGCGGCTGCTGCCTCGCGATCAGGTGGACGACATTCGCAACGCGATCTCCTACCTGTCCGGGGAAGCCGGGGTGGATGCCTCGCGCATTTCCGTGTGGGGCTTCGGCCTCTCCGCGGGACACGCATTCGCGGCCGCGGCCGTCGATGCGCGGGTGAAAGCGATCCTGGCGACTTCGCCCCTGATACCAGGCGCGGACGTGTCCGCCCAGGCGCAACGCCCCTCCGGACCGTTGGCCGAGGAGGCGATCCGCCTGGCGCGCACCGGGCGCGGCGCGGATTCCCAGGTCGCCCTGGCGGATTACTTCCCGTTCCATTCGCTTGCCCAGATCCCCGGCACTGTTGCCGTGTTGATTGGCGGCGAGGAGGCCGGCGTGCGCGCGGCAGTGCAACAGATGAAAGCGAAGTGCGAGGTTCGCCGCGCGTTCCGGGCGGCCGACGCCGCGGCTTGGCTGCGGGGTCCGAAATAGCGAACCCCACTGCCCCCTACCGCGTATCTGGTAGTGAGGCCCCGATGTTCACCTTCCTGCTTTGGCTGCTTCTGCTGGTTGTGTGCTGGCCCCTCGCGCTGCTCGCGCTGGTGGTTTACCCCCTCGTGTGGCTGCTGTTGCTGCCCTTCCGCATCGTGGGGATCGCGGTGGGCGGCGTGCTCGAACTGGTGAAAGCCATCATTTTGCTGCCCGTTACGGTCATCAACGCTCTCAGCGGCCGCCGCCGTACGGCGTAATCGCGCATCGCCGCCGTTACACTCGATATATGTCATCACTTCGAGCGGCGGCGCTAGCCGTGCTGGCTGCCTTGGGATCCGCCGCGCAAACGATTACGCCGGAACCCGTCGAATACGAGCTCCGGCACGGGACTCCCGGCCGGCACGCGATCCCGTTGCGGCCGGATCAGTTCGCCGCGATCGAGGTTCGCCAGACCAGCATCGCCGCGTTTGCCCGCGTTCTGGATCCAGACGGCAAGGAGGTGGGCGGAGGCGGCACCCCGCTGCCGCGGATGCCCTACGGTGTGGGCATCGCCGCGGAGCGCGCCGGCCATTACGTGGTGGAAATCGTCGCCGCCACACCCGGCGCGTCCGGGCGCTACTCCATCCGGCTGATCGAGGTCACTACCCGCGCGCAAGCGGCTGAACCCGCTCCCTTGTACGACCGCTTCCTCAGCCCCGCGATCCGCGCGCTTCGGCCCGGCAAGCTCCCCGAGTTCTGGAAGGAAGTGCAGCGCCGCGGATCGCCGCTGGTGGAAGCCGTCGACGGCGATCCTCAGCACGTCTACGTCACCTTCCTGTACCGGCACACTCCCGGCACCGAGGACGTGATGGTGCAGTTGTTCCCGCTGAGCCTGGTGGATCGCGATGCCTGGCGGCTGAAGCGTTTCGGCGAAACCGACTTGTGGTACCGGACTATGCGGCTGGCCAGGGACGCCCGCTTCCAGTACCTGCTGGTGCGCAACCCGCTGCCCGCCACCGGCATCTACCAGTCTCCGCTGAGCGAAGCGCGGTCCATCCTGCGCGACCCACCGATGGCCGATCCGCTGAACCCGCGCAAGTACGGCGAAGCGAGCCTGCTGGAGTTGCCCGGCGCGCCTCCGCAGCCCTGGATCGCGGTACGCCCCGAAGTGCCGAAAGGCAAGGTGGAACGCTTTCCCATGCCGAGCAAGCACCTGGGGAACGAGCGCAGTATCGACGTCTACACGCCCCCCACGCCCGCGCGCCACATGGAAGTGCTGATTGTGATGGACGGGCCGGCGTATCTGAACGCGGTGCCGACCCCGGTGATTCTTGACAACCTGATCCACGAAAAGAAGATCGCGCCCACCGTGGCGGTGTTCGTTCCCAACGTCTCCGCCGAGACCCGCTATCGCGAGCTGGGATGTTCGAAGGAGTTCGCCGAGTTCCTGCACGCGGAGCTGCTGCCTTGGGTGCGCAGCAGGTACGCGGTTTCCCGCGACGCTTCCGGGGTAACCATCGCGGGCTCCAGCCGCGCTGGCTTGATGGCGCTATGCGCGGGGCTTGCCCACCCGGAGTCGATCGGCAAGGTGATCTCGCAATCCGGCATCGTCTGGTGGGACCCGTCGATGAACTTCTTCCAGGACGAACCGGCGAAGTTCAAGACCGACCTCCGCGAACAGCCCAACTGGCTGGCTCGCCAGTTCCTGAGCCGCAAGAAGCTGCCGCTGCGCTTCCATCTGGACGCCGGAAGCTTCGAGGCGAACATCGCGGACATGGGCAACCGGTCGATTCTGGAATCGAACCGCCATTTGCGCGATGTCCTGCTGGCGAAGGGCTATCCGGTGCACTACCAGGAGTTCACCGGAGGGCACGATTACCTGAACTGGCGAGGCACGCTGGCGGACGCCCTGATTGCCCTAAGCGCGCCGTAAGCGGGCGAGGGTCAGACGCTCGCAGGCGCACCCGCCCTCCCCTCTTGCATATTCCCGCGGATGGACTATACTGAACCATATGGTTCAGTGTCAGCCGGCCCGCCTGGATGCCTCCTTCGCCGCCCTCTCCGATCCAACCCGGCGTGGCGTCCTGGAGCAGCTCGGGCGTGCGGACGCATCGATCACAGCCCTTGCCGAGACCTTCCACATGACGCTCACCGGCATGAAAAAACACGTAGGCGTCTTGGAACAGGCAGGGCTCGTCCGAACACAGAAGGTTGGGCGCGTGCGGACCTGCAAGCTCGGACCCCGCGGACTGGAACAGGAGGCGGCATGGATCGAGAAATACCGCCAGCTCTGGGCCGAGCGGTTCGACCAGTTGGACATTGTTCTCGAGGAGTTGAAAGGAAAGGAGAAGGCAAATGGACGTAAGAAGAGAAAGTGAGGCCACCCCCACCAGGAACCCTCCGGTGGTGGAGCGGAAGTCCGAGTGCGAGCTCGTCGTCACCCGTACCGTCGACGCTCCCGCGCACCTCGTGTTCGAGGCTTGGACCAGGGCTGAACTATTCAGGAGGTGGTGGGTGCCAAGATCGTTTGGGTTGAACCTGCTTTCCTGCGAAATGGATGCTCGCGCCGGCGGGCAGTATCGTTTGGTCTTCCGGCACGAGGATTCGACCATGGAGTTCTTCGGCACCTACCTCGAAGTGACGCCGCATTCGCGCCTCGTTTGGACCAATGACGAGGGTGATCACGGCAAGACCGTCACCACGGTGACATTCGAAGAAAACGCGGGCAGGACTCTGCTGGTCGTGCACGATCGATATCCCTCGAAGGAAGCGGTGGATTTTGGATCGACGGGGGCGATGCCCGAGACCCTCGATCAACTCGACGAGCTTCTCGCGAGCCTGAGATCCGGTGCGGAGACGGCATGACGCATTTGAAATGGTGAACGGCTTTCTCGACACTAGGCCAGAGCCGTGCTCAGGAGCGTCCCACATTGCCGTCCAAGCAAGGAAAACACATTACCGCCGCGGACTCGACCAAGGCGGTCGACGAGTTCATGGCGCAACTTGATCACCCCGACAAGAGGGAAATCGAGTTGATCCGGAGGCTCATCCTGCAAGCACACCCCAGCGTTGCGGAAGGCATCAAGTGGAAGGATCCGAGCTTTCGCACCACCGAATCCTTTGCGACCATGCATCTTCGATTAAAGCTTGGCTTCGGCGTCATTTTGCATGCGGGCGCCAAAGCTCGTGACGTCAGCATCTCGGTGACGGACGCTGGTCTGCGCAACTGGTTAGGCAAGGATCGAGCCATGGTCGAGTTCTCAGACCCCCATGACATCGCGATCAGGAAGGCTGCGTTCACCGACGTGCTCCGGCAGTGGATTCGGCAGGTGGATTCAATTCCCGTTCCTGAACCGCAAGACGGCGGCGCTATGTGCCTTTCCATCGGTGCCTTTCCATCGGTGCCTTCCATCGGTGCCTGGTGGTGCCAGGCGAGCTTCCGGTGCCTGCCGGGCCCGAAGTCGGCTGGTTTCTTGTAATTAGCCTCGCCTGATCCCTAATGGCAAAGCACCCCCAGTTCGTTTTTCCTCGGATTCCGAACACCGTTCCGCTGGAGCATTTTGCAGCAGTTTGGCCGTTATTTGGCCGCGATCCCCCGAAACTCGGCCGGTCTACGCCACCAGGGCCAGAAAGGGGGGCCAGTTGCTCCGGACGCACTTTCGCGTGGCCGCCAGTTTCCCGGTAACAGCATGTCGGGTAACCAGATAAGCTCCAATCTGCTCCACCATCGGTGCCTGGTGGTGCCAGGCACCGTTCCCCGCGAGGTCAACCGAAGTCCCGCGTTTGCGCGCCAGGGCTTGATCTTCGCGAGCCTAAAGGCGGCACTGCGAGCTCCGTTAAAATGAACCGGCGCATCTGGCGCGGAGGTAGGCGTCGACGCTAATCAAATGTGGCCCGCGAGCGCGGTCGCGGCTTCCAACTCGCCGGGACTGCAGAAACCAGGCGTCAGGCGCCCCATCCAGGACCGCGCAGTAGAATGACCCCATGCACCGACTCTGGATCGCCCTCCTCGCCGCGACCCTGCTCGCCCAATCCCCTGCTCCATCCCCGGACTGGACGAAGGTGGAAGGAAAAGTCCTGAAGTCCATTAACCCCGAGGACATGGGCGCGGTCGGCATCCTGGCCCTGGGTGTTTCGCAAGGCGCGAAAATGACTCCGGAGCAGCAGGCCCTCTACCGCGCCGCGACCCAGGCCTCCGGCAAGCGCGACTTCGATACCGCCTACCGCCTCATCGCCCGATTCCTGCTCTCGATGGGCGGCGTGCCGCTTTCCGAGCACACCGAGGTGGCATCCTCCTTCGACCTGACGCTGCCGCGCGTGATCGTCACCCCCGGCGAGCCGTTCGAAGCGCGGCTGGAGCCGCTGTTCGCACTTCCAGCGCCGCCCTCCGGAACCTATCGCGCGGAGCTGAGCCTGGCGCCGCGCGGCGGTAAGGCGAAGACGCTCGGCACGGAATCCATAAAGCAATTCCACGCCGTTTCCCGTCCCATCGAGACCCGCAAGCTGAAGCCCGGCGGATGGGAGGTCCGCTACCGCCTGCTCTCACCACAGGGCGAGGTGCTGATCGACGCCGCGCGCGGTTTCGTCGTAGCCCACAAGGGCGCCGGCCGGATTTCCACGCTGAAGGCGCAACTGGATTCCCTGCGCGGAACCGCGGGCGCGGACCGGACCGCGCTCGAATCGCTCGAATGGCTGGTGGACCGCCTGAACGAGGCGTCCGGCAGCTACGCCGCCGACATGCTCACCCGCGGTCACCCGATGCTGCTGCGCGCCCTGGGGCCGCACCTGGGCGGGGTGCGCACCGCCGCGCCCGCCATCGAAACCCCCGCGGAACTGCGCAATCTGCTGGTGGCGGAGAAGCTCGCCCGCGCGCTCAAGGAGGGCGAAAATCCCTGGAAGGCGCTCTCCGGCGACATGCTTCTTGCCTATCGCAGCGAGGTGGACCAAAAACTACAACCCTTCCGCCTCTTCGTCCCGGAGCCTTTCGATCCCGCCCGCAAATACCCCTTGATCGTCACCCTGCACGGCGCTTCCGGCAACGAGAACACGCAGTTCGACGCGTATCGCGACCCGCGAAGCGGCCTTAGCGTCGCCACCACGCAGGCCCAGAGCCGCGGCTACATCGTGGCTTCACCCAACGGACGCGGTCCCTTCGGCGGGTATCGCGGCAACTCCGAAAAGGATGTCCTGGACGTGCTGGATCGCGTGCGCGCGGTGTATCCGATCGAGGATCGCCACACTTTCCTTATGGGCCATTCCATGGGCGCGGGCGGGACCTGGGCCATCGGCTTCAAGTACCCCGCGAAATGGGCGGCGCTGGCCCCGATCGCCGGCGCGATGACCTCGGCGGAAGCGCTGAAAGCCGCGCCCGAAATGCCCGTCTTCTTCGCCCAGGGCGCCAGGGACACCATCGCGCAGCCCGCCGGCGCGCGGCGGCTGGCCGACGCCGCGAAACCAATTCTCAAGAATTTCGAGTACCGCGAGTACCCCGCCGGCGACCACGTCAGCATCATGGTGACCGCCGTCCCGGATGTGTACGACTTCTTTGACCGCATCCGGAAATCGAAGTAAAGCGGCGCTACACTATTAGATTCATGCCCAATCTGCTGGAAGGAAAAACAGCGGTAATCCTCGGGATCGCCAACAAGTGGAGCCTCGCCTACGCCATCGGGCAGGCGTTCCGGCGGGAGGGCGCGAACCTGCTGCTGACCTATCAGGGCGAGCGTCTGCGGAAGTCGGTGGAGGAACTCGGCGGCGAGCTCGGCGCGTCGAAGGTGTTCTCCTGCGATGTCACCCAGCCCGCCGATCTCGAACAGCTCACCGGCGTCTGCCGGGAAGCCGGCGGCGTCGATAGCGTGGTCCATTCCATCGCCTTCGCCAATCGCGAGGACCTGGCGCGACCGTTTGTCGAGACGTCGCGCGAAGGCTTCCTGACCGCCCAGGAGATCAGCGCGTTTTCCCTGGTCGCGGTGGCGCGAGCCTGCGCCCCGGCCATGACCCGCGGCGGCTCCATGATGACTTTGTCCTATCTGGGCGCGGTCCGCGTGATCCCGAACTACAACGTGATGGGCGTCGCCAAAGCCGCGCTGGAAGCCAGCGTCCGCTACCTCTCCAGCGATCTGGGGCCGCAAAACATCCGCGTGAACGCGATCTCCGCTGGACCCGTCAAGACCGCCGCCGCCCGCGGCATCAAGGATTTCTCCAAGGTGCTGGAGGGCGTTGCTTCCCATTCGCCCCTGCGCCGCAATACGGATCCGGCGGAAGTGGCCGATACCGCCGTGTTCCTCGCCAGCGAGCTCGGCCGGGGCGTCACGGGCAACGTCTTGTACGTCGACGCCGGATTTCACATCATGGGTTTGTAGATGTACTCCGCTGTTTCTCTCCTTCTGTTTGCCGCGGCTTCGTATCCGCCGCCCGAATTTCACACTCCCACGCCCTTGCCGGGCGGCGACATCCTGGTCGTCGGATTCATGCACGGCTGGGAGCGCGACTTCAACCCGGTCCGCGCCGTCTCCAAGGTCGCCGTCAACCTTCGCAACCGCGCTCTCCCCAAGGTTCACGTCGAGACTGCCGCGAATCGCAACCGCAAGCTGGTGCGCGAATTGATTCTCAAGTCACTGGACAGCGATGGCAGCGGCGCGGTAAATCCGGAGGAAGCCGGGCGGGCTCGGATCGTGATTTACGGGTTCAGCAAGGGCGGATCCGCCACCGTGCAATTGGCCCGCGAACTGCAAGCGCTCGGGATTCCAGTCCTGCTTACGGTGCAGGTGGATAGCTGGGGCCGCAAGGACTCGGTGATTCCGTCCAACGTGCAGCGCGCGGTTAACTTCTTTCAATCCTCCTGGCCGGTGCGCGGCGTGCAACGGATTCGCGCCGAAAATCCACGGAAAACCGAGATCCTGGGCAACCACAAGCTGTCCTATCGAAACTCGAGCATCGAACTCCCGCCGGACCGCTACGACCACTGGCAGCGGCATTGGTACCGCCCTCACGCGACCATCGACGCCGACGCCGCGCTTTGGACCCGGATCGAAAACCTGATCCTGGACACCGTTCGGCCGCTTTGTTGCCTTGCCAAGGCGGAGTGATTCGATTTACATTGTTCCAGGAGAATACGATGGCTTTCTGCCCAAACTGCGGTGCTCCGGTTCAGGGAAAATTCTGCGCGAAATGCGGCGCCACGATCGCCGCGGCGCCTCCGGGAGGCAATCCAGCGCCGCCACCTTCCGGCGGAAGCCAGTTCGGCCCCGCGCCGGGCACGTTTGACCGCGGCCCCGGCGACTTCGGCGGGCAGCAGGGTTACGCGCCGCCTCCCCCCCACTCCGCACCGGCGGGCGGGTTGCAGAACAATGTCGCCAACGCCCTTTGCTACCTGCTGGGCGTCATCACCGGGATCCTGTTCCTGGTGCTGGAACCGTACAGCAAGAACAAGCTGACCCGTTTCCATGCCTTCCAGGCGATCTTCTTCAGCGTCGGAATGGTGGTGCTGTCCATCGTCCTGACGGTGGTGGGCACCATCATCGCGATGGTACCGGTGGTCGGGTGGATGATTTCGCTGCTGCTCACCCTGGTCCTGTGGCTGGGGTCGATCTTCCTGTGGCTGTTCCTGATGTGGAAAGCCTACAACAACGAGAAATTCGTGCTGCCGATTGTCGGCCCCATCGCCGAAAAGCAGGCCTGATCTGCATCCGCGCCGCCCCGGCCGGCGTCCAACACTCGTGATTCGCCACTGCCTTGTTCTGCTGGGGCTCGCGCTTCTGGTGCGCCAGCCCGCCCCGGCCCAGGCCCCCAAGGTCGGGATCATCAGCTTCTACGGCAACCGCAAGGTTTCCGAGAAGGACTTGCGCCGCGCCATCGGGATCTCCGAGGGGATGCCGCTTACGATCGGAAAGGGCGCGATGGAAGACCAGATCGACAAAATGAAGGAGGTGGTGGACACGCAGGTCACTGTGGTGTGCTGCGCCGAAAGCCAACTGATCCTCTACGTGGGAATCGAGGAGCGCGGCGCGCCGCGCTTTGACTACCGCCCCAACCCCACCGGCGATATCCGCCTGCCGGCCGAGTTGGTCGACCTCTACGGCCAGGTGATGGCCGGGTACGAGCGAGCCGCGCGCTCCGGCTCCTCCGGCGAGGACCTGACCGCCGGGCATGCGCTGGCCGCCGACCCCGGCGTCCGCGCCGCGCAGCAGCGGATGCTTGCCTACTCCCGCGACACTCGCGACGTGATCCGTGAAGCGCTGAATAGCTCCGCCGACCCGGAGCATCGCGCCATGGCCGCCTGGGCCATCGGCTACCTGGGCGATAAAGCGGAGGCGGCTCGCGAGCTTGCGCTAGCGGTGAAGGATGCCTACGCCCCGGTCCGCAACAACGCGATCCGCTCCCTGAACGCGATCGCGGTGTATAGCAAGCTGAATCCCCAGGCGGGCGTGCGCATCTCCGCCACCTGGCTGGTGGAGATGCTGAACTCGCTGGTATGGACGGATCGCAACAAAGCCTCCCTGGCGCTGCTGCAGCTCAGCGAATCCCGCGAGCCGCTGCTCCTGGAGCAACTGCGCGAACGGGCGCTGCCCGCGCTGCTGGAAATGGCGAAGTGGAAACACTTGCCGCACGCACTCCCCGCTTACTTCCTGGTGGGTCGCCTGGCCGGTGTTCCCGAGCCTGAGATCGAGCGGAGCTGGGCGGAAGGTGATCGTGAGAAAACGCTGGCCGCCTGGATGAAAAAGAAGCGCTCCTAGCGCAGGCCCTTGGCCTTCAGGTGCGCGATCAGCTCCGCCGGATCGTCGGTGATGATCGCATCCACGCCGGCGGCGATCAACTTGTCCCACTGCTCAGGCTTGTTGGCGGTCCACGGAACCACCGGAATGCCCGCGGCGTGAGCCTTCTCCACGCGTCCCTTGTTCACCAGTCGCCAAACCGGCGAGATCATGTCCGCTTCCGCTTCGCGCGTCAGCGCTACGAAATCCTTGGGCATACCCGCATACAGCGCCGCCCGCTTCACCTCCGGAGCCAGCTTGCGCATCGCTTTCAGCGTGCGGAAGTCGAACGATTGCAGGATCACGCGATTCTCCAGCTTGTGCTTACGGATCACTTCCAGCACCAGCCGCGCGAACTCCTCCGGCTCCGGCGATTCGCCCGCCTTGTCCGACATTTTGGTTTCGATGTTGAACCGGAAGGCGCCCTTCGGCGCCAGCGCGAACACTTCCTCTAACGTCGGCATGCGCGTTCCCGATACCGTTTTTTGCTTGGGGTAGCCGGGATTCCGCGCCGCCCCGCAATCCCACTCGCGGACCTCCGCCAGCGTCATCTGGCGGATTACGCCCTTTTCCTTCGGTCCGGTGCAAATCGGCGCGTGCATCACCGGATCGTGCGACACCACGACTACGTTGTCGCGGGTCACCTGCATGTCCAGCTCGAGCACGTCGACCCCCGCCTCGATCGCGTACTCGAACGCCGGCATCGTGTTCTCCGGCATCACGGCGCGGGCGCCGCGATGCCCGTGCACCTCTACCTTCGCGGACGCCGCCATCACGAACACCGCCAGAAGTAAGATTCTCATTGGGTTTGATTCCAGATTAGCGCGCCCGCTTTTCGATCGGGTTACGCCTTCCGGACTTCGTTGCGCAACGCATCCACCACCTGATCCCGCTTGCCCGCCTTTAACTCCTCTTCCAGGCGCCGCAAGGCCACCCCCACGACATCGCGGTGATGCAGCTTCGACCCCAGGCCGTCGGCCTCGCTCAACTCCAGCCAGAGATCGTGGACGCGCTCCACATCCTCCGGCCACAGCCGCGGCGGATGGGGACCCAGGTTCACGAAGATGGACGCCCGGTCCGGCGCGATCACCTCCAGGGAAAACGCATGCCTCGGCTCCGGCAGCCGCTCCCAGGCGAGCCCGATCCGCCTCGCCAGCTCCTCGGAGGACATCCTCGCCGACACCCCCGAGACCAGGCGCGATGCCTGCAGCCGGTTGGCCGCCAGCACCATCGCGTCGAACGGATTCACGCCCGGCACCACCAGCAGTTCCACCGGCTTGCCCTGCTTCTCGGCGAGCTCCACCACGTGGCTGAACAATTGCTTCTCGTAGTCGCTGAAAATCTGCGCCTTGGACAGATCGTATTCGCCGGCGCCGGCCGACACCTGCCGCACCGTCATCACCACGATGTCATGGCGGCGCAGGTTGGTTTTCTCCAGCACCTTCTTCAGGTGATCCATGCGGTTGTAGTCTCGGACCGCCACCAGCACGCACCCCGGCCTCGCATTCACCGCCTCGCAATTGATCTGCTCCTCGTGCTCCAGGTTGAACTCCTCCAGACCTTTGGCGTTCAGCTTCCGCTCCCTGCGGTTCAGGTACTCGGAAACCAGGAACAGCGCGAACAGCAGGATCGTGAACGAGACCCCGTACATGGTCGCGATCTTCTTCGAAAACAGGTTGGCGACCGCCACCAGGAACAGCACCAGTGTGATCAGACCCAGGCCGACGGGAATCTCCGTCTTGCCGATGCGGAAATTCAGCGGGACCTTGTATTCCTGGTCGTGCCGCTGGAACCGCAGCGCGAGTACGCCCAGCGCTTTCAGCGAAAAGCTCCATACCACGCCGAACGCGTAGGCCTCGCCCAGCAGGTAGACGTCGCCCCGGCTTCCGATGATGGTGGCCACCTGCGCGATGGTGATCATGTTGATGATCCGGTACGTGGTCCCGAAGCGCTTCTGCGGCTTGCGGAACCAGGACAGCAGTACGCCGTCTTCCGCCACGCGATTCAAAACCCCGTTGGCGCCGATCAGCGAGGTGTTCACCGCGCCCGACAGGATCAGCACGCCCACGATCACCACGAACACGTGAAACGCCAGCCGCAGCACCTCCGGACCCACCAGGTTCATCGACAGGCCGCCGATCAGGTTGTCGTAATACTGCGGGCGCACGTTGTCCGGAATGATCATCACCGCGAACAGCGAGATCAGGCCCGTGGACAGCAGCGCGTAGGTGCAAACGATCAGCCCCGTGATCTTCAGGTTCTTCAGTTTCGGATACGCGATCTCGCGGTACACCTGCGCCAGCGTTTCGAACCCGCTCATCGCCAGCAGGGAGTGGCCGAAGCCCACCAGCATGATCACGAACGGAAGCTGGATCCAGAACGTGCCGGTCAGCCAGCCTGTCGCGTCCTCCGTGAAGCGGATGTTTTCAGGCGTCGGCGCCGGCGGCAACTGCCCGCCTCGCAGCAGCAGCGTCAGCAGGCACCAGGCCACCAGCAGCACCACCATGATCGTGGTCACCTGCATGATCCGCAGCGCCTTGCCGCTCGATTCGTGGATGCCCTTGATGTTCATCCACCAGAAGTAGAGGGTAACGGCGACGCCGAAGAACACGGCGAAATCGTTCGGCTCCACCAGCGGCGGACGGTGCCCCAACTCAAGAATCTCGTTGATCAGCCGTCCGAGGTACTGACCGGCGCTGACCACGCTGATGGGCCCGGTCAGAATGTAATCCACCACCAGCGCGGACACGGACAGCTTGGCCATGTTGGGGCCGATGGAATCGCGCACCACCACGTACACCCCGCCCCGCACGAACATCGAGGAGCTTTCGGTGTACACGGCGCGGATCGCGAAGCCGAAGAACATCACCGAGAGCACGAACCACGGCGCGGCTTCGCCGATCGCCTTCTCGGCAATGCCTCCAACATAGAACATGGTGGAGCCCAGATCGCTGAGAACGATCGCTGCTCCGCGCCAGAAACTGATGAAGGAGAGCGCTACTGTCGTCGCGACAACTACTTTCGGCGACGACAACTTACTAGATGATTCTTCTGACATGGCATCCCACTCTGGGGTTCCAACCGACTATTCTACGATCAAATGGCCGATTCCCGCGCAGCGGAGCACGCGCGCAGCATCATCACAACCCTGCGCGAGGCCGGACATGCGGCTTTCCTGGTAGGCGGCTGCGTCCGCGACCTGGTGCTCGGCCGCGAGCCCTCCGATTACGATGTCGCCACCGCGGCCACCCCGGATCAGGTGCTCGCGCTGCTTCCGGGCGCGGTCCTGGTCGGCGCACATTTCGGGGTGGTCCTGGCGCCCTCCGCCACCGGAGAATCGGTGGAGGTCGCCACCTTCCGCAGCGATCACTCCTATCGCGACGGCCGCCATCCTTCCGCCGTTTCCTTCGAAACCGACCCGCGCCAGGATGTCCTGCGGCGCGACTTCACCATCAACGCGCTGCTGTTGGACCCCCAATCCGGCGAAGTGCTCGACTACACCGGCGGTCTGCGGGACCTGCGCGATGGAATCATCCGCGCCATCGGCGATCCCCGCAAGCGCTTCGAGGAAGATCACTTGCGCATGTTGCGCGCCGTGCGATTCGCCGCGCGCTTCGCGTACCGCATCGAGGACGCGACCTTCGCCGCCATCTCGGCGCTGCGGTCCCGCATCCACCGGATCTCCGCCGAGCGAATCCGTGAGGAACTCACCCGCATGCTCACCGAGGGGCGCCCCCGCCGCGCCTTCGAATTGCTGCACGACACCGGACTGCTTCAGGAACTTCTTCCCGAGATCGAAGCCATGCGCGGCGTCGAGCAGCCCCCCGAGTATCACCCCGAAGGCGACGTGTGGACCCATACCCTGCTGATGCTGGACGCGCTCGAACATCCCTCGCCCGAGCTCGCCTGGGGCGCGCTCCTGCATGATTCCGGCAAGCCCCCAACGTTCCGGCGCGCCCCCGACCGCATCCGCTTCGACGGCCACGTGGAAGCGGGAGTCCGCGTCGCCCGCGGCATCCTTACCCGCCTGCGCTTCTCCCAGGAGCAGACCGATCGCGTCGAAGCGCTGGTCGCCAATCACATGCGCTTCATGGATGTCTCCCGCATGAAGGACAGCACGCTGAAGAAGTTCCTCCGCCTCCCCCATTTCGACGAACACCTGGCGCTGCACAAAGCCGATTGCCTCAGTTCGCATCGCGACCTCTCCTCCTACAACTTCGCCGTTGAGACGATTGCCCGGATGCCCCAGGAAGTCCTCCGGCCGCCTCGCCTGCTTTCCGGCGACGATCTGATCGCGCTCGGCCTGGCGCCCGGACCCGCCTTCCGGCGGATCCTCGATGCCGTGGAGGACGCTCAGTTGGAAGGAACCATCGCGACTCGGGACGAGGCTCTCCGTCTGGCCCGAGCACTGCGTGAGATAGACTGATTTTTCTCACCGTGAGCTGGCAAAAAGAAGTCGACGAAATCCGAAGACGCGCCGAACTCGCCCGCATGATGGGCGGCAAGGAGAATGTCGAGCGGCAGCACGCCGCCGGACGCCTCACCGTACGCGAGCGCATCGGCCGGCTGCTCGACCCCGGCTCGTTCCACGAAACCGGAGCGCTCGCGGGCAAAGCCAGGTACGACGAACACGGCGACCTGATCTCGTTCACGCCTTCCAACTTCGTCATGGGCTCCGGCCGCATCGACGGGCGGCGCGTCGTCGTCGGCGGAGATGATTTCACGGTTCGCGGCGGCGCGGCCGACGCCGTCGTCGGCGACAAGGCGGGCTACGGCGAGAAGCTCGCCCTGGGCCTGAAACTCCCCATGATCCGCCTGGTGGACGGCACCGGCGGAGGCGGCAGCGTCAAGACGCTGGAAATGATCGGACGCACTTACGTGCCCGCGAACCCCTCCTGGGACAAGGTGGTGGAACTGCTCGGCGAGGTTCCGGTGGTCGCCGCCGCGCTCGGCCCCGTCGCGGGCCTCGGCGCGGTGCGCGTCGCCACCTCCCACTTTTCACTGATGGTGCGCGGCGTCAGCCAGCTCTTCGTCGCCGGACCTCCCGTTGTCGAGCGCGGCGTCGGCGAGAAGGTCGACAAGGAACAGCTCGGCGGCTCGCACATCCACGCCCGCCTCTCCGGGGCCGTCGACAACGAAGTGGAAACCGAGGAAGAGGCGTTCGCGGCCATCCGCCGCTTCCTTTCCTACATGCCGTCCAGCGTGTATGAAGCGCCTCCGGTGGTGGAGGCTTCCGACGCAGCGGATCGCCGCGAGGAAGACCTGCTGTCCGTCATTCCGCGCGACCGCCGCCGCTCTTACGACGTACGGAGAATCATCGCCATGGTTCTGGACCGCGGCAGCTTCTTCGAGATCGGCCCGTACTACGGACGGCCGCTCGTTACCGGCCTCGCCCGCCTGAACGGATATCCGGTGGGCGTGATGGCTAACGATCCCCGCCGCGGCGGCGGCGCCGTGGACGCACCCGCCGCCGAAAAAATGATCCGCTTCGTGGACCTCTGCGACACCTTCCACCTTCCCGTGGTCAACTTCGTGGATAACCCCGGCTTCCTCATCGGCACGGCCGCGGAGCGCGCGGGCACGGTCCGCGTCGGCGCCCGCGCGATGGTCGCCGTGTATCAAGCCACCGTGCCGTGGATCTCCATCCTCATTCGACGCTGCTTCGGCGTTGCCGGCGCGGCGCACGGTAACGCCCAGGGCCTGAACCTCCGTTACGCCTGGCCGTCCGGCGATTGGGGATCGCTGCCCATCGAAGGCGGCGTGCAGGCGGCTTATAAACGCGAGATCGCCGCCGCCCCCGATCCGGAAGCTCACCGCCGCGGGATCGAGGATCGCCTCCGCCAGTACATGTCGCCGTTCCGCACCGCTGAGTCGTTCGGAATCGAGGAGATCATCGACCCTCGCGACACCCGCCCGCTGTTGTGCGAGTGGATCGAAACCGCGTGGAAGCTGCTTCCGGCGCGCCTGGGCCCCGTGCGGCGCAGGACCAGATCCTGATCAGTCCGCGTCGCTCTCCCAGACCCGGAACACGTGCTGGTGCGCCTCCATGTCGATCCGCTTCCCCTGGAACCGCACGCCTTCCATTTCCAGCCGCATCTTCTGTTCCAGCGCGCTGCCGCCGCGCAGCTTGATCAGCCCGCCCGCGCCCACCACCCGCTGCCAGGGCAGGCGCTCGCCTTCCACGCGCAGGATGCGGACCACCTGCCGGTGGTAGAGCGGATAGCCCGCCGCCGCCGCCACCTGCGAGTACGTCGCCACGCGGCCCTTGGGAATCGATCGGATGGTCTTGCGGATCGCCCGGTCGCGCTCCTCGCTCGGGTCGCGCAGCCCCAGCAGCACGATGTCGCGCTGCCCTACCCGCTTGGGTTTCCGCTTCATCGCCCCGAGGCTCGTCAGGCCTTCACCAGCATCTTGCCGGTGTTTGCCCCCCGCAGCAACTGGAGGAACGCCTTGGGCGTGTTCTCGAAGCCTTCCACAACCGTCTCCCGCCACTGGATCTTGCCTTCGCGCAGCCATCCCGCCAGCGCCTTCAGCCCTTCCGCGAAGCGCGGCGCGTAATCGGACACCAGCATCCCTTGCACCTTGGCGCGCGATACGATCAACTGCCCCAGGTTGCGAGGTCCCATCTCCACCTGCGTGTTGTTGTACTGCGAGATCTGGCCGCAGATGCAAACCCGCGCGTGAACGTTCAGCAACGGCCACAACCCGTCCGTGATCGGTCCGCCGACGTTGTCGAAGTAGCAGTCCACTCCGCCGGGACAGAGCTTCTGGAACTCCGCCCGGTAGTCAGTGACTTTCTTGTAGTTGAACGCCGCGTCAAAGCCGCATTCCTTCACCAGCCACTCGATCTTGTCATCCTCGCCTGCGACGCCCACCACGCGGCACCCCAATGCCTTCGCGATCTGCCCCACGATCGAGCCCACCGCGCCCGCCGCTCCGGACACCACCACCGTCTCGCCTGCTTTTGGGGCGCAGATGTCGATCAGGCCGAAGTACGCCGTCAAACCGGGCATGCCCAGCACGCCCAGCGCCGTCTGCACCGGCGCCAGCGAGGGATCGAGCTTGCGCGCCTGCTTGCCGTCCATCACCGCGTACTCCTGCCAGCCCGAGTAGGCTTCCACGACATCGCCCGGCTGGAGCCCGTCGAACCTCGACTCGACCACCTCTCCCACAGCGCCGCCCACCATGGTCCCGCCGATCTCCACCGGCGCGGCGTACGACTTTATGCCGCTGATGCGGCCTCGCATATACGGGTCCACCGAGAGCCAGAGCGTCTTCAGCAGGATCTGGCCGGGTTGCAGGTCGGGCAGCGGCGCTTCTTCGAGGCGGAAATCCGATTCCTGGGGAAAGCCCACGGGCCGGGCCGCGAGCACGAAGCGCTTTGCGTTGGAAGGCTTTGTAATAGAAGCACTTGCTGACATATGTTTAGGACGGTACCCCTTGTCACCGTGGTTTGCAGCGACTATTATCACCTACAAAATGCCCGCTGGGACGTCCGGCTACGGATCTTCGGTCTCGCCACACGGCAAGACTCCGCGGCTTCACCGTCTGTCTCGAGCACAGCCGGTCCGGTAAAGATCTACGCCTAAGGCTGGTTGCGCGCCGGCGACTGAACCCGGTCACACGCGCATCGAAACTCGATTTCGCTTGCTCACAATGACTTGCCCGTTCCGGCTCCGGGACAGCCGCGCCCGCCGTGCTACAACGGTGTCCGAAGCGCGACGGGCTGGCCAGCCTGCTTCTTAAGCCGGGATCGATCCCGCAACAATTTTGCCTCCGTGCAGTGAAAACGGGGTCCGGCGATTCGCCGGACCCCGCTGTGAGCGCCGAAGTGTGTCTACCCGATCCTCTAGGGCAACAATCTTCGAATTTCCTCCAGCAGGCGATTCAAGTAGGGCCGCCCGCCGTTCATCAGATTTTCCCGCGTGTTCAGCTCCACCTCAATGGTGGGCCGGATTCCGATGTTCTCGTAGAACCGCGTCGCCGGGTAACCCGGCACGGATACGGCGTCGCGATGCACCAGAATCTGCACCGTGGAACGCACGATCGCTTCGCTCAGCCCCGGTCCGTTGAAATTGATGGTGCCGCCGCCAAGCCCCGCCGTGTGCCGGCCGAAAATGGGCCCGCGTCCCGCGTCGGCGAACATCGCCGCCATCAGATCCGCGGCCGAGAAGCTCATTTCATTCGTTAGCAGGATTACCGGCTTGGTGTAAGCGAAATCCAGATCGGGCGGCACATCGAGACTCGCGCTGCAGGTGGGGAACACGCCGGTGAACTCGCCCTTTTGGTAGGCTTCGCGCATCAGACCCTCGTAATGCTCGGCCAGGCGGATCTCCCAGGGCTCGCCCGAGGCGCGGTAGAACGCGCTGTTGCTCTCAAATGAGCGCACCCAGCGCTGCGAGGGCTTGTACCAGCTATTCACGCCCCAGAACGGGCGGCGAGCCAGGCTCTGCATGTACAGTTCGGCCAGACAGCCGTTCCCGCCGCCGTTGTTCGTGATGTCGATCACCAGCGCGGACGTGGTCAGTTCCAACGCGTCGATCTCCGCCCAAAACTGCAAAACCGCGTTCGTGGCGCTGCGCGGCGTAAAGTTCGGGATCCGGAGGAAACCCACCGTCGCGCTGCCCACCGGGAAAGTCCCGGAAAGGAATTCATCGGTCGGCCGCCCGCCCAGCCGCGGCCGGAACCCCGGCGGAGGATCGAACACGGGCGTGAAGCGGCCTGTGCTGGTGATCATCTCCATCGCCGGCGACATCCGGAATTCAACACCGCTGCGCACTGCTTTTTGTTTCTCAGTCAGCGCATCCTCGGGAAACCCGGTTCGCTCGCCCGGATATGCCCCCCAGGGATTCAAAGGATCTTCCTGCCACATCTTCACCGCCGTGGACCGGCTAATCGCGCTCCGCAGCCCGCCTGCTCGCCCGAGTTCCGTGATCGGAGTGCCGGACTTGATCCAGGGAACGTTGATGGTCGCCGTGGCGCCATCCGCCTTCCGGATCTCGATCTTTGCCGAATCGCCCACCCGGTGGGCCCACGGGATCGTCTGCTGCGTCCGGTTGAAGAGCAGATTGGCGGCGATGCGCCGGGTGGAGTCCACACTTCCCGCCGACGCGTACGGCTTCATCCGCTCCAGCCACTCCGCAATCGGGCGATCGTCCATCGACACCACTTCATCGCCGATCGCGATTCCGCGCAGATTCGCGCGAAGCGTATCCACCAGCACCTTGCCCTCGTACAGGTCCGCGTTGAAGCCGAGCGTCGCCGTGAAACTGGACTGCAGCAGGAAGTTGGCGTGCCCATCCTGCAGGCTGCCGACGTAGCGCACGCAGACATCCAGATATTCGATATCGTCCTTGGCGGCGCGCACCTGCTCCAGCCAGGGGCGCAGGTTCAGGGCGTCCACGCCCAGCAGTTCGTTCTTCCATTGCACGGGCGTGTAGTGCCGGGCGAACAGGTTTCCCAGCTCGATGAAGTCCGACACCCTCTGCTCCGGGGTCAGCTCCGCGAAGCTCATCGCCGTGAAGATCGTCAGCGTGGAAAGAATTTTCGTCGCATTCATGGTGGGTTCTCCTACTGGCGCGGCAGCAGCTTCTGGATCTCCTCGTTCAGGCGGACCAGGAACGGACGCCCGCGCTCCAGCAGGTTGGCCTCGGTCTGATACTCCACTTCGATATCCGGCCGGATTCCGACGTTCTCATAGAAGCGTGACGGCGGGTAATCCGGCGTCACCACCATCCTTTCCCGCACCGCGATCGCCACCATGATCCGCACCTGAGCTTCCGTGAACTGGCCAGCGCCGAACGTGACGACGCTGCCGCCGAGCCCGGAGGTGCGCTGCCCGAAGATGGGACCCCGCTTCGCGTCCTGGAACAGCGCCGCGAACCGGTCCGCGGCGGAGAAGCTCAGCTCATTCGTCAGCAGCATCACCGGCTTGCGATAAATCAGGTCCGCGGGCAGCGCCGTTAAGGAAGCGCCGCACACCGGGAACACCCCCGCATATTCGCCCTGCTGATACGCGCTCCGCATGACGTTTTCGTAGATCTCGGTCACCAGCGGCTCCCAGCCCCGCGGGGCCGTCGCCCGGTAGAACGCCGTGTTCTGCTCGAAATTGCGCACCCAGAATTGCGAGGCGCGGTACCACGCGGCCGCCGCCCAGAAGGGCGACGAGACAAGGTGTCCCACCAGCGACTCCGCGTAACAGGGAGAGCCGCCGTTGTTGTTCATGATGTCGATCACCAGCGCCGACGTTGCATTCTGGAACTCCGAAATCTCCGCCCGGAACTGGTTGATTGCCGTCGTGACGCTTGCCGGCGCGAACGTTCCGATCCGGATGAAGCCGATGGTGGCGTTGCCCACCGGGAATGTGCCGCTGAAAATGGCGTCGCTGGCGCTGGTTCCCCGGCGGATGCGGAATCCCGCGGGCGGGTCGAAAACGGGCGTCAGCCGCCCCGTGGCGGTGATTTCCGCCGCGTTCGCCTCCACGTCCTCCACGTATGCGAATCCCGTCGCGCGCTCTCGCTCCGAGAGGTCCGACGGGTCGCGAGGCAGCCTGGGGCCCGTGTACGCGCCCCACCGGTTTTCCGGATCTTCCGGACGCAGCGAGCCCGGGCGCTCCGCCGCCGCGCGGTTGATCGTCAGCGGCGAGGGAACGGTTCCCAGGGCGGTCAGCGGGGCGCCGAATTTCCTCCAGGGGATGTCGTACGTCGCCGTCTCCCCCGTGCTTCGCCGCCGGATCTGCACTCGCGCGGTGTCGCCGATCCGATGCGCGGAGGGCACCAGGAGCTGACTGCGGTTGATGCTGCGGTTCACGGCGATCCGGCGCGACGACGCCGGATTGCCTGATTGCGAGTACGGCAGAAACCGCTCGATGACCTGCGCCATCGGCACGTCGTCCACCGAAAGCAGCTCGTCGCCCACAGCCATCGGAAACCGCGTAGGCACGGCGGTCACCGCGTCGATCAGAACCTTGCCGTCGTACAAGTCGATCGTGAATCCCAGATTCGCGCTGAATCCGGAATTCACCAGGAAGTTCACGTGGCCGTCCTGGAACTGCCCGGCCCACTGCGCGCAAATATCCAGATACTCAATGTCGTCCTTGGCCGCGCGGATGCGCGTCAGCCACGGCTCCAGGCGCTTGGGATCGACGCCGAATAACTCGCCTTTCCATTGCGCGCCCGAATAGTTGCGTTCAAACAGATTCGCCAACTGCGTGAAGTCGGCGATCCGCTGCGCCGTGGTCAGCTCCGCGTATGCGGCGCTCCCGGCCATCACGGTGAGTAAAAAAAGCCGCGGTATTCTCACACTTGCCTCCCGCTGTTTATGAATTGCGAAAAACCAAAGCGGTATCATAACTGAATCACGGCGGCGCACAAGCCATTCCACCCCTTCCGGCGGTCGTTTGGCATGAAAAAAGGGCGGCCGCGCCTCCGCGGACACCCTTATGAGACAACATCGTTGCGATACCGGCTTACTGCGGCAGGATCTTGCGCATTTCCGCGATCCAGGCGGTAACGAAAGGCGTTCCCCCCGTCACCAGGTTTTCGCGGGTCATGATGTCCAGTTTCACGTCCGGCTGCACCCCGGCGTTCTCGACGAAGCGCGTCATGCCATGCTCCGGCGAGTTCACCGGACGCTCCCGCACCCACAGGGACCGGGTGATGCTCACGCTGGCTTCACTCATTCCCGTGGTCAGGAAGCTGTTCACGTTGCCTCCCAGTCCACCGGTGCGGAATCCGACGACCGGACCGCGGCGGGCGTCCTGGAACAGCGCGGGGAAGGAATCGCCCGCCGATACGCTGAACTCATTCGTCAGCATCATGATCGGCTTCGTGTACACGACGTCCTGCGGCAGCGCGGTGAGCGAGGAGGAACAGATGGGGAAGATGCCCACCTCCTCACCCTTTTCGTACGCGGCCGACATCAGGTCGTCGTACAGCGCCAGCATCGTCCGCTCCCAGCCTTGCGACGGCGCGGTCGGAGCGTTCGCCCGTCTGTTCTCAAACGAGCTCCGCCACAACTGCGTCGGCTTCATCCAATACCCGACGCCCCAGAAGGGCTGCGGAATCAGGTAGCGCAGCAGCTCCTGTCCGTAGCAGAGGTTGCCGCCGGGATTGTGCATCACGTCGATCACCAGCCCGGAGGTCTGCTGCTGCATGTCGATGATCTCCTGCCGGAACTGCTGCAGCGCCACCGCGGCGCTGCTGGGCGAAAACGACGGGATGCGAATCCAGCCCACCGTCTGGGTTCCCACCGGGAACGTGCCCGAAAGGAACAGATCGCCGGGACGCGCGCCCAGCCGGAGACGGAATCCCGGAGGCGGGTTATAAAGCGGCGTCAACTGGCCGAGCGCGGTTAACGCGATCTGCTCCGGCGCCAGCTCCCCGATCTGATCCTGGCGAGCGGTACGCTCGGCTTCCGTCAGCGGGTCCGGCGCATACGGCGCGCGCTCTCCGGTCCAAACGCCCCAGGCTTGCGCCAGCTCGGCGTAACGTTCCGAACGGTCGCGCACAAAGGAAACCGCCGACTTGCCGCGATTCGCCAGGCGGAATGGCCCGGTGGCGGGCGCCAGCGTGGTCACGGCGCGCCCCGTCTTCGACCACGGGATGTCATACGTGAACTCCTGCCCGTTCGGCTTGCGGATGACGACCTTGGCGGTCTCGTTCCTGGTCTGGTCCGGAGCCTGCGGAATCACAGCCTGCGGGCGGAACGTGATGAAGTCGGCGGCGCGGCGCCGCGTCGCCCGGACATTCGCGCTCTCGCCATACTTCAGGAAGCGCTGGATCAGGCGCTCCACCGGGGCGTCGTCCACCGACACCACCTCATCGCCGATCGCGATCGGAAACCGGTCCCGCGGGAAGCGCGTCGAGATGAATTCGATCATTACTTTGTCGTCATAAAGATCCACGTCAAACAGCAGGTAAGCCTGGTAGGTGGACGTCATCGTATACGACAGGTGCCCGTCCTTCAGCGACGACAGGTACTCGATGCAGAGGTCGAAATACTCCAAATCGTTCTGAGTAGCCCGGATGCGGGTCAGCCACGGTCCGATATTCCTCAGGTCAAAGCCGAATTGCTCGATCTTCCAGTTCGCCGGCGTATAGTGCCGGACATAAAACTGAGACATGTTGGTGAAATCCGCGATTTTCTGGTCCGTGGTCATCTGGGCCAGGCCGCTTGCGGACAAAGCTGCCGCCATCACTAGTAGCCGAATTGCTTTCACAGTTGTGTGCTCCCTCTCGCGGACGGCCGTTTTTCTCCCCGGCTCGCCTCTGGGTAAGGCTATCACGGGCCGCGCGCACGCGGGGTGGGGCGAACGTCAGCGGCGGGCGGCAAGCGCCGCCATGACGCCGCCGAACATGGCCATCGCGGCCCCGCTGTAGAGATTCACGGGGGCCTGCGTGAGCGGCGCGGAATACCCTCCGGATATTCCGGCGGCCAGCAGCGCCGCACCCAGCAGAAGAAAGAAATAGCCGATCGCTTTCCGCAGATCCATAATCGAATTACCAGAACAAAACATTCAGCGCCAGCAGCGCCGCCAGCACCACGACGGCCAGGCCCGACGGCCGCAGCCACCACGCGCTGTGCCCCGGCGGAAGCTTCGTCAGCCCGCGCACCAGCCCCGCCAGTTCTTCGTTGCTCCTGGGAGTGGTGGCCAGCGACACCGCGATGGTCACCACGAAGCACGTGGTCCAGGCCGCGATCGCGATCCAGAAATTCTGCGCCATGGTGGACAGGAACGTGGCGAGAGGCGCGATCCAGCCGCCCTTTCCTTCCGCGACGGTCAGCCCGTGGGTCAGCGCCGCCGCGAGTGTTCCCGAGGCTAGGCCGGTGAACGCGCCGTGACCTGTCGCGCGCCTCCAGAACATTCCCAGCAGGAAGGTCGCGAACAGCGGCGCGTTCACGAACCCGAACACCAGTTGCAGCAGGTCCATGATGTTGTTGTACAGGCTCGCCAGGTAGGCCGTCGCCACCGAGAGCGCGATTCCGAACACCGTGGTCAGCCGGCCCACGCGCAGGTAATGCGCGTCCGGGGCGCCGGGCTTCAGGTGCGTCTGGTACAGATCGTAGGTGAACACGGTATTGAACGCCGTAACGTTGCCCGCCATGCCGGACATAAAGCTCGCCATCAAAGCCGTCAGGCCGACGCCCAGCATGCCGTTGGGATAGAACTGGGCCATCAGCGTGGTCAGCACCTGATCGTAATCCGGACCGCCGTCCGGCTTGGCCGGTATCGCGTATCCGGCGGCGAGCCTGGACAATGCCAGCGCCGCCATTCCCGGCACGATCACGATGAAGGGCATGATCATCTTGGGAAACGCCGCCAGCACCGGCGTCCGCCGCGCGTCGTCCATGTTGCGCGCGGCCATGGCCCGCTGCACCACAAGGAAGTCCGTACACCAGTAACCGAAACTGAGCACGAAGCCGAGCCCGGCGACCAGGCCGAACAGTTCCACGCCCATCGGATTTCGCGCCGGCTCCTCCAGGTGCCTCCATGCCTGCGTCATGTTGAGCGGCAGGTTGGCGCGCATGCCTTCCCAGCCGCCGGCTTTCGTCACCGCCAGGATGGCCAGCGGCGCGAAGCCCGCCAGAATCAGAAAAAACTGCAGCACCTCGTTGTAGATCGCGCTGGTCAGCCCGCCCAGGTAGGTGTACACCAGCACGATGGCCGCGCTCAGCAGGATGGACGCGGTGAAGCTCCAGCCCAATACGAGCTGGAACAGCAGGCCGAGCGCGTACATCGAAATGCCGGATGAGAACACGGTCATCGCGGCGAAGGTCACCGCGTTCAGGGTGCGCGTCTTCTCGTCGAAGCGGAGCTTCAGGTACTCCGGGACGCTGCGGGCGCGGCTGCCGTAGTAAAACGGCATCATGAACACGCCCACGAAGAGCATCGCCGGGACCGCGCCAATCCAATAGAAGTGCGCGGTCATGATCCCGTACTTGGCGCCGGAGGCGCACATGCCCACCACTTCCTGCGCGCCCAGGTTCGCGGCCAGAAACGCGAGCGAGGTGATCCACACCGGGACGGAGCGGTGGGAGGTGAGGAAGTCCTCGCTGGAGGTCACGCTCTTGCGGACCAGCCAGCCGATGCCGAGCACGAATCCGAAGTACAGGACCAGGATCGCGTAATCAATCCAGGCGAGAGTCATGATCTCGGCAAAGTCTAGCAGACATGCTTACCGTATGCCCTGCGTGGCCAGGAATTCGCTGATGGCGGCAAACGCCTGGACCATTTCCTCGCCACGGAACCCACCGTGACCGCCACCGCGCAGCGTCAGCAGCCGGTTCGGCACTTGAGCGGCATCCAACGCCCGGTGCAGCCGGGTGGCGTGCTCGTGCGGCACCACTCCGTCTTCATCACCATGAACCGTGAACACCGCGGGCAGCCCGGCGCGAACGTGCTCAAGCGGCGACATGCGCCGCGCCAATTCATCGGGCTTGGGGACGCCCTCCAGCCAGCGCATGGCAAACGGCCTGCGATTCGGGCCTTGAGTCAGGTCGCGCACGTCTGTGGCGCCGAACCAGTTCACGATCGCGGCCGCTCGGGGATCCTCGCCTTCCGGGCAATTGGCGTCGAACTCCGCGGCTTTCGTAAGGAAGCCGGTGACGAGCGCCAGATGGGATCCAGCGGAATCGCCGGTGATCACGATTTTGCTGGCATCGAGGCGGAACTTGGGGGCATTACGGACCAGCCATTTCAGCGCGCAGCGGCAATCCTCGACAGCGGCGGGCGCCGCGCCGAGACGGTAGTTGATGTTCACGACTCCCCAGCCCTTGCGCAGGTAGGGAAGCAGCCGCAGCACGGCCGAGTTTTTGTCCCCTCCCGTCCACCCGCCGCCGTGGATGTACAACACCACCGGGGCGGGGACCGCGCCGGCCGGAGCTTGTGGCGCGAAGACATCGAGCTTGGACTCCTCGCCGGCCGCGCGGACGTACGGGATGCCAGGGGTGATGCTGTAGCGGGAGGCGAGTTCTTCCCAGGCGGGCGTCTGTCCCGGCAGGCTGCCGGTGAGCAGCAGCGGGATCAGGGCAAAGCCGATTCGTCGCATGACCTCATCCAGACGCGGCTTGCCGCCGTTCGTCACGCGGCCTGTCCGATTTCGGGAACATCCGGCGAGGAACGGGCGTTATACTAGTCGAACCGGAGGCATTGCGCACGAATCATGGCCATTCGCGACTTCCTGAAGAAGCAGTTTATTGACGTCATCCACTGGACGGAACCCGAAGACGGGATTCTGGCGTGGCGTTACCCCATGCAGGACATGGAGATACAGAACGGCGCAAAGCTCACGGTCCGCGAGTCTCAGATGGCCGCGTTCGTCAACGAAGGACGGATGGCGGATGTGTTCGGACCAGGGCTGTATACCCTGAACACGCAAACGCTGCCGCTGCTGACCAACCTGATGAACTGGGACAAGCTGTTTCAAAGCCCCTTCAAAAGCGACGTCTATTTCTTCTCCTCCCGCATCCAGACCAATCAGCGCTGGGGCACGGCGACGCCGATCACCATCCGCGACAAGGACTTCGGCATGGTCCGGCTGCGCGGCTACGGCATCTACTCCTGGCACGTCGCCGATCCGCGCGCCTTCCACACCAAGGTGAGCGGCACGCGTGACCTGTACCAGGTGGGCGACATCGAAGGGCAGTTGCGGAACACCATCATCGGGCGCATGTCCGACACCTTCGCCGAGAGCCGCGTTCCGTTCCTGGATATGGCGGCGAACCAGATCGAGCTGGCGCAGCAGATCGCGGAGCACCTGCGGCCGTCCTTCGCCGAGCTCGGGCTGGCGCTGGACACGTTCGTGGTGGAAAACCTGTCGCTCCCCGAAGAGCTGCAGAAGCTGCTCGATCAGCGCATCGGCATGAACATGATCGGGAACATGCAGCAGTACACGCAGTTCCAGGCGGCCCAGTCGCTGCCCATCGCGGCGGCGAACGAAGGCGGCGGCGCGGGCCTGGGCGCCGGACTCGGCGCGGGCATCGCGATGGGCCAGGCTATGGTCAACGCGATGCAGACCGGCATGCAGGGCGGCCAGCAGCCGCCGCAGCAGCCCCCGCCGGCGCCCCCGCAGGGCGGCGTTCCTCCCGTCGCCCCCGCGGGTGGCGCCCCGCAGGCCGCCGGCGAAACCAAGTTCTGCCATAATTGCGGGAACAAGATCGCGAGAGCGGCGAAGTTTTGCCCTGAGTGCGGTGCCGGACAGCAATAGCGGGTTGCCACAGTTCGAGGGAAGCGGTTGCGAATGGGTCGTGGAGGCGCACGGCTGCGCGCCGGAGCGTCTCCGCGATGTGGCCGCCTTGCGCGCGCTCTTCGACCGCATCCTGCGGGAAATGAATCTCCGGGCCGTCGAGTGCCCCGCCTGGCACCAGTTCCCGGAAACCGGCGGTGTTACCGGCGTGGCGTTACTGGCCGAATCCCACATCGCCTGCCATACTTTCCCCGAGTTCGGCACGCTGTGCCTGAACGTCTTTTGCTGCCGCGAGCGACCCGATTGGGACTTCGAAGCGCGCCTTCGCGAGGCGTTCGCCGCGTCCCGCGTGTGCGTGCGGCGCATGGAAAGGCGCTACCGGTGAGCCGCCGGATTTCGAGCTGCCCCAACTGCGGCGCGCCGGTGAAGTTCGTCTGGAGCGGCGCCATCCAGACCACCTGCGAGTTCTGCAGCTCCATCCTGGTGCGCCACGATGAGGACCTCGCCAAGGTGGGCGAAGTGGCGGACCTGCCGGAGGACGCCTCGCCCATCCAGTTGCTGACCGAAGGCGTATATCGAGGCAAGTCCTTCCAGGTGATCGGCCGCATCATCTATCAATATGACCTCGGCTCCTGGAACGAGTGGCACCTGATCTTCAACGATTCCACCAGCGGATGGTTGAGCGATGCGCAACTCGAATACGCGGTCTCGTTTCTGGTGCAACCCGCCAACCCGCTGCCTCCCCAGGAAAACACGGCGCCCGGCCGGTCCCTGACCTTCGGCCAGACCGAGTATCAGATCACCTCCCGCACCACCGCCGTCTACAAAGGCGTCCAGGGCGAGCTCCCGTTCGAGTTCTGGGACAAAACCCGGATGCTGTTCGTCGACCTCCGTTCCGCCGACGGCAAGTTCGGCACCATCGATTACAGCGAGGATGAGCCGCTGCTGTTCCTGGGCGAGCCGGTGGAGTTCGCATCCCTGAATCTGAAGAACCTGCGCCAGTTCGAGGGGTGGATGTGAGCACTCCCTACGTGCAGGCTCCCACGGTGAAGGTGAAGGCGCTGAATTGTCCGGGCTGCGGCGGCCGGGTGGAGATCCGCGGCTTCGCGCACACCCTCACCGTCGTCTGCCAGAACTGCCTGAGCACCCTGGACGCGAGCGACAAGACGCTGCGCCTGCTGCAGCGCGCCTACGGCAAGGACAAACGCGACCCGCTGATCGCGCTGGGCAGCCGCGCCCGCTTTGAAAACACCGTGTTCGAGGCCATCGGCTACCAGGTGCGCGGCATCGAAGTGGAGGGCGTGCGCTACGAATGGGAGGAGTATGTCCTCTTCAATCCCTATCAGGGGTTCCGCTACCTGACCCACTATCGCGGTCATTGGAACTACGTCACGGCGGTGAGGAAGCTGCCCCGCCTTACCGCCGGCTCAAGACCCGAAGTCACTCTGGACGGCGTGAAGTACAAACACTTCCAGCACGCGACCTCGAATACGTACTACGTGGTGGGCGAGTTCCCCTGGCAGGCTCGCAAGGACGACCGGGTGGCTTACGACGACTACGTGTCGCCGCCGTTCGTGCTCTCCTCGGAGATCACTCCGCAGGAGGTCACCTGGTCGCAGGGCCGCTATATGACCGGCGCCGAGGTGTTCCAGGCGTTCGGGCGCAAGGACTCGGCCCCGCGCGCCGAAGGCGTATTCGCGAATCAGCCGTCGCCTTTCGCCGGGCGCGTGAGGAGCATCTGGACGCTATATCTGATCCTGATCGCGATTACGATTACCGTCGCGCTGGTGCTCGGATCGTCGGGCAGGCAGGTTTTCGAATCGGCTTACTCCTACACCACTCCCGCGCGGGGCGAAACCAGCTTCGTGACGCCCGTGTTCGAGCTGAAGGGGAGCCGGCCGCTGGCGGCGGAAGTGAACATCCGGGCCGACGTCAGCAACAACTGGCTGTACCTGGGCATGGCGCTGATCAACGATCAGACCGGCGACGCCTACGACTTCGGCAAGGAAGTAAGCTACTACTTCGGCAGCGACAGCGACGGAAGCTGGAGCGAGGGCAGCCAATCGGAATCCGTGGACGTGCCGCGCGTGCCGCCGGGGCGCTATTACCTGCGGATCGAGCCCGACATGGAAGGCGGCAAGTCCGCCAGCGTGAACTACATCGTGCGCGTCAACTACGGGACCGTCTCCACCGGGCTCTTCTGGCTGACGGCTTTCCTGCTGCTGATTCCACCGGTGGTGTTCAGCATCCGGGCGGCGTCCTTCGAAAGCACGCGGTGGAGCGAGAGCGACCACGCTCCCACCTCCAGCGACAGCGACGATTCAGGAGATGATGAATGAGATTTCTGCGGCACCCCTTCTACCTGGCCTACGCTTCCATGCTTCTGGGAGGCGCATCGTACCTGGAGTACCGGGGCTGGAGCCTGGCCGACATCGACGAGGTAAAGAACGTGCCGCGGACTGTGCGCGACAACCCCGGCGCGTACCGCTCGCACTATCGCAACTATTCGCGTTACTTGGGAGGCAAATAGCATGGGAACGTTCCACTGGGAGAATCTCCTGGGCGCGGTGGTGTACTCGGCGCTGGGAGTGGTGATGCTGCTGATCGCCTGGATAGTGGTGGACAAGGCCACGCCCCGCGACCTGTGGCACCTGATCGCCGAGGAGAAGAACACGGCGGTGGCCATCGTCATCGGCGCGGTGCTGCTGGGCATCGCCATCATCATCGCCGCCGCGGTCCACTAGCCGCGCAGGCCGGAATGCAGTTTGTTCTTTTTCTATCGGTACTGCTGATCGCCGCCTGCGGGCTCATCTATGAGCTGATCGCGGGGACGATCGCCAGCTACCTGCTGGGCGACAGCGTGTTGCAGTTCTCCACCGTGATCGGGACGTACCTGTTCGCGATGGGCGTGGGCAGCTATCTGTCGAAGTTTATCGGCCGCGGCCTGGTGTCGCGCTTCATCACCATCGAATTGATGGTGGGTCTGCTGGGCGGTTTCTCCTCCGGCATCCTGTTCCTGGCGTTTGCCTACACCACCGGATTCCGCCTGCTGTTGTACCTGCTGGTGTTCCTGATCGGCGTGCTGGTCGGTCTCGAGATCCCGCTGCTGATGCGAATCTTGAAGGAGCGGTTCGAGTTTCGCGACCTGGTGGCCAACGTCCTCACCTTCGACTACCTGGGGGCGCTGGGGGCGTCCCTGCTGTTTCCCATCCTGCTGGTGCCGCACCTGGGACTGGTCCGGTCCGCGATGCTGTTCGGCATCCTGAACGCGGCCGTCGCCCTGTGGTCCACCTACCTGTTCCGGGCGCAACTGGCGAGACCCATGTACCTGCGCGTCACCGCGATCCTGGTGCTGGTGATGCTGGCCGGCGGGATGGCCGCCGCGGACTGGATCACCGACACGGCCGACGCCAACCTGTACGCCGACGAAGTGATCCTGGCGGTGAACACGCGCTACCAGCGAATCGTGCTGACCAAGTGGAAGGACGACCTGCGCCTGTTTCTCAGCTCCCATCTGCAGTTCAGCTCGCGCGATGAGTACCGGTATCATGAGGCGCTGGTGCATCCCGCGCTCGCGTCGCTGCCCGGCGCGCGGCGCGTGCTGGTGCTCGGCGGCGGCGACGGGCTGGCCGTGCGCGAGATCCTGAAGTATCCCGCCGTGGACCGGATCACCCTGGTGGACCTGGATCCGGAAATGACGCGCCTGTTCTCCACCCATCCGCTGTTGAAGCAGCTTAACGGCGGCGCCCTGCAGGCTCCGCGCGTGAAGGTGGTGAACGGCGACGCCTTCCCCTGGCTGGAGGAGAATTCCGATTCCTTTGACCTGATCGTGGTGGACTTTCCCGATCCGACGAACTTTTCGCTAGGCAAGTTGTACACCACGGCGTTTTACCGGCTGCTGAAGCGGCATGTTTCGCGGGGCGGGCTGGCGGTGGTCCAGGGCACTTCGCCCCTTTTCGCCCGGCAATCCTACTGGTGCATCGTGGAGACGCTGCGGCAAGCGGGATTCGAGACCGCGCCGTATCACGTGTACGTTCCGTCGTTCGGAGAGTGGGGCTTTGTGATCGCCGGGCACGGCAAGTATGAATTGCCGGACCGGCTGCCTTCCGGGCTGCGCTTTTTGTCGCGGGAAAACGTCGCCGGGCTGTTTCAGTTCCCCAACGACATGCTTCCGGTGAATGTCGAGCCCAACCGGCTGAACGATCAGGTTCTGGTGCGGTATTACGAAAGCGAGTGGCGCGACATCGTGCGCTGAGGCTACACCAGCTTGGCGAGCCAAAGCACGAAGTACAGCACCAGGAACAACACCAGCACCGCTCCCGCCGCCACCACCATCAGTCCGGTTTGAGTCTGCAGCGAAGAGGGCAGCACCCGGACCCAGCCCGGCATTCCCTCCGTGGAAACGGCGGGCGCGGGGCGTGGAGGGGGCGCGGCCTGAGGGCGCGCGGCGGGTGTCTTCCCGGCCGGCGCGGATGGGGCGGCTTGCGCCGGGGACGCGGCTTTCGGCGCCGCCGCGGGCGGCGGACCCTGCTTCAAGGGCGGAGCCACCGGCTGCTGCGTCTGCGCCGGAGCCGGTGTCGCGTTCTCCGACGACCACTTCGGCGCGGGCATCGCCGGGTCCAGAAGGTGCTGCAGCGCCACCACCACTTCCGTCATGCTCTGCGGCCGCTGCGCCGTCTGCTTCGCCGTGCACCGGGTGATGAGGTCGAACACCGGCGGCGGCGCGTTCAGCGCCTTCACCGGCTCCAGGTTCAGCGGCTCATACAGAATCGCGTTGAAAATCCGCTCCACCGTCTCGCCGGCGATCGGCTTCACGCCGGTCAGCAGTTCATACAGCACCACTCCGAACGCATATACATCCACCAGCGGCGTGATCTGCTGTCCCAGCACCTGTTCCGGCGCCATGTAATACGGGGTTCCCAGCGTGAACCCCGCGCGCGTCAGCGACATCCCCTCGCTCTTGGCGATGCCGAAATCCATCAGCTTCACCTTGCCGGCGGCATCGATATGGATGTTTTCCGGCTTGATGTCGCGATGGATGATTTTGCGGGCGTGAATGTATTCGAGCGCCTTGGCCACCTGCAGGGAAGCCTGCAGCTTGGCGGTCAGGTCGCCGGTGCGGGAGGCCTTGATGGCGGCGCGCAGACTCTCTCCGCGCAGGAACTCCATGACGATGAACGGCCGGCCGCTTTCCTCGCCGAAATCGTAAACATTGATGATATTGTCGTGCTGGATATTGGACGCCATGCGCGCTTCCAGCAGGAAACGCGCCTTTGCTTCCTGATCGGTGACGCCCGCTTCGGTGAGAATCTTGAGCGCGACGGTGCGGCCGAGAACCGTATCCTTGGCGCGGTAGACATGGGACATGCCCCCGCCGAGGAACTCGAGCAATTCGTACTTACCGATTCTGGCTGGAAGGTCCATGATCCCCTTTAATCAAGCTCACCGGGCGACATTCGGAACACACTTCAGTGTAGACAAAAACTCCTTGCTGAACACGACGGGAGCCCCGCCGGCGTCGATGGTAAACACGTAAATCAGGGGCTTGCCCGCCACCATGGTGACTTGCCGCCCGGAGCGCGAGATCCACTCAAACGTGTTCGGACCGAGCGACCGGTCCGCCTCGGCGAAGAAACGGAATACGCTCCACGGGCCGTCGAACGTCTGCGGCTCCAGCGAGCCGCCGCCCACCGGCTTCAGGATCAGCTTGAACGACGGCGATCCGGGGCCGGGCCACACGTACGCCTTGCTCTGCCCGCCCTTCAGACTGGCGGCCTCGCCGTTGACCCGGACTTCGAACGTCTCCAGGTTCTCCGCGGCTCTCGGCGACATTGCGTAGCGGAAATTCGGACCTTGGCCCTGCTCGTTGTACAGCGCGCGGGAGAACCGCATCATCTGCGAGAAGAAAGCGACGAAATTGGGCTGCATTTTGATCAGCGGGTCCGCGTTGGTGGTCTGGCATCCTTCCGGACCGCAATTCAAATGCTTCTTCAAGGCTTCCTCGTAGAACTTCCACAATCGCGCGTCCTTCGGGCGCAGAATGCTGCCCAGCTCATCGAGGGTCACCTCCTCCTTCGCGTCCGCGCTGAACGGGAACTTGCGCAGCAGCGGGGAGAACGCATTGCAGAAGCCCGCGCCGGCGGCGTTCAACTGCCCCGCTCCCAGGCCCTTCAGCAAGGCCTCGGCATAGGTGATCGGCTGCTCCAGCAGATCGCCGACGGTGCGCTCCAGGTGTGCTTCCTGGTCGATGGGGAAGGTGTTGCCCAGCATCTGCTTGGCCTGGCGCGCCGTGGTGGCTTGCTGCAGCGTGGCGGCCGCGACGTTCGGATCGGGCGGCGTCTGCTGCGATGCCTGATCCACGCCGCTCTGCAGCGCCATCAGGCTGTTGTTGTACGGCGTGTTTTCGCTCACGATGCACGCCATCTGCTGCTGCGGCGGCACCACTTTCTGCACTACCGCGAAGGCGGGCTGGACCCCCGGCAGGTCGATCGCGGTGTTGGTGGACGACCACCACATCAGGCACAGCAGCGGCGCCTGGGCCTCCGCCGAGGTCAACATGCTCAGCTTCTTGGCGGCGTCCTGCAGATTCTCATAGCGCTTCACGGAACTCTTCTGCAGCACCTGCCGCCAGGTCAGGATGTAGTCCTTGGTGTACAGTTCCCACACGCCTTTTTCGAGGGCAGCCCGATCCGGCGCGGCCCCGCGCGGCGGACCCATCACCCACTGCTCGCCCGTCAGATCCTTCTTCTTGATCAGATCCTTCAGGAACGCATACCCGTCCTTGGTGTAGGCGTACTCCACCGGATGCGTGCTGACCACGACGTCGGCCGTGCCGGGGAACTTGGAGTTATATGTGACGCGCGGACCCTTCTTGGCGGCCTCCGAAAGCAGCGCGCGGTAGAAGGTCTGCACGCCGCCGAAACCCCACAAGTAGTTGCGGGCACGCTCCACGCCGGGCGCGTCGCTCTGATCCGAATACGGATTTCCGTTGGCGAGGTCCGAGGCGTAGAAGTCGAACTGGAGCTTGGCGAGATCCAGGCGCGCCTTGCCGATCTGCTCTTCCCGGCCCTGCGACCAGCGGTCCAGCAGCCGGCCGCCCAGGAACTGCGCCAGGCTGGCGTCCGATGTTCGCTTGTATTCCGACGTGGTCAGCAGGTAGGACTTCAGCGTGTCATAGCCATAGCCGAAATCGTCGGCCGGGCCGGGCGCCGCGGGAACATTGCCGAGGAACGCAAGAAGACCTGCCTGCGTGTTGCCGAACAGCGCCTGGCGGAACTTCTCGTAATAAATCCGCCGGACTTCCGGATACATGTCGCTGCCGCTGTACAGGCCGAAGCGCATTTTCATCGGCGCGCCGTTTTTCTCGTAGCCCGAAATCTCGGCCAGCGACTGCCGCAGCGTCTCCAACCGCCGCAAGTCGTCCTCGGAGGGGATCGCCTTGGCGTCGAGCTGCGTCTTGGGCATCGCCTGCGCGGCGTCGATCGCCGTCCGCTCCAGCTTGTTGTTGTTGTAGTAGGACAAGCCCAGCAGGCCGGAGTACAGGACCGCGAACAGGCTGAGCACGCCCAGCAGCACCCGCTGCCACAGGCTGACCTTGACGCTGGAGCCGGACGCGCTCATCGCGGCGCGGTCGGAGAACAGAATATCGGCGAAGAAGTGACCCAGGAACAGCCATTGCGGCACCTTGCGGCCGCCGCCCGCCATGGCGCCGGAGGCCATCGCCTTGGCGCGCTGCTCCTGTTCCATGCCGACACGGAACATGCGCGTGGCGCCGCCCGCTTCCTGCAGGCTTTGCGACTTCTGCTGCTCGGCCGCGGCCACCGGCGCCTGATCGCTGATCACCACCGGGCGCACGCCGGAGAAGTAGAAACCGCGCAGAAAAGGGCTGGCGCGCAACTGGCTGGGACGCCCCACTTCCACCAGGAACGACACCAGGCTTTGCCGCAGCTTGCGGAACTCGCGCGGAAATTCGTACGCGCCGGGAATCTTGTCGGCTTCGGTTTCGCGCGGCAGGAAGAACAACCGCTTGTCGCAAAGCGAATAGATGATGTTGTTGAAGGCGTCCGAAAGACGGCGCGCTTCCTCCTCGCCGTAGACGCCGCCCGTCTCCTTGCGCATGGGCAGCGTGACGCCGAACACCTGGCCCGCTTCCTCCATGTTCAGCGTCTTCACGTACTCGGTGAAGAACGGCAGGCGGTCGCAGCGGGTGAACAGGACGTAGACCGGGAAGCTGATGCCCAGTTGCTGCGACACCTCGCCCAGCCGTTCCTGCAAATAGCGGGAAGCCTTGCCGATCGCCTCGGCGGCGTCCGGCTTGGTGAAGTTTTCGATATCGAAGCACAGCACCACGCCGCGCGGCGACTGGCCGCCGGAGCCCATGATCGACTTCAACTGGCCGGGCTGCAGCTTCTTCAGAAGCGCTTTCCAATTCGCGGGATCGCCCAGCACCTGCCCGCCCGCTTCCACGATTCCCATGCCGCGCGCGAACCAGATGTTGGCGACCTTGGTGGGCGCAATCTGGCTGCCCTCGCCGTACACCTGCCCGGCGAGCAGCTCGGGCTCGACGCCGGAAGCCAGCACGCTGGAGGTCTTGGAGGTGCCGCGATCGCCGATCAGGAAGATCACGGGCAGCGCCGAGAGGGCCGCGCCGGGAGTGGTCTTCGATTCGGCCAGCCGCTGGTTGGCTTCGCGGATCAGATGCTCGGCTTCCCCGGCGGGCGTATCCACGGGAACGCCGGTGGCCGCCGCTTCGGCGGCTTTCCTGGCGTCGCGCTTCTCCTGGAACTTCTGCATCAGGTAGTAGAAGATCGCGCTGACGGAGATGCCCAGGGCGGCCATCAGGCCCATGAAGAAATACCACTGCTGGCCCTGGAAATTGAAGTACGTGGAGATGATGTAGCCGATGCCGAGGAAGAATACAAACGCTACGGCCGAGCTGATTGAAATACTCATGCGCGCTCCTCCCCGCCCGCCTGCATCGCCGGAACGGCGGTGATTCCCTTCAGCGTCGTAATCCCGCCCCGCAGCATCACCTGGAACAGAACGAACAGCGCGATCGCCAGCACCAGGCAGCCGATGGTAATGAACATCAACCGTTTCACCCAGGGATCGTTACCGCCGGTCTTGATCTCTTCGCCGGAGGGCAGCGCCGCGTCGGGCGACAGCATGGTATTGCCCTGCCGGATTCTTTGGATCTTTTCGCCGGTCTGCTGGGCGATGGTGCGCAGTTCGCCGCGATTGCCGATGGAATAGCGGCCGGCGAAGCCCAGCAGCAGGCAGAGCTGGTAGACCTCCAGCAGGTCGGCCAGATCCTGCGATTCGTTACGGCCCAGCATCTTCTGCAGGTTCTGGAAGAAGATCTCGCCGGCGATGTGATGGCCGTAGCGCTCTTCCTGCAGCGGCTGGCGGGGCCAGTCGGCGAACACCGGCGATCGCAGGTTCAGGATCGACTCATCCAGGAAGGCGACCACGGCGAAGATGGCGAGCTCGATGTCCTCCGCCGTGTAGCCGCGGCGCCGCGCCTCCTGATCGGCCTGCTTCACCGCTTCCCAGATCTGCGCGCGGAATGCGTTGGGATCGGTCACCACCTGGCGGTTGCTGCGCAGCCGTTCGCCCACGGTGATCAGTTCCTGGAACACCAGAGCCAGGTTGTCTTTTTTGCGCTCCAGAAGTCCCGCGCCGGCGGGCGATGAACTCATCGTCGGATCTCCTCGTTATGCTTGATCAATGATCGCCAGCAACTCGATCGTCGGGTCGGGAATTTCCCCTGGCACATACAGCCCGATCTGCCGCGTTTGTACCAGATGGTCCCAGCAGGGCCCCGCCTTGCTGACGCTGAAATACTGATGGTCCAGCTTGGCCGGAATCGCGGAGGGCGGCACCGGAAGATGACGCATCTCCATGCCCGGCAGCGCCCGCTTCACCAGTTGCGGCACGAACGCTTTCGAACACAGCTTCACCAGCTTGCCTGTATTCGCGATCAGGTCCGCTTCGCCCACCTTGGACGAAATGCCGAAGATCCACTTGGCCTTGTCGAGCGCGCGCTGATCGGTGATCTCGCCCTCATAGAAGTAATCGGCGCGTTTCACCAGCGGGATGCTGATGTACTGGGTGGGCACGATGGTTTCCAGGTGCCTGCGGATGTGCTCATCCAGCCGCCCGAAGCAGTCGTCCAGGCGCTTGTGATCGTAGATGGGAAGGTCGCGGGGGTGGCTTTCGAAGGCGAAGGTGCAGAGCGCGCCGCCCAGGCGCAGCATTTCGCGATAGAGCTCCTCGGGATGCCCGCGCTTGGTTACATAATGATGGCGCAGCGGCGCCAGCGCGGAGTTCACGGTGTGCAGCAGCCAGAAGTTGGCGATCTCGCGCGTGGAGAATTCGGCCCAGGTGCGCTTGTCGCCCGCCTTGCCGCGGGAGAACATGGCGCTCTTGTCGCCCAGGATCTCCAGCAGCCGCTTCAACATCGACATCAGCCGGTCACTGGCGGAGATCTCCAGGCAAGGCGGCACGAACGCCGGATCGTAAACGTAATGGCCCTTGGTATCGCGGGTGATTCGCGCCACCGGCAGCGCCAGCAGGTCGCTCGAATCCGTCCACTCCGTCTCAAACATCAGCCGGATGTTCTTGCTGCCGAGCTGCACCGGCTTCTCATCGCGGCCGGTGGTCTCGTCGTAAAGCATGCGAGGCTCCGCCTTGAATCGCGCGGAAGAACCGTTCTGCGCATCGTTCAAGATGCAGTTCAGTCCTTCGGGGCGGCGCGGCGGCACCACGAGAAGAACGGCGACGGCGTCGCGAGTGGGGGGGAAGTGATCGCCCACCGAGCGCGGCTCCGGGATGTCGTCGCATTCCGGCATGTGAAACGCGAGCCCGTCCGGGAAGATGCCTCGCGAATGAACAATGGAAACCGTGCCGTTCTGCAGCGCCTCGGCATCCATCTGGCCTCCCACCAGGCCCCAGGCCTCGAACCAGAGCGAGGAGGTGGTGAAGCGGATGGAGTCCTCGAAATACCGGCTCTGCGCCTGAAAATG
>JAIEPW010000043.1 GCA_019748195.1 Bryobacteraceae bacterium
CATGAGCCGGCGTTTGTGACGGCGTAACTCCCATGACCACTACCGCGGTTGAGACTGTCACGCTTACCATCGACGGAAAAACGATTCAGTCGCCCAAGGGCACGCTGCTGATTGAAGCCGCCCGGAAGGCGGGCATCGAAATCCCCGCGTTCTGCTACTACGAAGGCTATTCCCTGCAGGCCGCGTGCCGCATGTGCCTGGTGGAGGTGGAGAAGGCTCCCAAGCTCCAGGTCGGCTGCACTCTGCCGGTGGCCGAAGGCATGATCGTGCATACCGATTCCCCCCAGGTCCAGAAGGCGCGCAAGGGCACGCTCGAGTTTCTCCTCACCAACCACCCGCTTGATTGCCCGGTCTGCGACAAGGGGGGCGAGTGCGAACTGCAGGACATGGTGTTCCGTTACGGGGCCGGGGAAAGCCGCTTCACGGAGATGAAGCTGCACATCGACGAGCAGCAGTGGTCGCCCGTCGTATTTTACGACGCTCCCCGCTGCATTCTGTGTTACCGCTGCATCCGCGTGTGCGATGAGGGCATGGGCGTGGGCGCCTTGGGACTCGGCAACCGCGGCGCCAGCGCCGTCATCCTGCCCAACAAGGTCACCGGCGACAACCAGCATTATCTTTCGTGTGACGAGTGCGGCGCCTGCATCGACATCTGTCCCGTGGGCGCGCTGACCAGCGGCATCTACCGCTACCAGACCCGCCCCTGGGAGATGAACCACGTGGGCACGATCTGCACCCACTGCTCCAACGGCTGCAAGACGACGCTGGGCGTCCGCAACGGACGCATCATCCGCGGCAACAACCGCGATCACTCCGGTATCAACGGCGAATTCCTGTGCATCAAGGGCCGGTACGCGTTCGACTTCGTCGAGCATCCAGAGCGGTTGCAAAGCCCCCTGAAGCGCGTGGGCGACCGGTTCGAGGAGATCCCGTGGTCGGAGGCCATCGAGACCGTCGCGGCCCGCTTCTCGGAAGTGAAAGCGGCGGGCGGGAAGTTCGGCGTCATCGGCTCCAACCGCACCACCAACGAGGAAAACTACTACCTGCAGAAGTTCGCGCGGCAGGGGCTGGGGACCAGCAACATCGATCACCAGCGCACCGGCGACCTGACCACGCTGTTAGACGCGCTGCAGGGGCGCGGCGGAGCGCTCGCCACCGTCGCCGACGTGTATCACGCCAAGGCCGTGCTGATCGTCGGCAGCGATCTTTCCCAACAGCACCCGCTGCTCGCCTTCCAGGCGCGCGCCGGCGTCCGGCATCACGACACGCGGGTGTACACGGTGACGCCCGGGCCCGTGCGCGAGGACAAATACTCCGCCCGCGGGGTGATCGCGCAACCCGGCGGCGAGATCGCGGCGCTGGAGGGTTTGCGCGAAGACCTGGCGAAAGAACCCGAACTCGTAATCCTCTTCGGCGATGCCATCAGGGGCGACGCCGTCCGGGCGCTGGTTCGGTTCGCCGATTCGCTGAGCATCCCCGTGAAGTATGTCTGCCTGCTCGATTACGCCAATTCACGCGGCGCGGTCGACATGGGTCTCACGCCCGACCTCGGACCGGGGTATCATCCGGTGGACCGTCCGGGGCTGACCCTGGATCAGATGCTGAAGGCGAGCGACCTCGACGTGCTGTGGATCGTCGGCGCGAACCCCCTAAGGAATCGGGCCCTGGCCGGCGAGAACACCTTTGTCGTGGTGCAGGACCTGTTTCTCACCGAGACCGCGCGCCGCGCCGACATCGTCCTCCCCGCCGCCTCGGCTTATGAGAAGAACGGCACCCTGACCAACGTCTGCGGCGAGGTCCAGCGCGTCACGCAGGCCGCCAAGGTGATGGGAACCAAACCCGACCTGGAGATTTTCGGCCTCATCGCCCGCGAGATGAAGATCAATGTCGGCATCTGGCAGTGGCAGAAGATGTTCGAGGAGATCCGTAAGACAGTCCGTGGTTATAATGTTCCTTTGCCGGTTGTCGCGACTGGCGGCGCGGCCCAGACGAATCCGGTGAACGGGCGCGTGCCGAGCCTGATCCGGCCGGAGGAAATCCGGTCGGCCGGAGATACGCTGTTCACCTCCGGAACCACGGGACGCTATTCGAATGTTCTGAACGCGGTCCTGGAGTCACCGGGCCGTCTGTACAGCGGAAAGTAAGCTCAGGAACGGATGAACTTTTTCATTCTCACGCTGATCAAGACAGGGATACTCCTGTTCATCTTCATGACCACGCTCGCCTACCTGCAGTGGATCGAGCGCAAAGTGCTGGCGCATATCCAATTGCGCATGGGTCCCACGCGAGTCGGCCCGTTCGGATTGCTGCAGCCGCTGGCCGACGTGATCAAGCTGGTGACCAAGGAAGGCATGATTCCCAGTCACGTGAACAAAGTCTTTTATTTACTCGCGCCGGTGATTGCCGTAACCCTGGCCTTGACGTCCATTTCCGTGATCCCATTCGGTCCGCAGGTGGAGATTTTCGGCGTCACGACGTATCTGCAGTTGACCGACCTGTCAATGGGCATCCTGTTCCTGCTGGCGCTCTCGACGCTCGGAACCTATGGGATCGCACTGGCCGGCTGGTCTTCGAACAACAAGTACGCTCTGCTGGGCGGACTCCGCGCCTCGGCGCAGTTGATCAGCTATGAGCTCCCCATGGCGCTGGCCATCGCCGCTCCGCTGCTGCTGCTGAACACGCTCAGTCTGCGGGAGATGGTGGAAGCGCAGCAGGGATACTACTTCGGCTTCATTCCCAAGTGGACCGTTTTCCAGGTGCTGCCGCTGCAGGTGGTGAGCTTTATCATCTACATGATCTCCGGCTTCGCGGAAACGAACCGGATTCCGTTCGATTTGCCGGAAGCGGAGAACGAACTGGTGGCGGGTTTTCATACCGAATACGCGTCGATGAAGTTCGCGTCTTTTTTCATGGCGGAATACGCCAACATGACGACCATTTCCTTCATCGCCGTGCTGCTGTTTCTGGGCGGCTGGCATCCGCTGTGGCCCGCCGAATACGGTTCCGATTATGTCGCTCCCCTGATCTTCTTTTTCGGCGCCGCCATCCTGTTGTTCCACGGTTTGAATCCCGCCCGTCCGAAGGACAAGCTTTTCATGCCGCCGTTCGGCATCGTCTTCGCCCTGGTGGGTGTGTTGTTCCTGATCCCCGCGTTGAAACCGATCTTGATCCCCATTTTCTGGTTCACCGGGAAGGTGGGCGCCATCCTGTTCCTCTACATCTGGATTCGCGGCACGCTGCCGCGGTTCCGCTATGACCAGCTCATGAACTTCACCTGGAAGTACCTGTTCCCGGTGTCCGTAGTCAATTTAATGCTCACGGGCCTCGTCGTGGCCCTGATGTCCTGAGACACGAATGGATGTAATCCTTTTTCTCGTCTTCTCGGCGATCGCCGTAGCCTGCGCGCTGAACCTGGTGGTGCAGCGCCACCCGATTTCGAGCGCCATTTCGCTGGTCGGGGTAATGGCCTCGCTCGCCATCCTCTACCTGCTGCTGGGCGGCGAGTTTATCGCCATGGCTCAGATGATCGTCTACGCCGGCGCGATCATGGTGCTGTTCGTCTTCACCATCATGCTGCTGAACGCCGGCGCGGAGAAGCGCGGAGTCAAGCGCCCCTGGGCGGTCTATCTGGGTATCCCGCTGCTCACCGGATTGCTGGGCATCATCAGTTTCCTGGTGCAAGGACAGGTGCAGGGATCTCCGCCGGTGATTCTGGGCGGCTTTACCGGCGGCGCCGCGGGCGACGTGGGACGCGCACTGTTCACGCGCTACGTCCTCCCCTTCGAGGTGGTCAGCGTCCTGGTGCTGATCGCGATTTTGGGCGCCATGGTGCTTGCCCGAAAGGAAATCGAGTAAATGCCACCGCTTCCGGTGTCGCAGATTCCCCTGAATTGGTATCTCATCCTGTCGGCGACGCTGTTTCTCATCGGCGTGGCCGGCTTCATCTACCGCCGCAACATCATCACCATCTTCATGTGCATTGAGCTGATGCTGAACGCGGTGAATCTTTCCTTCGTCGCCCTCTCCTATCAATGGAAGCAGGTGGACGGGCATATTTTCAGCTTCTTCGTGATGGTGGTGGCGGCGGCCGAAGCCGCCGTCGGCCTGGCCATCATCCTGACGGTCTTCAAGAACCGCCAGACACTGGAAGTGGACGAGATCAGCTCGCTCAGAAACTAACCGATGAACCTCTGGCTAATCCCAACTCTTCCTCTGATCGGCGCGGCCGTCAACGGGCTCTTCGGCCGGCGCATGCCCAGGATGGCGATCAACGCCGTCGCGGTGCTCAGCGTCGTCGCTTCCTTTCTGCTGGCCCTGAACGTCTTCAACAACCTGGGCGACCAGCCGATTGTCGAGCGCTACTTCACCTGGATCGCCTCCGGCGCGCTCACCATACCAGTGGAGTTCGCCGTCGACCGGCTGACCATGGTGATGCTCCTCATCGTTACCGGCATCGGATCGCTGATTCACGTGTACGCCGTCGGCTACATGGCCCACGAGGGAGGCTATTACCGCTTTTTCAGCTACCTGAACCTGTTCATGTTCTTCATGCTGGTGCTGGTGCTGGCCAACAACTACCTGCTGCTGTTCGTGGGCTGGGAAGGCGTGGGCCTTTGCAGCTATCTGTTGATCGGCTTCTATTTCCTGGAGAACTGGGCCACCAGCGCTGGCAACAAGGCGTTCATCGTCAACCGTATCGGCGACTTCGGCTTCATGCTCGCCATGCTGCTGATGTTCAACCAGTTCGGATCGCTGGATATCCCTGTCGTGCTCGAAGGCGCCAAGGCGCTCCCGGTGGAGCACTCCGCCGGGATGCTTACCGCGATCGGCCTGCTGCTGCTGGTGGGCGCGGCCGGTAAGTCGGCGCAGATCCCGCTGTACGTCTGGCTTCCGGACGCCATGGCCGGCCCCACGCCCGTTTCCGCCCTGATCCACGCCGCCACCATGGTGACCGCCGGCGTCTACGTGGTGGCCCGCTCTTCCGCGATCTTTACCCACGCCCCCATCGCCATGGACACGGTGGCGATCATCGGCCTGGCCACGGCCGTGATGGCCGCGCTGATCGGCGTCCTGCAGAACGACATCAAGAAGGTGTTCGCTTATTCCACCGTTTCACAGCTTGGATACATGTTCCTGGCCCTGGGCGTGGGCGCGTTCTCGGCGGGCATCTACCACGTCATGACTCATGCCTTCTTCAAGGCGCTGCTGTTCCTCGGCGCCGGCAGCGTGATCCATGCCCTCGAAGGCGAACAGGACATCCGCAACATGGGCGGCCTGCGGTCGAAGATTCCGATCACGTTCGTGACGCTGATGGCCGCCGGGTTGGCGATCGCCGGATTTCCGTACACCTCCGGCTACTTTTCGAAGGATGAAATTCTGCTGGCCGCGCACCACCATTCGCCGTGGATGTTCTGGGTGGGCGTTTTCACCGCCGGCCTGACGGCGTTCTACGTCTTCCGCTGCCTCTTGCTGACCTTCTTCGGCGAGTATCGGGGTCACGCGCACCACCCGCCGCACGAGTCGCCGCCGGTGATGTGGATCCCGCTGGCGATTCTCGCCGTGCTCAGCCTCGGTGGCGGGTTTATCGCGATTCCGCATTACCTCGAGCCGGTTCTCGGACACGCCGGCCAGGCCCACGATCCCACTCTGGTCATCATCGCGACCTCGGCCGGGCTGATCGGCATCGCGATCGCCGCGTGGATGTACCTGATCGCGCCCGGCGTGCCGGACGCGATCGCCCGCACCTTCAAGGGCCTTTACAACTTCGTCTACAACAAGTTCTATGTGGACGAGGCCTACAACGCCGCGGTGATTCAGCCGGTAATCGAAGGCTCGCGCATCTTCCTCTGGCGGGGCGTGGACGCCGGCCTGATCGACGGCATCGTCAACGGAGTGGGTAAACGGTCCCGCGGCCTCGGCGGGATTCTCCGGCTCGCGCAATCCGGCAACATCCGCAATTACGCGGCATGGGTGGTGATGGGCAGCATCCTGGTCATCGTATTCCTCGGCTTCTCGGGGGGCGCCAAGTGAACCTGCTCGACTTTGTGCTTTTCGCGCCCGCCGCGGCCTTTGTGATCGCGCTGCTGATCCCGCGCAACAACCCCGGGCTTAGCCGGATGTTCACGCTCGGCGCCTCGCTGGTGATCTTCCTGGCTTCTCTGCTGTTGATCGGCGGCGTCTCGGCCGCCCCGCGCGAGTTCCGTTTCGTCACCGATTTCCAGTGGATCCAATCGCCCAATATCCGCTATCACATCGGCCTGGACGGCCTCAGCCTGTGGCTGGTGGTGCTCACCACGATGTTGACTCCCATCGCGGCGCTGATCTCCTGGACTTACATTGACCAGCGGGTGAAGGAGTTCTACGCTTTCCTTCTGCTGCTCGAATTCGGCGTGATCGGCGTCTTCGTTTCGCTGGACCTGTTCCTGTTCTTCGTCTTCTGGGAAGTGTCGCTGGTCCCCATGTACTTCCTGGTGGGCATCTGGGGACATGAGCGCCGCATTTACGCGGCCGTGAAATTCTTCCTGTACACCATGGTCGGCTCGATGATGATGCTCGCCTCCATGATCTGGCTGTACGGCAAGGCGGGCTCCTTTGACTATGGCATCATCCTCGATGGCCTGCGGACCGGAAAAATTGCCTTGACGTCCACGGAGCAGTTGTTGCTGTTCCTCGGCTTCTTCCTGGCGTTCGCGATCAAGGTCCCGCTGTTTCCGCTGCACACCTGGCTGCCCGACGCTCACGTCGAAGCCCCCACCGCGGGCTCCGTGATGCTGGCGAGCGTAATGCTCAAGATGGGCACCTACGGGCTGGTCCGCTACAATTTGCCCCTGTTTCCGCAAGCCTCGCGCGATTCCGCGCCGTGGATCGTCTCGCTGGCGATCATCGGCATCATCTACGGAGCCCTGGTCGCGATGGTCCAGCCCAACATGAAGAAACTGGTGGCCTACTCCTCCGTCAGCCATCTCGGATTCGTGGTTCTCGGTATCTTCTCGTTCACGCAGCAGGGATTGGACGGCGCCGTCTACCAGATGCTGAATCACGGCGTCTCCACCGGAGCACTCTTCATCCTGGTAGGTTACCTGTACGAGCGCCGGCACTCGCTGGAGATCTCCTCCTACGGCGGCGTCGCCACGCTGGCGCCATGGCTCTCCACCGTCTTCCTGCTCACCACCTTCGCCTCCATCGGGCTGCCGACGCTCAATAACTTCGTCGGCGAGTTCCTGGTGTTGCAGGGCGCCGCCAAGGCCAACTTCAGTTGGGCTGTCTTCGCGGCCATCGGCGTCATTCTCTCCGCCTGCTACATGCTCTGGATGTACCAGCGCGCCTTCCTGGGTCGCGCCGGCGAATCGCTTGCGCACCACATGCATGACCTCAGCCCGCGCGAGTGGGCGGCCATCTTGCCCCTGGTCGCGCTGATGATCTGGATGGGCGTTTACTCGCAATCGTTCCTGCCGCCGGTCAGCGCCCAGAACGCGCAGATTCTCGAACAGACCAAACGAAACGTGGACTTCCGGGTGAGCAATCACGCGATTCAGGAGCTCGGAAATGTACGATAAGTTCATCCCCACCGCCGCCGATTACGTGCGCTTCGCGCCGGAAATCCTGCTGACGGTCTTCGGGACGCTGATCATGTTGATCGAGGCCGGGCGCAAGGAGGACCAGCGCCGCCCTTACGGCATTCTTTCGCTGATCGCGTTGGCGGGCGCGATTTATCTGGCCTTCCCCGCCTACAATAACGCGGGGCCCGCGTTCCAGGGCATGCTGATCGTCGACGGCTTCGGCACCTTTTTTCGCGTGCTCTGCTATGTCGCGGCGGCGCTCGCCGTTCTCTGCTCCGGACAATATCTCTCCCGAGAGAAAGCGGATTCGGGTGAATATTACTCGTTGATCCTGTTCAGCGTCGTGGGCCAGGGCGTCATGGTGACCGCGAATGAACTGCTCATGGTCTTCATCGGCCTGGAAATCTCCTCCATCGCCACCTATGTGCTCGCGGGCTTCCTTCGCGACGACCAGCGCAACAACGAGTCGGCGCTGAAGTACTTCCTTCTGGGCAGCTTCGCCACCGCGTTTCTCCTGTACGGGATCGCCTGGATTTACGGACTCACCGGTTCCACGGATCTCAGCCTCATCCGCGCCGCGCTCGGATCCGCGAATCCGCCGAACGTCATCCTCACCGGCACCGCGGCGGCCCTTATGTTCGTGGGTCTGGCGTTCAAGGTATCGGCCTTTCCCTTCCAGATCTGGACTCCGGATGTGTACCAGGGGGCGCCCGCTCCCGTGTCCGCGTTTATGTCCGCCGGGCCCAAGGCGGCGGCCTTCGCCATTCTCGTCCGCATCTTCATGACTGCCTTCGAGCCTATCGCCGCGCGCTGGGAGCCGATTCTCTGGGTTACCGCGCTGGCGACAATGGTCGTCGGCAACTTCGCCGCGCTCGCCCAGGTCAACATCAAGCGCCTGCTGGCGTACTCGTCGATCGCGCACGCCGGCTATATACTCGTCGCGATCACCGCCCAAAGCCAGATCGGCATCTCCGCCGTCATGTTCTATCTGGCCGCCTATACGTTCATGAACGTGGGAGCATTCGCCGCCGTCACCCACCTGGCGGGCAAGGACGAGAAATACGTCAACATCGAGGATCTCGCCGGCCTGGGTCAGCGCCAGCCGGTGACCGCCGCGCTGCTTTCCGTCTTCCTGCTGTCGCTGATCGGCGTGCCGCTTACCGGCGGCTTCTTCGGCAAGTTCTATATCTTCAAAGCCGCGCTGGATTCGAACCTGGTGTGGCTGACCGTGCTGGGGTTGCTGAACTCGGCGGTCGCCGCTTACTACTATCTGCGCGTGCTGGTTGTGATGTACATGCAGGACGCTTCCGCGGAGGTGCCGGCGCCCAAGCCGGTCAGCGGAGGCATCCTGGTCGCGCTGGTAGGCTCCGCCGTCGCGACCGTCATTCTGGGCGTGTTTCCCTCCGTGATTCTGAATTTCGCCGGCAAGTCCGGGACGCTGAATCCCTAGAAGCAAACACGCCGCCGCGCCTCGGGCGCCTTACGCGGCTCGAAAGCACCGTTCCCGGCGCTAGCGCGCCGCAAGCTGCCGCAGCACGTACGGCAGGATGCCGCCGTTGCGATAGTATTCCGCTTCCTGCGGCGTGTCGATCCGGACCTTCACCTCAAACCTCCTGGTAGACCCGTCCGCGCTCTTCGCCGTCACCGTCGCCCGCCCTCCGGCATTATTCACCGCCGGAACCACGCCCTGAATCGAGTACGTCTCGAATCCGGTGAGCCCCAGCGATTGCCGCGTCTCACCGTTCACGAACTCGCACGGCAGCACGCCCATGCCCACCAGGTTAGAGCGGTGGATCCGCTCGTAGCTCTCCGCGATCACCATCTTCACGCCCAGCAGCAGCGTGCCCTTAGCCGCCCAGTCGCGGGAGGAGCCGGAACCGTATTCCTTACCCGCCACGATCAGCAGCGGCGTGCCCGCTTCCTTGTGCTTCATCGCCGCGTCGTAGATGAACGTCTGCTTGCCGTCGAGCATCGTGTAGCCGCCCTCGACGCCCGGCGCCATTTCGTTCTTCAGCCGGACATTCGCGAACGTGCCCCGCGTCATCACCTCGTGATTGCCGCGTCGCGCGCCGTAGCTGTTGAAGTCCACCGGCTTAACGCCCAGAGACTGCAAATACTGCCCTGCCGGCGAGTCCTTGGCGATGTTGCCGGCCGGCGAAATGTGATCCGTCGTGATCGAATCCCCCAGCATCGCCAGGCACTTCATTCCGGTGAAGTCGCGCACCTGCGTTTCCGGATCCGCCATCTCATCAAAATAAGGAGCTTTCTTGATGTAGGTGGACGAATCGCTCCAGGCAAACTGATCGCCTTCCGGAATCCGGATCGCCCGCCACTCCGCGGAGCCGACGAACACCTCGCCGTACTCCTTGGCGAACATCTCCCGCCGAACGCTCCGGTTCACCACCGATTGCACTTCCTCGGGGGTCGGCCAGATGTCCTTCAGGTAAACATCTTCGCCGGACTTGCCCTTGCCGATGGGCTCGGACACCAGATCGACATCCACCCGTCCCGCAAGGGCATACGCCACCACCAGCGGGGGCGACGCAAGGTAATTCGCCCGGACCGCCGGATGCACCCGGCCCTCGAAGTTGCGGTTGCCCGACAGGACGCTGGCGACAACCAGCTTGTTCTCCTTCACCGCCGCTTCAATCGCCTCCGGCAGCGGACCCGAGTTGCCGATGCAGGTGGTGCAGCCATAGCCCACGATCTGGAACTTCAACTCGTCCAGGAATGGGGTCAGCCCCGCGTCATCCAGATACTCGCTGACCACCTTGGAGCCGGGGGCCAGGGAGCTCTTCACCCAGGGCTTTGTCTGTAAACCCTTTTCCACCGCTTTCTTCGCCACCAGCCCCGCCGCCACCATCACGCTGGGATTGGAAGTGTTGGTGCACGAAGTGATCGCGGCGATGACCACGCTGCCGTCCTGCAGCGGCGACCGGGACCCGTTGGTCTGCACCTCGGTTCTCCGCACCGGATCGGTCAGCGCGCCGAGGAACGTCTTCTTCATGTCCCCCAGACTCACCCGGTCCTGCGGCCGTTTCGGTCCCGCCAGGGACGCGACCACGGATCGCAGGTCCAATTCCAAGGTCGAGTGAAACACCGGCTCGGGCGAGTCCGCCGAATGGAACAGGCCCTGTTCCCTGGTATACGCCTCCACCAGTTGCACCAGTTCCTCCGGCCGGTTGGTCAGCCGCAGATACTCGAGCGACTTGGCGTCGATCGGGAAGATTCCGATGGTGGCGCCGTACTCCGGGGCCATGTTGGCGATGGTTGCACGGTCGGCCAGCGACAGAGCCGCCAATCCCGGACCAAAGAACTCGACGAACTTGCCCACCACGCCCTTCTTGCGCAACATCTGGGTTACGGTGAGCACCAGATCCGTTGCTGTGGCTCCTTCGGGCAGCTTGCCCGTCAGCTTGAATCCCACCACTTCGGGCAGCAGCATGGAGATCGGCTGACCCAGCATGCAGGCCTCGGCTTCGATTCCGCCCACGCCCCAACCGACGACGCCCAGGCCGTTGATCATGGTGGTGTGGGAGTCCGTGCCCACCAGCGAATCCGGATACGCCACGCCGTCCGTCACCATCACGGCGCTTGCCAGATACTCCAGATTCACCTGGTGCACGATTCCCGTCGCCGGGGGAACCACCCGGAAGTTCTGGAAGGCGCTTTGTCCCCAGCGCAGGAACTCGTAGCGCTCGCGGTTGCGCTGGAATTCGATCATTGCGTTGAATTCGAGGGCATCCCGCGTGCCGGAGCGATCCACCTGCACGGAGTGGTCGATCACCAGGTCGCACGGAATCAGCGGATTCGCCTTCTTGGGATCGGCGCCCAAGTCCTGGAGCGCGTCGCGCATCGCTGCCAGATCCACCACGCAGGGAACGCCCGTGAAATCCTGCAGCAGCACACGCCCCGGCATGAAGCTGATTTCCTGAGCGGGGGACGAAGTGTCCCATTTCGCGGCGTATTCGATGTCGGACTTCTTCACCGTGCGGCCATCTTCCAGCCGCAACAGGTTCTCGATGAGGATCTTGATCGAATAGGGAATGCGCTTCAGGTCAAACCCGGCCTTTTCAAGAGCTTTCAGGGAGAAGATCTGGTATTCGCGGCCGCCGGCGGAAAGTGTGGCAGCGGCGCCGAAGGAGTTCAAGCTGTTCATGGTATGGCCTTATTTTACCGTGCCGGAGCTGCCCTGGCCGCCACGCCGGTTACCTCTCCGCGACTCCAAGAGATCCAAGCGGTTACCTCCGCGCCGCCGCCGCCGTCTCTAAAGGCTGAGCTAAACTAATACCTTGCGGGCCATCCTTCTACCCTCCGTTACTCTGTTCGCCGTATTCCTCGGCGGGTGCAACCGCCAGCCGCCGGTGCAGGCCAAGCCCGCGCCCGGCCCAGTGCCGATCAGCACCACCAGCGTCGCTGTCCGGGAGGTGCAGCGCGTCGTCGAAAGCGTGGGCACTCTCTTCCCCTATGAGGAAGCCATCGTGAGCGCCGAGATCGAGGGCCGCGTGGACGACGTAAAAGCCGATCTCGGGGACGCCGTCGGCAAGGGCCAGTTGCTGATCCACGTTTCGGACGAGGAACAGAAGTACATCCTGCAGCAGAACGAAGCGCAGCTCCGGCAGGCTTTGGAACGCCTCGGTTTGAAGGATGAAAACGACCGCATCGACGACGTTCGCAAAGCACCCGAAGTGCGCCGCGCCCAGGCGGACCTTACCGACGCGGACCAGCGCCTGAAGCGGGCTCGCACGCTGGTGGATCAGGGCATCTCCTCGCAAGCGGATCTCGACCAGGCGGTAGCGCGATTCAGCGCGGCCCAGGCTGCCTACGATTCGTCGCTGAACCAGGCTCGCAACATGATTCAGATGGTGGAGCAGTTCCGCGCGCAACTCCAGCTCCAGCGCAAGAAGATGCGCGACACCTCCGTCTACGCGCCCTTCGCGGGCCTCGTCAAGGAGCGCCAGGTCAGCCTGGGGCAGTTTGTGCGGCCCAACACGCCTTTGTTCACCCTGGTGAAGATCGATCCCATCCGGCTGCGGATCGAGGTTCCCGAGCGCATGGCGCCCTGGGTCCGCAACGGCCAGACGGCGGATGTGTTTCTGGAGGCGTTCGAGGGCCAGAGCTTCAAGGGACGCATCTGGAGGATTTCGCCCACAGTCGACCAGAGCAAGCGGACATTCATCGTTGAAGCGCTGATCGACAACCCCGGCGGCAAGCTGAAGCCGGGCTCTTACGCGCGAGCCCGCATCCCCACCGACAAGATGGAACGGATCAAGCTGGTGCCCGCCCGCGCCGTGGGTTACGTCTTTGGCTCCAACAAGGCCTTCGTCGTCACCAACGGCTCGGTGGATGCGCGCGATGTGAAACTCGGCGATCGTTTTGCGGCCGACGTCGAGATCCTCGAAGGACTCGACGAGGGCCAGGTGATCGCCACCTCAAACATCCAGCGGCTGGATTCGGGCGTGAAGGTGGAAGTGAATAACTCCCCCGCCAAGCCGCCCTCGCGCACCGAGTAGCTACTTCGTTCCGTGATAGTTCGGGTAGGCCGGCTTCTTGAAGACCGGCGGCGGGTTCTTCTTCAGGTCCGCTAACACTACTTCCACGGCTTTCTCCAACTGCGGATCGCGGCCTTGCCGCCACAGAAAGGGATCGAGTTCCACCTCGATGTCCGGCGGAACCCCCGCGTTTTCCACGTCCCAGGAGCCCTCCAGGTTGTAGAACGCCACGTTGGGAGAGGATACGAAGCCGCCGTCGATCAGCGGCGCCGCGCCGATGTTGCCCACCAGGCCGCCCCAGGTCCGCTTGCCGACCAACGGCCCGATCTTCATCTTCCGGAAGTACCAGGGCATGGCGTCGCCTCCGGAGCTCGAATATTCGTCGATGATCATCGCCTTGGGACCGTAAACGGACCCCGCGGGCGTGGAGAAATCTTCACCCTCGCGCGTGGTCCATTTGTTGAGGATCGGACGGCGCATGTAGTCGATGATATAGTCCGCCGCGAGACCGCCGCTGTTGGCGCGTTCATCCACCACCAGCCCCTGCTTGTCGATCTGCGCGAAGTAGTAACGGTTGAAATTCGTGTATCCTCCGCCCCCGGTGTTGGGCAAGTACAGATATCCCAGCTTCCCGCCGGAAAGCTGATCCACCTTGCGGCGATTCCCTTCCACCCAGGCAAGGTTGCGCAGGCCGTTTTCGTTGGCCACCGGCACCACCGTTACTTCGCGAGCATTCGCGCCGTTCGCGTCCGGTCCCACGCGCAAGGTCACCTGCCGGTTCGCGGTGCCTTCAAAAAAGGCATGGACGTTGTCGGTGGCGCGCAACTCGCGCCCGTTCACGGCAAGCAGGTATTCGCCCTCGCGGACATTCACTCCCGGCTGCGTCAGGGGAGCCCGCAACTGTGGATTCCAATTTTCCCCGTTATAGACCCGCGCAAAGCGATATCGCCCATTCTCCAACCGGTAGTCGGCCCCCAACAGCCCTCCCGGCACCTGTTTGGCCTGCGGCTGCGCCCCGCCGCCGACAAACATGTGGCCGACAGAGATCTCGCCCAGCATCTCCTGGAACACGTAGTTCAGGTCACCCCGGCTGCCCACGGACTCCAGGTAGGGCGCATACCGCTTCTTCGCTTCGGCCAGGTTCAGCCCGTGCAGGCCCGGATCGTAGAAGAAATCGCGCTGGATCCGCCACACCTCGTTGTACATCTGGCTCCACTCCTCGCGCGGGTTCACGCGCATCTCCATCGTGTCGAGGTTCAGCCGGCCATCGCCGGGGCGCACCGGCGCGTTCGTCGCGGTGACGAACCACGCCGCCGCCGGACCCTGACCTTGGCGGTACAGCATCTTCTCGCCATTGGCCGACACCTCGAACGCGGACACGTCCGCGATCACAGGCTCCGTCTTGCGCGTTTTCCAGTCGAACTTCACGATGCTCGCCGTCTGCGGGACGAACGTGTTGGGATCCACGACGTTCACGGCTTCGGCCGCGTATAGGATGCCCGCCTTGCCCGCCACAAGGCCCACGTAGTTGCGAGCCGGCAGCGGCATCGCCAGGATTCGCTGCGACAGCCCGTCCAGGTCCATCACGGTCTTCTTCGGTACGGTGTCGGGTTTTGCGGCGTCCGGCTTCTTCTCCGGCTCGGCGGGCTTCTCTTCGTCGCTCTCCGGCGCCAGCGGCGAGGGCTTATCCTTGGCCAGCACCACCACGTACACGTTGCGGCTCACCGGGCGGTTCACGCTCGACATGTCCAGCCACCAGCTCGCCGGACCCTGGTTGGTGGACGCGGTGAAATACAGGTAATCGCCCGAACGGTCGAAGACCGCGTACCGCGCATCCGACATCCCGTCCGACACTTGGGCCGGCTTGCCTGTTTCGAGCGAGAACACGAACGCGGACCGAAGGTTGTTCTTCATCAGCTTGGTATATGCGATCCAGTTCGAATCGGGGGACCAGGCGGGGTCCATGCTCTTCACCGGACCGTCGTAGGTATCGCTGTCCACCTTTACCGGCTTCTGCTTCTCCAGGTCCACGTACCAGATGTTTAACCGCTTGTCCGTGTAGGCAATCTTCTTCGAATCCGGTGACCAGTACAGGTTGTAATAGAACGTAGGAGGCTCGCCGAGGCTGATCTTCTTCGGCGGCGCGAAGCCCGACTGTTCACGCACATGCAGCATGTACTCGCCGGATTCGTCGGAGAAATAGGCGATCCACCGGCCGTCCGGCGACCACCGCGGCGACCGCTCGGCCACCCCGGAAGTCTCCGTCAGATTGCGGATATCACCCTTCTGAGCAGGAGCGGTAAACACTTCTCCGCGGGCGCCGAAAACCACCCGAGCCCCGGTCGGCGACAAACCCCAGGAATTGATGTTGGCGGCGACTTTCTCAATCGAGGGCCGCACCGACGTCAGATCGCCCGTAACCTTGATATCCACTTTGTTCGCTTTGCCGGATTTCGGGTCCACAATGTAGATTGCTCCGAACTGCTCGTAGACCAGCGCATCCGGACCCTTCGCAAGCCACTTCAGGTCCAGCCCGTCGTTCTTGATCACCGGCGTCACGGTCTTCTTCGCCGTGTCGTAGGCGAACAGCGACACCGGACCGCTGCGATCGCTCAGGAAGTAGACCCGGTCGCCGAACCAAACCGGATTGAAGTCGTTCGAGTTCTGGCGCGGGACCTTCTCCACCTTGGAATCGGCCAGGTTGGCGATCCACACCGGCGTCGTTTGCCCCCCGCGATACCGCTTCCAGATGGTGAACGCCCGCTGGATGGGGACATATGCGATTCGCGAGCCGTCCGGCGAAAAGCTGCCCTCCTCGGCCTGCGGCAGGGGTACTTCCTCTTCCAGCCCTCCTTCCAGGCGCGCCACGAAAAGGCGATTGCCCCGCGAGTGGTTGGAGCGGTTGCTGGTGATCAGCACGCCCTTGCCGTCGTGGGTCCAGCCCTGCGCCAGATCCTGTCCGGGATGCCAGGTCAGGCGGCGGGGAACGCCGCCGGATGCGGCAACCACGAACGCGTCGATATTGCCGTCATACTCGCCAGTGAAGGCAACCTGTGTACCGTCGGGGGAGAAGTGAGGGTTGGTCTCGGTGCCCACGGCGCTCGTCAGTTTGCGCGCCTCGCCGCCCTCGCGGGCCACCACCCACAGGTCGCCCGCATAGGAAAACACGATCTGAGTCTTGCTCAGCGCCGGCTTCTGCAGCAGCGGGGGCTGCGCCCAAGCTCCCCCCGCGACCAATAAAGCACACAAAACGAGCCCGTTGCGTTCCATAACTCTCCAGGATGGCAGGTGTCGAATTCCCCGTCCAGTGGCTTCTGGACTCTCGACATTTAGACGGGCGAGAAAAAGCCTCGTTCCGCTCAGGCGGGCCGGTCGTGGCGGGTTACGCGAATTACAAAATGCTTCGGGCCGCTGGAATCGGCCGTCAGAAAGGGCAGGTTGACCTCGGCCGTGCCGGCTGCGTCCAGCTCAGCCTGCGCTTTTGCCGCGGCCTCCAACAGCCGCTGCATCGCCAGGGGGTCCTGCTCCAGGTGGGAGCTCGTCTGCCGCGACGCCTCCAATATCAGCCAGGACAGGAGGTCCTGTTCGTTCCTTCCCGGGATGCCGCTTTGTGGGAACGCCGGTCGGGGCGCCGCGGCGGGCGGCGCGGTATGCGGCTGATCCTCCGGTGGCGTCAGGATACGCTTTAGAACCACTACCGCCGCCACCATTAGCAGCGCCAACGCGATCACCACGGGCAGGCTCATAGCCTGCTAGCGTATCCGATTTGGGCCGCCTAAAATACTTCGTCGGCTATGAACCACACCAACGCCTGCGGTTTCACCCAGCCGTTCTTGACAAACGGATCGTCGGCCACCGCCTTCAGCGCCGCGGCGGTATCGCTCCCGCGGAACGCCGCGACCCCGATGAAGTCCTTGGAACCAAGCAAGGGAGCCATGAACAGCACCTCGCCGCCGGATCGCAGCTTGTCGCCGAAAGCTACATGCTCCTGCATGATTTTCTGGTTCGCGGGCGCGCCGGTATCCGGCCAGGCCGGCGTGCGCCAGTAAACCACCAGCGCACGCCGGTTCATGGTCCACTTCGCATCCGGACCTTCCTTCCGTTTCGCCGCCACCCTGTCGCCCAACCCTGGAGGTCCGGGCCAGGCGAACACATCCACCAGGAGCCGCTTCCCCAGTACGGCCGGATCCTTCGCCGCCGCCGCGCGAGCCTGCTCCACCGGAATACCCTTGAAAATCACCACGCCGCGCAGGTCGGGCGAATCTGCCAGCGGCCCCGCGCCAATCAAAATGCCGTCCGCCGACATCTTGTCCAGGTGGGCCATGTGCGCCTTTTGGATTTCCATCGCCTGCTCCCGCGGAATGTTGGTTCGCTCGGGATGGGCTCGCAGGAAGCCAAACACATACTCTGGGGTTGCCTGGCCCAGGCAAAGCGTCGCGGCCGCGAAAAACAAAAGGGATCGCATGGGAAAGTAAGTCTCCACAGAACCATTACACGAGCCTGGCCATCTCTTTGGAGGGACTAGCCGCGAGGACCGCCCGGTTCCATTCGCCCCGTCAGCGGGCGTACCACCGTGCCGCCGCATACCCCGACACCAGTGTTCAGCAGTGCGTTCAGGAAGTTGTACAGCACCGTATACACCATCTGCTCGCTGACCGGCGTCTTGCCCGGCAGTTTGAAATCCACGGGAAGTTCCTTGTTGATCTGCAGCCGGATGGAGTGCGGCAAAGGACGGCCTCTCGGGTCCGTTTGATTGGCCATTTCGATGGGCGTCTGCAGAATGCTGCCGTTGCTTCCGTCCACATAGAACTGGCAGCGCGAGAACCAGCCGAGGTTCTGGGGATCCGCCGCGTCGAAGAGCAGCAACGGCGCCTGCCGCTCCGCGGCCTTCAGATCCAGCAGTACATTGCGCGTGTTGTCCTGCAAGCGGAGCTCAAATCCGGCTTGCCTGGCAATGTTCTCCAGGAACTCGCCGTCGAGTTCCAGGAGCACCAGTTTGTGCCTGCCAGCCTGCAGATACTGCATGGAATCAGGATATCAGCCCGCGGTAGACCTCGAAGTCGTCACGGTCATACGCCACCAGAATGACGATGCGGAGGCTCGCCGGCGCATGCGCCCGGAGCGCGGCCAGCGCGACCTCCGCCGCCTTTCCCTTGGGGTAGCCGTAGACCCCGGTGCTGATTCCGGGAAAGGCCAACGATGTCAGTTGCCGCTCTTCGGCCAGCCGCAGGCAGGTGGTGTAACACGAGGCAAGCTGTGCCGGCTCCCCCGAAACGCCTCCCCGCCACACCGGACCCACGGCATGGAAGACGAACCTCGCGGGCAGGAGTCCAGCGCCGGTGACCACGGCGCTGCCCGTTGGGCAGCCGCCCCGTTCGCGCCGGATCACGCCCAATTCCTGCATCAACGACGGTCCCCCGGCGCGGTGGATGGCGCCATCGACGCCTCCCCCGCCGCCCAAACCCGGATTCGCGGCGTTCACGATGGCGTCCGCGGCTACCTGGGTGATATCACCCTCAACGAGCCGCAGTCGCAGGCCGTTCTCCAGGACCGTCTCCATTTCGCTTCATGCTACCCTACCGTGTGCCATGGAATTGAGCGCGACGGGCGACCGCGAGATGCGGCGGGACTGGTGAAGAGGCCCTGATGCCCCTCGTGCTCTTCGACATCGACGGAACGCTGCTTCGCAAGCAGGGAATCCACCACCGGCAAGCCCTGATCGAAGCCGCGCAGCGCGCTTTCGCTGTTCCAGTAAGCATGGAAGGCGTCCCCGTGGCCGGCATGCTCGATCACACTATCCTCATGGAGATGCTGGGCCGCGCCGGGATCCCGCAGGCCCGCATCCGCGCCGCAATGCCCGCGATGCAGGCGGACGCCGAACGCTGGTATCTCCGCAACGCCCCAGCCAGCCTCCGGTCCAAGGTGTGTCCCGGCGCGCGCATGTTGCTGTACCGCTTGCATCGCCGGGGCGTCGCAACCGGCCTGGTTACGGGCAATTTCTCGCGGATCGGCTGGCGCAAAATGGACATCGCCGGGCTGAGGGGCTACCTTCGCTTCGGCGCGTTCGCGGAGATGGCTCGCGACCGAGCCGGCCTGGTGGGAATCGCCGTCCGAGAAGCCCGCCGCAAAGGCTGGATTGACCGCTGCAGCCCCGTCGTCCTTATCGGGGACCACGTCAACGACATCCTCGCCGCCAAGGCCAACGGGGTCCGGGCGGTCGCTGTCGCCACGGGGGTTCTCGGCGCCGGCGAACTCCAGGCCCACCAGCCGCACCTGGTGGTGGACACCATGCGCGAGCTCAGCGTCGACCGACTGCTCGCTTAGTTCCAGTCGCAGCCGATCGGCTGACCCGGCGGCGGCTCGGGCGGCCGTGTCACCGGAATCTCTTTCGGGTTCTCCTGGTAGCGCTGAATCAACGCCGACACGTACGGACCCGCCCAGGTCTTCATCGCCTGCAGCTTGTCCCAGGCGATTTCGCGTGCTCGAGCCGGCGCGCCCTCATCATGCGCCAGACTCATCAGGTGATACAGGGCGACGTAGTTTACCGCCCGCTGCACCTCGCGCTGCAAGCCCGAGGCCGCCGGCGCTCTCCACGTGCGCGCCAGCAGCTTCTCGATCACCTCGCCCAGCCCGTCGATCGCCGGATCGGATGCGTGCTGCTGGACCAGCCGCGCCGCCCGCTCCGGATTCAGAATCAGCCGAACGGTGAGGTTCGCCGCGGACTCGGCCGCGCCCACCGGATCGAAGGTCAGTCCCGTGCGCGTCCGGAAATCCTCCCGCGTCCGGTCATAGGAGAACGCCCGCGGCGGGATCAGCGATACCAACTTCGCCGGCAAAGTCAACGCCTCCGGCGTGATCGTCGCCAGTAGCGCATCCAGCGCCTTCTTCTGCTCCGCCGCGTTCACCGTCTCCAGGATCTTCTGCCCGTCGCCCCGAATCGAGTACGTGTAGAAGACGCCGCCCACGCTTTTCGCGGCCGCCTCTGTCTGGTAGCGGTGCAGAAGGTAGATGGGCGCCAGGACGTCCTCCAGCGTCGACCACGGCGCGCCTTCCCGGATATTGTTCGCTCCGAAGCGATCGAGCGCCCGCCGGCGGATGTGCATCAACCGGTTCAGCTCCTCTACCGCATTCGCGCCCGAATCCCATAGGTGGCTCCCCGGGTGGGCTGAACCCTCCGGCCGCGAATCCGAATCGGTGATGAAGAGATATCCTTCGCCGGTAGCCTTCCGCAGAATCGCGTCCAGCTCTCTTTTTTCGTCCGCTCCCGGCGCGAACTCGCGATATCCGAAGTTGATGGAAATCTTGTCCCACTCGCCGATGCCCGTGGCGTAGGCGTTGCGCAAGTCCGGCGTCCCGGCGCCCGGCAGGTCGATCCAGGGATGCGGGTAATCCATTACCGAGACTCGCCCGCCGCCGGGCGCCGACCCAGCCTTCGCGCTCGCCGCGAAGTTGTGCGCGATCCCCAGCGTGTGGCCCACTTCGTGCGCCGACAATTGCCGGAGACGCGCCAGCCCCATCTCCAGCATTGCCGGATTCACGGGTTTGCCTTCTTCGTAGGGAGCCAGCAGCCCTTCCGCGATCATGTAATCCTGCCGCACCCGCAGCGATCCCAGCGTCACATGACCTTTCAGAATCTCCCCCGTCCGAGGGTCCGCGATCGACGCGCCGTAAGACCATCCCCGCGTCGAGCGATGCACCCAGTTCACGACGTTGTAGCGGACGTCCATCGGATCCGCGTCCTCCGGCAGGATCTCCACCCGGAAGGCGTTGCGGAATCCGGCTGCTTCGAACGCCTGGTTCCACCAGGCGGCTCCCTCGCGCAGCGCGGAGCGGATGGGCTCCGGCGCTCCGCGATCGATGTAATACACGATCGGCTTCACGGGCTCGTCCGAGCCAGGCTTCTTCTGCAGCCGGTGCCGCGAAATCCAGCGCTTCATCACCGGCTCCGTAACTGGACTGGCGTAATCGGCGAACTCAGGCCCGTTGAACGGCGCCCGCGGGTCGTGCAATCGCGGCCGGTAGTTGCCGTCCGGCAGCTCGATGAACGAGTGATGCTCGCGCACGGTGATCGCGCTCGATGTGGGAGCGTGGCCCGCCACCAGATTCCCCGGCTGATCGGAGGTGAAGGTCAGCGTCACCTCCACCTCCGTATTCCTTGGGAACGCCTTCGTCCGGGGCAGGTAGAACGCGCTGCGCGAGGCGTCCAACCGGTACGTTCCCTGGCGCATGCGCTGCAGCCGGCTGGCGATGTCGTGGACGTCGCGAAGAAAGAAGTTGGTGGCGTCCACCAGCACCTTGCCGCCATCCTCGGCCTCCACCGTGAACCCCCAGTGCGTGGACCTGGCGAAGGACTGCTCCACCGCGCTGCGCTCGGCGGCGTCGCTGGTCAGGGCGCGATACCGGTAGTTCGATTCGATCATCAGGACCTTCGGGCCCACACGCTCGAACTTCACCACCCGCTCGTTGCCCAGTTGCCCGCGGTCCAGGCCGATATCGTTGGAGCCCAGCCCGGCCGCCAGCGATCCGATGTACAACAGCTCGCTGTCGAAACGGTCGATTTCCATCCACATCTTGCCCGTTTTCTCATCCCAGTAGAGGGGGACGAAGCCCGGCAGCTTTCGGGCGCCGGCGGTTTTCTCGGCGATGGTCGCGGCGGAAAGCGAGGAAATCAGGAGGAGCGGAATCAGCAGGAGTCGCATGGCGAACAGATATCGTATCCTAGCCGGTTCAGGAAAGGAGCGACCGAAGCTCGGCTACGACAGCCTTCAGCTCCGCTACTTCGGCTTCGAGCGCGGCCACCCGATCCGCCAGACCCGCCGTCCCGCCAGCCGGGCGAGCGTCTTCCACGGGCATCGCCGGCTCCCCCGCGATCAGGTGCGCCCAGCGGGCTTCCTTCATCCCCGGCGGCACCGGCATGCGGATGGCCAGGCCCTTTTCCGCCATTCCACGCAGGCAGCTCTCGACATCTTCCAGGTCCGAAAACGCATGCATGCGTTCCGCACGGCTTCGCAACTCACCAGGCGTCTGCGGTCCGCGAAGCATCAGCACGCAGAGGGTCGCGAGCTCGCGGGGTGACAGGTTGAGCTTCTCGCCGATCCGGTGCGACCACTTTTCCACGCGGTGTCCAGCGCCCGACAGGCGCGACACCCATCCCTTATCTTTCAAGCTGTGAAGAGCCTGCTCCACGGCGCCTTCCTCGAAGGCGACCACCGGGTCACGGTTCGACTTCTGGTTGCACGCCGCCAGCAGCGCGTTCACCGTCATCGGGTAATACTCCGGTGTCGTCAGGTCCTTCTCCAGCAAAGCCCCGAGCACGCGCACCTCCACCGGGTGCAACGGATCCACTTACTTCTTCTCCGAGATGCAGAACAGCGTGTTTTGGCCGCGCAGGTAAATTTCGCCGTCCGCGATCGCGGGGCTGGCGACGAAAAACTGATCCGCCAGCGTATTGGTGGCGAGCACTTCATACTGCTCGCCCATCTTCAGCACGATCACGTCTCCTTCCTCGCTTGCCAGGTACAGCTTGCCGTTCGCGCCGACCGGCGAAGCCTTGAAGTTGTAGGGCTTGGGCAGCCGCTGCTGGTGATAGTACGGCTTGCCGGTCCTGGCATCGAAACACGAGATCATGCCGTTGTCGGTGAGGAAGTACAGCTTGCCCTGATGCAGCACCGGCGAGGGCGTGTAGGAGTTGCCCCGCTGATTCGTCCAAGCCACGGCGTCGGTTCCGCTCAAATCACCCTCGCCGCCGAGCTTGATCGCCAGCAGATTCGGGTCGCGGAAACCGCTCATGACGATCACCAGGTCCTCGTGCTTCACCGGCGCCGGAATCACATTCAGGCCCAACCCCTTCACTTCCCACACCGGCTTGCCGCTCGCGAAATCGTAGGCGATCGTCTTGCGCGTTCCCGGCACGATCACCTGCTTCCTGCCTTGATGCTGGATCACCAGGGGCGGCGCCCAATTGCTGACTTCATTGCGCGTCTGCCGCCATAGCTCCTTGCCGCTCGACTTGTCCAGCGCCACCAGGAAGCCGTCCGCCTCATGATCGAAATTCAGCAGCAGCGTGTTCTCATGCAGGACCGGAGCGGTGCCTTCGCCGAAGGAGTTTCGCATCTTCATCCGGATTCCCAGGTCCTTCTCCCACAGCTTCTTGCCCTTCAGGTCGTAGGCGTACACGCCCCTGGACCCAAAGAACGCGATCAGCACCTTGCCGTCCGTAACCGGCGAGTTCGAGGCGAAGCTCCCGTACTTAGGGTGATAGCCTTCGTGCGGCTTCACCGTCAACGCCACGTTCTCCCACTGCTTTTTTCCCGTCTTGCGATCGAGCGCCATTACGAGCAACTGCTGTTCCGGCTGCTCCACCGCGGCGCCGCCCGGACCGCGGCCGCTTGCCAGGTTCTGCGCCCCGTTTACCGCGGTGGTCAGGAAGATCTGATCGCCCCAAATCACCGGGGACGAAAACCCGCGGCCCGGGATACTCGCCTTCCACTTGATGTTCTGCGTGTCGCTCCACTGCAGGGGGGCGTCGCCGCGAGCCATGCCGTCGTCGGCGGGACCTCGCCACCGCGGCCAGTCATCGGCGCTAAGCACGCTACAAACACACAAGGTCCAGAGGGTGATGGCTTTCATGGGATCTTTTCGCATGATACGACACCGCCGCCCTGTTTTTCCGTCGAACCTTCCGTAACTTCGCGGCCGGATGGCCCGCGCGTCTCCATGAGGTCGAATTGAGAATCACCGCCCCGCGGACTGCCTTGCCTGTTCCGGCCGACTAGTCGACGAGGCGCGAAACCGGCACCTTGAACGGCAGGGTCACCTTCGATTTCCCGGTTCAGGTGCATGGCGTTATCACCGAACGCCCGAGGTTGAGATTCGACTTGTGGTTGCACGGCCCACGCCAGCGCCTTCACGCTCATCGGGCAATACTCAGGTCCTTTTTGGGGACAGTGCCCGAGCACCCCCGCCTCCACCCGGTGCAGTGGCTTCAGTTACTTCTTTTCCGAGATACAGAAGAGCGTGTTCTGGCCCCGCAGATAGATCTCGCCGTCAGCGATCGCCGGGCTGGCGACAAAGAACTGATCGGTCAGGGTGTTTGTCGCGAGCACTTCATACCTCTCGCCCATCTTCAGCACGATCACGTCACCTTCCTCGCTCGCCAGGTAGAGCTTGCCGTTTGCACCCACCGGCGATGCTTTGAAATTGTACGGCTTGGGCAGCCGCTGCTGGTGATAATAGGGCCTTCCGGTCGCGGCGTCGAAGCACGAAATCATGCCGCTGTCGGTCAGAATGTACAGCTTGCCTTGATGTAGCACTGGCGAGGGCGTAGCGGAATTGCCGCGCTGGTTGGTCCACACCACCGCATCCGTTCCCGTAAGGTCGCCTTCCCGGCCAAGTCTGACCGCCAGCAGGTTGGGCTCGCCAAACCCGCTCATAACGAAAACCATATCCTCGTGTTTTACTGGAGCTGGGATGATGCTCCAACCGAGACCCTTCACCTCCCAGACCGGCTTGCCCGTGACGAAGTCATAAGCGATCGTCTTTCCTGCTCCGGGCACGATCATTTGCTTCTTGCCCTGATGCTGGATGACCAGCGGCGGCGCCCAACTGCTGATCTCATTCCGCGTTTGCCGCCACAGCTCCTTCCCACTGGTTTTGTCGAGCGCGACCAGCAGGCCCTCCGCCTGGTGATCGAAGTTCAGCAGCAGCGTGTTCTCATGAAGCACCGGGGCCGTGCCTTCCCCGAACGCGTTGCGCATCTTCATCCGGATGCCGAGATCCTTTTCCCAGAGCTTCTTGCCCTTCAAGTCATATGCGTAAACCCCACGTGAGCCGAAGAACGCGATCAGCACCTTGCCATCGGTTACCGGCGAGTTGGACGCGAAGCTCCCGTACTTGGGGTGATAGCCTTCATGCGGCTTCACCGTCAGCGCCACCTGCTGCCATTGCGTCTTCCCGGTATTGCGATCCAGGGCCATCACGAGCAACTGCTGCTCGGGCTGTTCCACCGCCCCGCCGCCCGGACCCCGACTGTTCTGCGGATTCTGCAGGCCATCGACCGCGGTCGTCAGGAATATCTGATCCCCCCAGACCACTGGGGACGAGAATCCGCGCCCCGGCACGGCGGCCGTCCACTTGACGTTCTGCGTGTCGCTCCAATTGGTCGGGGCGTCGCCCGGCGCCATGCCGTCGTCCGCCGGACCACGCCAACGCGGCCAGTTGTCGGCTCCTAGAACGCTACAAACACACAAAGTCCAGAGTGTGATCGCTTTCAATGAATCTCCTTGCATCATCTACAACACCGCCGTCGGACTTTTCCGTCAAAGTCTACGTAACTTGACGGCTGATCGGCCGTATCGTCTCCAGGAGGATCGAATGATCAAGACTGCCCCACTGCTGCTGGCCTTCGCCGGATTGGCTTTTGCCCAGGACAAGACCATGTCGTGCAATGACCGGAACTGGAACGGCGACCGCAAACAGTTTTGCGAGATCCGGGAACAGAACATCCCGTACTCGGGCCGCCTTTCGGTGGATGCCGGCCGGAATGGCGGAATCACCGTGAAGGGATGGAACCAGTCCGGCGTCCTGGTGCGCGCAAGGGTGGAAGCCTGGGGAGACACCGAAGCCGACGCCCGATCGATGGTGAATCAGACACGGCTGGACCTGTCCGCCGGAATGGTCCGCGCCCAGGGTCCGGAGACCCGCGCCCGGGAGTCCTGGAGCGTCAGCTTCGAGATTTTCGTGCCGAACCGCGCCGACCTGAATCTGACCGCCCAAAACGGCGGAATTGGGATCTCGGATGTCACCGGCCGCATCGAGTTTGACACCGTCAACGGCGGCGTTACTCTACGGCGTCTCGGGGGCGATGTAAAAGGCGAGACCCGCAACGGCGGGCTGGATGTGGAGCTTGCCGGATCCCGGTGGGAAGGCCAGCAACTCGATGTCACGACGGCAAACGGCGGCGTGAAGATGGCCATCCCGGCCAACTATTCGGCCAGGCTCGAAACCGGCACAGTCAACGGCAAAATCAACGTCGATTTTCCCGTGCAGGTGCAGGGCGACATCAGCCGGCGCCTTTCGTTGAATCTTGGTTCCGGCGGTCCGCTGGTGCGCGCCATTACAACCAACGGCGGCGTCAAGATTCAGAAGATCTAGCTGCAAGAACGCCGGGCGATCACCCTACCCGGTTCTCACTTAGCGGGCCGGCCTTAACCCTGCCCGCTGTTTTTTACGTTGTGTTGAGGAAGAGCGACGCCGGCGCCAGACCGGTCCCACCAAAAAAAGGCCCCGGGGCTCATTCCGGGGCCAGAGAGTCGGAGCATCCGGAGCTTGCGCCCCGGAAACTTCGGAGGAAAACCATCTGTGCGACTCAAGAATACGGCTTCCCTTTCCTCTTCGGATGAACCGCCAGATTCATTTGCGGATCGGGAAAAGACTTTAGAACGGACGCTTCGGGTGTACCAGTTCGTGATGCAGCCGCGCCATCTCCACGGGCGTCAGATCCCGCCATTCCCCCGGCGCGAGCCCCGCCAGGCTTAGCTCGCCCACCCCCACGCGAATCAGCCGCAGCGTCGGCAACCCGACCGCGGCGGTCATGCGCCGGACCTGGCGGTTGCGTCCCTCGGTCAGCTTGATCTCCAGCCAAGCCGTCGGAATCGACTTGCGCGAGCGGACCGGCGGCTCGCGCGGCGGCACCTCCGGGTGAATCTCGCGAACCTTGGCCGGGCGGGTCCGGTAGCGCAGGATCTCCACCCCGCTCCGCAGCCGCTCCAGGGCAGCACGCTCCGGAGTGCCCTCCACCTGCGCCCAATACGTCTTCTCGTGCTCAAAATTGGGGTTCGCCAGCCGATGCTGAAGCCAGCCATTGTCGGTCAGCACCAGCAAGCCTTCGCTATCGTGATCCAGGCGGCCTACCGGGTAGACGTCCGGGACCGGAACGAAGCTCTTCAATGTCGGCCGTCCCGTGTTCTCCCGGTCAGAAAACTGCGAAACCACGCCGTACGGCTTGTTCAACAGAAGGCACCGCAATCCAGAAGAGTAGCTTATTTGCCGGCCGCATACACTTCGCGCCCGGCCAGGAAGGTCCGCGCCACCTTGACCCCCAGGGTGCGATCCGGATCCATTGTCAGCAAGTCCTGGTCCAGCACGATCAGATCGGCCAGCTTGCCCGGCTCGATGGAGCCTTTCTGCTTCTCCTCCCTGGTGAAGAACGCGGGGTTCCGGGTGTAGGCGAGAATGGCGTCCTTCATTGAGATCCGTTCCTGGGGGCCATGGACCGCTCCGCTCATTCCCTTTCGGGTCACCGCGGCATAGAGGCCGACCATGGGGCCGATCGGCAGGATGTCGCTGGAGATCGCCAGGAAGATGCCCATCTTCATCGGAGTGGCGACGGGATTGTTGACGGCGGCGCGCTCCGGTTCCAGATTGTCGTTATAGCGGCCTTCCAGCGTGTAGGTGAAATTGGGCTGCTGCGAGATCCACAGATTCAGCTTCGCCATCTTGTGCAACGTTTCGCGGGGCGGCATCATGCTGAAGTGGTTCAGGTAGTGGCGGTGATCGGCCCGCGGCATCTCGTTCAGCACCCGCTCGAAGGCATCCACCGTGAGTTGGATGGCCGCGTCGCCGATGGTGTGCAGCCCCAGTTGCCAGCCCAGGCGATGGCTCTCGCGCATCCGGTGGAGGAGCTCTTCGGGGGTCATTGTGAGCTTGCCGCGGAAGTTCGGCTGGCCTTTATAGGGAAGGATGGTATAGGCGGCGGGTCCGGTGAAGCCGCCGTCCACCAGCATCTTGATGGCGCCCAGGCGGAGGCGTTCATCGCCGTCGCCGGTTTTCCCGCGGAACGCGCGCAGGGCCTCGACGCCGGGCCAGTAAATCTGGACGGCGGCCCGCGGCAGTTCCGCCCCGTGCACGGCGTAGATCGCCTGCCATTCCTTCCAGTCCTCCGGCGAGGCTCCGGCCAGGACAATGCTCGTGATCCCCAGCGAGAACAGCCGTTTCAGCTTGGCGATCAGGCTGGGTCGCAACTGCTCGCGGGAGGCTCGCGGGGCGTGCCGCAGGAAGACATCGTTACGCTCCCGGATCACGCCGTTGGGCTCGCCGGCGGCGTCCTTCTCGATCACGCCGCGATCCGGGTCGGGCGTCGACCGTGTCACGCCCGCGGCTTGCAACGCGAGCGAATTTCCCACCGAACTATGACCTCCGGCCCGCGTGAGCACCACCGGATTGGCGGGCGCCGCGGCGTCCAGATCCGCGCGCAACGGCCGGCGCTTCTCCTCGAGCTGATCCTCGCTCCAGTTCCCGCCGGTGATCCAGGCTCCCTTTCCCAGCCGGGCGGCCATGGCGCGGATTCGCGACTGAATTTCCTGAATGCTGCGGGCGTCCTCCAACTCGATGTAGAAAGGAGCGTCGCCGCGAAGATGAATGTGGGTGTCGTTGAAGCCGGGAAGCACCGGGCGGCCGTTCAGGTCGATCACCTGGGGCGCGCGGAACCGCGCGGCGATGCTGTCATCGCCCACCGCCACAATCCGCCCGTCCTTGACAGCCACGGCGCGCGCGATTCGGAAGCCATCGTCCGCGGTCACGATCTTGCCGTTCTTCAGGATCAGGTCGGCGGGTTGCTGGGCGGCCAGCAGCAAGGCGGTCCCAAACAGCAGCGCGAGTTTCATATCGCGCCATTCTACGCGATGAGCGGACGCGCCGATCGCGCCGCCCCGCGCTGAATCTCCTTCTTAAGAGCATTTACGTAGGGCACGAAATCCACCTGCATCGTGTGACGCGGCGCGGATCCGTAGCGGCGGCGCATGCGCTCACGCTCTTCCCGGATCTCCCGCTCCATGCGCTCGGCCGAGGGCAGGCCGTACTCGCCCAGCAGATACTTCGCCACCCACACGCTCTGCAGCTCGGCCAAGGGCATGATGGCGCCCAGCGGCTGCAGCAACCCGATGAAGAACAGGTCCGGATAGCGGGGATGAAACACGCGCCGGAACAACGGCAGGTCGTTATTCGGGGCGCTGATCAGGTCCGGACGGAAGAACGGGAAGCTGAGTTTGTATCCGGTGCAGTACACAATCGCGTCGATCGCCTCCCGCGTCCCGTCGGTGAACACTACTCCGTCGCCGTCCAGCCTGGCGATGTTGGGCTTCGGTTTCACGCGGCCGTGGGCGATGCGGTTCAGGATGTCCGGGCTTACCGTCGGATGGGCCGAAAGCAGCCTGTGGTCGGGCTCGGGCAAGCCGAAATCGCGGGGATTCCCGGTGGACAGGCGGATCAGAAAGGCGAGCACGGCGCGCTGCCAGGAAAACGGCATCCACCCCGGCAGCGGTTGTCTATCGAGAGGCCTGCCGAAGAGGTACTTGGGGATGATGTGGAATCCGCGCCGCACCGAGAGAAACGTCGCCTGGGACACGGTGGAAGTTTCCACGGCGATGTCCATGGCGGAGTTGCCAAACCCGACCACCAGGACGTTTTGATCGCGGAAGGGCTCCGGCTCCAGATAGTGGTGCGAGTGCAGGATCTTGCCCTGGAACTGGCCGGGAAAGGGAGGCTCGGGCCAGCGCGGGTCCCAGTGATGGCCGTTGGCAACCAGCAGTGCGCGGTAGTTGTGGCGGGAGCCGTCTTCGAGGGTGATCTCCCAGCCGCCCGGCGCCGGCTCCGCGCGCGCCACCCGCGTGCGGAAGCGGATGTGCGCCTTCAGCTTGAAATGTTCCGCGTAGTCGTCGAAATACCGCGCGATCTGCGAGTGATGCGGGAAGTCGGGATAGTCCCGCGGCATCGGGAAATCCGAATACTGCATGCGCAGGCGGGAGGTGTTGATGTGCAGGCCGCGATAGGCGCTGGACATGCCGTTGGAGTTCCGGTACACCCAGTTGCCGCCCACGCGCTCACCCGCTTCGTAGCAGTCGAACGCGATGCCGCGCTCCTTCAGCGCCTTGCAGGCTGTGATCCCGCTGGAGCCGGCGCCGATGACGCACACCTTATCTCGCACGGACATTCTGCAGGCTAGTGTACATGTGCTCGCGCCGGGCTTGTCTGGCAGCATGAGCCGCGGAGTGCTGACGACTTTCGCCCCAACTATTGACAGGAAAGCCGTTTATCCGCAAAATTTCACGAAAGGTCTTCTTTGGGATCAATCTGCGCGTTACGGGTTAAGGAACGATTCGAGTTTCGTTCACGTCATTGGAGCAGGGCATCAGTTTCCTGCCGGTTCTGCCGATAGGGACTGTCAAGTACCGTGGAGGCGCGTATGCACATCTTTGGTGATCGTCAGTTTGTGGAGGTACCGGGCGGCAAGACGCACGAGCTGCCGCCGCTGCTGGTGAAGACCACGCCCGGCGTCAGGCGGCTGGACCGGGTGATGGGCATGGCCGAGGAGATCGTGACCGATGAGGACCTGATTCCGCCGGTATCGCTGGACGGAATTGCATCGGATGCCGATGTCGAGCGGCGCAAGATGGACCTCGCCATCAACCTGGTGGAGCAGTACCTCACCTTCGTCACCCACTGGCAGTGGGGCGACAGCGTACTCGAATGGATCCGGCAGTGCGAGATGACCTTCGACACCCGGATCGATCTGCGCAATCTGATCCGCACCGATATATGGCCGCACGCCGGGCGCGCCAGCTTTGTCACCTTGATCGAAGACAAAGCCGTGCCGCATGCGGGAGTCGCGCTGGATCGCGCCGTGGGCATGCGCCTCACCTTCCGCCAGCCGCCGCCCATCGGCTGCTTCTCGAATCAGTTCCTGCTGTACCTGAACGGATCGCTCGCCACCACGGCTTACCAAACCTGGTCGGGCATGGTCTCCGGTCCCACGTCGTCACTGCCGCCGGAGCGTTTCCACTTCCAGGTGGTGAACCTCAGCGAACAGTAGCCCGCATTCGAACGCCTCTTTCGCTACACCTCGGGGACCTCCGGAGGATCGCCGGTGATATACTCGGCCTCACCCAAGTCCACGAGGTGTTTCCATGAAAAAGCGTCTCCTGCTCGCTTCCTCCGCCTGCCTGATCGGCTGCGCCGGTTTGTGGTTGTCGCCAGTCTTCAGCCAGGACAAGCCTCCGGAAAAGAAGCCGGGGCTGCCGCTCAAGACGGAGCGGAAGCTCGACTTCTCCACCAGCGAAGGCACCTGGATGTCGCTCACCGTATCGCCCGACGGCGGCACCATCCTCTTCGACCTTCTCGGCGACCTCTATACTCTGCCGGTCGCCGGCGGAGAAGCCAAGCTGCTGATGGGAGGGTTAGCCTTCGAGGGCCAACCCGCTTACTCGCCGGACGGCAAGCGGATCGCCTTCCTCAGCGATCGTGAAGGCTCGGAGAACTTGTGGGTAGCCGGCGCCGACGGATCGAACCCCAAGCAGCTCTCCAAGGAGGAGCAGGCCAACTTCCTCTCGCCGGCCTGGAGCCGCGACGGGCAGTACGTGCTGGTGTCCAAGTCGACTCCCGCATCCGGCGCGCAGGAAATTTGGATGTATCACGTCGACGGCGGCGCCGGAATCCAGTACACCAAGTCCAAGGAGCGTCCGGACACGCCTCGCGACCAGATGCGCAATCACATGGGTCCGGTGATGTCGCCGGACGGCAAGCACGTCTATTTCGCCGAGCGGCGCAACAACTTCACCTACAACGCCACCTTCCCGCTGTGGCAGGTGGTCCGCAAGAACGTCCTAACCGGTGAGCAGGACACCGTAACGAACGCCGCGGGCAGCGGCATGAAACCGCTGCTCTCACCCGACGGCAAGACGCTCGTGTTTGCCACGCGCCTCGATAATGAAACCGGACTCCGTATCCGCGATCTCACCACGGGCGAGGAAAGCTGGCTGAAGTACCCGGTGCAGCGTGACGAGCAGGAATCGGTGGCTTCGCGGGACACCATGCCCGCCTTCTGCTTCCTTCCGGACGGCAAGAGCCTGATCACCAACTACGCGGGAAAGCTGTGGCGAATCGGCGTCCCCGGCGGACAAACCACCGAGATTCCGTTCACCGCCAACGTCTCGCTCGACCTGGGGCCGCAACTCAAGTTTCCGATGCGGCTGGAGGAAGGGCCGGTGCGGGCACGGCTGATCCAGGGAGCCATTCCTTCGCCCGACGGAACCAAGGTGGCGTTCTCGGCGCTGACGAAGCTGTACCGCATGGATTTGCCGTCGGGACGGCCGGCGCGCGTCACCACTTCGACTGCCCGCGAGTATCAGCCCGCCTGGTCCCCGGACGGCCAATGGCTGGCCTACGCGACGTGGGATGGCAACGGCGGTAACCTCTGGAAGGTCCGCGCGGACGGTTCCGGGGCGCCGCAGCAGCTCTCGCGATTGTCGGCCTACTATCGCGACCCGGTCTGGTCTCCGGACGGCTCCAAGATCGTCGTTCTGAAGGGTTACAACCGGACGCGGATCACCGCCGCGGGCGACCTCGGGGGCCTGATCGGCATGGATCTGGTTTCCCTCCCCGCGGCCGGGGGAGATCCTACCGTGATCATGGCGGCGCGCGGAGCGGGCCGGCCGCACTTCCGCACGGCGGAGCCGGATCGCGTCTATGTTTATGCCGTCAGCGGCGGCGGACCCATGGGTCCGGCGGGCGAACTCGTGTCCGTACGGTTCGACGGAACCGACCGGCGCCGCCATTTGAAGGTCTCCGGCCCCGGACGGACGCCGGACCAGCCGGCGGGCGCCGAGGACATTCGCGTTTCCCCGGATGGCCGCTTCGCCCTCGCGAAGCTCACCCGCCAGTTGTACCTGGTATCGATGCCGCCCACGGGCGGCGCGGAACCCATCGAAGTGAAGGTCCAGAGCCCGGCCATCCCGGCGCGGAAGCTGACCGACCTGGGCGCGGATGATTTCGCCTGGGCGGAGGGCGGCAACCTGATCACCTGGTCCTTGGGCGCCAGCCTGTTCCGCCTTCCAGTGTCCGGCGTGAACTTCGATCCCAAGGCCAAGCCCGCTCCCTCGGAACTCGAAGTCGCGGTGGAGGCGCCGCGCGCCAAGCCCTCCGGCTCCGTGGTTCTGCGGGGAGCGAAGATCATCACCATGAAAGGGGATGAGACCATCCCGGACGGTGATGTCCTGGTGACCGACAACCGTATCGCCGCCGTGGGCCGGCGTGGCGCCGTGACCGTACCGGCCGGCGCCAGGATCGTCGACGTGAAAGGCATGACCATCATGCCCGGCGTGGTGGACACCCACGCGCACTACTTCGAAATCAAGCGCGGCCAGTTGGAGATGGACAGTTATGCGTATCTGGCGAATCTCGCCTATGGCATCACCACCGGGCGCGATCCGCAGACCATGACCAACGACGCGTTCGCCTACCAGGACCTGATCGAATCCGGAGAAATGCTCGGTCCGCGCGCGTTCTCCACCGGACCCGGCATCTTCAGCGACACCAACTTCAAGAGCTATGAAGAAGCCCGCGATACGATCGCCCGGTACAAAAAGTACTACCGCACCAACACCGTCAAAAGCTACATGGTAGGCAACCGCCAGCAGCGCCAATGGGTGGTTCAGGCTTGCAAGGAAAACGGGATCATGCCCACCACCGAGGGCGGTCTGGACCTGAAGCTCAACTTGACCCACGCGATCGACGGCATGGCCGGCAACGAGCATTCCTTCCCGGTGGTGCCCCTGATGAAGGACACGGTCGAGCTGTTCGCGAAATCGGGCATCTTCTACACGCCCACGTTGCTCGTCGCCTACGGCGGGCCATGGGCCGAAAACTACTTCTACACCACCACCGAGGTGTACAACGATCCCAAATTGCGGCGCTTCTTCCCCACCGATGTACTCAATCTGAAGGCGAAGCGCCGGCCGTGGTTCAGCAAGGACGAGCATGTCTTCCCCAAGCTGGCGGCTTCGGCGGCGAAGATCGTGCGCGCCGGCGGCCGGGTCTGCATCGGCGGTCACGGGCAGATCCAGGGCATCCAGTGCCACTGGGAGATGTGGGCGCTGGCCGAGGGCGGGCTTTCCAATCACGAGGTGCTCCGCGCGGCGACGCTGCACGGCGCGGAGGCCATCGGCATGGATCAGGACCTCGGGTCGATCGAAGGGGGCAAGCTCGCGGATCTGATCGTGCTGAAGAAGGACCCGCTGGCCGACATCCGCAACACCAACACGATCCAGTACGTCATGAAGAACGGCGAGTTGTTCGAAGGGGACACGCTGAACCAGGTCTGGCCGGCGGAGAAGCCTTTGAAGCAGCAATGGTGGTGGAAGGACAATCCCGCTAAGCCGGCGCCTACCGGCGGGGGCCAGCAGTAAGCGATTCCAGCGCGCGGCGGACCACCGGGTCGCGCCGCGCCTCCACTTCATCGCCCTTGGCGACGCTGATGCCGAGGCTGAACAGCTCCTGCTGCAAGCGGCTCTGAATCCAGTCGCGCTCCGCCAGCCACTCCCCCACGCCCGGCCGGATCTGGCGTTCGGACAGGAACACCTGGAACTCATCCAGCAGCTTGCCGGTCACCTGGAAGCTTTCATGGATCGAGTTTCGCTGCAGATACTCAGTGGCGAAATTCGTGACCGCGCCGCTCGCTTCGAGCACCGCGCGCAGGCGGCTGGGAACGGCCGGCGCCACCACGTGATCCGGGTCGATTCCGCCGCGAACCTGCGCATCGGTGGTCAGGGCGCTGTCCTGCAGGGGACGCTGGATGTTGCGGCCCGACGGCGTGTAATAAAAGGCGGTGGTGAGCGCAAGCCCCGCGCCCCGCGACAAGGGAAACACGCTCTGCACCAGCCCTTTGCCGTAAGTCGGCTGGCCGATGATCGCGCCGCGCTTGTGGTCCTGCAGCGATCCTGCAAGGATCTCGGACGCGCTGGCTGATTTCTCATTGACCAGCACGGCAACCGGGAACGAATAGTGCCGGGCGCCGGCCGGCACTTTGATCTCTTCGCTTTTTTCCTGATTGCGAGCCTTGATGTTGAGCACCGTGTCGCCCGGTTTCAGAAACATCGATGCGACTTCCACCGCGGCCGCCGCAACACCGCCCGGATTGTTGCGAAGGTCGATCACCAGGCCTTGCAGCGCCTCGCCGCCCAGCGCCTCCAGCTTTTCCCGCAGCAGCCTGCCGGTGGGCTGATCGAAAGAAGCGATCCGCACATAGCCGATGCCGGGCTGCAGCAGGTAATCGCGGTCGACGCTCGGGGAATCCATCAGCTCCGGGGTAAGCGTGAACTGCAGAATCCGCGCGTTTCCAGGGCGGCGAACATCCAGGCGGACCTGTTGTTGCCGCGCCTGGCCCAGCAGTCCCACCAGTTGCTCGAATTCCAGGCGGGCCAGCGGAATTCCGTTGATGGCGAGAATCTCGTCGCCCGGCCCCAGGCCGGCCCGGGCGGACGGCGTTCCGGGAAGGGTCTGCAGGAAAATGACCCGGCCCGGCAGGACGCTCACCACGCTGCCGAAGCCCTTCTGTTCGGACCGCTCCATCTGCTTGAGCTGCTCGAACTGGCCGGGGTCGAAAAAGACGGAGTGCGGGTCCAGCATGCGCAGCGCTCCTGGCAGCGCCCCGGCGTATATCGCTTCGTTGGGAAGCTCCGATGCCGCGTTCTCTCGGGTGACGGCGAAAACTTCGATGAACTTCTTGAGCTGCCGCTCCAGTTCCTCGAGGGGGTCGGCGAACAGCAGCAGGCAGAAAAACAGACCGCTCATCTAACGCTCGTACCGCAACGCGCTCTTGGCCCGATGCCGCTGCACCGCGTACCCGATCAGACGGTCCAGCAACTGGCCGTAAGGGATTCCGGACGCCTCCCACATCTTGGGATACATGCTGATCGACGTGAAACCAGGAATGGTATTCACCTCATTGATGTACAGGTTGCCCGTGGATTCCTCCATCAGGAAGTCCACCCGGGCCATCCCTTCGCACTCGACGGCCTGATAACATTCCACGGCGAGCCGGCGGATGAGCTCCGACTGCTCCGGCGTCACATCCGCCGGCACGACAGTGCGGGCGGCGTCCAGCAGGTACTTGTCCTCATAGTCGTAAAATTCGCGGGACGGCAGGATCTCGCAGGGAACGCTGGCTAGCGGCTCGTCGTTCCCCATCACGGAACACTCGAACTCCCGGCCCGCGATGCCCCGTTCCACAATCACCTTGCGGTCATAGCGAAACGCGTCGGCAATGGCTGCTTCCAATTCGGCGCAGTTGCGGGCTTTCGAGATGCCCACGGAACTGCCCAGGTTCGCCGGTTTCACGAAAACAGGGAAGGGAAGCCTGCCACAAATTTGCTCCAGCGAATACGCGCCGCGGACCGTGATGTAATCCACGACCGGGAGCCCGCGCTGCACCGCCAGCCGCTTCATCACTTCCTTGTCCATGGACGCCGAGGAGCCCAGAACGCCGGGTCCCACGTAGGGAAGGTCGGCCAGCTCCAGCAAACCCTGAACGGTTCCGTCTTCCCCGAAGGTCCCGTGAAGCAGCGGGAAGACGACGTCGATCTCCTGGTTCGCCCCCGGCTCGGGGACAATGGGCCGCGGGCTCCACTTGCCCTCCTTGGAGATGAAGTACTGGAGGATCTTGTATTTCTCGGGATCCAGCGCCTCCATCACCGACTTCGCGGAGCGGATGGAGACTTCATGCTCTCCGCTGCGCCCGCCATAAATCACTGCAATGCGTTGTTTCATTCGTTAGTTGCCCGCTGTCAGTTTGAACCCGGTGGTTAGAATCACGTCACTCCGCTGGGTGCCCGGCACGGGATTCGAGATATAGCGGTTGCTGAGCGCCACCTGCAGCCCTACCCATTTCCACAGGTTCGTGGTGGCGGAGGCGTCCAGCGCCATGCGGAACTCGCCCGGATTGCTGAACGCGGGGTAGATGATGAACTTCTGCCGGATCTGGAGGGCCGGGTACTGCTTGGTAAACTCCTCGCTGAAGAGGCCCTCGGCGATGCTGCGCGTCAGCCCGGTGGAGAACACTTCCCGGTTGTAGCTCGCGCCGCCCAGGAAATCCAGGGTCATGTTCTCGCTTCGGATCACGTTGCGTCCGAAACCGGCGCCCAGGACGCTGCGCAGATCCAGCCGCTGAAACTGATCGTATTCCAGATCGCCCGACCCGAAGGCGAACGAATTGCGGCTCAACTGGCGATCGTAGCGGGCGCTGCCGCGCCGCGCGTTTGCGGTTACCCTGGTGTCGGACCCGTCCCGTCCCCGGGCGTACAGCGTGGTGGCGGTCAACACCAGCTTGTCCACGCGGGTGGTGCGCGCGGCGTTCAACGTCAGGTTGTACGTGGAGGTGTTCGCGTTTCCGCGCGCGATCACCACGCCGGTGGCCAGGCTACCCTTCCAGATATCAAAGAACCGGGGGTCCGCCGCCCGCCGCGCGGCGCGCCACGCGGTGACCTCCTCGCCCTCCGAGCGCATCCGGGTGATCTCGTCGCGCGGCAGAATCACAGGACCCGCGTTCGCCGTCTCGATCACGATGTCCTGCTCCTGCACACGAACCGGACCGGCCAGAATCTGCCCGGTCCTGGTGACCAGGTAGACCTCGCCCGCCGCGTTCAGCGACGTCACCGCGTCCCAGTTCACCTGCACGGCCCCAAAGAATTCGGTCTCCACCGAAAGCTTGCCGTTTTCCAGCTTCACGAACTTCCCGGTGACCTTATCGCCGTTGCGGACCATTACCTCATCGGCTCTCGCGGCCAGCAGGAACGTCATTGCGCAGACTGCGTACTTCATTGTCCAGCTTCTTCTCAGATGATTCGTTTGCCCATGGCGGACATGATCAGTTCCACCGCCAGGTTCGCGGTCTTGTTGGCTTCATCGATCACCGGATTCACCTCCACCACTTCAATGGAGGCGATGTGATCGGTATCGCCGAGCATCTCCATCACCAGGTGTGCCTCGCGATAGGTGATGCCGCCCTTCACCGGGGTGCCCACGCCGGGCGCTTCATGCGGGTCCACGGAGTCCATGTCGTAGGACAGGTGGAATCCGGCCGTTCCGTTGGTGATGACCGAGATCGCGTCCTGCATGACGCTGCGCAAGCCCCGCTCGTCGATGTCGCGCATCGTGAACACGGAGACCCCGGCCGCCTGCACGATACGCCGTTCCTTCTCGTCCACGCTGCGGATCCCAACCAGCGCCACGTTCCGCGGATCCACTTTCGGCGCCCAGCCGTAAAGACCGGTGAGCTCCTTCGGACCCTGCCCGATGCAGCACGCAAGGGGCATTCCGTGAACGTTCCCGCTGGGCGAGATTTCCGGCGTATTCATGTCGGCGTGAGCATCCACCCAGATCAGACCCATCTTCTGGTTCTTCTTGCGGAAGTGCTGCGCCATGCCGGAGACCGAGCCGACCGCGATCGAATGGTCGCCGCCGAGCACCACCGGAAGGTCCCCCTGGTCCGCCGATTTCTCCACGATCTCGGCGAGACGAGTGCAAGTCTGGGTGATTTGGTGCAGATAGCGCGCCGTTTGCGGCCCCACCGGCGAGCTTTCCGGCTGGTCCACCATGACGTTGCCCAGGTCCTTCACTTCGTATCCCAGAAGCGCGATCCGCTCATCCAGATTGGCCACGCGAATGGCGGACGGGCCCATATCCACACCGCGGCGGCCGGCGCCCAAGTCCATCGGCGTGCCGATCACTGCTACGCGAGTTTGACGCATGTAGCTACCAGTTTGACACGCGGGTCACGGCCGCGTGCGGTAAAGCATTCGCGGATAGGCGATCGTTTCACGGATATGCTCGATGCCGCTCATCCAGGCCACGAACCGCTCCACGCCCATCCCGAAGCCGGCGTGCGGAACCGTGCCGTAGCGCCGCAGATCCAGATACCACTCGAACGCCTCGCGCGGGAGCTTGTGCTCCTCCAGCCGTTTCAGCAGCAGGTCGCAGTCGTGGATGCGCTGGCCGCCGCCGATGATCTCTCCGTAGCCTTCGGGCGCGATGAAATCCACCCCCAACGCCAGTTCCGGACGTTCGGCGTCGGGCTGGAAGTAAAACGCTTTCACTTCGGTCGGATAGCGGTCCACCATCACCGGCCGGTCCAGCCCCTCGGTCAACAGCGTCTCGTCCGTGTTCCCGAAATCGCCGCCCCACTGGATCTCGCTGCCCTTGCCTTGCAGAAGTTTCACCGCGTCGTCATAGCTCATGCGGTGAAACGGGGCTTTCACCGCTTCCAGCTTCGCCACGTCGCGCTCCAGCGCCTTCAGCTCTTCCCGGCGATTTTCCAGCACGCGCGCGATCACGAAGCACACCAGCTCTTCGCCGACGCGCTTGACGTCCTCCAGGTCCGCGTATGCCATCTCCGGCTCCACCATCCAGAACTCCGTCAGGTGCCGCCGCGTCTTGCTCTTCTCCGCCCGGAAGGTGGGCCCGAAACAGTACACCTTGCCGAACGCCATCGCGTTCGCCTCGTTGTAAAGCTGGCCGGACTGGGTCAGATAGACCTTCTCATCGTCGAAGTAATCCACCTCGAACAGGGTGGAAGTGCCTTCACAGGCCGCCGGCGTAAAGATGGGCGTGTCCACCAGGGTGAAACCGTGCGAATCGAAATAATCGCGGATGCCGCGGATTACTTCGTGCCGGATGCCGATGATGGCGTGCTGCCGCTTGCTCCGCAGCCACAGGTGCCGGTGATCCATCAGGAAATCGACGCCGTGATCCTTGGGCGTGATCGGGTAGGGATGCTCCTCGGGAACGCGCTGCACCACCTCCACCCGCTCGATGTCCATTTCGTAGCCGCCGGGCGCGCGGCCTTCCTCCCGGATCTTGCCGGTCAGGATCAGCGAGCTCTCCTGGGTCAGATTCTTCAGCGTCTCAAAGGTCGCCTCCGGGAGGTTTGCCTTGACGCCCACGCACTGCATGACACCCGTGCCGTCGCGGAGCAGCGGAAAAACGATCTTGCCGGAGCGGCGCAGATTGTAGAGCCACCCCGGGATGCTGACGGTTTCGCCGGCATGGCGGCTGGCCTCCGCGATGGTGATACGGTGGGCGCTGCTGAGTTCACTCATGATTCTTCCCGTTCTTCGGATTGCAGGTCTTGCTCCAGGCGGTCGAACACCTGTTTCACGTAGTCAAGCGGCGGCTGGAACTCCGGCGTGTCGCGCAGCTCCAGCACCAGCGGGAACTGTCCCGGCACGGACCCAAAACGCTTGAGCGACCTTCTCCAGTCGATCGTGCCCCCGCCGGTGAGCTTTGGAAACAGGTGCAGATCGTCACGGCCGTCATTGTCGTGGACATGCGTCGAATAGAGCCGGTCCTTGAGGGTGTCAAACGCGTCGACCACGCCTTCCTGCATGTTTGCGTGACCGGTATCCAGGCAGAAGCCGACGCGCAGATGCGTCACGCCGAGGAAATGCAGCAGCCTCTCCGCGCTGGACATCCCGTTCGGGATATTCTCCAGCAGCACTTCCACGCCCCGCTGCCGCGCGAACAGGCTGATCTCGTCCAGCGAGTCGAAGGCCGCGTCCAGCTTCCGTTCGTCATAGTCCTCGCCGGTCACTCCCAGATGCTGGATCACGTAGCGGCAGGGGATGATCTCGGCGATTTCGATGGCGAGCTTCACCTCATCCACCATGGCAATGCGCTTCGACTTCACCGGCTCCGTGATATTGATGACCGAATTGGGTCCGGAACGCCCTCCTGCTTCGTCGGTGTACAGAGGCGCGTGAAGGGCGTGCAGCTTCAGCTTGGAATCGCGAAACCAGTGTCCGAGTTCCGCGATCTGGGCGCGATTCCGCCAGTCGACATGCTGGCGCGCGCAGAAAATCTCCACCAGCGGAATTCCCGCGTTCCAGATGCGGTCCAGGGTGACGGTGTTCAGGCGCTGCTGGATGAAGAGGTACGTCGAGAGTCCGCGCTCCATCAGTAACCGGAAGCCTTTCCGTCGCCGCGTCCGTCAGAGCCCCCCATCAGCCACCCATCGCGCAGCAGAATCGCTTCCACGCGGGCGATCACCACGCCAGGCGAATAGTCCACCTGATGTCCCATCTGTTCCAGCATCCGCGCCGTGTCGGGCGAGATTCCGCCTTCCAGGTACAGCTTGTCGGGCTTCCACTGATGGTGGAAGCGCGGCGCATCCACGGCGTCCTGGGGGTTCATGTTGAAGTCCAGGATGTTGAGGATCACCTGCATCACTGCGGTGATAATCCGTGACCCTCCGGGCGCTCCCGCCACCAGGTACAGTTTGCCGTCCTTGGTCACGATGGTGGGCGTCATGGACGACAGCGGACGCTTGCCGGGCTGGATGGCGTTCGCCTCCCCCTGCACCAGGCCGAACATGTTCGGCTCACCTGGTTTCGCCGCGAAGTCGTCCATCTCGTTGTTCAGCAGGAAGCCCAGTCCCGGCACGGTGACGCCATTTCCGTAGCCGCCGTTCAATGTGTAAGTCACGGCGACCGCGTTCCCCTGTTCGTCGACGATCGCGTAATGAGTCGTTTCGCCGCTCTCCGCCAGGTTCTCGCCGGCGCGGATCACATCGCTATTGGTCACCCGCTCGCGATCAATGCTCGCGGCTCGTGCCCGGATGTATTCCGGATCCAGCAGTTTGCGGACCGGCACTTTGTAGAAGTCCGGATCACCCATGTATTCGCTGCGATCCGCGTAGTAGCGGCGCATGGTTTCAGCCGCGTAGTGGATCGCCGCGGCGGAGCCGGCGCCCGTTTTCTCATAATTCGATTTCTCGAGCATCGACATCATCTGCAGGATGCCGACGCCGCCGGAGCTCGGCGGCGGCGCGGTGATCACGCCGTACCCCTTGTAGGTGCCTTCCAGCGGCTTCCGTTCCACAGCCTGGTACTTCCGGAGATCCTCGGCGGTGATCAGCCCGCCCGCTTTCACGGATTCCGCCGCGAACTTGCGCGCGATCTCGCCCTCGTAGAACTCCTTCGCGCCGCCGCGGCCGATGCGTTCCAGCGTTTGAGCCAGTTCCGGCTGACGGAACACCTCACCCATCTCGTAATACTGCCCGTCTCGTTGGAAGATGCGCTTCGATTCCGTGAATCGGGACAGAATCGTCGAGTTGCGAAGTCCTTGCGACAGCGAATACGACACCGGAAAGCCATCCCGCGCCAGCCGCACCGCGGGCTCCACCAGATCCGTCCATTTCTTCTTGCCGTACTTCTGATGCGCCAGCTCCAGACCCCGCACCGTACCGGGAACGCCGGCCGCCTTCCATCCCTCGATGGAGTCGCGAGTGGGCTTCCCGTCCGGACCGAGATACATGTTCCGGGTCGCCGCCATCGGCGCGCGTTCCCGAAAATCGAGGAACGTCGACCGCCCATCCGCGAAGCGGATCAGCATGAACCCGCCGCCACCAATATTCCCTGCAAAGGGATGAGTCACCGCCAGCGCCAGGCCCACGGCGACCCCCGCGTCCACGGCGTTGCCGCCCGCCTTCAGGACGGCGACCCCCACGTCGGTGGCATGCGGCTCCTGCGCAACCACCATAGCCTTCCGGGCGCGCACCGGCTGTCGCGCGTCGGCGGGCAGAATCGCCAGCAGCGCCAGGAGAACGCTCACTTTTCGCATGAACATCAATTGTAGCGCGCCTGCTGCACCGCGCCGTCCCGCCGCGCCCCGCTGGAAACGGACTGTTCTGATCGCACTTTCCGCCATCAAATTCTTCTTGTCACGAACGGATTTTTCCTGCATCATCGCTTTCTTATCAGCTTTTATGAACTCCTTCCCGGCAGTCGACCCGATACCCCTGCCAGCACCCGTCTGGCTGATGAAAGTCCTACATGTTGTAACTCTTTCGTTACACTTCGCTGCAGTCGAAATTTTGCTCGGCGGGTTGCTGATCGCCGCGATCCTCAGCGTTTCCGGGCACGGAACGTACGCGCGCCACGCCGCCGGTGCGATGGCCCGCCGCCTGCCAATTGTGATGACTTACGTCATCAACTTCGGGGTGCCTCCCCTGCTGTTCGCGCAGGTGCTTTATGGGCGCGCGCTCTACACCTCCAGCGTCCTGTTGGGCGCCTGGTGGATCGGCGTCGTGTTCCTTCTGATGGCCTGCTACTGGCTGCTGTACCAGTTTTCGGAACGAATCGAGGCTGGGAAGACGGCATGGCCCGCAGGACTCGCCTCCTGGATCCTGGCAGGGGGAATCGCCCAGATCCTCACCGGCAACATGACTTTGATGCTCCGCCCGGAAGCCTGGGCCGCCATGTATGAGCGGTCCGCGGTGGGAGCCCACTTGCCTTCCGGGGACCCCACCATGATGCCGCGCTTCTTCTTCATGCTCGCGGGAGGGCTGATGACGGGCGGCGTCTGGATGTTGTATCTGTCTGGTCGATCGGTGTTCGCCAAGGAAATGAAGGGTTACCTGAGCGCGTTGGGCGGCAGAATTGCCGCCGTTGCTGCGATAGCCGCCATCGGACTCGCGTTCCTCGTCGTCAGCCGGCAGCCCGATGCCGTGCGCTCCGGCTTGGCCAACCATACTCTTTATTCGATCTCCGGCTATGCATGGCTGGCGCTCGCCCTTCTCATACTCGCCGCGGCGGCGATGGCCGGACTCGGCAGGCATCAAAGCGCCTTCACGACCCTCGGCGCACCGCTGCTGACCGTGCTGGCGATGATCGCCATGACGCTGTATCGCGACGGCATTCGCGACCTCAGCCTGCTGCAGAAGGGCTTCGACGTGTGGCAGCGCACCGAAGTGTCTAACTGGAGCGTGATCGGTCTGTTTCTGCTGCTGTTCGTCGCCGGTCTCGGGGTTATCGGATGGCTGATTTCCGTAGTGGCTAAGGCGGCAAAGCAACACGAGGGTCCGGGCCCTGTGATTGATTCCGGAAAGATCATGAAAGGAGCGGCTTGAAGCATGGCCGACCTGGTTTCTCCCCACATCCGTCCGCTTGACGAAGAAGATTCGCCGGGCAGCCGTCGTATGTTCCTGGCCGCCGCCGGAGTTGCCGGCGCGGGCTACCTGGGCGCCCTCGGCTACCCGATTTACCGCTACCTGGCATCGCCCGTGGAGCAGGCGGCTAAGACCTCGGCGGTCAGCGAAGTCGCGTTGAAGGACGCGCAAAAGCTCGCCCCGGGAACGGCGCTGATGTTCAAGTTCGGATCCGCGCCCGCGCTGCTGATTCATCATAAGGACGATACCTGGGTCGCGATGAGCGCCGTCTGCACGCACCTGGGCTGCACCGTGCAGTTTCAGCCCGAGCACGACCGCATTTTCTGCGCCTGTCACGGAGGCGTGTACGACATGAAGACGGGCGCCAACGTCAGCGGGCCCCCGCCCAAGCCTCTGAAGTTGTTCAAGACCGCGGTGAACGAGGAAGCTGTGGTGGTTTCAAGGGGATAACCATGGGACAGGCAATCTATCACTGGTTGGATGAGCGGCTTGGTCTGGAGGAGTTGAAGGCGTTCGCGCAACACAAAACGGTCCCCGTCCATGCCCATTCGTTCTGGTATTACTGGGGCGGCATCTCCCTGCTGTTCTTCCTGGTGCAGGTCTTCACGGGAATTCTGCTCCTGGTCTACTACCGGCCTGGAGCTGATTCCTACGAGTCCGTTCGGCAGATCACCTATCAGGTCAACTTCGGATGGCTGATCCGCGCCGCTCATTCCTGGGCCGCGAACCTGATGGTCTTCGCGGTGTTTGTCCACATGTTCTCGGTGTTTTTCATGAAGGCGTATCGCAAGCCGCGAGAGCTCGGATGGCTCTCGGGAATGGTCCTGCTGCTGATCGCCATGCTGTTTGGATTCTCCGGCTACCTGTTGCCGATGGACGACCTCGCCTACTTCGCCACCAAGGTCGGCCTGGAGATTCCCGCCTCCATGCCCATCATCGGGGGCGCGCTCGCCGACCTGGTCCGCGGCGGACCGGAAGTGAATGAGTTCACCGTCCAGCGATTCTTCGCACTGCACGTTGTGGTGCTGCCCCTGATCTTCGTGCCCATTCTGGCCTTCCATCTCTGGCTGGTGCAGAAGCACGGCAACGCATGGCCCCCGAGTGAGGAAGCCAAGCCTGCCGCCGAGCGCAAAACCATGCCCTTCTTCCCGAACTTCGTCTGGAAGGACCTGGCAATGTGGCTGATCGCCCTGAACGTGCTCGCCGTTCTCGCGTCGATGTTTCCCTGGGACCTCGGAAAACAGGCAGATCCGCTCGCTCCCGCACCCCTCGGAATCCATCCCGAGTGGTACTTCATGAGCTCGTTCCAGATGCTGAAGATGATGGGCAACTGGTTCCCGGGCGCGGCGGGCGAAGCCCTCGGGATCTCCATCTTCACGTTGGGTCTGATCCTATGGACGCTGATCCCGTTCTACGATCCGGATTCGAAGTCCGGCCGCCGGGCGCGTCGCGCGCATTACTTCGGCTTGTTTGCCTGTGTGGTTCTGATTGTCACCACCGCGGTGGGTTATTGGGCGGTGCGATAGAGGCTTTATGAATTATCCATTCTGGGATGTTCCGGTGATCGGCTCCGCCTGGGTCATCGGGTTGATCGCGATCTTCCACGTGATGATTTCGCACTTCGCCGTCGGCGGTGGACTTTACCTGCCGATGGCGGAGCGGAAAGCCCTGCGCGAGGGCCGCGAGGAGTGGATGGACGTGCTGCGCGGGCACGCCAAGTTCTTTCTGATCCTGACCGGTGTGTTCGGCGCCGTGTCGGGAGTCGGCATCTGGTTCGCCATCGGCCTGGCTCACCCGGAAGCGACCAGCACTCTGATTCATAACTTCGTCTTCGGCTGGGCTATCGAGTGGGTCTTCTTCATCGTGGAACTGACCACGGCCGCCGTCTACTACTACACCTGGGGCCGCATCGACGATAGACTGCACCTGAAGATCGGCTGGCTTTACGCTGGAGCTTCCTTCTGTACGCTGGTGATCATCAACGGCATCCTTACCTTCATGCTGACGCCCGGACAGACCTGGCTGGGTGTCGCCGGCACGGGTGCGGAGGCCAGCGTCTTCTGGAACGCCTTCTTCAACCCCACCTACTGGCCGAGCCTGTTCCTGCGAATCTGTGTCTGCATCTCCCTGGCCGGAGTCTGGGCCTTGATCACCGCCAGCAGAATCGACGGCGAACAGTTCCCGGCCCTGAAAACCAGCTTTGTTCGCTGGAGCGTGAAGTGGCTGCTGCCGTCTTTCGTCGCGATGCCGTTCCTGATGCTGTGGTACCTGGCGATGGTGCCAGAGACGCAGCGCGCGCTGCTGACGCTCGGCATCGCCACCATCGGCTCCGGCACGTTTTCCCAGGTGACCCGCGCCGCGCTGGTGATCGCCATGGCCTCGGCTACCATCGTGGGAGTCGCCTACTTCCTGGCCTACCGCAGCCCGCGCGATTTCGGGTTTGCCCACGCCGTCGCCGTGCTGGTGCTCGCGCTGTTCGCCACCGCCGCGGGCGAATACTCCCGCGAGCTGCTGCGCAAGCCGTACGTGGTCGGAGATCACATGTACTCAAACGGCGTTCGCGTGAAATCGGTAGCCGCCATCAACGAATCGGGGTATCTCCGGAATTCCCTGTGGACTGGTGGGAATCGCGGAGAAGCAATCTTCCGGGGCCAATGCGGCTCCTGTCATACCGTCGACGGCTACCGCTCCATGAAGAAGCTGCTGGCGGCCCGTGACGCCGCCGGTATCGCGAATCTGCTGAAGATCCTGCACGAGAATAAGGACGATTCGCCGTACCGGCGGTTCATGCCGCCGCTCGCCGGGACGCAAGAGGAGGTTGCGGACTTGGGCGCGTACCTCGCGGGACTGGCGAAAACCGGACCCGCGACGGCATCGGCTAAGTAGAACAACGCCGGGGCCGCCTGAAAAAGGTTCAGCCTAAGAAATCGCCTTGCGCAACAGAACAATCTGCCCGGCGTGATACACGTTGTGCTGCACCACCCCGTGCAGGAGGAAATACAGCGAGTATTGCTTGCCCGGAACCGTCTGCGTGAGCTCCTCCGCGGTCACGTCATGCGCGTCCTCCAGCAGCCGGCGATGGACGCTCTCCAGGTGCCCCAGCGCCTGATGCCAGGCCTCCTCGGAGACCGCCGGCATGGGTGGGAAGTTCTGCTCGTCCGGCATCTCGCCGATCTCCTGACCCTCCAGCACGCGCAGCGCCGCCTCTTCCCAGGCGGTGATGTGCAGAACGATTTCCCAGATCGTGTGCGCGGACGCGAGCGGCCTCATGGCGGCTTGCGCCGCAGTCAGACCCTCCACCGATTCGCGGACGCCCGGTCCATGCCAGGCATGGCCTTCATAGGACCGTTTCAACTGATCGCAAAATCGCCGAACTTCGTCCATGGCGCAATTGTAGCCGGATCGGGCGCGGCTGTAAGGAACCGTGCCCCGACGGCCGATCATGCGATCGAGGCTTTTCCATGTGGCAGCTAACTTGGGGCGCGACCTTTCTCTTCCTTGCCCAGGATCTTGCCGGTCCAGCGTGGCTGGTCCCATTTCCCGGAGCGCAACCGCAGGAAACCCGGTCCCCGGCCTCGGTGCGCGCCCAATACGTCGCAGCCGCGAGCACCGCAGAGGTGATCGAGCACTACAGGAAACAGATTGCCGCGGCCGGTCTCACGCCGGTCGTCAACGGCGACGGGCTGGGAACGGCGATCCGCGCCTCCGCTCCGGAATGCGACCTCCTGATCCAGGTCCGGAAATCCACGGGCGGCACTCTCGTCCGGACTGCGTGTTCCTCACGGGCGGAAGCCCCCGGCCCGCTCCCCGCCGTCACGGGAGCTCCGCCGGCGCGAAACCGGTCGCCTCAAGCGATGGTCGAGGCGCATCGCGAACGCGCCAGAACCACCATGCAGAAGTACGATCAGCCCGTCTACCCTCCGCATCCCAAGCTGGAAATCTGGGACGAAAGCACTCGCCCCCCGCTCGAATGGCCGGCGTGGCTCGTTCACATGCCCGGGGCGAGCCGAGCCCTCACGGTCACGCAGCGGGTGGACAAGAACGAAAAGCAGCCGTATCTGCATAGTTCGTTCACGACGAACGCGCCCATGACCGAAATTCACGAGTATTACGAAAGCTTGTTCACTGCTAACGGCGTGCCCCCGCCCGTCACCCGGCTCTCCACCGGGCAAACCCTGGGCGGCGTGATTCAGAACAAGTCCGGATCCGTGGAAGCGAACCGCTACGTACGCGGCAACCACGGCGCGCACTGGTCCTACCGCGTGTCTTACAACCGCAGCTACCTCAACGCCCCGATCACCGTAACACTCACAGTGAGCACCCGCCCGGACTTCAAAAACCGGCGCTGATCTTAACGCCGATCGTCATTGCCGCCGAGTACGTCTCGGATATCGGCAAGGGTGACCAGAAGAGTCATCGGCTCCCGGCTGCTGCAGGTGAATCCAAGACTCAGATAAAACCTGCGGGCTTCTTCCGAAATCGCGTGTACAATAATTCCGCGAATGCCGATCAGTTCGGCCGCGCTTGCAACCCGCCGGGCGGCGTCACGAAAGAGCCCTCTACCGAGCCCTTTGCCCTGCCGCTCGCGATGCACGGCGAGGCGCGCAAGAACGGCCACCGGTATGGGATCCGGCATGTTCCGGCGGAACCTTCCCGGCGCAGCCGCCCCGGTGATAACACCTGACGCGAGCGAATAGTAGGCGACCACGCGAGAATTCTGTTCGCACACAACGTAGGTTCGTGTGGCGCCACTCACCTGATTGGATCGTGCCCGGCGGCGCAGCCATTCGTTGAGAGAGGGCTCGCCGGAGTCGAACTCATCCAGGTCGTGGGACTCGCCGAGCGGGGCCGGCGAAGAAAGCGTGCTTACTTCTCCCATGGAGAGGGCGTCTCCAGCGAGCGGCGCAGACGCTTGTTGGGGCGCGGAGGGCTGTCCAGCCGGGCCAGGTACTCCGCGAACGCGCGAGGCTCCACGGCGAACACAGTTCGGTCAAGCAAGGTGTCTTCCGCGGCGCGGCGCGCCGCGTCGAGCACAAAGTCCGTCCTCGTCTTGCCTGCCAGCGAAGCCGCCTGGTCAATCAAAGCTCGGAGTTCCGGGCGAATGCGAAGATTCAGCGAATCGCGCCTGGGTGCTGCTGCGGGGTCGGCCATTGTCGAACGCTCCAGTACTTTCTTCAATATACCAGAGCGTACTGACATTGTCGTTACGCGCTCGCTCAAGCGGCTCCCCGCTCACCCGATCCGATATCATATTCCCCATGCTGAAACTGTGCGCGCCCGGGCTGCTGCTGGCGATCGCTGCCTTCGCCCAGCAACGAATCGACGAAGGCTACACCGCCAAGATCCGCGAATACACTACCGACAAGATGTTCCTCACGGAACTGGTGGATCACCTGCCGGCCTCCGACAAGGTGCCCACGCCCGAAAAGATCCTCGGCTATCCCATCGGCACGCCCAACAAGCTCACCTACACGAAAGACATCTACCGCTACCTGCGCGAGCTCGAGAAAGCCTCGCCCCGCGTGAAAACCTGGGTCATCGGCAAGAGCGAAGAGGGCCGCGACACCATGCTGGTGGCCATCTCCGACGAAGCCAACATCGCCAGGCTCGATCGCTACAAGGAAATCACTGCCAAACTGGCGGATCCCCGGAAGCTGGACGATTCCGAGGCGAAAAAGTTGATCGCCGAGGGCTTGCCCATCTATTGGGCCACCGGGTCGATTCACTCGCCCGAAACCGGCTCGCCCGAGATGATCATGGAGCTTGCCTATCGTCTCGCTGTCAGCGAGATGCCGCTGATTCAGAACATCCGCAAGAACTCCATCGTGCTGCTGACCCCGGCCACCGAGGTCGACGGGCGGGATCGCATGGTGGACGTCTACAACTATCGCAAGGCGTTCCCGAATAAGCAGGCGCCGGGGCTGGTGTATTGGGGCAAGTACGTCGCGCACGACAACAATCGGGACGGCATGGCGCTGACGTTGCAGCTTTCCAGGATCGTGATGAAGACGTTCTTTGACTGGCATCCGCAGGTTTTGCACGACCTGCACGAATCCGTGCCGTTCCTTTACACTTCCACCGGAACCGGGCCCTACAACGCCTGGCTGGACCCGATCGTGGTGAACGAGTGGCAGAAGATGGCCTACCACGAGATCGAGGAAATGACCAAGCGCGGCGTGCCCGGCGTCTGGACGCACGGCTTCTACGATGGCTGGGTCCCCAATTACATGTTCTATGCGGCCAACGGTCACAATTCCATCGGCCGCTTCTATGAGACGTTCGGCAACGGCGGCGCCGACACGCGGGAGCGCACGGTGCCCGCCGGTCAAACCTCCCGCACCTGGTTCCGGCCGAATCCGCCGCTGCCCAAGGTGCAGTGGTCGCTGCGCAACAACACCAACATGCAGCAGAGCGCGCTGCTGTTCGCGATGAACTACACGGCTACCAACCGCCAGACGTTTCTGGAGAACTTCTACCTGAAGGGCAAGCGCAGCATCGCGAAAGCGGCCACCGAAGGGCCTGCCGCGTACGTGATCGCCGCGGACGACCCCCGCCCCGTGGAGGCGGCCGAGCTGATGCGCCTGATGCAGGCGCAGGGTCTGGAGGTCCACAAGACCACCGCCGATTCCGAAGTAACCACGCAGATCGGCCGCGAGAAGAAGACGGTGAAGCTGCCCGCCGGATCCTATGTGGTCCGCATGGATCAGCCCTACTCGCGCATGGGCGACATGCTGCTCGATACGCAGTATTACAACGTGACCGATCCGAATCCTTACGATGACACCGGCTGGTCCCTGGGCGCGCTGCGCAACGTGAAGACCGTCCGCATCACCGACACCGCCGTCCTGAAAGTGCCGATGCAGGCGATCGCCGGCCCGGTGGAATACAAAGGCCGCATCAGCGGTTCGGGTTCCGTGTATGTGATCAATCACAACACCGACAACACCCTGATGAGCTTCCGCTATGCCATGAAGAACGTGAAAATGATGGCCGCGGAGGAGGCGTTTGAAGCCGGCGGCCGCAAGTTCAATGCCGGGTCCTTCATCATCGCCAACGTGGATCGCGCCGCGCTGGAACGCGCCGCCGCGGAGTTCGGCCTCGATGTCACGGCCCTCAGCGAAGCTCCCAAGGCGCCGCAGCACGAGATCGCCGCCCCGCGGATCGCCCTGGTCCATTCCTGGCTGAACACGCAGAACGAAGGCTGGTACCGGATCGCGTTCGATCAGCTCAAGATCCCGTACACCTACATCTCCGATCACAAGCTGCGCAATGACCCCGACCTTCGGTCCAAGTACGACGTCATCATTTTAGGGCCCACCCCGGGCAACTCGCAGCGCGTGGTGAACGGCTTGCCGATGCGCGGCGATCCGATCCCCTGGAAGACCACCGAACTTACCCCCAACCTGGGCTCCGCGCCCGACTCGGCCGACGACATTCGCGGCGGCATGGGCCTGGAAGGCCTGATGAACCTGAAGAAGTTCATTGAAGCCGGCGGCTTGTTCGTCACCATCGCCGGCAACTCGTCGATCCCCATCGATTACGGCCTGGTCGAGGGAATCTCCATTCAACCCACGCGCGAGCTTCGCGTGCGCGGCAGCGTGTTGAACGCCGTCCTCGGCGACCGCAAGAGCCCCATCGTCTACGGCTATCCCGACAAGTTCGCCGTCTACTTCAACCAGGCCCCGGTGTTCAGCACCGGACTCGCCGGGGCATTCGGCGGCCGGGATCCTTTCGGCGGCGCGTCGGGCCCGCGTCCCACGGGCCGGGGCTCCGCCACGGATCCGGATATCGTCCAGGGCCGTCCGTTCCAGGCCCCCGAAGCGCCGCCCGTGGTCCGGCCCGGTGAAGATCCGCCCATCCCGGAGGATCTGCGCGAAATGATGCGTGGCATGCTCCCCGACGCCCGCCCGCGCGTTGCGTTGCGCTTCGCCCCGGAAAACGACCTGCTCGTCAGCGGCATGCTCGCCGGCGGACGCGAACTCGCCAACACGCCCGCCGTCGTGAATCTCCCGGTGGGCAAGGGCAACGTCCTGATGTTCGCCACCAATCCGATCTGGCGAAATGAGACGCAGGGCTCGTACTTCCTGCTCTTCAACGCGATGCTCAATTATCAGCACCTGGACGCGGGAGCTCGCCGGCCGGCGGGATCGCCGAGCGGCCAGGAGTAGTTCGCGGGGTTCCAGATCGCTGCCTAAAGCGGAGATTCGCCCGCGACGATCTGGTACTCTCAACCGCAATGAAAGCTCTCCTGCTGATGCTGGCGGCAATCGGCGCCGCCGCTCAGACCCTGGAACGCGCTCCCGGCGCGGACCCTGCCGCAAACCCGGGATTCCAGGGCCGCGCCTTCACTATCAGCTCGGAGATCCTGGGCGAGACCCGCACCGTTCTGGTGGCGCTTCCGCCGTCGTTCGAGAAAACCAGCGCGCCGCGCCGCTACCCGGTGGCGGTGATTCTTGACGGCCAATCCGTGATGTCGCGCGTCGCGCCAGCGGCCGCGGAACTGATCCGCAACGGCCAGATTCCCGAAATGGTGCTGGTCGGGATCGAAAACATTGACCCCTTCCGCGGCCGCGTTCGCGACCTGACCCCGCCTGGCCTTTCCGTGAGCGGCAGCAGCCGCAATGAAGGCGGCGACCGTTTCCTGGACTTCATCGAGCGTGAGCTTCTTCCGGCGATGGACAAGCAATTTCGCACCGCCGCCCCCCGCATCCTCATCGGGATGTCCTCCGGTGGCATCCTGGCCACGTGGGCCGCGGCTTCGCGGGATACCTTCCGGCTGGTGATCTCGTTGGACGGGCCTATGCACCTGGATGCGCACTGGCTGCCGAAAAAATTGATCGCGCGGGCGAAATCGAGCGCCGTGCCGATTCATTACGCAGCCTACTCCGCGCGGTTCGACTGGCCGACGGACCTGTGGAAGGAATTGCAGTCCGCCGCGCCGCCCGCCTGGCGTCTGCAACAGCAGCACCTGCCGCGCGAGACGCACAACTCCATGCTCATGCTGGGAGCGTATCTCGGGCTGCGGTTCGTGTTCGAGCCTTACTCCAAAATGTCCGCTCCGGAGATGCCCACCACCAGCATCCTGCCTTATTACGACAAGCTCAGCGCGGTCTACGGCGCGCCTCTCGAACCGCCGCAAAGCCTGATCCGCGAAGTGGTGGACGACCTCACGATGGAAGGCCGCGGCGCGGATGCGCGGCGTGCCTTCGAGCGGCTAACCAACCTTTACGGCCAGAGCGCGGACGCCCCGGCGCGATTGGCTCGCATCGCCGAGGTGGAAAAGCGGCCGCCCCCCGCCGAAACGGTGGAGAGCCTGTTGAATCAGCCCTTCCCAACTCCGGAAGAAGCCCGCGAGTTCCTCGGCGACTGGAAAGGCGAGGACTGGATGAATCCCGAGGCCCGTAACACCGCCCACGTCCGGATCCGCGTGGAAAACGGCCGGGTCGTGGGCGAGTCGTTCGATTACCCTCCCGGCATGGCGCCGATGCGGAGGCCGCTTCAACTCCTGAAAGTGGGCAAGGACACGATGACGTTCGGCTACATGAACGGTATGCGGCCTCGCGGCATGATCCTATGGGAGCTCAAGCGAAACGGCGAATACTTCGATGGCCGCATGCGCTGGGGCGGTGTCGCCTTCCGCATGGAGGACGGCCGGGAGCCGCCCGTAATTCACATGCGGCTCCGAAAGGTTACGGCTCAGTAAGCCAGCGTTTCCTCGAATTTCTCGATCAGATCCGCGTTCTGCGGCAGGATCTCGTCCTCGAGTTGCGGGTTGTAGCCAACCCAGGTGTCCAGCGCGCCGATCCGGCCGATGGGCGCGTCCAGGTAGTCGAACAGCTCGCTCGCCACGCGAGCGCAGATCTCCGCTCCATAACCGAAGCTGAGCGTGTCCTCGTGCGCCATCACCAGCCGGCTCGTCTTCCGCAGCGAGCGCTCGATCGCGTTCCAATCGTATGGATTCAGAGTACGGAGGTCCATCACCTCCACCGTCTTCGCGGGATAGCGCTTTTCGATTTCGGCCGCCGCCTGCAGGCAGCGCTGCACCAGGAACCCGTAAGTCACAACGGTCAGGTGCTCGCCCGGCTTGACGATCCGCGCCTTCCCGAACGGGATGGTGTATTCCGCGCCCGGATGCGGCGTGCGGTTGTAAGGCTCGCGATACAGGCGTTTGTGCTCCAGGAACAGCACCGGATCGTCGCAGCGGATCGCCGTGCGAAGCAGGCCGCAGGAATCGAGCGCGTTGGACGGAAACACCACCCGCAGCCCCGGGATGTGGGTGAAGGTCACCTCGCCGTTCTGGCTGTGGTAAATCGCGCCGCCGGTCAGGTACCCGCCGATCGCCACCCGGATCACCGCGGGCGCGGACCAGTGCCCGTTGGATCGCCACCGCATGGTGGCGAGCTCATCCCGGATCTGCATCATCGCCGGCCAGATGTAATCGAAAAACTGCACTTCCACCACCGGCTTCAATCCGCGCGAGGCCATGCCGATCGCCCGCCCCACGATCCCCGCTTCCGCCAGTGGTGAATTGAACACGCGCCGCGAGCCGAACTTGATCTGCAGCCCGTGCGTCGCCTTGAACACGCCGCCCTTGCCCTTCACCTCGCCCAGATTCTCCTCGCGGCTGCAATCGGCGACATCCTCGCCGAACACCACCATCTTCGGGTTGCGGGCCATCTCCTCATGCAGCGTCCAGTTGATCTCGTCCACCATCGTCCGCGGATCGCCGGAAAATCGCGGCTGGGTCTCAAATTCGGAAGATGCGGGATCAACGGTCTCGCTGTAAAGGTGCAGCAGCGCCGAGCCTTTCGCCGGCGGGTCCGCCACCAGCACGCGATCCGTCGCCGCCTGCAGCTCCTCGTCCACCTCGCGCATGATCTGCTCGATCTCCTGCGCCGTGCTGTAGCCCGCGTCGATCAGGTAGCGCGGGAAACGGTGCAGGCAATCGCGTTGGGCTTCCCGCTCCCGTTCCGCCGCGGTTTTGTACAGTTTCTCGTCGTCCGACAGCGAGTGCGAGTACGGCCGCGTCACCATCCCGTGCACGAACGCCGGCATGCGCCGGGTGCGGGCGTATTCCACCGCCTCGCGCATGGTCTGGTACGACTCGAGGAAATCCGTGCCGTCGCACTTGAAGCGCTCCAGCCCCGGAAAGCCTTCCACCAGCTTGGATATGTCGCCGCCCGCCGTCTGCCGTTCCACCGGAACGGAAATGGCGTACCCGTTGTCCTCCACCAGAAAGATGACCGGAAGCTTGTCCAGGCAGGCCAGGTTCAGCGCCTCCCAGAACTCGCCTTCGCTGGTGGCGCCATCGCCGGTGCAGACCAGCGTCACTTCGTCCGAGTCCGGATTCAGGATCTTGCCCGCATGCGCGCAGCCGGCTGCCTGCAGAAATTGCGTCCCCGTGGGCGATGAACTGGAAACGATGTTCCACCGCTTGTGACCCCAGTGCGAGGGCATCTGCCGCCCCCCGCTGTTGGGATCCGCCCCCGCGCCCACCGAGCCCAGCAGCATCTCCTCCGCCGTCATGCCCAGCGCCAGGCACAGCGCCCGATCGCGGTAATAGGGATAAAACCAGTCGTAACCGGTCCGCATCGCGAGGCCGGCGGCGCAGGTCAGGGCTTCATGTCCGGCGCCGGAGATCTGAAAGAAAATCCGGTTCTGCCGCTTCAGCAGGATTTCCCGGTCGTCGATCCGACGGGATGTCTGCATGATTCGGAACGCCCGGAGCAGGTCTTCGCGGCTGAGCTGGGTTGGCTTCGCTGCGAGATCCGCCTTATGGTCTGTGCTGGTAAGCATCGGTAGCGGGTGGATCTCCCGGTATTAGTGTAGCCAATGTCACCACCGCACCCAAGGGCCCAAGCACGGTATTCGCGCCGGAAGCGATGTTACACTTGAAAATTCGCTTCCAACCCGAAACCACATGGAACATTTGAAAGCGCTCATCCGGGAAGTCCCGGATTTTCCCAAGCCCGGCATCAACTTCTTCGACATCACCACGCTCCTTAAGGATCCCAAGGGCCTGTCGGCGGTCATCGGCGGCCTTCGCGATCATTACGCCAGCCAGAAAATCGACGTGGTTCTCGGAATCGAAGCCCGCGGATTCATCTTCGCTCCTGCCCTCGCTTACGCCCTGGGTGTCGGCTTCATCCCCGTTCGCAAGCCCAAGAAACTGCCCGCCGCCACGGAGCGAATCGAATACGCGCTCGAATACGGCGCCGACGCCCTGGAGATCCATCGCGACGCGGTGGAGCCCGGACAGAGCGTGCTGATCGTCGACGACGTCCTGGCCACCGGCGGCACCGCTCGCGCCGTCACGCAACTCGTGGAGAATCTGGGCGGCAAGGTCGCCGGTCTGGCCTTCGTCCTGGAACTGGATTTCCTCAAGGGCCGTGACCGCCTCTCCGGCTACGAAGTCCACTCGCTGCTCAAGTACTGAAGCGCGCTCGTGAAACGCCTCCGGCTCAAGTCGTTCGCCAAGATCAACCTGGATCTGCGGGTGCTCCACCGGCGGACGGACGGCTACCACGAGCTGCGGACCATCTTCCAGACGATCTCGCTCCACGACCTGATTGAGGTCGAGTATCGCCGCAGCCGCGTTACGCGCCTGGAGATCGAAGGCAACGTCCATATCTCCCACAACCTGATCCTGCAAGCGGCCGAGGCGGCGCTGGACTCGCAGCGAGCCACGGCGTCGCTCCGTTTCGTGCTGAGGAAGAACATCCCCATGGGCGCCGGGCTGGGAGGGGGATCTTCGAACGCGGCGGCGGTTCTCCTCGCCATCCCATTCCTGACCGGCAAGCCGCTGCCGGACCAGCCGCGGATCGCCGCGTCGCTCGGCGCGGATGTGCCGTTTTTTCTTCACGGTGGAACCGCACTCGCATGTGGAACTGGAACTGAATTGTATCCGCTGCCCGACGCCCGGTTTGGACCGGGCCTGCTGATCGCGCCGGAAATCCATTCCTCCACCGCGGACGCCTACCGGGCGCTGAATCGCCCCCCACAAGAGGCTGCGTTGACATCCCCGGAATCGTCATCTAAAATTAATGGTTTCCAGCACTTAGTCTGGTCCTTGAGCAGGTCTCGCGGAGGTGGGAGCGGGACCGGGTACGAGAACGACTTCGAGCCGGCCGTCTTCCGGCAATATCCCCAGTTGGCAAAGCTCTTGCGTGCCCTTGAGCGGCAAGGCGCGGCGCCCGCGCGAATGAGCGGCAGCGGTTCGTCATTGTTTGGATTTTGGGAGAGCAACACGCCGCGGGATCGGGCCGCGGCGGCCTTCCCGGGACAACGGGTGGAGCGGATTCAGGTAGTCAGCCGGAGCCGGTATCAGCGGATCTGGTTGCGGCAGTTGCAGCCGGATTCGACAGGCGGATTGGGGAATCGACACACATGGCTGCCCCCAGGCTGGTTCGGGCAATGAGATTCAACCATCTCAAGATCTTCACGGGCACGGCTCACCGCGCGCTGGCGCAGGAGATCTGCCGCGAACTGGGCTGTCACCTCAGCGCCGCCACCGTCAAGCCGTTTTCGGACGGCGAAATTCACCTGCAAATCGAAGAAAACGTTCGCGGCGCTGATGTTTTCGTGGTCCAGCCGACGTGCACCCCGGTGGACCGCCATATCATGGAAGTGCTGCTGATGATGGATGCCTTGAAGCGCGCCTCAGCAGAACGCATCACGGCAGTGTTACCCTATTATGGGTATGCAAGGCAGGACCGCAAGGACCGGCCGCGCATGCCGATTTCGGCCCGCCTGGTAGCCAGCCTGCTGGAGCGCGCCGGAGCGGACCGGATTCTTGCTCTCGATCTGCACGCAGCTCAGATTCAGGGCTTTTTCGATGTCCCGGTGGATCATTTGTTTGCCACGCCGGTGATGATCGAATACTTCGCGCCTCTCCGCGGGGACACGTTGATCGTGGTGTCGCCGGACGCCGGCGGCGTGGAGCGTGCGCGTGCGTTCGCCAAGCGGCTGGCCGCGCCCCTGGCGATCATCGATAAGCGGCGGACGGAAGTGAATGTCGCCGAGGTGATGCACATCATCGGCGAAGTGGACGGGAAGGACTGCTTGATTGTCGACGACATGATCGACACCGCGGGAACGCTGGTGAAGGCCGCCGAGGCTCTGTACAAACAGGGCGCGCGGTCGGTGCGCGCTTGCGCCACCCACGCCGTCCTGTCCGGCCCCGCCGTCGAACGCATTTCCGCGAGCAGCCTCACCGAGGTCATCGTCACCAATTCCATCCCGTTGCGCGAAGAAGCCGCCGCCTGTTCCAAGATCCGGACATTGTCGGTGGGGCCGCTGCTCGCGCAAGCCATCCAGTCGATCCATTCCGACGGGTCGGTCAGCACCCTATTCGTATAAGGAGTTTGAGGAATTTCGCATGAAGAAGGACATCACCGTAGTCGCTGAGCCGCGCGCGTCGCGTGGAAAGAACGAAGCCCGCCGGCTTCGCGTCCGGGGCCTGTCGCCCGCGGTCGTGTACGGCGCCGAAAAGGATCCGGTCGCGGTTTGCGTCAACCCCAAGGACGTCACCCGGATCCTGATGAGCTCCACCGGCCACAACACGATTTTCGATCTCGACATCACCGGCGTCGAAAAGACCCCCGCGATGATTATCGACTGGCAGAACGATCCCATTCGCGAGCGGATCCTGCACATCGACATGAAGCGCATCGACCTGGGAAGGTCGCTGATCGTCAAGGTTCCGGTGCACACCTCGGGTGAATCCAAGGGCGTCAAGCTGATGGGCGGACTGCTCGAGGCAGTCACCCGCGAAGTGGAAATCGAGTGCCTTCCGGACGAGATTCCGGAGTTCTTCAATGTCGATGTTTCGGATCTGGCGATCGGGCAGGGCGTGCGCGCCGGCGACATCCCGCTTTCCGGCTCCATGAGGCTGCTGAGCCCGTCCGACAGCGTGATCGTGCACGTGGTGGCGTTGAAGCATGAAGAAGTCGCTCCGGCGGCCGAAGGCGCACCCGCGGCCGCGGGCGCCGAGCCCGAAGTGATCAAGAAGGGCAAGAAGGAAGTCGAGGGCGCCGACGAGAAGAAGAAGAAGTAGCGGACCCCGTGCCGGCGGAATTTCTCATCGCCGGGCTGGGGAATCCCGGTCCGGAATACGAGTTCACGCCGCATAACCTCGGGTTTCTGGTGATGGACCGGCTGGCGGAGCGGAATCAGATCCGGATCAGCCGGAAAGAGAACATGGCGTTCGTGGGCCTGGGGACCGTGGCGGGCAGGGAAGCGGCCCTCGCGAAACCGCAGACGTTCATGAATGTCAGCGGCCCTTCCGTGGAGGGGTTGCTGAAGCGATATGAGTTGGGGCCGGACCGGCTGGTGGTTGTCTATGACGAGCTGGACCTGCCCTGGATGCGGTTGCGGATCAAACCGAAGGGCTCGGCCGCGGGCCACAACGGGATGAAGAGCGTGATCCGCAGCGTGGGAACCAACGACTTTGCCCGGGTTCGCCTGGGCATCCATCCCGGTCATCCCGTGGATGGCGCGCGGTTTGTACTCGCTCCTTTCAAGCGGGCGCAAATCGGGGACGTCCGCGATTTCGTGGATCAAGCCGCGAGCGCGGTGGAGTCCATACTTGCCGAAGGCGTCGAGAAGGCCATGGCGGTTTATAACCGTCGCGCCCAAGGCTTAAATGAAGAGGAAGAATGAGAGTCTACGAAGAGCTGTTTATCCTTCGACCGAACGCCACCGATGAGGAAATCACCCCCCTCGTCGAGCAACTCACCGGGCTGATCACCAGTTCCGGCGGGGTCGTGGACGCTACCGAAAAATGGGGCGTCCGCCGGCTGGCTTACCGCGTGCAGAAACACGCGGAAGGCTATTACATCCTGATCAAGTTCCACGCGGGCGCGACCCTCGTCAAGGAACTGGAGCGCCGACTGCGCCTCACTGACCTGGTGCTTCGATATCTCACCGTTCGCACCGATGAGCGCATGAAGAAGCTGGTGAAGCGCGCCAAGAAGCGCGAGGAGCGAATGAAGCGGAAGCCGCAAATGCCGGCCCCCGCCCCCGCCGCTCCCAGCGTCGAGCAGCAGATGTTGACCCAGCAGGCGCCCGTGCCGGGCGAACCGGCGGCCCAGGAATAAGGAACAGGAGAAATCATCATGGCGGAAGGAAGAGGGGGAAAGCCGGTACCGGCTTCCCAAAAACCCACGGGCGGCGACAAGGCGGTCGCCGGAAAGAAACAGTATTTCCGGCGCAAGAAGGTCTGCCGGCCCTGCATGGACAAGAACGAGTCCATCGACTACAAGAATGTGCGGTTCCTGTCGCAGTTCATCTCCGAGCGCGGCAAGATCCTGCCCCGGCGCATCTCGGGCACCTGCGGCCCTTGCCAGCGGCGGCTGACCGAAGCGATCAAACAGGCGCGCCACATCGCGCTGCTGCCCTACGCGGCGCAAATCTAAGGAGCACCAGTCACCATGGAAGTCATTCTCCGCGAAGATGTCGAAAAACTCGGTAGCCGGGGCCAGGTGGTGAAGGTCGCCTCCGGCTACGCTCGCAACTTCCTCATCCCCCGCCGCATGGCGGTGATGGCAACGGAAGCCAACAAGAAGATCGTGGATCAGGAGCGGCAGGCCGCTCTGCGCCGCGAGGCCAAGGAAGCCTCCGACGCCCAGGAACTGGCCCGCATGATGGGCTCGGTCGTCGTCACCATCCGCCAGAAGGCGGGCGAGAACGACCAGTTGTTCGGCTCGGTGACGGCGCAGAACATCGCCGACTCCCTGGACAAGCAGGGCTACAAGATCGATCGCCGGAAGATTCAATTGGCCGAGCCGATCAAGACCCTGGGCGAGTTCAAGGTCCCGGTCAAGCTGCACAAGGACGTCACCCTGGAACTGCCGGTGAACGTCGTCAAAGAAGAAGAGTAGTTTCCCAATCTGCAACAATCAGGAGGCCGGCCGTGTGCCGGCCTCTTGCCGTTTGAAGTGAACCTTATGTTTCCTGTCCCCGCCGAATTCCCCTCGCTTCCCGTTTACGATCTGCTGGCCGCGGCGGCCGGCGGGCGCGCCGGCGTGGATCATCGCTTCCTCAAGGCGATCCTGGACCGCGGCGAAGCGGCCCTCCCCGGCCTCTTGCGCTTCGCCGGCGAGGACCGCTCCTCCGATCTCTTGTCCCTGGATCTGCTCCTGGTCGATCTTTTCCGCCACCTGCGGACGCCCGAAGCCATGCCGTTCTTCGCGAGCGTCATCCGGCGCTCGCATGAGGACATCCCGGACGAAGTCATCGAAGCCGTGGCGCCGCTCGGCGCAGCCGCGCTCGAAACGCTCCTGGAGCTGTACCGGGAGTTCGAGACCTCGGACATCGCCTTCCTGCTTGCGGAACTCGGAGTTCGCGATCCCCGGATTCTGGAAATCCTGCTCGATTGCCTGGAGACCGATGCGCTGCTCGGCGGGTTGGCGCTCGGAATCTACGGCGACCCCGCCGCCAAGCCTGCCCTGGAAGCCATGCTCCGGCAGATTCCCGAGGAAGACCGGGCGCTCCGCTACGATCTCGAAGCCTCCCGGGATGAGATCGACCACCCGAAACCCCCGCGCGAAAGGGAGCCCTTCGACATCTGGGCCGAATATCCGCGCATCAGCGGCCCCGCGCTCGAGCTGCTGAGTGAGGCCGACATCCTGGAGATGACGCGATCCGCCGACGCCGAATACCGGGCGCGCGCGGCCGCCAGTTTCTTCCCCGGCAAGCTGTCCCGCCCGGCGCGCGAGCGCCTGCTGGAGATGGCGAAAACCGACGACGACCCCAAGGTCCGCGCCCGCTGTTGGGAGGCGTTGAGCGATGCGTCGGAAAGCGCCGAGATCCGGGCCGCGATGCTCGCGGTCGCCGCGGACCCGCGGGCGCCTGTCGAGGAGCGCGGCGGCGCCGCCGTCGGCCTCTCCTTTGAATCCGCCCACGCGGACGTCGCCGCCTGCATCCGCCTGCTCTACGAAAATCCCGCGGCCCGCGCCAAGGCGCTCGAAGCGATGTGGCGGTCGGCGGACCGGCAATTCGCAAGCTTCATCCCGCCGCACCTCGACGACGCGGATCCGGCTGTAAAGCGCCAGGCGATTCTCGGGGCCGGCTACTTCAATTTCGGCGCCGAGTCCGGCAGGCTGAAAAAGCTGCTGAACGATGACACCTTCCGCGACGAGGCGCTGTTCGCGTATGCCCTGTGTATCCCCGCCGAGATCTCCCGCGGGCGCATCCGCGGACTGTTCCGGAGAATCGAGGACGCGGCCGCCGGTTTGAGCGACGAAGAGGCCGATACGGTCCGGATGGCGCTCGATCAGCGCCTGATCATGCACGGTCTGGACCCCGTTTTCGAGAACGACGACGCGGATAGCGAAGAGCCGATCGAAGAGCCCACCGCCGAAATCCCCAAGGCCGGCCGCAACGAACCGTGCCCGTGCGGCAGCGGCAAGAAGTACAAGAAGTGCCACGGAGCGTAGCATTTAGCTGCGTTTTATTCACTCTCCACATCACTGCTGATCTTTCTGCGAACCGGGAGGACGCTCGGATCGTACTCGGTATCAGATAGTATATAGAGCGATGGCGATACACCTTAAGCCGAACTGGTTTCATGTGCTGCTCGCTTTGTCCGAAGGCGACCAGCACGGCTATGCGATCATGCAATCCGTTCTGGAGCACACCGGCGGGAAAGTCCGCCTTTGGCCTGCCACCCTTTACGGAACTTTGAAGAAGCTGGTGGACGCCGGGTTGATCGAAGAGACCGGCGACCGGCCGGCGTTCGACGACGCGCGGCGCCGTTACTACCGCCTGACCCCGGAAGGACAGGCCGCCCTTGCCGCCGAGAGCAGCCGCCTGCGGGAACTGGTGCGGATTCTCGATTCGCGGGTGCCCCTATGAGCGCCGGACAGGCAGCCGGCGCCGCGATCCATGCGTATCGCTGGCTCGCCCGCGGATTTCCGGAGGAGTTTCAGCGGGCCCACGGGAACGAACTGGTCGCGCTATCGGAAGACCTCATCCAGCACGTGGCCGCGCGCCAGGGCTGGCGGGGTTTTCTACCCTTTGTCGCCGGGATGTTTGGAGATCTCATCATGCGTCTGATCGCGGAACTGAGCGCCGAGTTTTGGCTGAATGTGAAGTATGCCTTGCGTACCCTGCGTAAGTCGCCGGGATTCGCCGCGGTGTCGATTCTCTCTCTGGGCATGGGGATCGGGATGGGAACTTCCGTCTACAGCCAGTTGGAGTCCACGGTGTTTCGGGAGGTTCCGCGGGTTGCGGAGCCAAAGGGCCTGGTGCGGTTCCAGCGGCCGGCTGGATATCCGGATTACGAGGATTATCGCGACCATTCCGGCCAGTTCGCCACACTGGCCGCTTACCTGGCGCCCGTGCCTTTCGTGGTGAATTGGGGGGCCGGCCCCGAGCGCGCCTGGGGCCACCTGGTGACCGCCGATTACTTCGCGACCCTGGGAGTCGCGCCCTACCTGGGGCGACTCATCGGACCCGAGGACAAGCCGGGCGGCCTTCCGGTGGCGGTGCTCAGCCATCGCTACTGGCGCGACAAGCTGGGCGCGCGCCGCGACATCGCCGGAAGCTCGATCCGGATCAACGGGCAGGCCGTTACCGTCATTGGCGTCGGGCCACCGGATTTCCTGGGCGCCTCCCCCATGATGGCTGCCGCCGACCTGTTCCTGCCCACCAGCATCCAGACGCGGGTGGCGCCGGAGCTCGGCAGCGGCGCGCTTACAGACCGGCGCGTGGCCGCGTTTCAGTTGTTCGGACGGCTAAGGCCCGGCGTTAAGGTCTCCGAGGCCGAGAACGCGCTGGATACGATGGCGCGGAATCTGGAACAGCAGCGGAACGATCCGGGCAAGGACCACAAGGGCCGCCGCGTCACGCTGCTGCCGGGTGGACGCCTGATTCCGGTGCGCGATGAGGATCTGCCCACCGTTACTGCGTTTCCGGCGATTCTGGTGGGCCTGATGCTCTGGATCGCCTCCGCCAACGTCGCCACGATGCTGCTGGCCCGGGCCTTGGCGCGCCGCAAGGAGATCGCCGTGCGGCTCGCGATCGGCGCCGGCCGGGGGCGAATCCTCCGCCAACTGCTCACCGAAAGCATGCTTCTGGCGATCGCGGGCGGCGCCGTCGGACTGCTCTTTGCGTACTGGTCCAACTCCACCACCGAATGGTTCCGTCCCATCATCCCGAACTACATGGATCTCCAACTGCGGATCAGTTGGACGGCGGCGGGTGTCACCTTTCTGCTGAGCGCCCTCACCGGCATCCTGTTCGGACTTGCTCCGGCCCTTGCCGCCACCCGCAGCGACATCGCCAGCGCGTTGAAGAGCGGCGGCGCAACGCGCGGCTTCCGCTGGTTCTCCACCCGCAATATCCTGGTGCTGCAGCAGGTGGCCGGCTCCCTGGCCCTGCTGCTGATGACCGGCTTCATCATTCTGGGATTTCAGCGCACCGCGAACGTGGATGTCGGCTTTGACACGTCCAACCTGTACACGATGTCGCTCGATCCGGTTCGCGACGGCTACAGTGCGGAACAAGCGCGCGACTTTTTCGACAAGCTGCCCGCCAAGGTCCGGGAGATCGACGGCATCGTGGCCGCCACTCTTACCCAATCCGCGCCGCTGAACCTGTTCGGGGGCCAGTCAATCGTGGCGACAAAGCAGGATTTCCTGGACGAAGCGGCCGGAACTCGCGTCAAGCCCACGCGGATCGAACATGTCGGCAGCGGCTACTTCGAGACCATCGGCATTCCTCTCGTGGCCGGACGGGGGTTCCAGACGCCGGACGAGCGCGGCGAGGCCCGGGTAGTAGTGGTGAACGAAAACATGGCTCGCAATTTCTGGCCGAACACAACGGCGGTGGGCCAAACCGTGGACCTTCAAGGCAAGCGCTACGAGGTAGTGGGAGTTGCCCGGAACGTCCGCTCCACGTTCGTGATCGACGAAGGCGCCAACGGGGCGTATCTGCCGGTGGCGCAGTCGGCTTACGCCACGCCTTCGGCCCAGGGCGTAACGCTGATGGTTCGTTCGCGTCCGGGGATCGACGTGATCACGGCGGTCCGGCGGCTGGTCTCGTCCCAGGACGCCAATGTCACCGTGTTCCACGCGGACAGCATCGAGAATCAGGTGCGGAATCTGCTGCTGCTGGTGAAGATTACGACGGTGTTGTATGGCGCGATCGGACTGTTCGGCCTGCTTCTGGCCGCGATCGGGCTGGCCGGCGTCACCGCCTACGCCGTGGTGCAGCGGACCAAGGAGATCGGCATCCGCATGGCGCTGGGCGCGCGCCGCCTGGATGTGGTGCGCCTGGTGATGCGCGAGGGTACCTGGATGGTCGCGGTGGGTACGGTATTCGGTTTCGCGGCGGCGTACGCGCTGGTGCAAACCGCCAGCACATACCTGTCGGCGCTTTCGCAGGTGCTGCAGACCAGCATGACCGATCCCTTGCTGCTGATCGGGGCTCCCTTGCTGCTGGCCGGGCTCGCGCTGGCGGCGTGCTACTGGCCGGCGCGGCGGTCCACCCGGATCGATCCGCTGGCAGCGCTGCGCGAGGAGTAGAGGCGCGCGGACACACTCCGGCCTTCGCCGGTAAACCGTGCAAGCCGCCCCCTTGCCGGGGGCGGCCTCTGTCGACGGATTTTCGGTGCGGGATCGATCCCGGCTTAAGAAGCAGGCTGGCCAGCCCGTCGCGCTTCGGACATCTTTGTAGCACGGCGATGCAACGCGCGAGGGCAAGGGTTCGCGCAAGTGATTGGTAATCGGGGAAATCGAGGTGGAAATCCGGCGTGACCGCGGCTTACCCGAGAACCGACTTCACCGTTTCCGACGCGCGCTCGAACAGGAACCCGGTGTCCGCGCCGCAGCCGATGAACTTCATGCCGCGGTCGCGCCAGAACTGCGCGAGCGGGATGGTGCGGTTGTGGATGCCCGGCGCGATGCCGTGCTTCAGGCAGGACTCGCGGATCTTCTCCACGGCTTCCACCATCTTGGGATGCTGGAACTCGCCGGGGACGCCGAGCGAGATGGTGAGGTCGGCCGGGCCCACCATCACCGCGTCGATGCCCGGCACCGACAGCAGTTCGTCGCGGGCGTCCAGCGCCTTTACGGTCTCGATCTGCAACACCACCATCGTTTCGGCGTTCATGTGCTCGATCATCTGCGGGATGGTCGCTTTTTCGTAATCGATGTGCGCCGCGCCCAGGCCGAAGCCGCGGATGCCCATCGGCGGGAAGCGGGTCCAGGAGATGGCGCGCTCCAACAGTTCGGGCGATTCCACGCGGGGGAACAGGATGCCCTGCGCTCCGTTGTCGAGCGAACGGGCGATCAGCGAATATTGCAGATCGGCCACGCGCACGATGGGGCACAGCCCGGCTCGCGCGCACGCGCCGGAGAGGCTCGCCAGGGTTTCGGTGCCGAAGGAGCCGTGCTCGCCGTCGATGAAGGTCCAGTGGAAGCCGGCGGCGGCGAGGATGCGCGCGACCTCGGGCGAGGGGATCATCCCGAAGGCGCATCCGAGCTGGAGCTGGCCCTGTTTCAGGGCAGCTTTGACGTGGTTGGTTCGCATGGAAGGGTTAGGTTACCACGCGAGGGTGGGACGTCGGTGAAGGGCGATTACATCTTTTTGAAAAACAATGTTACAGAATCCTGTGAGCTTGTTATCGGCAGCTTTGGCTGGGCTTTGGAGTTTCCCTTCTTAAACTCTATGTACTCGAAATAGGCTGTATCGGGATTCGTGATCTTGAAGACGTAACGAATTGGCTTGCCCGGCTGCGGCTCTGGAACTACTGTGATTTGGTTCGCGAGCGACTTGTCGAACTCGATGATGATCTCGTGATCGATCATTGTCGTAAAGAGCAGAGCTTTCTCTCCACTGCTTGTTTCATCAGCCATGGCTGGAAAGTTACCACAGCGAATCTCTTGATTCAAGAAAAAAAGCCGGCTGATCACTCAGCCGGCCCATGAAAACTCAATCAGAATCCTCTTAATCTGTCTTCGAGCTTACATTCGCCCCCGTGTACTTCTCCATCCACGCCAGGATATGTTCGACTTTGGCGATGTAATGGCTCGTCCGCGCCCGAATCCCGTGTGGCTCATCCGGCACCTTCACCAGCACCGCCGGAACCTTGCGAGCCTTCAGCGCGAAATACAGCTCCTCGCTTTCCGCCATCGGCGTGCGATAGTCCGCCTCGCCCGTGATCACCATCGTCGGCGTCTTGAAGTTCTGCGCGTAGAAAATCGGCGAGCGTTCGATGAACTGCTTGGTGTTCTCCCAGGGTAAGCTCTTCATCCATAGGGCCGAATGCGTGTAGCCGCCGTCCGCGGTGCCCGCCTGCGTGATCCAATTCGTCACCGGGTACTGCGACACCGCCGCGGCGAAACGATCGGTCTGCCCGATGGTCCACGCCGTCAGCAACCCGCCGCCCGATCCGCCGGTGACGCCCATGCGCTTGGGATCGATGTAACCCTTGGCGATCAGCTTATCCACGCCCGCCATCAGGTCCTTGAAGTCATCGCCCGGATATTTGGTGTGGATAATGTTGCCGAAACTCTCGCCGTACCCAGTGGATCCACGAGGATTCGTGTACAGAACAACGAAGCCACGCGCCGCCCGGATTTGGAATTCACCCTGGAACCCGACGCCGAACATCGCGTGCGGACCGCCGTGGATATCCAGAATCATGGGGTACTTCTTGGATGCGTCGAACTTCGGCGGCTTGACGATCCAGCCCTGAATCGTCTTGCCGTCGAAGGAATCGTAGGTAATTTCTTCCACCTCGCCGAGCTCGCGATCCGCCAGGAGGCTGTCATTCACGCCGGTGATCCTGGTCTGGTCGCCGCCGCGATGCGCATAGAACACCACCACATCGCCGGGCTCCTTGGGCGAGGTCTTCACCGTGGCGATCTGCGTATTGTTAGCGATGGTGAAGTCGCCGGCGCGTCCGCCGCCGAGCTGGTACATGCCGGTGGTGAGCTGCTTGGGTTCGCCGCCTTCCACCGGAATCGAATACAGGTGCGTGCTGCCGCGGTCGTCGGCCAGGAAGTAGATCGTCTTGCCGTCCCAGGAGAACTCCGGCGCGCGGATATCGCGATCGAAGTTCGGCGTCAGCGCCTTCCCGTTCGAGCCGTCAGCATCCATCACGTAGAGGTGATTCACCGTGTAGCTCTGGAACTTCCAGTCATGGCCCGTGTAGGCGATCTTGTTGCCGGCGGGCGACGCCACCGGCCCGGTGTCCTGACCCTTGCGGTTGGTCAGTTGCTTCACCGCGCCGTCTGCGATGGTGAAAGCGTAGATCTCGCCGCCTTCCAGGTTGTAGTCGGCGTCGGGAATCCGCTGCGCGGACACGTACAGGGTCTTCGAATCGGGAGACCAGGAATAGCTGCCGCCGCGCACCGGACCGCCGTGATCGAACTCGCCGGAAGTGATCTGGCGCGGCGTGCCGCCGGTCGCCGGCACGACGAAGATGTGATAGTTGCCGGGCTGAATCATTCCAAAGCCGTCCTGCCGCCAGCGCAGGCGTTCGATGATCACCGGAGGGTCAGCCCAACGCGCGCCCTGCGGCTTCTCGGGCATTTTGGCGGACCACTGCGTCTTGCCCGGAACGCGCGCCACGAAGCTGATGGACTTGCCGTCGGGCGACCAATCGATGGACGACGGCGCCTCGGTGATATCGGTGATCTGCGCGGATTGCCCCGAGTCCATCCAGCGCACGTGGATCTGCGTGCGCCCGCTGCGGTTCGACAGATACGCCAGGCGCGTGCCGTCCGGCGACAGCCGCGGCGTGGTGTCGCGGAAGGCGCCGGTGGTCAGCGGGCGCTGGTCCTTACCGTCGCTCGAGGCAATCCAGAGATTGGAATGCTGCTGATCGGTCATCTTGTCGGCCCAGCCGACCTGATAGATGACGCTCTTGCCGTCCTTGGTGATGCGCGGGTCCGTGACGGTGCGCAGCTCCCACAGATCGGCCGATGTCATCGGCTGTTTCGCTGCAAAAGCCAGCGCGGAAGTGATGCAGATGGTCGCCAGAAGTCGCATGGCTGGAATCCTCCCCGGTGGATGTTTGGTGCCCATTCTATCCGAACGTCGCGACGGGGTGCGGCGCCTGGTCGGCGGCAGCTTCCCGGCTACTCAGAGGAAAGTTGGGCGGCCAGCCAGGGATGGAAGGCGGCCAGGGCATCGCGGCGGATCAGCATCAGTTGGCCGGCGGGATCGGACGGTTTACGCGTTCCCATGGACATCAGAAGGCGGTTTCCGGGTAGTTTTCTGACCAAGATGCTGTACTGCGGCTTTTCCGCGTCGGGCCAGAAGTGGACACGCGAATCGCCGGGCGGGAACAGCGCGGTGACGTCGCGCTCCGGCTCGAAGTTCTGCGTGATGCTCACCAGCTTGCCGGAGGTCCGCGAGAAGACCAGGATGTGGCTGAGCTCATGGAGGTCGTCGACGCCGATTTGGAAGTGGTAGGCGCGGTAATCCGTGCTGAGGTCGGCCACCTGGCGGGGCGGGCCCATTTTCGCCGCAACTTCGCCTTCCGTCTCACTCAAAGTAAACTCCAGCAGGAACTCGGGGCGGGTGCGGGGATCGGGTTCGCCGAAGGCGGTGGAAAAACGGGGCGCTGCCAGCAGCAGCGCCCCCAGGATGAGTTGTCTGGCGATCATTTACTTGCCGATGGTCTTGGGGTAGCGGTTGGAGTTCAGAACCTCATTGAGGAACTTGTCCGCTTCCGCGGTATCGCCGGACAGCGCCACCGCCATCTTGAAGAAGATGTCGGTCTGGTCCATGTAGCCGGTGAACAGCAGCGCGCCGGGACCTTCCGCCGTCACAGGGACGCTCGATCCCGTGTGATCGCCGGTGCGGAAGCCGACCGCGAGGCGCCGGATGGTCTGTCCCTGCGCGGCGACGTTAGCCGGATAGCCGGTGCGAGAGTCCATGGGATAGGCGGGAGCCCCGAAGTAGGTGGAGTAGGTGCTGGAAGCCGGGTCCGTGGTGCTGTTGGTGGGCAGGAAGCTGCCGGGCATGCCGCCCGGTCCGCGGTTGTTGTCGGCGCCGACGCTGCCGTTGATGAAGGGCAGGCCGGCGCGGGCGTTGGTGAACGAATCGCCGTAGACGGTGAAGAACTGCTCGCCGCGGGAAGAGCGGACCGGCACTTCCTCACGCTTGTCGCGATTCAGATACTCCGAATCGGGAGTGTTGCTGACGCCGATGATGTGCATGGACTGGTCATGGTCGGCCGTGACCACGATCAGGGTGTCCTTGGCGGTGCGGCGGGCGGCCCACGACCTGGCCACTCCGACCGCGCGATCCATCTCGATGGTGTCCCAGATGGTGCCGCCGTAGTGGTTGGGGTGCGACTGCTTATCGATGGACGCCGCTTCCACCATCAGAATGAAGGGGGCGCGGTTGAAGGAGCTGGACAGAATTTCGATGGCCTTCTGGGTCATCAGTTCGAGCATGGGCTGGTCAGTGAAGCCGTCGAAGTTGGGACGCGGCTCGGAAGCAGGGCGGGTGAATCCAAGCTTGTCGTAGGCCACGTCCATATTCACGTCCTGAGCCGCGCGGATGCCGTCAGTGGCGGGGCGAGGGCTGCGAGCGCCCTTGAAGAAGCCCAGGGTAGGCTGGCCGAACTGCAAACCGCGCAACTCGGCGGCGTTGGTCACCAGGCGATAGCCGCGGTTCTGGAATTCCTGGATCAGGTCGCGGCCATCGGTTCGGCCGCCGGAAGTGAATGCTTCCGAGCCGCCGCCCATGATCACGTCGAATGCCGGCTGGCCGTTCAGCATCGGATTCTCGAAGTATTGCCGTGCGATCTCCAGTCGCGTCTGGCGGAAGCCGCTGTAGGCGCCCTGCACGGCCGGAGTTGCATCGGTCACCGCCGCCGTCGATACGATACCGGTGCGGTAGTTGTAGCGCCGCTTCAGGTACTGCCACAGGTTCTCCACGCGGGGATTGTCGAGAATGAAGGGCTGCGTGGAGGCGTTCGGCTGCCCGGTGAAGCGCCAGCGGCAGTCGGTGCCGTCGGCGAACACGTTCACGGCGTTCAGGAAGCTCTTGTTGCCGGAGGCCCAGGCAGTGCCGGTGTTGGCGGAGTCCGGCACAATGGAGTCGGTTCCATAGGTCATGGAGAAGCCGCTGACGGGCATCTTGTCCATCTCGAGGAGGTCGTCAAAGAAGCCTTCCCGGAAGGTGTTGCGTCCATTCTGGTCGACGATGGATTTGGAGACCAGGCGGGCCGCGTCGCGATACGCGGTGCCCATGGCGTCGCCGATGAACAGGATCACGTTGCGCCGGGTGCCGTCCGCGGGCATGCTGAACGGCCGGATCAGGATCTTGCGGCTGTGGGTGACTTCGCGGCCGTCGGCTTGCAGGGATGCGCGCAGGTCCCACTCGCCAAGCGTCTCAAAAGAAGACAGGTTGGCGCGGATGACCCAGTCGCTGGAAGAATCGCAGTCGAGCTCCGCGCGGACGGGGGCGCTGAAACGCGAGGTGATGTCCTGCTCGCCGGCGGTGACACGCAGGCCGCTTACGGCCGCGGCATTCCGGACCTCCAGGATCACGTCCACGAGTTGGCCCTGCAGGAGACGGGTACGCTCCGGCAGAAGAATGCGAACGCTGGAGCCGGACGTCTGGGCTGCCGCGTTCGCTGCGAAAATGGCGCCCAGCGCGATGGTGGGAACCAGGCGATACAAATTGAACATTGAGTTACGCTCCGAAGGACTTGACTGCATACCGAAGTTGGTAAGCTTACGCGTCGAGTGTGTCGGAGGCACGACTGGAAGATGAAATACCGGTAAATGGGACCGGCGCCGCGCCGGCCGGCCCCGGATCGCGGGCTAAAGCCTTCGGCGCTGCTGCCATACGGTGAGGAACTCGAGGAACTCGCGCGCCTTCGCCGGGTTGATGAGCTTCAGCTTGTTGCGATACGAATACACCAGGTTCAGCATGGAGCGTTCGGCATGCCGCCAGGGCAGCAGCAGCGATTCATCGGAGCGGCCGGAAGCATAGCTGATCGCGTCCATCAGCCAATCCAAGTCGTGCAACAGTTCGGCCGAGGGCTTCTTGGTTGTGGTGTCGGGAGCACGCAGCGAAGGCCACAGCCCGCGGATGTCGTTGATGTATCCGGTGCCCCGGACAATGGTTCCCAGTTCGATCCAGGTTCGGATCAGATACTGAAAATCGTCAAACTTGTCGTCGTGAAAACCGCCGCGTCTCTGAACATGTCTCAAGTAAGAGATCATCAAGTGGCAGCTTTGGGCCGCCTCGATTCGTTCTTGATCAGTCAAGGTTCACCTCTTGATTTACTTACGCGCTGAAGTGCGTTTCCGCGGATCAACGCCCTTGTGGCGACCGCGGCGTCAACGGATGGCGATCCTGGCGGTATTGGAAGCCGCGCCGCGAAGCGTCACGACGACGTCCTGCGGACCGGTGGGCGCGCCCGCCGGAATCCGGAAGTTGATCTGATACAGGCCGATGAGGCCGGGGGCGAGCCCGGAATAAGCTACCTCGGAACTGAGTCCCGCCACGGTGACCACGGGCCGGTCCGTGGTTTCGGCGAACGGAGGCGCGGAAGGGGCGACCGCGCCGGTAGACACGGCCGGCCGGACAGCTCCTAATCCTGTCAGGTACAGCAATGCGAATGCGTCGCGATCCACCGGATTCGCGGGTCCGATCACGCTGAAGTCCGGCTTGAGAAAGGCGCCGTTCGCCGCCGCGTCAATCAAAATAATGCCGGGCTGCTCCTGCAGCAAGGGCACACTGACGGTGGCGCTGCGAACGCCGTTGTTCTCCAGGACCACGCTGACGCTCGAACCAGTCAGATCGAACGGGACTTGAAAGCTGACCTGCTCCTGACCGGAAACCGTGGCGATCCCGTACATGGGCGCGCTGACTCCATTGATGGTGACCGAAATCCCGTTCAGCCGGGCGGGCCAGGGTGCTTGCCGCACCAGCACAATGCCGTTGGCGCTGGAGACGTTCCGTCCAAAGATGGTGCCGAGCCCGCCGGGCGTGAAACCGGGCCGGAAACTGGCCGCGTTCACCGCGCCGGCCGAGGTGAACTCCGGGGCGCTGGGAGGAGCGATTCCGGAAACGCGGCGAATGCGATTGTTGATTGTGTCGGCGATGTATAGGCTGCCCAGATTGTCCAGAGCCACGCCGAAGGCGCCGTTCAAGGAGGCCAGGGTCGCGCTGCCTCCGTCGCCCGAAAAGGCCGCGGCGCCGTTTCCCGCCACGGTCGAGATGACGCCGTCGGGGCTGATACGGCGGACGCGATGGTTTGGACCGTCGGTGAAGTACAGGGCGCCTCCCTGATCCACGGTCATGCCGCCGGGAAAATTGAGGCCGGCCGCCGAAGCCGGACCTCCGTCTCCGGAAAAGCCGGGAGTGCCGGTGCCCGCGAACGTGGAGATGGTTCCATTCACGATTCGCCGGATGCGCTGGTTGAACTGATCGCTGAAATAGATGCGGCCGGAGTAATCAACGGCGATCGCCGTGGGGTTGTCCAGAACCGCGGCGGAGGCGGGACCGCCGTCGCCGCTGAAGCCTCGCGCGCCGTTGCCCGCCAGGGTCTCCAGAGTGCCGCCCGCGGTGATGCGTGCAACGCGATGCGCGCCCTGATCGACGAAGTAGAGCGCGTTATTGAAGACCGCGCAGCGGATGGGCAGCCATAAGGTGGCCGCGCCCGCGGGACCGCCCTCGCCGGCCCAGCCGTTGCCGCCGTTTCCGGCATAGGTCGAAATGACTCCGCCGGGCGAGACGCGGCGTATCCGGGCGTTGCGCAGATCGTTGATATAGACGTTGCCCGAGGCATCGCTGCAGACGCCGGTGGGCGCGTTCAGTTGTGCCGCCGATGCGGGGCCGCCATCGCCGGAAAAGCCTGCCGCCCCCGTGCCGGCGAAAGTCGTCACCGTCCCGGAGGGGTCGATGCGCCGGATGCGATGGTTGTTCTCGTCGGTGACATAAACGTTACCCGCGCCATCCACATGCACGTTGACGCTGCGGTTGAACGAGGCCGCTGTCGCCGGGCCGCCATCACCCCCAAACCCCGCCGTGCCGTTCCCGGCGAATGTCGTGATGATCCCTTGCGCGCACAAGGGCGCAGAGACCAGCCAGAAGGTGAAACCGAGAAGAACCGCGCGCATCACGCCTCCAAGGTTGACGATGGATGCGACCTATCTTAAAAGCTCTGTAAATGCGTGGTCAAATTCATTTTGCCGCCGCGAGCTGCTGCCAGGTCTCCTGAAGCTGCGCGGGCAGCCGCGGTCCCACCCAGGTTTTCACCGAGTCCGGCATTCGAACCGTGGTGGATACCGGGCGCTCGCCCTCGATTTTGACCAGGTCGTTGAGCGTCTTGCCAGCCTTGCGGGCGGCATCCACTTCGCGAACTAGCGTGGAGAGGAACTCGCGCTGCCCGGCAATCACATTTGCCTTGCCCAGCGGACCATGTCCGGGGGCCACCTGCTCCAGCTTCAACTTCTCCACCTTCGCCAGGATCCGGGGCCAGTTGCGCAAGTCGGAATCGCTCAGGAAGTTCGCGGGGGCGTTCACGGCGGCGTCTCCGGTGGCGATGATTTTCTCCTTGGGCAGGTACACGTAGCCGTCGCCGCGCGTGTGGCCCCAGCCGTAATGGCGGAACTCGATCTTCCGCCGGCCGTCGGTTAACACGAACTTGCCGCCGGAGACGACCTGTTTGGGCGGCTCGGGAGCCTCCAGGCGAAGCGCGGCGAGATCCTGCCGGTTCTTCACGGCGCCCTGGAAGCGGCCGGGCTCCAGGCGCTTGTACTCGTTGGCGAGCGGCGCGAAGGCTACCGTGGTTGCGCCGGCCCGGGTCCAGACCGCGCCGCCATAGGTGTGATCGCCGTGGTGATGGGTGAGCAAGACGTAGCGCACTGGCTTGGGGCTGAGCTTCTTCAGGTCCGCCAGTAGCGCGTTGGCGCCCTGCGGGTAGCTCGCGTCCACGACGGCCAGGTAATCCTTCATTTCGACCACCAGGTGATTGCAGCCTTCGTTCGGACCGGCCTGGCGAAACCATACTCCGGGGGCGATTTCCTTCGTCGTACCGGGTTGAGCGAAGGCAACCGAGGCAAGCAGCAAACTCAAGGCGAGCGGTTTCATGGATGCCCAGTGTAACGCGGATCGCCCCCGGAGAAGCGGCTAGTTCAACTTAGTCACCAGGGCTTCGAAGTCCAGTTTGCGAGCCGCGACGGGATCGTCCAGGGAGGCGATCACCCCGGGCTTTCCCAACGTGAGGGATGGCCGGACGTTCAGGGTCACATGGGTCACCAGCGGTGGCTGATTGGCGCGGGACATGTCGGCAAGCGTGAAGTCGGCCTTCAGTGTCAAAGTCACTTTGCCCGCGGTTTCGCGCACTTCACAATCCAGGGTGAAACCGATATCCGTGAAGTTAACCTGTGGAGGCTTACCGGAGGACGCAGCGGGAGGGACGGTATACGGAGCGCGAGTATTGCCCCGGAAAAACGTTCGCGTGTCGCCTTCGGTCAACACGGAATAGCGGGCCGCCGGCTTGGCGGGCTCACCTCCGTCGCGGATCAGAAAATCCACTTTGTAGACAGGCCGGTCCGCTTGGGCGAACAAGGGCGAGGCCAGAATCACCGCCGAAATCGTCAGAAATCCGAATCGCATGGCGTTAACGATCTCCTTGCCAGGGAGACGCCTCGCGCGGGGCGTTCGTGCAGGTGTTTTTAATTGCGGCGGTGGCTAATCCTTAGGATTGTCCGAAATCCACGTGAACGCTTTTTGCGCGGCGGGCCAGCCGATGGTGGTGATGGACAAGACCGCGACGTGGTACATCGCCTCGGGTTTCACGCCGGCAGCCCGTGCCTGCCGGACCGCGGAATGCACCGCACCCTCGTGTCCCGCGCCTATGGCGATGGCAAGCTTGGCAAGGCGCCGGGTTTTTTCATCCAGCGGCCCGGCTTCATGACATTCCTTTCCAAGATTCTCAAACGCCGCCCAGACTTTGGGATACGATTTCTGGACGCTCCGGACAGCTTTCGGCAGTTTCGTTTTCATGATTGGCAGTGTACTGGATGTCCGGGCGGCGCCGGGAATGCCTCGGCCGGATCTTCTCCCGGGCGGGGCTTGGCGCAACCCAGGTCCTTCTCGATCAGAAGCTGCACGGAGCCTCCCGGCCAGAAATTCCCGGCCGACAGACTCAGGTCCGACTTGGCGGCCCATTCGAGCAGTCTTGCGCGCGGGATCTCGATCCGGATCGCGCCGGCGTCCATAGCGGCGGAGACGACATCGTCCTGGGAAGCGAGCAGACGATACGACAGGCTCTGTCCGGGCGCGAAATCGGTACGCGACTCAATCCAACCGCTGTTGATCAGCCCTCGCAGTTCGCTTTGGGTGATGCGGACGCGAACCGTGTTGTCTTTCAAGCGTAATTTCATGGCGCGACCTCCGGGTCCTGCACCAGTGCGTGGATCAGTTCCGCGGCCAAACGGTACAGCGGGATGCGGGCAGCGGCCTCCAGCTTGCGGCTGAAGCCGGCGAGCCAGTGCAAGTGCTGGCGCCGGAACAACGCCAGTTCCGAAGGTGCAGCGCCAGAGGCCACCAGAGTTCCATAGAAGCTCAGCAGCAAGCCGGCGTGATCGGCGGGCTCGTTCTCACGCGACGGCTCCATGCCGCACCGGCGGTACCAGGCCAGCGCGGCGTGGTGCGCATCGCCCAGCAGTTGCGGCGGATCGGCGTACACCGATTGCCAGGGCAGGCAGGCGGCGTGATCGGGACTGAGGAAGAGCCGCACGTATTCTTTCTCCAGGTCCTGGCTGCCGATCTGGAGGGCGGCACGCCACGGTTCCCGCGCGGAGGACGGCAACGCCTCCTCCGCGTCATCGAGAACCGCTTTCAGTTCCTGAGGGGAGGAAGTCAGGAGCGACCTTCCGGCCAAAAGGTAGAGCGCGGCCAGGTTACGAGTCTCGGCCGTATCCTGCGCGATGGTCATGACACACGCTCCACCTTGACCACGGCATCCATGATGCAGGAGGCGCCGGCGAAATTCCCGGCGCGCACCAATTCGTCGGCGGACTGCGCCGGAATTACGTCGCCGTCGCGAACGCCTTTTTGTCCGGAAACGCTCAGCAGCCGGGAGCGATGTCCGAAGCCGTGCGCCACCATCACGCAATCGGGACGCAGGTGTTGCGTCAGGTGGGCCTTGAGTTCGATCGAGCCGACGCGCGAGGTGACGCGGATGCGATCGCCCTCGCGGATGCCGAGCTTGGCGGCCATCTCCGCCGGCACCAGCGCCGGTTCCTCGGGGCCGAACATCTCCGCCAGAATCGGATTGTTATGCGTGGTCAGGCGCTTGTGGACCGCGGGAATGAAGGTCAGGTAGTAGAAGGGATAATCCGCCGTGGGGATCTCGCGCTTCGGCTTCCAGACGGGCAGGGGATCGGCTCCTTTCTCGCGCGTGAACTGCGGGACGTAGATCTGGCATTTGCCGCCGCCGCCCGCGGTGTTGAAGCGGGTCATCGGCACGAAGTTCTGTTCGCGGGTCACCAGGCCCTTGGCGCGGAACTCCGCGAAATTCTCGCCCAGGCCCGCGCGCTTGATCTTTTCATCGAGAAGCGTGTTCAGGTTGATGAACTCGCCGGCGGGTGTCCGGAAGAATTCGGGCGCCAGGCGCTTGCCCAGCTCCAGGGCGACAAACGGGATGCCGCGCGCTTCAAAGATCGGCGGGGCCACCGCCGTGCGAGCCACGGCCTGCGGCATCTTCGCCGAGTAATCGCGCGACACCACGTCGTTGCCCTCCAGGTAGATCGCCGACGGAAGCGCGATGTCGGCCATGTTCACGGTGTCGGTCGGCAGGAAGTCCATGGCCACGGTGAAGGGGATCGCCTTCAACATCTCTTCGCCCAGCTTGGGCTGCGGCCAAGCCAGGACGGTATAGGCGTTGAAGAATGCAAACCGGATCATGCCGGGATACTGCCGCAGCACGCCATCGGCGCAGGTGGAAAACATTCCCCCGCCGTCTTCCAGCACAAACGGCAGCTTATCCTTGCCGTCCACGCGCCGCCCCTGCTTGGGCGGATAAGGCGGCGGGGGATAGACGGCGTCCACGCCGGGAATACTGAACTGCCGGGCGAAGTAGCGGCCGCCCGGCCGGTCGATGGTTCCGGCCAGGATGTTCAGAATCGAGATCGCGTGCACCAGTTGGCTGGCGTTGGCATAGTTGGCGCACAAGGTTTTCTTGTGCGCGGGGGCGACGGCCGGCCGCGTGTTGGCGAACTCCCGCGCGATCCGCCGGATCGCGTCCGCCGGCACGTCCGATTCGCGCTCGGCCCACTCCGGCGTGAATTGCTGGAAGTGCTGCCGGATCTGCGTTTCAAACTCGGCGAAATTGGTGTAGTTGTCGACGAATTCCTTGTGGTACAGGTTCTCGGAGACGATGATGTTGATCATCGCCAGCGCCACCGCCAGATCCGAGCCGGGACGGATGGGATGCCATTCATCGGCGAACTTGCCCGTGGCGGAGAACTGCGGGTTGAACATCACCACCTTCGCGCCGTTGCTCTTCGCTTTCACCATGCCGTTGGCGTGCACGATCTTGGTTTTGGCCAGGATGTCCCAGCCGAACAGGAGGATGTATCGGGAGTTTTCGAAATCGACGCTCCAGCTCTTGCCGCCGGTGGTGTAGCGCTGGATGATGCGGTCGGTGAGAAAGCACTCGTCGATGTGATCGATCCGATTCACCACGCCGATGGAATTCAGGAAGCGGGCCCACATGTCGGGCGCCGGCAGCGTGACGAACAGGAGGCTCTCCGCGCCAAATTGCTGCCGGGTGTCGGCGATCTTTTGCGCAATCGTATCCAGCGCCTCGGTCCAGGAGACGCGGACCCAGCCGGGATCCTCGTCGAAGCCCTTGCGCGGATTGGTGCGGCGCATGGGGTACTTCAGGCGATCCGGATCGTACAGGAATCCCGCCGCCGATGCGCCCTTACCGCAAAGGTGGCCTTCGCCCGAAAAGTCACCGGGCAGGCCTTCCACAAACCGCAGGACTCCGTCCTGAACGGTGGCTTTGATTCCGCACGCGGGCGAGCAGATGCCGCAGGCCGTCGTGATGGTGTTGACGGCCGCCTGCCGCGAAACCGCGGGGCGGAAGTACTCGTCGAGGGCGAAAAGCGGGCTCGACGCCAGGGCAGCCGAAGCGCCGCCCGTGAATTTCATCCAATCCCTTCGTGTGATGGTCATGGCGCTCCTCCTACCTGCCGAAACCCGCGGTGATGAACCGGATTTGTGGACGCGTACCCGACGGTGTGGGGAAATTCGCCGCTTCGGCCGGATAGTTGTCCTTGATTTCGTCCCAGGGCTTGAACTGCAGCGCGCCCGTGGGACAAATGGTGGCGCACGCCGGCTCCAGGTTCTGTTCCAGCCGGTCGAAGCACATGGTGCACTTCATCATCTTGCCGGCCTTGGCGTTGAAGCGCGGCGCCCCGTACGGACACCACTTCTCGCAGAAGCGGCAGCCGATGCATTTCTCCTGGTCGATGATCACCGCGCCGTCCTGCTCGCGGCGGTAAATAGCCTTCACCGGACAAGCCTTCATGCACAGCGCGTTCTCGCAGTGATTGCAGGCCAGGGACAGCGCCAGGCGGGAGGGGCGGGGGTAGGTTCCGGATTCGAACACCCGGACCTTGCGGTATTGGATTCCAGGCTCCAGGCCGTTCCATTGTTTGCAGGCTGCCTCGCAAGCCCGGCACTCGATGCAGCGTTTGTAATCGAGGAGCCAGCCGTATCGGGCCATGCACCCTCCTTTCGTCTGAAAAGCTGAGGATGCCGCTGCCGGAAGCGGGTGACGAGAAAAGTGGTTTACGGACTGGAATGGTCCGCGTGATTCCGTCCGGATTGGACGAGCCGTCCGATCCGGACGATTCGCGCTACACCCACCAGGGCGCCGCGGGTTGATCGCGGATCACAATCGCATTCAGGAAGGCCGCCGCCTTGGTCAAACCCTCCTCGGGCGACATCAGCGTGTCCTCATGTTCGATGGAGAGCACGTAGTCGTAGCCGTACATCCGCAGCGTCGACACGAATTCCGTCCACCATTCATGGGAATGGCCATAACCGACCGTGCGGAAAATCCAGGTTCGATGGCGCTCGTCCGTGTACCGCTTGGTGTCCAGGACGCCCGTTCGGGGCAGATTCGCGGCGTAGATCTGCGTGTCCTTGGCGTGGCAATGGAAGATGGAGTCGCCCAGCACGCGGATCGCGGCGATGGGGTCGATGCCCTGCCAGAACATGTGGCTGGGATCGTAGTTGGCGCCGAGAGCCGGTCCGGCGATCTCGCGCAGGCGCAGCAGTGTCTCCGGGCTGTAGGCGACAAATCCGGGATGCATCTCGATGGCGATCTTCACGCCGTGGTCGGAGGCGAACCTGGCCTGCCGCGTCCAGTACGGGGCCACTTTCTTCTCCCACTGCCAGTCCAGCACGTCCAGGTACTCGGGCGGCCAGGGGCAGGTGACCCAGTTCGGATACTTGGCCTTGTCGCTGTCACCCGGGCAACCGGAGAAATCGATCACCACCGGCACTTCCAGCTTCTCGGCCAGCAGGATCGTCTTGCGTGACGTTTCCTGAGCCCGCCGGGCAAGGTCCTTGTCCGGATGCAGCGGGTTGCCGTGGCAGCTCAGCGCGCTGATCTGAAATCCCGCGTCGGCGACGCGCTGCTTGAACTCCTTCAGCGCCCGCCGGTCAGCCAGCAAGTCCAGCTTCAGGTGGGTATCGCCGGGGTAATTGCCGGTCCCCAATTCCACGGTGGAGATCCCCAGCGCGCGCAGCTTTTCGAAAACGGTATCCAGCGGGAACCGCGCCAGCAAGGGTGTGAAAACGCCGACTCTCATAACGCGCCAGAATAGCACGCGGCCCGGCCGCTACAATGAAGAATTGGAAGAGATCCGAGCCCTGTTGCGATCCGCGCGAAGCGTCGCCGCGCTTACCGGCGCGGGCATCTCCGCCGAAAGCGGAGTCCCTACGTTCCGCGGAGCGGGAGGCCTGTGGCGCGACTTCCGTCCGGAGGAGCTGGCCACGCCCCAGGCGTTCTCCCGGGACGCGAAACTGGTTTGGGAGTGGTACGAGTGGCGCCGCGGCCTGATCGCCAAAACCGAACCGAACGCCGGGCATCGCGCGCTGGCGGAGTTCGAAGGGCGCTGCCCGGACTTCACATTGATCACCCAGAACGTCGACGGACTGCATGATCGCGCCGGCAGCCGCAATGTTCTGAAGGTCCACGGCGATCTGTGGGACAGCCGTTGCACGCGCTGCTCGCGAAGCTGGCGTGATTTCGCGCCGCTGAACGAGATCCCGCCGTTATGCGAATGCGGGGCGATCGCGCGGCCGGGCGTGGTCTGGTTCGGAGAAGCGCTGCCGCGGCGGGTGTGGTTCGAGGCGGAGAAAGCCGCCCGCGAATGCCAGCTCCTGCTGGTGATCGGCACGTCCGCAGTCGTGTACCCGGCGGCGGGCCTGGCCTCGCTGGCGCGAACGTCCGGGGCGAAGCTGGTGGAAGTCAACATCGACGAGACGCCGGTGAGCAGCCAGGCGGACTACTCGCTTCGAGGTCCGGCCGGCGAGATCCTGCCGCAACTACTTTCATGACCATCTGCTACTTTGACGCATTCTCGGGAATCGCCGGCGACATGACGGTGGGCGCGCTGCTCGATGCGGGCGCGTCCGCCGAGGCCCTGATGGCGGCCCTGGACTCCCTGAACACCGGCGCAAGCTTCGCGGTGGAGAAGACCCGGCGGCGCGGCATCACGGCGAGCAAGTTCCATGTCCGCGTCGCGGCCGCGCGGCACAGCCATCGCCACCTGCACAGCATTCTGGAGATGATCGACGCGGCGGCGCTGGCGCCTCGGGCTCGCGGCCACGCGCGGAAGATCTTCACCACGCTGGGCGAGGCGGAGGCGGCCGTGCATGGCGTGCCGGTCGAGAAGGTCCACTTCCACGAGGTGGGCGCGGTGGATTCCATTGCCGACATCGTGGGCGTTTCCGTCGCGCTCGATCTGCTGGGCGTCGACGCGGTCGAATCCTCCGCCGTCAACACCGGCGGCGGAACCGTAAAGACGGAGCACGGGATCCTGCCGGTGCCGGCGCCGGCGACGGCTCTGCTGCTGAAGGGGTGTCCGGTGTACGCGCGCGGCCCCGAGATGGAATTGACCACGCCGACCGGCGCGGCGATCCTCGCCGCGCTCGCGCAACGCTTCGGACCCATGCCGGCGCTGCGTATCGCGAGCATCGGCTACGGCGCGGGGGATCGCGACTTCGCCGAGCACGCCAACGTCCTGCGCTGCATCATCGGCCACGCCAGCGGAGCGGCGGAATCGACGCTGATTTCGGTCATCGAGGCCAACCTCGATGATGCCTCGCCGCAAGTTCTGGGTTATGCGCTGGATCGGCTGATGGCGGCGGGCGCGCTGGATGTTTCCCTGTCGCCGGTCACCATGAAGAAGAATCGCCCCGGCACGCTGCTGCGGGTGCTGGCCTCGCCCGGCGATCAGGAAAAGCTGGCCGAACTGGTATTCGCCGAGACTCCCACGCTGGGGCTGCGGATCTACCCGGCGGAGCGCCGCGTGCAGGCGCGAAGCTTCGCGGAAGTGCGCACCGAGTGGGGCCCGGTGCGGATCAAGGTAGCCGCGAACGGCGAGTTTGCGCCAGAATACGAAGACTGCCGCGTTCTCGCGGAGAAGTCCGGCGTGCCGCTGCGAAAAATACTGGCGGAAGCCGGCTTCCTGTACCGGAAAACGATCGAATGAAATATTACCTGACCACGCCTCTTTACTACACCAACGGCGCGCCGCACATCGGCCACGCCTACGCGACCATCGCGGCGGATGTGATCCGCCGCTTCCAGCGGCTGGAGGGCCGCGAGGCGGTGCTCACTACCGGCACCGACGAGCACGGCGTCAACGTGGAGCGTTCCGCCCAGAACGCGGGAAAATCGCCCAAGGATTTCTCGGACGCGGTGGTGGCCGAATTCGATCTGAACTGGAAAGCGCTGAAGATCACGCCGGACCGCTTCATCCGCACCGTTTCGCCCGAGCATCACCGCACCGTGCAGTGGCTGTTTGAGCGCTGCCGCGCCAACGGCTTTGTGTACAAGGGGACCTACACCGGGCAGTACTGCGTGTTCGACAACCTCTATGTGAATGAGGCGAAGCCCGGCGACAACTGCCCGGATTGCGGGCGGCCGACGGAAACGGTTACCGAGGAGAACTTCTTCTTCAAACTCTCCGCCCTGCAGGAGCGGCTGATCCGCCATTTCGAGGAGAATCCCGAGTTCGTGCAGCCGGAGACGCGGCGCAATGAGGTGCTCAGCTTCATCCGCGGCGGCCTTTCGGACCTTTCGATCACGCGCACCAATATCCAGTGGGGCATTCCGGTTCCCGGCGAGGCGCCGCACGTCTTCTACGTCTGGTTTGATGCGCTGATCGGCTACTTCACCGCGGTGGGCGGGCCCGATTATCAGAAGCAAAACCTCTGGCCCGCCGATCTGCACCTGATCGGCAAGGAGATCCTGCGCTTCCACGCCGTCTTCTGGCCGGCGTTCCTGATGGCGGCGGACCTTCCACTGCCCGGCAAGGTCTTCGCCCACGGCTGGCTGCTGGTGGAGCAGGACAAGATGTCGAAGTCGCGGGGCAATATCGTGCGCCCGCGCCCCATCGCGGAAGTGGTGGGCCCGGAGCCGCTGCGGTACTTCCTGATGCGGGAAATCGTTTTCGGGCAGGACGGCAGCTTCTCCTACGATGCGCTGATCCAGCGCTACAACTCCGATCTGGCCAACGGGCTGGGCAACCTGGCCAGCCGCACGCTGAGCATGATCCAGCAATACCGCGGAGGCGCGGTGCCGGCGGGTTCCGACCCTGGGGTCGCCGCGGATGCCGCTCGCCAGAGCGAGGCGGCGCTGGAAGCCTACCGCCGCTTCGATTTCTCGCGCGCGCTGGAGAGCATCTGGGCTCTGATCTCGACGGTGGACAAGTTCATCGTGGAGCGCGCGCCCTGGAAGCTGGCCAAGGATCCGGATCTGGCGGCCCGGCTGGACGAGACGCTCGCCACCGCGATCGAGGCGCTGCGCCTGGCCACCGCCCTCGTCTCGCCCGTGATTCCCGAATCGGCGGCCAGGGTCTGGTCGCAATTGGGTCTGGACAAGGATCTGGCTGATATTCGCGTAAGCGACCTGAGCTGGGGCGCGATGCCGTTCAGGGCCAGGCTCGAAGCGCCTCTCGCCGTGTTTCCGCGGCTCGAAGCAAAGCCGCTGATTGAAAGGATGCGCGAGTTGGAGGAAGGGGAGCGCGCGCGTCAAATGGCGCTGCTGGGCAAGGTGGAAGCGGCTTCGGAACCGGAGGGTCCGCCGCCGGCTCCGCTGGCGCCCGAGATCACCATCGACGACTTCGTGAAGGTCGACTTGCGGGTGGGCATGGTCAAGTCGGCCGAAGCGGTGAAAGGCGCCGACAAGCTGCTGCACCTGCATGTCGATATCGGGGAAGCGGAGCCGCGGTCCATCGTTGCCGGCATCGCCAAGGCCTACGCGCCGGCGACGCTGGTGGGGCGCAAGGTGGTGATCGTCGCCAATCTTGCGCCGCGGAAGCTGCGCGGGCTGGTTTCGCAGGGGATGATCGTGGCCGCCTCGCTGGAAGGCGGCAGCCCCGTGCTGGCGGGCTTCCTGGAAGACGTGCCGGTGGGAGCCCGGCTGAAATAGCGTGACCTTCATCGACACGCATTGTCACCTGGATTCGAAGGATTTCGACGCGGATCGCGAGGAGGTGATCCGGCGCGCCCTCGATGCCGGCGTGGAGGCGATGGTCGCCATCGGCACCGGCGAGGGCCCGCCCGACCTGGAAGCCGGAATCCGGCTGGCGCAACAACACGACTGCTTTTATTGCACGGCCGGCATCCATCCCCACGACGCGGCAAAAACCACGCCCGAACTTTTTCAGAAGCTGGAAGCGCTGGCGAGGCATCCCAAGGTTGTAGCGTTCGGTGAGATCGGGCTCGACTACCACTACGATTTCGCGCCGCGGGATGTGCAACGCGATGTATTCGTCGAACAGTTGGGGATCGCCCGGCGGGCCGGGCTGCCGGTGGTCATTCACACCCGCGAGGCCTGGGACGACACCTTCGCCGTACTCGAGCGGCATTGGGCGGACGCGCCCGGCGGCATCATGCATTGCTTTTCCGGCGGTCCGGAACAAGCGCGCCGCGCGCTGGAGTTGGGGTTTCACCTCAGCTTCGGGGGCATCGTCACGTACCCGAAGGCGATCGAGGTGCAACAGGCCGCGCGTGAGGCGCCCACGGAGCGAATTCTGATCGAGACCGACGCGCCCTATCTGGCGCCGGTTCCCCGGCGGGGCAAGCGCAACGAGCCCGCCTTCGTCGTCGAGACAGCGAAGAAACTGGCGGAACTGCGCGGCGTTTCCGTGGACGAGATCGCCGCCGCCACCACGGCCAATTTTCAGCGGTTGTGTTTGCGTCCGCGCGGCGCGGGACGCTAGACTAAGGAACTTCACATGGCCTTCGGCAAGATTGGACAGTCGCTTCGCGCGGCCGAGATTCTGGATCTGGTTCGCGGCGATCTGGAGCGGGTGGAACGGGAGATCAGCCTGGAATCGATCGCGTCGGTGGACGCCATCACCGCGATCGGGCAGTATCTTCAATCGGGGGGAGGGAAGCGCCTGCGCCCGATGCTGGTGCTGCTCTCGGCCCGGCTCGCCGGAAGCGCCACCGATATGGCCATCCGCATGGCCGCCGTCGTGGAGATGATTCACACCGCGACGCTGGTCCACGACGATGTCATCGATTTCGCGCAGACCCGCCGCGGCAAGCCCTCGATCAACGTCGTGTGGGGCAATCACGTCAGCGTCCTGGCCGGCGACTGGCTGTACATGCAGGCCTTCCAGGTGGCCCTGCGGGAGCGCAACTTCCATGTGCTGGACTTGCTCATCGCGCTGACGCAGCGCATGGTGGAAGGCGAACTCTTTCAACTGGAAAAGATCGGCAGGATCGACGTCACCGAAGCCGATTACATGGAACTGATCGACCGCAAGACCGCCAGCCTGTTTGCCGCCTGCTCCAAGCTGGGCGCGGTGGCCGGCGGCGGCGGCGAGAACGTCGAGGGCATGCTGGGCGAGTACGCCTGGAACCTGGGAATCGCCTTCCAGCTGGTCGACGACATCCTGGACTTCACCGCCCGCGAGAAGATTCTGGGCAAGCCGGTGGGCAACGATCTGCGCGAAGGCAAGGTGACCCTGCCGCTGATCTATGCCCTTGAAACCTGTTCGCGCGAAGAGCGCACGCTGGTGGAAGCCGTGCTGAACGACGGCAACTACGATCAGGTGCCGCTGCTAAAAATTCTGCAGATCCTGCGGAAGCATCGCGCGCTGGATCGCGCGCAGCAGCGGGCGCAGTACTTCGCCGCGAAAGCTCGAGAGATCATCCTGGGCTTCCCCGATTCGCCGTACCAGCGCGCGCTGCTGACGGTGACCGAGATGGTCACCGATCGCGATCACTAGCCCGCCGCTACGGCTGCACGACGAGATTGTTCACGACGCGCGCCACACCGTCCACGCTGCGCGCCACTTCCTCCGCGCGGCGCTTATCGTCGTCGGTGGGCACACGGCCGGTCAGCGTCACGGTGCTTCCGTTTGAGTCAACGTTGATCGAGGTCAGGGTGGAAAGCCGCACGTCGGCTGCGAGCTTGGTCTTCACGGCGGTGGTGGTCGCCGCGTTGTCCACGGTCCTGCCGGCCGAGTCCGCCGCCCGTTCCGCGGAGCGTTCCTGCCGTTCGGTGCACGCCGCCGCCGTCATCATCATCGCCGCGGCGGCGAAGGCCGCTAGTAAAGGTTTCTTGGTCATGTGCGCTCCTTGAAGCTGCCTCACGAAGGTGTCTCGTGGCATACTTCCGGAGCTAAGACCGGGCAGGACGGGATTCCGTTTCATGTCTCGACCGGCGTGGCTGCAATGGTGCAAGGTGATACGCTGATCGCATGAATCGTGAATGGGATACCCGTCGCCGGCGCAGCATCCTGCCGTGGCTCCTCCCCGCGCTGCTGTTCCTGCTGATCGCCTCCCGTTCCATTGCCGGGTTCGTTCTCGACTACCAGTGGTGGCAGGAGTTGCGGCAAGTCGATACCTGGATGAACATCCTGCTGTACCGGTATCTCCCCTGGATGGGCGCGGCGATCCTGTTCTTCGCCGTCCTCTGGATCGCTCATGCGCGCGGACTGAAGCATGGCGGCGCCAGCCTGAGCCGGAATCGCCGCTATGCGGTGAACTCCACCCTGGTTCTACTGGGCATCTCGATTGTCCTCGCGCTGGCGATTGTCGACTCCTGGGCCATCGTGCGCTGGGTGGGATCGCTGGGGCTCTCCGGCGAGCAGGACGCGTGGCGTGATCCGGTGTTCGGCAAGCCGCTGTCCTTTTACTTCTTCGACCTCCCGTTCTACCGGACGCTGCTGAGCGTCCTGCTCTTCCTGTCCATCGCCGCGGCGCTCCTGTTCTGGCTGACCAGCCGCATCTGGGACATGCGCGACATGTGGGGCCGCTTGCAGGACACGCGCATCGAAGTCAGTGATCTGCGCCTGGCCGGGAGTTTCGACGCGGTCTTTCTTCGCGTCCTGCTGGCGCTGTTTCTGGTCGCGCTGGCCGTGAAGTATTACCTGGATCGCTACGAGTTCCTTTTCGAGGACCACGGCTCGTTCGTCGGAGTCGATTGGGTTGCCGAGAATCTGGGATTGCCGCTGCAGTGGCTGTTGATCGCCGCGGCGCTGGGCGCGGCGGCCTTGGTGCTTGCCGGCCGGATGCGCTGGGCGCTGGCGGCGCTGATCGTATATCCGGTTCAACTGCTGGTGCCGGGCATCGTCTCCAGCGTTTATGTCAGCCCCAACGAGATCGCCATCCAGCGGCCTTACATACAGCGGCATATCGAAGCAACGAGGTCCGCCTTCGGCCTGGACCGCCGCGCCCGCGGCATCGAGTACACCGCGCAGCGCGAGGCCCGCATCGACGTGGACAAGAACCGCGCGCTGTTTGAGAACATCCGGCTGTGGGACTGGCGTCCTTTCCGCGACACCGTCACGCAGGTGCAGCCGCTGCGCCCGTTCACCTACAGCGATATCGACGTGGACCGCTATACGCTGGGCGGGAAGCTGCAGCAGGTGTTGCTGGCGCCCCGCGAAATGCAATTGCAGCAGTTGGACCCGGCCGCCCGACGCTGGATCAACCTGCATTTCACCTTCACCCACGGCTACGGGCTGGTGCTGGCCGAGGCCAACAAGATCACTTCCGCCGGCTTGCCTGTGTTCTTCATCCAGGATGCCCCGCCGGAAATCTCGGTTCCGGAACTGAAGCTGACCCGGCCCGAGATCTACTACGGCGAGCAATCGCACGACCCGGTGTTTGTCCGCACCAACCAGCCCGAGTTCAGCTACCCATCGGGCAGCCAGGATATCAGTTCGAAATACGCGGGACAGGGAGGATTTCCGATCTCCTCGTTCGCGCTGCGGCTGATGGCCGCCGTTTATCACGGCGATTACAACATCGCCCTCACCGGCAACATCACCGGTGAGAGCCGGATGATGATGCGCCGCCGCGTGGACGAGCGCCTGCAGACGCTGGCGGGCTTCGTCACCTGGGACCGCGATCCCTACCTGGTGCTCACCAACGAGGGCCGCATGGTCTGGATGGCCGACGGCTACATGACCTCCGACGCGCACCCCTACGCGCGGCACGTATCCACCGGCGAATTCGGAAGGGTCAACTTCATCCGCAACTCGGTAAAAGCGACCGTCGACGCCTATGACGGCGTCACCCGCATCTACGTCTTCGACCAGAGCGATCCCCTGGTGCGGGCCTACCGCAGCCTGTTCCCCGCGCTCTTTCAGGATGCCGGCGAAATGCCGGCCGATCTCCGGGCTCACGCCCGCGTCCCGGAGACCATGTTCCGCGTCCAGGCCGAGATGTATCGCGCCTACCACATGCGCGACCCCGAAAGCTTCTACAACCGCGCCGACCTGTGGGACCTCCCCGTCGCCGGCGGCTCCGGAGGCGGCGGATTGCGCGCCGCCGCCGAAGGCGCGTTCTCCTTCGCGCCCACTTACATCATCGCCAAGCTGCCCGGCGAAACCGAACCCGAGTTCCTGCTGACCATTCCCTTCGTGCCGCACAACAAGCAGAACCTCATCGGCATGATGGTGGCGCGCTGTGACGGCGACAAGCTGGGGGAGCTCGTCTACATCAATGTCGGACGCCAGGACATCATCCCGGGTCCCAACCAGGTGGAAGCCAATATCAGCCAGGACCAGAACATCGCCAAGGATCTGTCGCTGTGGAATCAGCAAGGCTCGCAGGTGCTGCGCGGCCAGACCCTGATCATCCCGGTGGACGGTTCGTTCGTGTACGTCGCGCCCATCTACATTCAGGCCTCGGAAGCTAAGATGCCGCAGTTGAAAAAGGTGGCGATCGTCAACGGGAACAGCATTTTCTACCGCGACACCTTCGATCAGGCCTTGGCCGATCTTCGCGCCTCCGCCGGAGGTCAGATGCCTCCGGACAAGCCGGCCGGGGCGCCGGACGCCAAGCCGGCCGCCGGCGCTTCCGCGCCGCAACAGCCCGCGGCCGATGCTCGCATCGAGCAGATCCGGCGGGCGTTTGAGCGCTACCGGACCTTCACTTCCCAAGGAAAATGGGCGGAGGCCGGCCGGGAGCTCGAGAATATTGAGGCGCTGGTTCGCCGCTAGTCGCTACCGCGCGGCGTCCGCCTGGATCCTGCGGTCCAGGTCTTCGGTGATTCGCGCCAGCATGTCGGGGTTGCGCACCAGATTGGCGATTCCGTACTGGCTGTGGTGCTCGAAGAACAGGTCGATCGCCCACAGCGAATAGGCGTACGCCATCGCCGCGTGTTGCGCGCTCATGCGGGACCAGTCCTGCCCCAGCATGTTCAGGCGCGGCAATTGCCGGGAGGCGGCCATTTGCTGCAGGCGGCCGCGAACCCCCGCGTTCAACTGATCCCCGGACAGCTTCTGCGCCACCCCCTCATGAAACCAGGCAGGCCAGCGCCCCAGCGTCGCCAGGCAGGCATGAACGCTTTCGTGAGCCAGCGCCCGGCGCAACAGATTCAGGCTGGCCCCCGATCTCGGAAACGGCACCCGGATGCGACCGTCGAACTGCCCTCCGGACCACTCCGCGGCATCGGTCGCGCGCCGGTAGTTCTGCTCGCTCTGCACGATCGCGATCACGCGTTCGGCGCCCGTGCATCCCAACTGCTGTTGCACCCGGCCGAATTCGTCGTCCAGAATCGCCAGCAGGTCGCGGGCGGTCTCGGCCGGCACGGCCTCCCCTTCGTAGCGGAGCTGCACGCGCAGGCCGATCAAGCGCTCGCGTCCGGGATCCCCGGCGATTTCGCGCTCCACCTTCTGATACAGCCGCTGCAGCTCCGGATTCGGATCCGCGGCGAGAGAGTCCCGCCAGAACTCCAGGGCCCGCCTCGGATCGTCGGCGCGCCACGCGGCGATCCCCGCCAGGGCAAGCACGCCCGGATCCTTAGGATGCGTCTTCATCTCGCGCTCCAGCACTTCCAGCGCTTTCGCCGGCTGGCTCTCATGAATCAGCTTCGATGCTTCGGGCAGGATGCTGCTGCGCGTCTTGGTTTCCAGTCTTCCGGTGGCGGCGCGATCCCCCGGCGCCTGGGCCAGGCGGGGCTCGGCTTGGGCCACGGACCGCAGGATCGTCTCCGCGTCCAGCCACGCCGCGCTGCGCCGCGCCCGGTCAAAGGTCTCCAGCCCCCGCAGCGATCCCGATCCCAGGTAGCCTTCCAGCTTGCCGGCGGCCACCTTGTAGCAATCCTCGCCGCCCACCGAGAAGCGGACCGTCACTTCCGTCCCGGCTTCCAGTTTCGCGATCGCCGGGGAGTCTCCCGCGCAGCCGGACCTCAGCACCGACGGTTCCCGCACCGTCACCGCCGCCAGGGCGAGAATCGACCACCAGGCCATGACCCGAGCATAGGGCCATTCCGCACGAAAATCTCTCGGGGAAAATACTTAGCAAGTCGCGGAGCCGTGAGCCCCAGGCCCCGAGGAATCGCCCGCCTCCGGAACGCGGGGTGCGCTCCAGTACACACGCCGCCGTACCGGGACTAGTATTCTATTGCCGAGGGTTCCTCAGGCGGATACCCTAGTAAGCCGAGGCACAGATTGACCCACCAGCTCACCCAGTATTCCTATCTGCAGCTACTCGATCTCCTAACCACGTTGGCCTTTCTTTTGAGAGGCTTACAGGAGGGCAATCCGGTTGTCCGGCTGGCCTTGAATGTCGCCCCGGACCCGCTTACCGGCTTGCTCGCCGTCAAGCTGTTGGCACTGGGCCTCGGGGTTTACTGCTGGAGGGTGGGCCGGGAACGCCTGCTGCAGCGGATGAACCTGCTGTTCGCCGCCGTGGTCGCGTGGAATCTGGTGGCGCTGATTGTCGGTTCTTTGCCTGGGGTGAACGTATGACGCCAAGAAGTGTGACCGGATTTGTGACCACCGCGGACGGTGCTCCGCTGCAAGGGGTCATGGTGATGGGTCTCGACCTGAACTACGCCGAAACCGACGCCGACGGCCGTTTCGAACTCATCCGTCCGGAGATGGCCGTATTTTGCTGGCTCACCGGTTTTCGCCCCACCACGCGACTGCTGTCGCGCGATTCGGAAGCGTTGAATATCGTCATGGAACCGGTGGCGGCTGCCCCGTCACGCGCTGCCGGCGCCGGACGCTAGTCGAGAATCAGAGGCGGCTTCCCGTGCCGCCTCCTCAGGTTGTTGATCGCCTCGAAAACCGCCGGGTAGGAGATCAGCCTGGTCTCCAGTTTCCGCTTCCCTGGAAAGTCCAGCAGCATCACGCCGATGAAGGCGACCAGCAGGCCCGGACCCGGGATGCCGGGAATCGACATCACTAACCCGAGCGGGATCGCGATCGCGCCCAAAACGTTCTTCACTGCCACCCCCGTCATTCGCACCAGCGGATGGCGGTCCACCCAGAACGTTCGCGGCCGGGAGTGTGCGAAATAGGCAGCCGGTAACTTCACCAGCAGCACGCTGACCAGCGCCAGGCCGCCGATCGAGGTGACCGCGAACAGCCCGGCGCCGATCAACAGGCCGGTCCACGTGATCTCGGGCATGGTGAACAGACGATCCAGCAAGGATGAACGAGCCCCTTCTTCTAGACTACGAGATCAAACCGTAAGTCCGACGGTCCAGCCTGCGTCCTTTCTCGCCTCCGGCCGCGGCGGCCGGGCCACGTGCTAGCATCAAATCGCCGGAGGGGAATCCGTGGTTCGAGTGCTGTTGATGATTGCCGTCATTGTCTCCTGCCATGCCGCGGACTGGCCGCAGTGGCGGGGTCCGCAACGCAATGGCCATTCGCCGGAAACCGGTCTGCTCCAGAGCTGGCCCCGCACCGGTCCGCCGCGGGTCTTCAAGGCTCAAGGCGCGGGCGAAGGATACTCCAGCATGGCCGTGAGCCGCGGCAAACTGATCACTCAGGGCCAGCGCCGCGACTCCGAATTTGTTGTTGCTTTCGATTCGCAAACCGGCCGGAAGCTGTGGGAGACGCCGAACGGAAAAGCCTTCCGCGAACGCCGCGGACATGGCCCCCGCGGCACCCCTACCATCGACGGCGATCGAGTCTTCGCGCTCTCCGCCGACGGCAACCTGCTTTGCCTCGATCTCCAAACCGGCAAGCCGTCGTGGAATGTCAACATCGTCCAGAAGTACGGCGGCTCCATCCCCACCTGGGGAATTTCGGAATCCCCCCTGGTGGACGGCGACCGCCTGATTGTGATGCCCGGCGGGCGCGGGTCCGCGGTGATTGCCCTGGATAAGCGCAACGGCAACCTGGTCTGGAAATCGCAAAGCGATTCCGTGGGATACTCCTCCGCCATCGCCGTGGATTCGCCCGACGGCCGGTTGATCATTGCCTTTACCGGCGATGGCGTGCTGGGGCTGCTGGCCTCGAACGGCGAATTGCTGTGGCGCTATGACAAAGTATCGAATTCGACCGCCAACATCGCCACGCCGATCCACTCGAACGGCTATGTGTTCGTCTCCTCGGACTACGGCGCCGGGTGCGCGCTGTTGAGACTCCTGCCCGGCCGCAAGATGCAGGAAGTGTACTTCAGCCGTGACATGAAGAACCATTACAGTTCCTCGGTTCTGGTGGGCAGCCACCTTTACGGGTTCAACAGCAACATCCTGACCGCGCTGGAGTTCGCCACCGGGAAGGTGGCCTGGCGCGACCGCTCCGTCGGCAAGGGCTCCCTGATTTACGGCGACGGGCACCTGGTGGTGCTGGGCGAAAACGGCCTGCTGGCGCTGGTGGAAGCGAACCCCGCGGCGTATCGCGAAAAGAGCCGCTTCGACATCCAGCGCGGCGACTGGCCCGCCTGGTCCCCGCCGGTGATCGCCGATGGCAAGCTCTACCTCCGCGATCAGGATTCCATCTACTGCTGGGATGTGAAAGCGAAGTGAAGGGTCCCTTCGCAAACCCGGATTTCCGGCGTTTGTGGATCGGCCAGGTGGTTTCGGAAATGGGCTCGCGGATCACGCGCGAGGGCGTGCCGCTGACCGCCGCCCTGGTGCTCGGCGCGACCCCGTTCCAGATGAGCCTGCTCACCGCGATCAGCGCCGCCGCGGTGTTCAGCGTCAGCCTCTTCGCCGGGGTTTGGGTGGATCGCCTGCGGCGCAAGCCGATTCTCATCGGCAGCGATTTGGGCCGCGCCCTGCTGGTCGGCTCGATTCCGGCGGCGGCGGTGGCCGGCGTGCTGACCTTGTTTCAGTTGTATGTCGTGGCCGCGCTCGCCGGCGTCCTCACCGTAATCTTTCAAGTCGCTTACCACGCCTATGTTCCCTGGCTGGTCCACCGCGAGGAATTGCTCGAAGCGAACAGCAAGCTGGCGCTGACCAACTCAATCGCGGAAGTCACGGGACCGGGAGTAACCGGCGTTCTGGTTCAGACGCTGACCGCCCCGGTGGCCATGCTGTTCGACGCTTTGTCCTTTCTGTGGTCCGCCGCGGCGATTTTGCGGATTCGGGCCGCGGAGCCGGCGCCCGTCCCGGCGTCCGATCCCCATGTTTGGCGCGAGATCCGGGAGGGATTCGCGGCGCTGGCCGAACGAAAACCGCTGCTGGTGCTCGCGGCCCGCGACGCGACCCTTTACTTCTGCTTCGGAACGCTGGCGGCCATGTACGTCCTGTTCGCGATTCGCGAGATCGGGCTCGGCCCCCTGGCGTTGGGAATTACGATCGCGATGGGCGGCATCGGCAACCTGGTGGGGGCGCTCTGGGCTCCGCGTTTCGTCGCCCGCCTGGGACTGGGGCGCGCCCTGGTTACGGCGTCATTCGCTTATGGTTCGCTGGTCTTTTTCATTCCCTTCGCTCCCGCCGATCTTTATCGCGGTTCCGCCGCGCTCATCGTTTCCCAGCTTTTTGGCGACATGGCCTTTGTTCTGTTCAACGTGCCGGAAATCAGCTACCGGCAGAGCGTAGTTCCAGCGGAGCTGCTGGGGCGCGTGAACGCATCCATGTCGCTCTTGACGCAAGGAATGCTGCCCCTGGGCGCTCTGGCGGGCGGATGGGCGGCGGCGCAATACGGCATCCGGACAGCCTTGCTGATCGCCTGCTGCGGTATTTTCGCGTCGTCGTTCTGGACGCTGCATCCCGCCGTGCGCAACCTGGGGCGAAAATCAGTACTAATATCCTGATTTGTTTCCCCGGTACTCGTGATATTCTATCCGCACCCAGGATCTGACAGCCATGCCGCGTTTTCGAATTCCCGTGTTGCTGCTTGTTTCCGCCGCCGTTGTGTCCGGTGAAGACAAATGGCTGGTGGCGAGAACCGACAACTTCGAGTTGTTCACCACGGAAGGCAACCGCCAGGCGAAGGAAGCGATTCAGCACTTCGAGCGGGTGCGGGCGTTTTTCGCGGCTTCGGTCACCGGCAAGCGCGACAACAGCCAGCCGATCCGAATCGTCGCTTTCAACTCGGAGAAGGACTTCCGGCCGTTCCGTCCCGGCGAATCCGCCTTCGCCTATTACATTGGCGGACCGGAACGGGATTACATCGTCATGCAGCAACTGGGCCGGGAAAGCTTCCCCGTCGCTGTCCACGAATACACCCATCTTCTGGTGAAGCATTCCGGCTCCAAGATTCCCGCGTGGCTCAACGAGGGGCTGGCCGAACTTTATTCCTCGCTGCGGCCGGATGGCGAGAAGGTGATTGTGGGCGACCTGCTCGCGGGCCGGTATTTGACGCTGCAACAGGAGAAGTGGATTCCCCTCGACACGCTGCTGGACGTCGACCACGGGTCGCCGTATTACAACGAGAAGAACAAAACCGGCATCTTCTACGCGCAGAGCTGGGCGCTGACCCACATGCTCAACCTCGACGCGAATTTCCGGCCGAAGCTAGGCGACTTTCTGAACTCGATCGCCAAGGGCGATACAGCGGCCGCCTCGTTTGAATCCGCTTATGGGAAGACCACCGCGATGGTCGCCCGCGACCTCCGGAAATACATGGACGGCAACCGCTTCTTCGCGGCGGTATTCCCCATCAAGCTGGAAGCTAAGATGGAGAACCCCGAGATCCGGCTGGCGGATTCGTTCGAGCTCGGACTCGCGCTGGCGGAATTGCACGTGCTCGGCCGCCGCACCGATCAGGCGCGCGCAGCGTACGCCAAGCTCGCCACGCAGAATCCGCGGAGCATCGAGGTGGAGGAAGGCCTGGCCCGGCTGGAGCAATACGAGCGAAACTTCGAAGCCGCCAAGCCCCATTTCGCCAAGGCGGTCGAGCTCGGCTCCAAGAACCCGCGGCTGCTGCGCGACTATGTGGGCATGCTGCGGTTCACCAACGCGCCGGAACCGGAGGTGGAAGCCGCCCTCCGCAAAGCCGTGATGTACGACCCCGCCTGGGTGGAGGGCTACGTACACCTGTCCGGCATCGCCTTGCGCAACCGCAACCATGAGGCCGCGCTCGCCTGGCTGGCGCGCGTTCGCAGCGTCAAGCCGGAGACCGCCTATTTCTTCTTCACGAATCTCGCGCTGGCGAATTTCTACAAGGGCGACAAGGAAGAAGCATTGAAGGCGGCCACGCGGGCCGCCGAATACGCCAAGGAAGATTCGCAGAAACGGAATTCCCGGGAGCTGATGAACTTCGTCTCGCAGATCCGGCTCGAGGAACGGGCCGCCAAGCCGCGTCCGGCAGTCGTGGCGGAGGAAGAGCAGCCGCGCATGGAGCGGCGCCCCCGGCAGGAGATGCCCGCCGAGGAAACGGTGGCGCCCCCCAAGGACGACCTCACGTACGCCGAAGGTTCACTCACTCTGGTCGATTGCCGCCCCAGCGGCACCCGGCTGCACCTGCAGGCGGAAGCTCGGAAACTGGTGTTCGTCATCGAAGATCCGAATTCCGTTCGCCTTACGAATGCGGGCGGCGCCACCCGCGAGTTCACCTGCGGACCCCAGAACCTGAAGGTGAAGCTTGGCTACCGGCCGCGCTCCGACGTTACCGGCGACATCCGCGCCATCGAGTTCCGTTAGTTACTCGTATCTCAGCGCGACCATGGGATCGATCCGGGTTGCGCGCCGCGCCGGCAGGTAGCCCGCCAGCAGCGCGATCCCCGCCAGCAGAATCGTCGCCCCCGCCAGCGTCAGCGCGTCATGCTCGGAAATGCCGTAGAGCTGCGATTTTACGAAGCGCGTAAGGTACCAGGAGAGCGGCAACGCCACCGCGATGCCGGCCGCGGCCAGGATCGCCACCTCCCGCATCACCAGCCCGAGCACGTTGGAACGTTGCGCGCCCAAGGCCATGCGGACGCCGATCTCTCGCGTCCGCCTGGCCACGCTGTACGCCATCACGCCGTACAGCCCGACAGCCGCCAGCAGCGTGGCAAGCGCGCCCGCGGCGGTGGAAAGCGAGGCCACCATGCGCTCGGCGAACAGCGATTCGTCCGCCTGCGCCTCCATCGTCTTCACCCCGAACACCGGCAGGTTGGCGTCGGCTCGCCGCACTTCCTCCCGCAGCGCCGCCGCCAGTTGCGTGGGATCGCCCGAAGTGCGGACAAAGAACGTCATCTGGCCCAGCGTCTCGTCCTGAGAATAAGGCAGGAACACCTGGCGCGGATTGTTTTCGCGGACGTTGGCGTATTTGCTGTCGCCCACGACTCCCACGATCTCGAACTCAGGCTTGTAGTCGCGGCCGTAGGTGAAGTGCTTGCCGATCGCATTCTGGCCCTTGAAGAAGTAATCGACGAATTTCTTGTTGACGATCGCCACCTTCGGCGCGGTCAGCCCGTCCTTGGCGGAGAAGTCGCGGCCTTGCAGCATCGGGATGCCCAGGGTCTGGAAATAGCCCGGCCCTACCGCGTTGAACAACGGGTTGGTGTCCTCGCCTTCCTTGGCCTGATACCCCTCCACGCTTACCGTGGACATGTTCATATCGTCCGAAAGAGGCGTCACGTAGCCCAGGCTGGCGGCTTCCACCCCCGGCGTCGAGACGAACGCCTGCTGCAGCCTTTCGAACAAAGCGACCGACCGCGGCGCTTTGTAGCCGTTCAGCAGCGGGTCCAGGGAAAACGTCAGAATCCGGTCCAGCCGCAGGCCGAGATCCGTGCTTCGCAGCAGGAACAGGCTTCGGGCGAACAATCCGGCGCCGATCAGCAGGAGCAGGGAAAGGGCCACCTGCGCCGATACGAGTCCCTTGCGGAGCCGGGCCTGCCCGCCGGAACCGAGGTTCGCCGCCTGATCCTTGAGCGTGGGAGCAAGCACCGGGCGGGTGGCTTGCAGCGCGGGCGCCAGCCCGAACACCAAGCCAGTCAACAGGCTCAGGCCAAACGCGAACGACAGGACGCGAAGATCCGGCGTTCCGGTAAGCCCGAACACCCGGACCTCCGCGGGCATCGTCTGGATCAATAGGTCCACGCACCAATACGACAGCAGCACTCCGGCGCAACCGGACGCCAGCGACAGCATCATGCTCTCGATGAGCAACTGGCGGATCAGACGGCCGCGCGAGGCGCCCAGCGCCAGCCGCACCGCGATTTCCTTCTGCCTTCCGGCGGCCCGCGCCAGCAGCAGGTTCGCCACATTCGCGCACGCGATCAGCAGCACCATGCCCACCATCGCCATCAGCAGGCTGAGCGGCTTTAAGGCGCCCGCCCGCCGCTCCGTCCGCCCTTGACCTCCCGGGTCCAGGGTGATTTGCTTGGCAAGGTAGCGCTCGCGGAACCGCTGTGACGGCCCTTCGATTGCCTTCAGATCCGCCTCGAACACGCCCCGCGCGAAGGTGTTCAGCCCCACCTGAGCCTGCTCCCGGCTGAGCCCCGGCTTCAACCGCGCGATCAGATTGAGGAACCACGCCGCCCGATTGTCGACCTGATCCCAGGTGGGCGTGATCACTTTCTTCATCGCCAAGGGAACGAACAGGTCGGTGGAGGCGGCGATGGACGACCCGGGAAAGCCCTGAGGCGCGATCCCGACCACCGTGAACGAGAGCCCGTTCAGTTTCACCTCTCGGTTCACGGCGTCCATCTGTCCGCCGAAACGGCGGATCCAGAAATCGTGGGAGATCACCGCCACCGGATGCCCGCCCCGCACCTGGTCGTCGGCGTCCGTGAGCAACCTCCCGGCCCGGGGGGCTAACCCGAGAACCTCAAAGTAATTCCCCGTCACGAGTTCCGCGCGGGCGCGTTGCGTTTGCGTCCCTTCGCTGAAGCTCACCGGTGCTCCGAAGAACGCGGTTACCCCGGAGAACACCGGGCTACCCTTGCGGATGTCCTGGAACTGCCCGAAGCTGAAGACGTTAGACCCAAAGACAGAGCCGCTAAAAGGACCGCCGATCTTCAGGTAAACCAACTCGCCCGGGTTCTTTAGCGGCATTAAGCGCAGCAGTAAGTGGTCAAACAGCGTGAAGATGGCCGTATTCGCTCCGATCCCCAACGCGATCGAGAGGATCGCGATCGAAGTGAAAAGCGGGCTCTTGCGCAGGTTGCGGATAGAGAATCGAATATCGGCAAGCATGGGAGTGCTACGAGATGTAGCACTTTACCTTCCACTTGTAAGTACATGAAAAGAGTCGTGAAGTTCGCGCCGAGCTGTCCGCTTGTGGGATTTTCCTGCGCGGCGAAAAAAAACTTGAGCCGATTTCGCCCCGGTCCACGCGCTATCCAGTGTCGGAGGATTGCAGGAGGCCCGGCAAGGCCGCCCGCGACCCAAAACTTTGAAGGAGGACGGCAGCGCACCGTCCTCCGCATCCAAACCGTTACCGGCTCAGCCTCTGCTGCACGCTCCCCTGATTCGAGCTATCCGCCAGCGCCAGCGCTTTTTCATACGTTTGGCGAGCTTCTGACCCGTTGCCTCGTGCGCGCTGCAGATCCCCGATCCTGAGGTAATCGTCGACAATGCCGCGCCGCAGGGCGGTGTTTCCCTCCGAGATGCGGACCAGGCGGTCCAGATAATCGAGCGCGTACCGGATGGCCGCGTCGGGATCGGGCTGCGTGGCCAGGCCGGCAACGGTGCTGCGCGCGTACTCGCGGGACAGCGCGGACTGCTGCTCGACAATCGCCATGGTCCGCCGGACCCGGGCGGCCGCCTCCCAGTTGGCGATCGCCGCCGCCACCAGCAGCGCCAGACCGGCCAGCGCCGCCAGGACTCCCGCTTTGTGGCGGCTTAGGAACTTGCCCGCGCGGTAGCCGGGCTTGTCGCCGCGCGCCACGACAGGCAGGCCTTCCAGGTGACGCCGGATATCCTCGGAGAACTGGTCCGCGGAAGCGTAGCGGCGCTCCGGCTCCTGCCGCAGGGCTTTCAAGATGATGTTGTCGAGGTCGCCCGCCAGTTTGCGCCGCAGACGCTTGCGCGAAGCCTCGCGCGACTCTTGCCCGGATCCGGCATCGGGAGCGCGCATCTGCAACGTGGAATCGGGAACCGCCATCTGCTCGTCGGTGAGGACGACATCGGAGGGGCGCTCCAGCTTGCCGTCGAGAATCGCTTCGCGCAGCGTCTGGAAGTCGCGCTGCGCCACGGCGTAGGGAGATCGGCCGGTCAGCAGCCGGTACAGCAGAACGCCGAGGGAATAGATATCACTCGCGGTGGTGATGGTGTCGCCCCGCACCTGCTCCGGACTGGCGCAGTCGATGGTCATGGGACGCATGTAGATTTGCGTCTGCTGCGAATCGCCGGGAGACAGTCCGGGGCGCAGCACCTTGGCGATGCCGAAATCGAGGAGCTTCGCGGTTCGGTCTCCGGTCACCAGGATGTTGCCGGGCTTGATGTCGCGATGCACGATCAGGTTCTGATGCGCGTACTGCACCGCGGAGCACACCTGCCGGAAGAGCTTCAGCCTCTCGGTGATACTGAGGTGATTCTGTTCGCAATAGCGGTCAATCGGCGTGCCCTCGACATACTCCATCACCAGGTAGGGGATGCCGTCGTCGGTGGAACCGCCGTCGATCAGCCGGGCGATGTTGGCGTGGTTCAGGCTTGCCAGCATCTGGCGCTCCATGCGGAAGCGGCGCAGGATCTCGTGGGTATCCATGCCGCGGCGCACCAGCTTGATGGCCACCTTGTGATTGAAATCCTGCTCGGCGCGCACCGCTTCGTACACCGCGCCCATGCCGCCCCTGCCGATCCGCCGCCGCAGCTCGAACTGGCCGATACGATGGCCCGGCTCATAATCGCTGGGGTCGTCCTCGGAGTACAACGCGGTCTGCGACATCAGCGTGTTGTCCTCGAAGAGCGACTTCGAGATCAGCGTCTGATCGAGCTGCGCCACGGGCTTGTTCAGGAATTGCGTGGATTCCTCGTAGGAGGCGAGGAGCGCGTGGATCTCCTCCCGCAAGTCCGCGTCGCCTCCGCAGGCCTGATCCAGATACCTGGAACGTTCGGCGGCGGGGCGTTCGAGTGTCGCGTCAAAGATCTGACGAACCAGCGCCCACCGCTCCGGAGTCACTCGCATCCTCCTTGCTGATCTCGCGGTGCAGCCAGGCGCGAGCCGAGTTCCAGCTTCTCTTCACTGTCGCCGGGGAACAGCCAAGCACGTCCGCGGTCTCTTCGACGCTTAACCCGCCGAAAAAGCGCAGCTCCACCATGCGCGCCTGGTTGGGATCGAGCGCCGCCAGCTTCACCAGCGCCGCGTCGAGCGCGATCACGTCCAGCGGCTTTTGCTCGCTGATCGCCATGGCGTCTTCGAGCAGCACGCGCTGCCCGTCGCCGCCGCGGCGCGCCGCCCGGCGCCTGCGGGCGTAATCGAGCAGAATGCGGCGCATCTGGGTAGCCGCCACGGCCAGGAAATGCCCGCGGCTCTCCATCCGCGCCCGCTGATCCACCAACCGGATGTAGGCTTCGTGCACCAGCGCGGTGGGCTGCAGCGTATGCTCGCCGCGCTCCCGGCGGAAATACAAACGGGCGAGCCGGTGCAGCTCGTCGTAAACCAGCGGCAGCAGGCGATTGATCGCGTCCTTGTCGCCCTTGCCGAAATCCACGAGTAACCGCGTTACTTCTCCGCTGTGGTCCATGTGTCGTTGAGCCTGAGGCGAATTATATCCGATGGATGCGCCGGGGTGGACCGGTCCGCCGGGAACTTCCGCCGCGGCGCGGTGTCCAGGTGTACATGCAAACCGGCGCGGAACAGAATTGCGCGATCAACGTCACCCCGCTCATCGATGTGCTGCTGGTATTGCTGATCATCTTTCTGGTGATCACGCCGGTGACCTCCACCGGCTTACCGGCGCTTGCCCCGGAGACGGCGACGGCGGCCGCGCCGGAACAGCCGGACGCCCTTGTCGTTTCGATCGGCGCCGACGGCGCAATCCGCGTCAACCGGCGTCCCGTGACCCTGAGCGAGCTTCCCGGCGTGCTGCGCGAAGCGTTTGCCGTTCGTCCGGCAACGGTGCTGTTCGTGCACGGATCGCCGGAACTGGCCTTCGGTGACGTGGCGGCGGTGATCGACATCGGGCGCGGCGCGGGGTGGGAACGGATCGGCCTGATGCCGGCCGGGGCTCCCTAGCTTCGCTTAACGCACCTGCGGGAAGCCCAGATCCACCTTGCTGCCGGCCGGGTCCGGCCAGCGGCTGGTGACCACCTTGCCTCGCGTGTAGAACTGAACGCCTTCGGGACCGTAAATGTGCAGGTCTCCGAAGAGGGAAGCCTTCCAACCGCCGAAGCTGTAGTAAGCCACCGGAACCGGAATGGGCACGTTGATGCCGACCATGCCCGCTTCCACCTCGAACTGGAAGCGCCGGGCGGCGCCGCCGTCCCTGGTGAAGATGGCCACGCCGTTGCCGTAGGGGTTGGTGTTCACCAGCCGGACCGCCTCCTCGTAAGTGTTCACGCGCACCACGCTGAGCACCGGGCCGAAGATCTCCTCGTCGTAACAGCGCATGCCCGGCTTCACTCCATCCAACAGGGAGGCGCCCAGGAAGAACCCGTCGCGCTCCGCGGCTGCCGCCTCGCGTCCATCCACCACGACCTGGGCGCCCTCCCCAGGAGCGCCGGCGATGTAGCCGGCAACGCGATCGCGATGCTCGCGCGTGATCAGCGGGCCGAGCTCATTGCCGTCCTCGTCGCCGGGGCCGATACGAATTTTGGGGATGCGCTCGCGAATGGCCTCGATCACGGGGTCGGCCGCGCTGCCCACCGCCACCAGCACCGAGATCGCCATGCAGCGTTCCCCGGCCGAGCCGTAGGCAGCCGAGACCGCGGCATCCGCCGCCATTCCGATATCGGCGTCGGGCAGCACCACCATGTGATTCTTGGCGCCGCCCAGCGCCTGGACGCGCTTGCCGTTGCGGGTCGCCGTTTCATAGATCGACCGCGCCACGGGCGTGGAGCCGACAAAGCTCACGGCCTTGACCTCGGGATGCTCCAGCAGCCGGTCCACGGCGGCCTTGTCGCCCTGAATGATATTGAAGACGCCGCCGGGAATACCCGCCTGGTGGATCAGTTTGGCCAGGATCAGGCTGGCGGAAGGATCCCTCTCCGAGGGCTTGAGCACGAATGTGTTGCCGCAAGCGATCCCGGTCGCGATCATCCACATCGGCACCATCGCCGGGAAGTTGAAGGGAGTGATGCCGGCCACCACGCCGAGCGGCTGCCGGATCTGGTACACGTCCACGCCACCGCTGGCCTGCTCGGAGAAGCCGCCCTTGAGCAGGTTCGGAATACCGCAGGCGAACTCGATGTTCTCCAGCCCGCGGGCGACCTCGCCCATGGCGTCGGGCAGCGTCTTGCCGTGCTCGGCGGTGATCGCTTCGGCGATCGCGCGGCGATTCTCGTGAACCAGTTGGCGAAGCTGGAACAGCAACTCCGCGCGGCGGGAAAGGGGCGTGGCCCGCCACTCCGGAAACGCCTTGGCCGCCGCCGCCACCGCCAGGTCGACTTCCTCCACGCTGGCGAACACTGTGTGCGCCCGAGGCTCGCCCGTGGCCGGGTTCCACACCACGCCGGATCGCCCGGACGACGATTCCACCGGCTTGCCGCCGATCCAATGGCTGATGCGCTTCACTGCGATACTGGAAGTGCTCATGAAACCTCCCGGGCCGGACCGATTCGGTGTGCCGCCGCTACCTGAACTTATCACAGCGGAGCGTAGCCGCTGCTGCTTGACAGGTTTGCGAAGAGTATGGGATAAACGGCAGTGCAACCGTGTGCAGGAGATTGCCCGTTGAGCTCACCGGCCCTGCTTTTCCGCCCCCAATTACCGGCCGCGAGCTCGGGACCGCTGCTCCGCGTCACACCGGAATCGGCCGGCTTTCAGTTCCTCACGTTTGAGGTCCGGCGCCTGGCCGCGGGCGAGCAATACGCAGCGGAAACCGCCGGCAGCGAGCTCGCGATCGTGATGCTCGGCGGCGTTTGTTCCGTTCACTCGCGGGCGGGCGCCTGGCCGCGGGTCGGCAGACGCGAGAACGTCTTCGCCGGCATGCCTTATGCCGTGTATCTTCCACCCGGAACGGCGTACGAAATACGCGCCGATTCCCACTGCGAGTTCGCGTTATGCTCCTGTCCCGCGGAGGAAAGCTTCCCCGCGCGGTTGATTCGCCCGGCCGACGTGGAGATCGAGATCCGTGGGGGCGGAAACGCCACCCGGCAAATCAACAAGATCATCCAACCGGAATTCCCGGCGCAGCGGCTGCTGATTGTCGAGGTTTATACCCCCAGCGGCAACTGGTCCAGCTATCCGCCCCACAAGCACGACGTGCATCAACCGCCCGGCGAAGTGGATCTGGAGGAAATCTACTACTACCGCATCGACCGGGCCGAGGGCTACGCGATCCAGCGCGTCTACACCAGGGACAAGCGCCTGGACGCCACGCTGACGGTGCGCGATGGCGAACTGGTTCTGATTCCGGAGGGCTATCATCCGGTGGCGGCGGCGCACGGCTACAACGTGTATTACCTGAACGTGCTGGCGGGCTCGGCGCGCTCCATGGCCGCCAGCGACGACCCTGACTACGCCTGGGTGCGGCAGACATGGACGGACAAAGACCCCAGGGTTCCGGTGGTCCGTCCAGCGGAGGGGGAGTGAGGCGCACGCGCAGGCTGACCATGTCCCAGGCGCTGGTCGCCTGGCTGAAAAATCAGCACGTGGAGCGCGACGGCAAAACCAACCCGTTTTTCGCGGGGATGTGGGGCATCTTCGGCCATGGCTGCGTGGCGGGAGTGGGCCAGGCGCTGCAGCAGAACCTCGATTTTCCCTACTATTTGTGCCGCAATGAACAAGGCGCGGTGCACGCGGCCGCGGCCTTCGCCAAGGCGAGCCGGCGCATGCGAGCCTTCGCCTGCACATCGTCGGTCGGACCGGGCGCCACCAACATGATCACCGGCGCCGCGACGGCGACCATCAACCGGCTTCCGGTCCTGCTGCTGCCCGGCGACATTTTCGCGCGCCGCAACGTCGGCCCCGTACTGCAACAGCTCGAGTGGGAGCAGAGCCTGGACGTCAGCGTGAACGATGCCTTCCGGCCCGTCTCCCGCTATTGGGACCGGGTCAACCGCCCCGATCAGCTTCCCAGCGCGCTGGACGAGGCGATGCGAGTACTCACCTCGCCGGCCGAGACCGGAGCCGTGGTGCTGGCGCTGCCCCAGGACGTTCAGGCGGAGGCCTGGGAATACGACGAATCGCTCTTTCAGAAGCGCGTCTGGACCATCCCGCGCGCGACCGGAGATCCGGACCGGCTCCGCGAAGCAGCAGCGGCCGTCCGCTCCGCCGCCCGCCCGCTGATCATCGCCGGCGGCGGTGTCCTGTACAGCGAAGCGGAAGGGGCGCTGGCTGCCTTCGTCCAACAGACCGGAATTCCCGTGGCCGAAACGCAGGCGGGCAAGGGCTCGCTGGCCTACGATCACCGGCAATCGCTGGGCGCAATGGGCGTCACCGGGACGCCGGGAGCGAATCTCGCCGCGCGCGAGGCCGACCTGGTGATCGCCATCGGCACCCGCCTGGCCGACTTCACCACCGCGTCCAAGACCGCGTTCCAGAATCCCGGCGTTCGCTTCGTCAACATCAACGTGAATGAGCGGGACGCCCGCAAGCATGCCGGGATTCCGGTGGTGGCGGATGCGCGGGCGGCGCTCGCCTGGCTGGCCGAGGCTCTCGCCGGATACCGGGTCCCCGGCGAATACGCCGGTCGCACCCTTGCGTGGAAGACGAGCTGGGAGGGGGAGACGGACCGGCTGTTCGCCATCCGTCATGGATACCCCTTCAGCCAGAGCGAAGTAATCGGCGCGGTGTGGGAGTCTTCGCAGCCCGAGGACGTCGTCGTCTGCGCCGCGGGAAGCCTTCCGGGCGACCTGCATAAGCTGTGGCGCACACGCCGGCCCGGCGGATACCACATGGAGTACGGCTACTCGTGCATGGGATATGAGATTGCCGGAGGTCTCGGCGTCAAAATGGCCGATCCCACCCGCGAGGTCTGGGTCCTGGTGGGGGACGGCTCCTTCCTGATGATGTCGTCGGAGATCGTCACCTCGATCCAGGAGCGCTACCCGCTGCGCATCGTGTTGCTCGACAACCAGGGCTACTCGAGTATCGGGGGCTTGTCTCGCAGCCTCGGATCCTTGGGCTTCGGCACGGATTACCGGATGCGGAACCCGGCCAGCGGGCAACTGGACGGGGATCGCCTGCCGGTGGACTTCGTCGCGCTGGCTTCCGGGATGGGAGCCCAGGCGATCCGCGTTAAAACGCACGAGGAGTTACGCAGGGCGCTGGCGGCGACACGCGGCGCGGACCGCACCTCCGTGATCGTTCTCGAAACCGACAAGGAAGCACGCGTGCCCGGCTACGAGTCCTGGTGGGATGTGCCCGTGGCCGAAGTATCGACAATGCCATCCGTGCGGGACGCACGGGCAGCGTATGAAGAATCCGTTCAGCGGGAGCGTGTCTTTCCCGCGGAGAAGAGCTAAGTGCCGATTCGAATCGCCACCGCCCCGGTAAGCTGGGGCATTCTGGAATTTGCGGGTTGGGGCTGGCCTCGCGGCTACCGGGAGATCCTGGACGAGATGCAGCAGGCCGGCTATGCCGGAACCGAGCTGGGACCGTATGGTTTCCTGCCCACGGATCCGGCGGAGCTGAAAGCCGAGTTGAGCCGCAGGAACATGCCTCTGCTCGGGGCGTTCGTGCCGCTGCCCCTGACGGACTCAGCCCTCCATGAACGAGGCTTAAACGATGCGTTGGACGTAGCGAAGCTGCTCTCGGCGGCGGGCGCTGAGTTCCTGGTGCTTGCCGACCGCATGGACGAGGCGCGCATGAGGATTGCGGGAAGCGTCACGGAGGCCGACGGCATGAGCGATGCGCAGTGGAAGTCCGCCGCGGCGCTGGTGACGCGAATCGCGGAGGCCGCGGCCATCCTGGGGCTGCGCACGGTGTTTCATCATCACGGAGGCACCTTCGTCGAGACCCCGGCCGAGCTCGATCGCCTTCTGGACTCGATCGAAGCCTCGTTGGTCGGGGTCTGCCTGGACACCGGGCACTACTGGTACGGGGGCGGGGATCCGGTCCGGTTCGCGCAATCGCATGCCCGGCGCATCTGGCATTTGCACCTGAAGGATGTTCGCCAGGATGTTCTGGATCGCGTGCGGCGGGAGAAAATCCCGTACATGGACGCGGTCCGCGCCGGGCTCTTCTGCGCGCTGGGAGACGGAGCAGTGGACATTGCCGGCGTCACCCGGGAGTTGGAGAAACGGGGGTTCGACGGCTGGGCGGTGTTCGAACAGGATATTGATGCCGCGTTGGGGAACTCGGACCCGCTGGCCAGCGCGATCCGGAGCCGGGAGTATCTGAAGTCGGCCGCGGGGTTGTAGCCAGGCCTGCGTGAGAGAACAATCCGGTGACGGACGGAAGTTACATGAGCGGACTCGAGATCACCGGGATCGCCCCCTTCTTCATCGTGCGGGATGTCCCTGCGTCCTTGGCTTTCTATCGCCACCGCCTGGGATTCGAGATCGCCTTTCCAGGCCCCGAACCGGGGGACATTTTCTTCGGCATCGTGCAGCGCGGCGCGGCAATGGTAATGCTCAAGTCCATCGGGGTGGAGCCGCGGCCAAACTGCTTGCGGGATATCGGCGAAGGCATAGCGCGTTGGGACGCCTATCCGCACGTCCCGGATCCCGATGCGCTGGCGGCGGAGTTTTTGGCCCGCGGCGCGAAGTTTTCAGAACCTCTCAGGGATACTGACGACGGGCTGCGCGGCTTCGAAGTCCAGGATGCGGATGGCTACGTGTTGTTTTTCGGCCGTCCGGTGGCCGAAACGGCGCCGTAGCTACCCCTTTTCCAGGTCCGGATCCGGCAACAGCAGGTCCCGCACGACGGCGTCCAGGTCATGGCACGCCCCCACGAACTGCCGCAGGGTTCGGCGGGTCGGGGGATACGCGCCGAATTCGGCCACGCTCAACCCTTCCTCCAGATACGCCCGGCGAAAATCGGGGAACTTGCGCAGCAGTTCCTCCACTACCCGCGCATCGACCGGATCGGCGATCCGCGGCCGCACGGTGATATCGCTCGAGTTGAAACGCACCTGCCAGGCGTGGGGCGGGGAGATCACCACGTCGCCACCGATCAGCTCGCTCCAGTGCATGTGATTGCGAAACGCGGCGGAGAGGAGGCGCAGCCGGTAGCCGCGCGCGCGAAACAGCTCGTACGTTTTCTTGAATACGGCCACCCCGGCCCATTCCAGGTAGCCGGGATCGGTGATGATGTTGTCCCTCTCGGCGCAGACTTTCAGCCAGTCATCCAGGCGGCCGGCCATGATGGTACAGACCGGGCCCATGCGGGAGATGTCCTGTCCCGCCTGCTCGCGGCGGCGCAAGCCGCGCTCCACCGCTTCGGCTACCGCGACGCATTGGGGCAGCGTGAAACAGACGGTCGCGTTGATGCTGATCCCGCGCGATGTGGCTTCCTCGATGGCGGCGATGCCGGCCGGCGTCACCGGAATTTTCACGATCATGTTGGGAGCAAGGTCCGCGAAGCGCACCGCCTGCTCCACGATCTCCGCCGCGCTGCGATATTTGCGCGGGTCGGTCTGGATGGAGAGCCGCCCGTTGCGGCCCCTCTCCGCTTCGAACACCGGCAGCAGAAGGCGGGACGCGCTGACGGAGATCTCTTCGACGATGCGCCAGGCGATCCGGTCCTCGTCCCATTCCGGCTGCTCCCGGATCAAAGCCAGGATCCGCTCCCGCCAGCGCGCCATCTCCTTCTTCAGCACGCCGAGCACGATCACGGGATTGCACGTGGCGCCGACCGCGCCGTGATCCATCGAGTAGCGCAGCTCTTCCAGCGACGCGGAATCGTTCCACAGGCAAGTGGGGGTGGTCTGCGTCATCTCCCGGAGCGGACTCCGCGGCGTCTGCTTGCTTTCAGTCGGAATCACGGGCGCCTCCCGGCTACCGGAGTTGCCGGTCGTAGTTCTCTTTCTGAATCTTAGCTGTTGTTTCGTCCGCTTTCACGTTGCGGATCGCCTCCACCAGCAGCCGGGTGACGTGGGCGTTGGAGAATCGGCCTTCTTCGGCGCTCGCGGCCGCGCCGACGCCCGCGTAGTGGTTCGGGAATCGCGCGTACCAGGAGGTCGCCGTCCAGATGTCGGGCAGGTGAGCGAGGCGCTTCTGATCGCTGCTGTCCTCCCGCGGCGCGCGTTCCAGCTTCACGATGTCCGGCCGGATGGCCATGATGCGGGAAGTCTCCTGCTCGCCCGCGTGCTCGTCGCCGGCCAGAGGAGTCTTGCGGAAGGACTGGCTCTGGAACGTTTTCAGATACTCAGGATCGGGGGCCGGATCGAACAGGTACACCACGTAATCGCGCCTCTTTTCGAGCTGCGTCTGCACCCAGAAGCGCAGCCAGTGGGGATTGCCGCCGTGCGTGCTGTAGATCAGGATTTTCTTGAAACCGTTGCGGGCGATCTCATCCAAGGTGGCTTGCAGCAATTCGGAGATCAGGTGGGGAGGGAGGGCGACGGTCCCTTCGGCGTACTTCGCCTCGTAGATCTGGCCCCAGTAGTATTCCGGAAAAACAACGGCGTACTCCTGGCGAGCGGCTTCCTTGGCGCGATGCTGCGCGCCGATCAGATCCGCGCCGATGGGCAGGTGCGGGCCGTGTTTCTCCAGGATGCCGATCGGCAGTATGCACGTCCCCTTGGACAGCTCGATCGCCTTTTTCCAGTCGGAAGCGACCAACTCATCCCAGCGGACGGGGAGAGGCTGCGCCAGCGCGCAAGCGGCGAGCAGGGGCGGCAGGACGAGTCTCCACATGACGGTTCTCCCTATTTCAACTGCCGGTCGTAGTTTTCCTTCTGGACCTTAGGCGTGACTTCGTCGTCCTTGACGGCGCGCAGCGTTTTCGCCAGCAGGCTGATGCTGCGTTCGAGCAGGACGCGGCCCTGTTCGGCGGTCGCGGCGCCGCCCACTCCCGCGTAGTGATTGGGGAAACGGGCATACCAACTGGTGGCGGTCCAGAGGTTGGGAAGGTGGGCCAGACGCTTCTGATCGCTGCTATCCTCGCTCGCGGCGCGGTCGAGCTTCACCAGTTCCGGACGCATCGCCAGCAGCCCGGAGGTTTCCCGCTCGCCGCCGTGCTCATCGCCCGCCAGCGGAGTCTTGCGCATCTTCGTGTATTTCTCGATCCACTCCGGATCGGGCTGCGGATCGTAGTAGTACACGACGTAATCGCGGCGCAATTCGAGCTGCGACTGCACGAAGAAGCGCAGCCAATGCGGATTGCCCCCGTGCGTGCTGTAAATCAGGATCTTCTTGAAGCCGTTGCGGGCAATCTCGTCCAGCGTGGCCTGCAGCACTTCGGAGATCAGGCGGGGAGGCAGCGCGATGGTTCCCTCGGCGTACTTGGCCTCATAGATCTGGCCGAAATAATACTCCGGGAAGACCACCGCGTACTCCCGCTTGGCTACTGCCTTGGCGATGAACTGCGCGTACAGCAGGTCCGAGCCGACGGGAGCATGCGGTCCGTGCTTCTCCAGGATCGCGATCGGCAGGATGCAGGTGCCCTTGGAAAGCTCGATCGCCTTCTTCCAGTCCGAGGCGACCAGTTCGTCCCAGCGCACCGGGAGGTCCTGCGCGGCGGCAGCCGCGGCGATCATGGTCAGACAGAGATAGCGGTGGAACAAGGCAGCCTCCTCAGCCCCTGGCGGCCCGGATCAAGGAATCCTTGTCCGCCAGGACCTTTTCGAATGCGTCGGCGTAATATCTCATCAGTTCCAGGTCCTGCCCGGCAAGCGGAGCCGACTGGGAACCGATCACCAGGGAGTTTTCGAGCAGCTTCGTGGTTGCCGGATAACTCTCCTCGCGGTACCGGACCGGAGAGTTGTGACAGCTCCAGGGGCAGCCTTTACCGTATCCGTTCTGCTGCTGAAACAGAATCTGCGACGGCACCGGGGTCACCTGCCAAAGCACTGCCTCCACGCCTTCCTGGCGAAGCGCCCGCAGCACGGCATTGCGGAACCGGCGGGGGTCCAGGCCGGCTTCCAGGCGTTCCGGATGCAGCCGCACCCGATACTTGTGGAACACGCTGGTGCGATCCGCCGGAACCGCGGGCGGCGTCACCAGTTCGAGTCCGGAAAGCCGCGACGTCAGGTACCCGGCGTTGCGCTGCGCGTTGCGGGTGAACTCGGGCAGCCGCGCCAATTGCGCCCGTCCCACGGCCGCGGTGAGCGCCGTCATGCGATACATCCAACCCATCATCACGGCGTTGTAGTCGCGCATGTCGTCCAGCGGGCGATTCGGATCGGCGCCCGCCAGCGACGTTTCCGCCGCTTCCTCGCCAAACTGCCGGACGCAGTCGGCGCGCTTGTGCAGCGCCGGGTCATCGGTGACGAGCAACCCGCCCTCCCCGGCGGACAAATTCTTGCTGCTTTGCACGCTGAACGCTCCCATGTGTCCGATGGTTCCCGCGTTGCGGCCCTTGTAGGTGGCGCCGTGCGCCTGCGCGGCGTCCTCGATCACGATCAGGCCATGCTTGCGGGCGATCGCCATGATCTCGTCCATGTCGGCGGGAAGTCCGTGGATGTGCACCGGGATCAGCGCGCGGGTGCGGGGCGTGATTCGCCGCTCGATGTCCGCCGGGCTGATATTGAAGGTCGCCGGATCGATATCGGCGAACACGGGGACGGCATTGTGATGGAGCACCGCCAGCGCGGACGCGAGGAAGGTGAAGGCCGAGGTGATGACTTCATCGCCCGGACCCAGGCCGGCGGCCGCTACCGCCATGTGCAGCGCCGCGGTGCCGCTGTTGGCGGTGAGGCAGTGGCGCGATCCGATGTAGGCGGCGAATTCCCGCTCGAAGGCGCGGATTTCGGGAGCCAGAGAGCCGGAAAGGACGCCGCCGTCGAGCACGCGCATCACGGCCTCGCGCTCCGCTTCGCCCAGGATCGGCCATTGCCGGGTGATTCCCTCGGGCACGACCGGGCTGGTAGTCGGGTTGGACATGGGCCTCCTCCGGGTCCACTGCACACGTGTGCAAGGGACTTCTTATACTAACCGCCATGAACTTCCAAGTCAATACTCGCGCCGCCAGACCACGTTGACGGGCCATCCCCTGCTTGTTACCCTGAATGAGGTGCGCCAAAGCCTTTCGATTAAGGACGTTGCCCGAATTGCAAACGTGTCGCACTCCACCGTTTCCCGGGCTTTGCGCGACAGCCCCCTCGTCAACCCCGAAACCGCCGCGCGCATCAAGAAGATTGCCCTCGAATCCAGCTACCGCGCCAGCGCCGTGGCCCGCAGCCTGGCCACCAGCAAGACCCACACGCTGGGAGTGGTAGTGGCCACCGTCGCCGATCCGTTTATCGCCGAAGTGATCAGCGGCATCGAGGCGGCGGCGCGGCAGCGAGGTTATTCCGTATTTCTCGCCAATTCCGACGGCGTGGCGGACCGCGAAACGTCCGTGGTGGAATCTTTCGAGGAGCGTCGCGTGGAGGGAATTCTCGTGCTTGCGTCCCGGGTAGGCTCGTCTTACCGCACCCTGCTGGAAAAAACGAGCATACCGATCGTTTTGATCAACAATTACAAGTTCGGCGATTGCGCTTATTCGGTGGATATTGACAACGTTCCCGCCAGCCGGGAGGCAACGCGGCATCTGATCGGTTTGGGTCACCGGCGAATCGCTTACTTGGGAGACCGTTTTGGATTCAACTCCGACACCGAGCGATTCAGCGGATACCGGCAGGAGCTCGCGGCGGCGGATATCGCTTTTCGCCCCGAATTCGTCGTCCACGGAGACGGGACGCCGCCGGGCGGTGAAGCGGCGGTGCAGCAACTGATGCAGCTTCCCGGCCGCCCGACCGCGGTGTTCTGCTATGACGATATGACCGCGCTGGGCGCGCTGCGCGGCATTCGAGCCGCTGGCCTGCGGGTGCCGGAGGACGTCTCGGTGGTGGGCTTCGACGATCTCCTGATCGCGTCCTACGTGGAGCCCGCGCTCACCACTATCCGGCAGCCGAAGGAACACATGGGAACACTGGCCACGGAAATGATTCTCAACCTGCTCTCGGGGGAAAAAGGGGAGGCGAACGTCAAGGTGGCGGGCGAGCTGATTGTCCGCAAGTCGGCCTGCCCGCCCGCTGTCCCCTAGTTATCGTGTCCGGATCGCCCGGCCCGGGTAGACGCCATCCAGCAGCTTGCCATCACGCAGCACGAAGCTCCCTTCCACCAGAACGTGCCGGATACCCGTGGAAGGCTGCGCTGCGTTTTCGAAGGTGGCTTTGTCCAGGACAGTGTCCGGATCGAAAACGGTGATGTCGGCGTCGGCGCCGGGGCGCAGGCGGCCTTTGTTGCGCATGGCCGGAACGGACGTCTCCAATCGCTGCGCCGGCATGAGCGTCATCTTGCGGATCGCGTCCATCAGGGGCAGCATTTTCCGATCCCGGGAATACAGCCCGAGCACGCGCGCGAACGTGCCGGCGCTTCGCGGATGGCCCTTGCCGCCGGCGAGCCTGCCGTCGCTGGCGATCATGACCATCGGATGCGCGAGCCCGAGGCGTAACGCCTCCTCGGGCAGCGTATGGCTGATCACGGCGCCGCCCGTCTTGCGATACCGGGCGAACGTCTCCGCTGTCAGGCGCTCTCCGGTTGCTACCCACTGCAGGTCGCCATACTTGTTGCCGGTGCGCTTCTCCCAATCGCCGTCGAACAGCGCCGACTCGATGCGAGTCGCCGAGGCCGTGTACGGATACATCTCGGTGGTGATGTCGAGCCCCCGTTTCCGCGCGCCTTCGATCATCTCCAGACAGGTGGCGGTGTTACGCCCGCCGACGCTGGTGATATGGACCGCGTGTAAAGCCGCGCCGGTGATCAGCGCATTGGCGATCACCTCCTGCAGCGCGGCGATCACCCCCTCGCCCCGCATGTGAACGAACACCGGCGCCTTGTATTCGGCGGCCAGACGGAACAATCTCAGAATCTCCTCGCGCGGAGCCGCGGGGACGTAGGCGATTCCGAAGCCGACGCCCACGGCCCCATCCTCCAGCCCGCGACGGACCTGCTGGATGATCGAGAGCGTTTCTTCCGGCGAGGCGGCGCGGTGGGCTGCTTCATCGCGGGGCAGGAAGTCGCCTGTGTCCTTCATCACCAGCATCCGGGCGGGAACATGGCCGGAGCTCGCCCCGAAGTGGATACGCGCCTTGCCTTCCCGCTGCCGGTACCATTCCGCGGCGCCCGCCACGCCGATCTCCAGCTCGAGCGCCGAGGTGACTCCGTCGTGCGCCTTATACCGGTAGTTCTCGTCATCCTGGCCGTGCGAATGCAGATCGATGAACCCGGGCGCGATCGCCAGCCCCTCGGCGTCGACCACGATCTTCCCCCGCAGGGGCGTCGCGGAGACAGCGGCGATCCTGCGGCCCTGAATGCCGACGCTGCGAACAGCGTCCAGCCCGGACTCCGGATCGAGGACGCGGCCGTTCGCCAGCACGACATCATAGGTCTGGGCGCTCAGGCACGCGCCGCAAGTCAGCAACAACACAATGGATCGCGTCATCCGCGCGGATATCTCCATTCTCGAAAGGGATTTCATGCAGCCACCCCGGGCGTGCGATTCCAGGTCCCGCGGATCGCGCCATAGGTGATTCCCGCCGCCAACCACGCCGCGCCGGCGATTTTCGCTCCCATGTTCAAGTTCGCCCAGATATAGAAACAAACCAGAAATCCGAGCAGCGGTGGAACGGCATTGGCCGCGGACCAGTCCCGCTGCCGCAGGCAATAGTGACGAAACGCGGCCAGGTTCACTCCCATGAAGGCGATAAACGCGCCGAAATTCAGCATCTCGACTCCCAACTGGTAGCTGAGGAACAGCGGACAGAGCAGGGTCAGCGCACCGCTGAACAGCACGCTGTTGCGCGGCGTGCCGTTGGCCGTCAACTGGGCGAAAAATCTCTTCGGGATGGTGTTGTCCCGGCCCATGCCGAACAGCAACCGGGCGGCCGCCATTTGCGCTCCGGAGCCCGATCCGATGGTCGCGACAAGCAACGCCAGGTTCAGCAGGGCGAACAGCAGCGGCCCGCCCGCCCGCCCCGCGACATGGACAAAGGCGGTGTCCACATCGGGGTAGCTGGTGAAGTCCGGCCAGATCAACTGGGCGGCGTACACCTCCAGCGCGGCCAGCGTCCCGGTGATCAGGCACACCAGAACCGTGGCCCGCATCACGTTGCGCCGGGGGTTCTCCACTTCCTCGGACAGCGTCGAAACGCCGTCAAAGCCGATGTACGTCAACACGGATACGGCCGTACCGGTGAACAGCGTCCCCACCGCGAAGGTCGCGGGGTCATAGAAAGGCCGGCTGAGCGCGGCGGAAGTCAGCGGCTGCCCCAACAGGTAGCGGACCGCGTACCCAAGAAACACCAGCACCACCGCGCCCAGTCCGTAGGCGAGCCAGCGGTTCGTGCGCGCGGAGCTCTCCACGCGCCGCAAGTTCAGCGCGGTGAACAGCACCGCGAATCCAAGCGCGAAGACGGGGTAGGGAACCGCCGGGAAGAAGTTGCCGGCTGCCTTGGCGCACCAGATGGTGGAGATGACCGGGTTTAACAGATAGTCGAGCGTGATGCTCCACCCCGTGACATAGCCGAGGGTGGGATGCAACGCGTTGCCGACGTATGTGTAAGCGGATCCGGCGCTCGGATAAGCCCGCGCCATGCGGCCGTAAGACACCGCCGTGAACAGCATTGCGACCATGGCGATCAGCAGCGCCGTCACCACGTGCCCGCGCGCTTCCTGGCTCACCACGCCGAAAATCGGCATGGGAGCCGTCGGCTGGACAATGACGATGCCGTAAAGGACCAGGTCCTGAAGGCGGAGCACGCGGCGAAGCTGGGGGGTAGGCGGGCCTGCCGCGAGTTCAGGCAAGCCAACTCCGGGCGTATGCCGAGTACGGTTTCACGCGAACCACGATATCACGGAAAGCCATATTACACACGTTTGCAGGTGAGGCTGCATGATACAATTCCGCCATGATCTCCAGAAGGACCGTGTGCGCCAGTCTGATCGCCGGCCCGGCCTTGAGCGCGGCGGCGGACACCAAACGCTACGCCAGCCTGGAAGCGCGCTTTTCGCGCGGCGATCTCCGCGACATCCACAAGGAAGACCTGCCGACCCCCGCGATGGTGGTGGATCTCGATCTGTTCGAGAGCAACGTGAAAAAGATGGCGGAGCACTGCCGCGCCGCCGGCATTCAGTTGCGTTCTCACGTGAAGGTTCATAAGAGCACCGACATCGCCAAGCGCCAGGTGGCATCCGGCGCAAACGGGCTCACGTGCGCAACCGTAGCCGAATGCGAACTCATGGCCGGGGCGGGGCTGACGGGCATTCTGCTGACGCGCCAGCCGGCGGGCAAGAACAACATCCACCGCGTGGTGGCGTTGGCCAAACGCGAGCCCACCTTCGCGACGGTAGTGGACGATCCCTTGGTGGCGGACTGGCTGCAGGACTGCGCCGCGGCGGAAAAGACCACGGTTCGCACCGTGGTGGATGTGTTCGCCGGCCTGAAACGGCACGGCATCGAAGCCGGGCAACCCGCGATCGATCTCGCCAAGCACGTGGACCGGTCCAAGAACCTGAAGCTGGCGGGATGGATGGGCTACTCGGGCATCGCCGCCCACGTGCCGGGCTGGCCCGACCGCAAGGCGCGATCGCTTGGCGACCTGGCCGGACTGCGGGAAACCGTGCGGCTGGCCAAGGCGGCGGGTCTGCCCGTGGAAGTAGTCACCGGCGGCAGCACGGGAACCTACAACATCGATTCCGAAACGAAAGATCTGACCGAGCTGCAGGCGGGATCCTACGTGTTCATGGACACCCTCTACAAGGTAATCGGCGGCAAGCGCGACCCGAAGGTGTATGACGATTTCGCCATGGCCCTCACCGTGCTGAGCACGGTGGTCAGCGCCCGCCATCCCAAACTGTGCACCATCGATGCGGGCAACAAAGCGCTATTGCGCACCACCGATGAGGTGAAGGGGCATCCGCGGATGAAGGTGATCAATCAGGGCGCCGAGTACGGCGGGATCACCTGGGAAGACGGCGACCAGGGCTTCAAGCTGGGCGATCGCGTGGAGATCTATCCCTCCAACCTGGACATGAGCACCAACTGCTATGACCGCTACTACGTCGCGCGCGGCGAGAAGATCGTCGATATCTGGCCCATCATGGGGCGGTCGGGCGCGGCGCAGCGATAGGGCCCCCCGGGAGAAAAAAGGGGAGGCCGCGCCTGAGGCTTTCTGGGGACAATAACAGCCGGCCTCCCCGCCGCGAACCCGCTCCAGGCTCCGCCGCGCCGCGACGGAGCCCCGGCAAACGGGACCGTTAGTAGTAGAACTTCAGCGCGAACTGAATCTGCCGCGGATCTCCTTGGGTGGCGCGGATCTGGCCGAAACTGGGCTCACCCAGGCGGGGATTCGGACCCTGGAAGGCAGCCCGGTTGAAGATATTGAACATCTCCGCCCGGAACTGGAAGTACGCCTTCTCCGTCACCGGAATGTGCTTGAAGAACGACAGATCCCAGTTGTGGAGGCCTGGAACGCGCACGCCGGGGGTGGGTCCGCAGCTTCCGAAAAAGAAGGCCTGCGGGATCGCATACGCGCCGGGATCCAGATACTGCGAAACGGTGCGGTTTTCCAGACGGTCCGGCCGAAGGCAGTCCGGCCGGTTGTTCTTGTAACCGCCGGTGCGGCTGGTGTCCACGACGCTGATGATGCCGAGGGGTTGGCCGTCGGCGAAGGTGGCGATGCCATTCACCTGCCACCGCTCCAGGATCTTGCCGATCACCGGCCCGCCGCCGAAGCGATGGCCGGCGCCCACCGGCAACTCATAACTCCAGCTTGTCACCAGGCGGCGGGGAGTGTCGTTGAGGTAGAAGCCGCGCTCGGCCTTCAGGTTCCAGCGATCCTGCGGCGCGACGGACCGGCCGAATCCGCGCTCGTCGCCCGAGGTGGAGAGCATCTCCTGCGCGTCGGCCAGGCTCTTGCTCCAGGCATAGGACACCAGGAAGCTGAGTCCCGCCGAGAAGCGCTTCTCCAGCTTGATCTGCAGCCCGTTGTAGTTCGAGTTGCCGACGCTGTCGAGCAGTTGGATGGTGGTGGGACTTGCGCCCGGCGCCGCCGGCACGGCGCGATTCACGCGGAAGTCGGGATAGGGCAGGATGCCGGGTTGTCCCGGCGTCACCAGGCGGAGCTGGTTGGCGTTCATCAGGCGCCATAGCTTGTGCGCGGAGTTGCCCGTATAGTCGACTTCAATCGCCATGTCCTTGGTGATCGAATACTGGAATCCGGCGGAGACCTGACCGATATAGGGCACGCGCCGGTTCTGGGCCGTGGTGCGCAGGAACAGCCCCGCGACGCGATCCAGATCGTCGATCGGCACGGGATTCATGAAGCCCCGCGGGAAACCGTTCTGCAGGTAGATCAGCGGCGCCTGATTCTGCACGTAGGTCTGCTGCACATCGGTGAGGAACGGCGGATTGAGACCCAATTGCGCTTCGCTTCCGTGCCGGTCGTAGCCCTGGAAGAAGTATCCGCCGCCGGCGCGGAACACCAGTTTTGAGGAGATCTGGTAAGCGATGCCGATGCGGGGCGCGAAGTTGTTGCGATCCGGGCGGACCAGCGCCCGCTCGTACACGCCGTCCGCATCCGGGCGCGCGGTCACCAACGCTCCCTGGCCGTTGCGCGCGGAGTAGTCGAAGTTGGTGTACCGGTTGTCGCGTTCAATTTCAGGCGACACGTACTCATAGCGCAGGCCGTAGTTCAGGGTGAGCTTCTTGGTCACGCGCCAGGTATCCTGCGCGAACCAGGAAAAGCCGTCCTGATACTGGTGCGGGATGGTTTCCGAGGTCAACGCGACGCGCTGCGGCGCGCCGAGCAGAAAGTCCACCAGGCCGCTGCGCGTGTACTGGCCGTTGAAGTTGAAGGATCCGCGGTTGCAACACACGTCCAGGAACTGCTGCGAGTCCCGGCGGATTTCGCCCCCGAACTTGAAGGTGTGCGAGCCCTTGATCCAAGTGAGCGCGTCGCGCCAGCTCCATACGTGCGAGTATTGGTTCTGCGGGAGGAACTCGGGGGCGCCAAGACCGCCGAAGCCCGCGATCGCCAGCGACGGCAGCCCGCCCGTGAAGTTCGGGCTCACCGGAAATCCCACCAGGCCGAACTGGTCATTGACGTTCTGCCCGAAGGTGAGCTGCTGCGAATTCGACGCCACGCGGTTGTAGCCGGCGCGGAACTCGTTCACAATGCGCGGATTGAATACGTGGGTCCAACTGATAGCGCCGCTGGTGCCGCGATTCAGGTTCTGCCCGCCCACGGCATTGAAGCTGCCGTCCGCGATCGGGTTGAAATCGGCGAACGCGCCGGGACGGACGCGGACCGTGTCCATGATGGCGAAGCGCACGAAGATGCTGTCTTTTTCACTGAAGGTGTGATCGACGCGGGCGCCTCCCTGGTTGGCGTCGGTCCGCTCCACCGGAGCCGAAACGTAGTTCAACCCGGCGAATCCACCGGTGACGCCTTCCTGGCCCCGGTTCGTATTGGGCAGCGGGAACAACGGCAGCAGCCGGGCGGCCACGCGGTCCACGCAGGAGGAACTCAGCCGGTTGGCATTGATGCAGTTGGCGAACTGCTCCATGCCCGGGGCCGCGGGATTCTGCAGCACGAGGGGCGTATTCGGGGCGGAGCGCAGCTCGCGGAAGTCCAACTGGCGCATCAGCGGCGTCGGAACCGTGGAAAGTGTCGTGGTGCCGCGCCGCCGCCGGGCGCCTTCATAGTTCACGAACCAGAAGGTCTTGTTGCGCCCGTCGTACAGTTTCGGAAACACCACCGGTCCGCCGAGCGTGAAGCCGAACTGATTCTGCTGGAACTTGGGGCGCTGCAGTCCGGCGCGATTGGCGAACCAGTCATTGGCGTCCAGGTTGCGGTTGCGAAGGAAGTGAAACAGGTTGCCATGCACCTGATTCGTGCCCGACTTGGTGGTGGCATTTACGACGGATCCAGCATTACGGCCGAACTCGGCGTCGTAAGTGCGAGTCTGGACGCGGAACTCCGCCAAGGCATCGACGGACGGAATCACTACCTGCGCGCTGCCCTCCTGCAGGTTCGTGGAGAAGGAGTTGTTATCGACGCCGTCGAGCAGGAAGTTGTTCTGCAGGGCAGTATTGCCGTTCACGCTGAAGACGCCCTGCCCGCGCAGCCGCTGACGCGGCGTGGTGATCGTCACGCCGGGGGACAGAAGGGCCAGCGAATCGTATTCGCGTCCGTTTAAGGGCAGATCCTGAATGCGTTTGGCTTCCACAACCTGTCCGAGTTGCGCTCCCTGAGTCTGCAGGAGAGGAACGTCTCCGGTCACCTGCACTTCCTGCGTGACCGAGCCGACCACCAGGTCGGCGTCCACCTGCCGGCGATCCTGAATGTTGAGGACGATGCCAGTTTGACGAAAGCGTTGAAAGCCGTCCTTTTCCACGACTACCGTGTAGGTGCCGACCTTCAAGGCGGGCACCACGTACTCGCCGTTATTGCCGGTAGTGGTCACCAGGCTGACATTCGTGCCTTCGTTGGTGACGGTGACTTTTGCACCGGCAACGGCCGCGCCGGTGGCGTCTCGCACGCCGCCGACGATGGAGCCGACATCCATCTGGGCACAGGCCAGAATCGTGAAAAGAGTTCCCATCCAGGCAGCCCTTGAAATCGCGATCATGAATCCTCTCCTTCCCTCCAACAGCGTTACACACGTGTGCAAAGACTGCGAGAAGAATATAGCACCCTCGACTTGATGTCAAGACACAGTTATAAAACGACGGAGAACGCCGGAGGGGCCGGGAAGAGAACGGCATTGTTGCGGTGCACACGCTTGCAGGACGCCGGATGAATTTTCACCCTGCTTAGAATGGAGGAATGCCCATCGAGATCCAAGGGATGGCCCCATTGCTGCAGGTCTTTGACATGTCGGCGTCCCTGCGCTTCTACCGCGACATTCTGGGCTTCGAACTGGCCGGCAGTTCGGCGGCTTCCGAACCGTTCGACTGGGTGATGCTGCGCCGGGATGGCGTCACCATCATGCTGAATACAGCCTATGAAACCGATTCCCGCCCGCCGGCCCCGGATCCGGCTCGAATGGCCGGACACCAGGACACGGCGCTGTATTTTGGCTGTGAAGACCTCGACGGCGCCTTTGCGCAACTACGCGCTTGCGGCGTGGAGGCGGAGCCGCCCGTGGTGCAGGCATACGGGATGAAGCAGGTGTATCTGAAGGATCCGGACGGATACGTCATCTGCTTCCAATGGCCTGCCATGGATGCGAAGCTTCAGCAGTTCGCGGAACGATACACCGCGGCGTGGTGCGCTCACGATCCGGCCGGCGTTGCCGCGCATTTCGCTTCCGACGGATGGCTGCGAGTGAATGGCGGCGATCGAGCGGTGGGCCGCCTGGCCATCGCCGAGGTCGCGCGAGGGTTTATGACCGAATTTCCGGACCTCCGGGTGCTGTTTGACGGCCTGGCGACGCGCGGCGACCGAACCGAGTATCGCTGGACGCTGACCGGCACGCACTCCGGGAGCCGGAATCGGGTCCGGATCAGCGGACGGGAACTATGGAAGCTGGACGCTGGCGGCTTGATCGAGGAATCGGAGGGCAGCTTCGATGCGGCTGATTACCAGCGTCAGATCGGGATGTGAACCGCCGGTCCGTATTTCGCCCCGCAATCGGTCGGACTTGCCCCACAGCTTGAGACTGTTTCGGGTACGAGGCGTCTGAATTGGCATGAAACGCTGCTTGTTCTCGCTCGTGCTGGGCGCCGCCGCGTTGTACGGCCAGCCGGAGAAATTCCAGTATCCGCTCCCATCGGAGGACCGGATTCAGATCCGCAAGGATCTTACTTATAAGGAAGTTGACGGGCAAAAGTTGCAGTTTGACTTGTACACGCCCAAGGGTTCCACCGGCCGGTTGCCGGTGGTGATTTTCGTCAACGGAGTCGGGGCGGACTTTCGCCCATGGGTGCAATACGTGGGATGGTCCAAGGCGGTGACGTCGCGCGGTCTGGCTGGGGTCAATTACCAGGCCTACGATCCGCGGCGCACCATGGAAGACTCGCGAAAAGACTTTGATGCGCTGGTGGCGCACCTGCGAACGAACGCCGAGAGCCTCGGAATCGACATGAACAACTTCGCCGTCTGGTCCTGCTCGGCGAATTCCTCCATCGGAGTTCCGATTTCGACCAGCGACCTGGCAGGCCTCGCTTCAGCGGTCATCTACTACGGAGCGGGAGAGGCGAAGCAGTTTCCTTTGGACCGCCCCGTGTTGCTCGCGCGGGCCGGCCTGGATAACACGGCCCTGAATCGCGCAATCGATTCCCTGGCGGCGCGAGCGGTGGAGGCGAACGCGCCCTGGACGGTGGTCAACCTGCCCGGCGGTCATCATGGCTTCGACGTAGACGACGACAATGAGGCCACGCGGCTGGTGGTGGGACAAACGCTGGATTTTCTTGCCGGCACCTTGAAGGCCGCGGTGCAGCAGTCTTACCGCGATCTTTCCTCGCAGGCGAGCGCGGCTTCCCTGGTGAACCGGCGAGACTGGCCGGAAGCGATCCGCGCGTACCAGGAACTGGCGAAACGGTTACCCCGCGATAGCGAGATCCTGCGCCAGCTCGGGGCGGCCTACCTCGGCGCCGAGCAGTGGCAACAAGCCGTCGACACCTTCCAGAAATCCCTGGACCTGGGGAACCGGAATCGCGGCAATATCGCATACCAGATCGGTATCGGCCTGGTCCGGCTGGGCCGTGGCGAGGAGGCGATCGGATGGCTCGAAAAGCTGCCGAAGCTGCCCCGCTTCGCTCGCGACCTCCGGACCCATGAGGTGTGGCAGCCCGTGCGGTCCTCGGCCCGATTCCAGGCGCTTCTGGCAACTTTCCCGGCCGGCTCCTGAGCGGGGGCGTTATTTCGCCAATTGCATCGCGCCCACGAAGTTTCCTTCGGTGTCGTGGAAGTATATTCCCGTTCCCACTGTGGGGATGTGGAACTTGGGCATCACGATCCGGCCTCCGTTGGCTTCCACGGCGCGCGAGATCTGGTCGATGTCGGACACCGCGAATGAGCACTCGAAGCCGGTCATTCCGGTTCCGCTTACCGGTTCGCGCCGCTTATGCATCAGACCCTGCACGCCGGGGTTTTTGGAATCTCCCGTGTGGATGAGGTAGAAGTCCGGGGGACCCCAGGGTTCAAAGCGCCATTCAAACACCTTCTCGTAGAACTGCCGCGCGCGGGTCACGTCGTCGGCGGTGATTCCGAAGCTGTGCAAAGGGTTGGGCATGGCCCAAAGTATACGAGAGCCACACGATGCCGGTCTTGCGCTAAATTGACATTTAATGCCGCTGATGCGCCATCGGCTGACGCTGGAGCAGGAGCCCTACCTGGCGGTTCGCTCTTTCGCCTGCGATTACAGCAGCGGTTCGACCATCGAGCCGCACCTTCACGAATGGCACCAGTTGCTGTACGCGACCTCAGGCGCCATGTCGGTTCATGCCGGAGATCGTTCCTGGATGATTCCGCCGGGCAAGGCGGTGGTGATTCCGCAAGGCTGTCCGCACACGATTCACATTTGGGGCCAAGTGGCCATGCGCTCTCTCGCATTCCCTTCGTGCCGGGATGCCGCGGCGGTGGTGGCGGCGGGGGGCTGCCGCGTCCTCTCCGTGACGCCGCTGCTGCGTGAATTGATTCTCCGCGTGATCGATGCCCAGGCGCTGGACGAGCGCGTTCCTTCCGACCAGCGCCTGATGGGTGTGCTTCTCGATGAGATTGCATCCGCTCCCGAAGCTCCGCTGTCGCTGCCGCTACCCTCCGATAACCGGGCGCTGGCGGTGGCGCGACGAGTTCTGGCGGATCCGGCCGGGGGCGAGACGCTGGATCGCCATGCCCGCGGTTGCGGCGCCGGACGGCGCACACTGGAGCGCCTGTTTCGCGGTGAAACGGGGCTCACTTTCGGGCTGTGGCGTCAGAAAGCACGCATGCTGTACGCAGTGCGGCTGCTGTCGGAAGGCAGATCCGTGACCGATACGGCGCTCGACTCCGGATATAACAGCGTGAGCGCGTTCATTGCGGCCTTCAAGCAGACGTTCGGGTGCACGCCCGGCAAACTTTGAACCAGGATCAGACGATCGCGTCCTGGGTGGAAGCGTGCCTTGCCTGCGCGCAGGAGTCGCAATAGCCGTAGAGAACGAACTCGTGGCCGGTGACCACAAACCCATCCGGGCCCTCGTCTTCGTGTCCGGGGCAGCCGTTCATCTCGAATACCTTATCGCAGTCCCGGCAGTGGAAGTGGTGATGATGCCCCTTGCCGGATTGCTCATAGCGCGACACTTGGCCTGGAAGATCCACGGTCACCAGCCAACCGTCTTCCAGAAGGCCCTTGATGGTGCGATACACAGTGGCGATACCGATGCCGGAGACCGATTGGCTGGCGATCGCCAACACTTCGGCGGGGTTCATGGGGCGTCCACTTCCGGTGAAGGCGTCGCGAATGGCTTTTCGCTGGCGGGTGTTGCGGGATTGCGTTGCGACCTGGATTGCGGCTGGCGAGGACATTAGGCTATCTCGAATCTGATAAGACGCCAGTATGAACGTTGGATGACGGCGGGTCAACTACCCTTTAGTCCGATGGGTTCACCTGCTTCAGGAACTCGGCCACGGCCCGCGACACGGCAGGCGCGAGGCCGGGCTCGCTGTGGGGCGAATGCCCGGCGCCTTCGATTACCCTAAACCTTTGATTAGGCAATACATGCTGGATCTGCTCGAACTCTCCTGGTTCGATGCGCGGGTCCTTTTGGCCTTTCAGGAAGAGCGCCGGCGCGGTCAGGGTGTGGAGCGGAGCGCCGTAAAAAAAAGATTCCGGCTGATCTTTCCACTTACCCAACTCGATCCATGCGCGCGAGAAGTTGCGGATCACCAGCCGCCAGTCCTCGCCGTGCTCGCGTTCCAGCAGCGCCGCGACCCGAGGTCCGAAGGAGTCCGGATCGGCCGCGCCCTTCTGAAAGAACTCCTGGTTGGATGGCTTGCCGAAGTTCCGATGAAACGCCTCGAGGACCAGGGCCGGAAACCGGCCGGGAGCACGCATGGCGGCGATGGCGGCGATTACAGCCCCGTCCGAATGCCCCCACAACACCGCCCGCTCAATCCCGAGGGCATCGAGAAAAGCAAGTGTTTCGACCGCCGCGTCCTGATGAAAATGCAGGGGCAGCTCCGGCAGGTGGCGGGACTTGCCGTAGCCGGACCGGTACGGTATCAGGATGCGGTAGTCCGGCTCGAACGCCGGAATCTGCGGATCGAAGGGCATCGAATCGTGCCCCCAACCGGAGTGCAGAAAGAGCAGGGGGAATCCGGACCCGTGCTCGCGATAATGAACGGGGTAAGGAATGTGAACGAAGGGCACGTTAGCGCGCCGGCATGGCTTTCCGGTGGCGATCCAGCCAGCCGAACCATTTGTCGAGTCCCGCGCCGGACAACGCGGACGTTTCCACGATTTCGATTCCCGGCTGAATGGAGCGCGCATTCTGACGGGCAAGCTCCGCGTCGAACGGCACATAAGGCAGCAGGTCGATCTTGTTCAGGATCATGAGCCGCGCCTTGCGGAAAATGCCGGGGTACTTGAGCGGCTTGTCTTCGCCTTCCGTCACGGACAAAATGACGATCTTGGCTTCTTCACCCAGGTCATAGCTGGTGGGGCAAACCAGATTCCCCACATTCTCGATAATCAGCAGGTCGAGCGAGGCGAGATCCCAATCCTTCAAGTGATTCTCGATCATGCGCGCGTCCAGGTGGCAGGCGCCGGCGGTGGTGATCTGCTTCACGGGAAAACCGGCGCGGGCCAGGCGCCGCGCGTCGTTGTCCGTTTGCAGGTCGCCGGTCAGGACCGCGACACGAGTATCCTTGGGAAACTGCTCCAGGGTTTTCTCAAGAAGCAGGGTCTTGCCGGAGCCGGGGGAGCTGATGAAGTTCAGGGTCAGGACATTGTGTTTCGCGAACCGGTCGCGAAGCTCCGCCGCGATCCGGTCATTCTCGCTCAGGACTTTCTTTTCCAGAGGAACTCGATTCATGGTCTTCCTCGATTTCAAGATAGCTTAGGTCCAACTCTTCTCCACCGGGCCGGAACTCGATTTCGAGCACGAGGTGCTCCAGGTCCGTCTCGCGGGTGAGCGCTTCAAAGCAAAACTTCAGGGACTCGGTGTCGACGCCGGAATATTCGCCCAGGCGGACGCCGACTCTTTCCACGCGCCCCCGAGGGTAGCGCGACGCTTCCGCGCGCACCGCATCCAGAATTGAGTTGGCGATCCCCATCTCGTGCATGGGATCAGCAGATGCGCGGCAACTGGTCGCCCGCGAGCATATCGATGATGCGCGTGGTCCCGAAAGCGGTTTTCATGGTCACCAATCCGGCGCGTCCCTCCGACACTGTTCCGATGATGCCGGCGCCTGCCCCCAGGGGGTGGCGCCGCATGGCGTCGACGACGGCGGCGGCGTGCCGCGGCGGAACGATCGCGAGCAGCTTGCCTTCATTGGCGACGTAGAGGGGGTCCAGGCCGAGCATCTCGCAAGCGCCGCGGACTTCGTCCCGGATCGGGATGTCGGATTCCCGCACCTGAATGCTGACGCCCGATTGCGCCGCGATTTCGTTCAGGGAACTGGAAACGCCGCCGCGGGTGGGGTCGCGCAGGCAGCGGATCTCGGGCGTGACCTCGATCATCGCGTCCACCAGGGTGTGGAGGGCCGCGGAGTCGCTTTCCAGGGTGACTTCGAATTCGAGACCCTCGCGCTGCGCCATGATCGCGATCCCGTGGTCACCGATGAAGCCGGAAAGGATGACGCAATCCCCCGGCCGGGCGTTCGCAGCGGAGAGGTTCAGAACGCCGGGGACGAGGCCGATTCCGGTGGTATTGATGAACATGCCGTCGCCCTTGCCGCGTTCCACCACCTTGGTGTCGCCGGTGACGATCTGCACGCCGGCGGCGTGGGCCGCGCGCGACATGGATTGCACCACGCGGGATAGTGTTTCCGCGGGAAGCCCTTCTTCGAGGATGAACGCCGCGCTGAGGAACAGCGGTTTTGCGCCGCCCATGGCCAAGTCATTTACCGTGCCATGCACGGCCAGCGATCCGATATCGCCGCCGGGGAAGAACAGCGGGTTCACCACGAAGGAATCCGTGGTGAAGGCGATCCGCGAGTTTCCGATCTCGAGCGTCGCCTGATCTTCCAGCCGTCCCAGAACCGGATTGGCAAAGGCGGGAAGGAAGACGTCGCGGATGAGTTCGGCGCTCAGTTTGCCGCCGGAGCCGTGTCCCAGCACAATCTGGCTCTTCGGCGCCAGCGGCACGGGACAGGAAAACCGGTCGAGCGTGGAAGCGGAATCAGACATGGCGGCGATATTGGTAGTAAGCCGCGCACGCGCCTTCGGCGGAAACCATCGGCGCGCCGAGAGGCGTGGACGGCGTGCAGCGGACGCCGAACGCGGGACATTCCACCGGCTTCATCAGCCCCTGCAGGACCAGCGCGCTCATGCACTCCTTGGGCTCTTCGGCGGTCATCTCGCCGACGCCGAAAATGCGTTCCGCGTCGAACGCCTGGTACTCCTGCTTGAGCCGGTACCCGCTGAGCGGAATTTCGCCGATGCCGCGCCACTTGCGATCGCCGATCTCGAAGACCTCGAACATCAGCTTCTGGGCCGCGCGATTTCCTTCCGAGTTGACGCTGCGGACATACTGATTCTCCACCTCCGCGCGTCCTTCCTCGAGCTGCGCCACCAGCATGGAAATACCCTCCAACAGGTCCAGAGGCTCAAAGCCGGTGACGACGATGGGCACCCGGAACTCCTTCACCAGTTCCTCGTATTCCTCGTATCCCATCACGGTGCAGACGTGTCCCGGCGCGAGGAATCCCTGAACGCGATTGGAAGGCGAGGTGAGGATGAGGCGCATCGCCGGCGGCACCAGCACGTGCGACACGATCATGCTGAAGTTGCTCAGGCCCTCGCGCCTGGCCTGGAATACAGCCATCGCGTTGGCGGGCGCGGTGGTTTCGAAGCCGACGCCGAAGAAAACCACCTTCTTGGCGGGATTGGCGCGGGCGATCTTCAGCGCGTCCATCGGCGAATACGCGATGCGAACATCGCCGCCGCCGGCCTTCACCTGGAACAGGTCGGACCGCGTGCCGGGCACGCGCAGCATGTCGCCGTAGGAGACGAAGATCACGTCCGGTTGGGAGGCGATGTGAATCGCTTTGTCCACAACCTCGAGAGGCGTGACGCACACCGGGCACCCGGGTCCATGTACCATCTCCACGTTCCTGGGCAGCAGATCGTCCATGCCGTAGCGCATCAGCGTGTGGGTCTGGCCCCCGCAGACTTCCATCAGCACCCAGGGCTGTGTTACCTGGGTGCGAATGCGCCCGACCAGCGCCTGCGCGATCGCCGGGTCGCGATACTCGTCGACGTATTTCATACCGCAGCCTCATCCGCCTGGCCGGGAGCGAGCCCTTCTTCCTCCAGCGCGCCGATCTGGCGCAGGTATTCGAAGGTTCGCGCGGCCTCTTCCGCGTCGATTTTGGTGAGCGCGAATCCCACGTGCACCAGCACGTAGTCGCCGGGTGTGACATCCGGCGTGAAAGCGAGGTTCACATCTTTCTTGACACCGGCGAAATCCACCCGTCCCAGCCGGAACGCGGGATCGTCACCTTCCACCGCCAGAACTCTACCGGGCACTGCAAGGCACATAAGCCGTCCTTTGAAACTGTGATTCTATACCCATTCTCTCATCCGGTGGCGGAGGCCGCCGGTGAGCGATAGTAAATGTCTGCGATATGAAGCGCCTCCGGATAGAAGTCCGCGGTATCGTGCAGGGCGTAGGGTTCCGGCCGTTTGTGTACAACCTGGCCGTGAACCTTGGTTTGTCCGGCTGGGTGCGAAATCATTCGCACGGGGTGTCGATCGAGGTGGAGGGCGCGCGGACGGACCGGTTCGTTTCGGAGCTGCGCGAACATCCGCCGGAACTGGCCCAGATCGATGAGGTGGATTTGCGCGAAATCGCGGTGGAGAACAACGGTGGATTCCGCATCCTGGAAAGCGCCGAGGAAGACAGCCCTTTTGCCCTGGTTCCGCCGGACATCGCGACCTGCGCGGATTGTTACGCCGACTTCACCTCCGCCGCGAATCGCCGCTATCGCTATCCGTTCACCAACTGCACCAACTGCGGTCCGCGCTACACCATCATCCAGGACGTGCCCTACGACCGCCCGCTGACCACGATGTCGGCGTTCCCGATGTGCGAGGCATGCCGGGCGGAGTATTCGGACCCGGCGGATCGCCGTTTTCACGCCCAACCGAATGCGTGCCCCATTTGCGGTCCGTGGGTGGAGTTGTGGAGGAAGGGTGAACTGCTGGCGGCGCGAGACCCAGCCATTCGGGAGGCGCAGCGGTTGCTGGCCGAAGGCGCCATCGTCGCCATCAAGGGGTTGGGCGGTTTTCACCTGGCGTGTCTGGCCTCTGCGAGCGCATGCGACAGGCTCCGCGAGCGGAAGCGAAGGAGCGACAAGCCGTTCGCGCTGATGGCTCGCGACGTGGAAGTGGTCAAGCGGCATTGTGAAGTGCCCGGCGAGGCGAGTCGCGTGCTGCGGGGTCCACGCCGTCCGGTGGTGATTCTGAACCGGCTGCGCGGCGGAACGCTGCCGCGGGAAATCGCGCCGGGAAACAACACCCTGGGCATGATGCTGCCCTACACGCCCCTGCACCACCTGCTGTTCGATGCGGCGCCGTACGACCTGCTGGTGATGACCAGCGGAAACCTGAGCGAAGAGCCGATCGCCAGCCGGGACGAGGAGGCTCGCGAGCGGCTGGAGAATCTGGCGGATTATTTTCTTCTGCACAATCGGGCAATTCAGACCCGGGCGGACGATTCCGTAGTGCGCCTATATGCCGGGCGGGAGCGGCTGATCCGAAGGTCGCGAGGGTATGCGCCGCTGCCCGTGGATCTTGGCTCTCCGCAAGTGGAAGTGCTGGCGGTGGGGGGCGAGCTGAAGAACACCTTCTGCCTGACCCACGGCCGCTACGCGATCCTCAGCCAGCACATCGGGGACCTGGAGAATTTGGAAACGCTGGAGTTCTTCGAAGAGACGCTGGCGCACATGAAGCGCTTCTTCCGGGTGAATCCCCGCGGGGTAGCGCACGACCTGCATCCTGGTTATCTCAGCACCCGCCTGGCCCAGGCGATCCCGGACTTGCCCAGGATCGGCGTCCAGCACCACCACGCGCATATCGCCAGTTGCATGGCCGACAACCGCGTCGCCGGTCGTGTGATCGGCGTGGCGCTGGATGGGACCGGCTACGGAACCGATGGCGCGATCTGGGGCGGGGAAGTGTTGCTTTGCGACTTCGCGGGATTCGAGCGGCTGGCGCACCTGCGCTACGTGCCGCTGGTGGGCGGCGATGCCGCGGTGCGCGAGCCATGGCGAATGGCGCTCGCGTACTTGCGGGACGCGGGCCTCGCGGACACCGCGTCCCTTGCGGGGGAGCCGCGCCGGCGTGTTGCCGCAGCCATGCTGGAGCGGGGAATCCGGAGCGTGCCCACTTCCTCCTGCGGCCGCCTGTTCGATGCGGTCGCGAGCCTGGCCGGGCTGCGCGATTCGGTGAGCTTCGAGGGTCAGGCGGCGATGGAATTGGAAGCGGTGTCGGAGCCAGGTCCGGCTTATCCGTTCGAAGTCGACGATTTGAAAGCGCCTTGGCAGATCGACCTGCGGGACATGATCCGCGAGATCGCAGCCGGTGGAGAGGCTGCATCGCGGATCGGAGGCCGCTTCCACGCGACGCTTGCGGCAGCGATCGTGAAGACGTGCGAGATGGCCCGTGAAACACACGGACTACGTCGCGTTTGCCTGAGCGGGGGCAGTTTTCAGAATGTGCTGCTGACTGCTCTGGTTCAGCAGCGGCTACAAGCCGGCGGTTTTGAAGTGTTCCTGCACGGGAGGGTTCCGGCGAACGACGGCGGGATCGCGCTGGGGCAGGCCGTGATCGCAAGCGAGGCGCTGAAAAGCGGCGAGCCGGGAGTGACCGCCCCCGGCGCGCCATGATCCTCCACTTGTGCTTGAGTAGGAATTGATCGTTTCCTTTATTACACATCCGGAGAGTCAAGTAAAGGACTGATTGTGGTATGTTGGGAGTCTTGGGCTCGTAGCTCAGTTGGTTAGAGCGCTTCCTTGACACGGAAGAGGTCGGAAGTTCGAGTCTTCTCGAGCCCACCACGCCTCCTCAGATCGAATTAGGACGTGTAGCCTACCGCCGATATCGAGCGTTGGACGACCTCCACCGGAGGACGCATCGCCGGCGGACCTCTGGCCTACGCCAACCCAAACATCAAAGCCTTACCTTCCCGCTCTTGGCGATCCGCGCAATGAACGGCCCTTCGTGCGATTCGAGGGTTCGGTAGATGACGGGAAGGGCTGTGACGAAGACGGACGCGATCTCCGCGCCTCGTAGGTTTCCAGCCACGAGGATGAAGACGCGCGCCCCGCTGGACCTGAGCGCCGCGATTTCCAAGGGCCTGTACCGGAGGCGCTGGTCCTTGGTGAAAACGACCCACCCCTGCTGCCCAACCTTAGTTAGCCAGACGCTATCTTCTTCATCGCGCCTGAAGTGGTCGTCGTGGATCTCAACAGCCAATCCATCTGAAACAAGGACACCACGGACTGGTTCCACGCCCAAGGATCTGTCGATGAAGAAGACAGTACCGTCAGGCGGCTTCGCAGCGGATCGCTTCTTCGACGGCACTTGTCTCCAATCGGAAATCCCGAGCAAGGTCAGCGACTGAGTCGCCGGCCTTGTACCGCTCGTAGATTGCGGAGACGGGAATCCCAGTGCCGACAATGACAGGCCGGCCGAAGGATACCGTTGGGCTCATGACGACCAGGCGTGGATCGGATTTCGGCGCGGCGTCGGACTCGGTTTCCCGCGTAAAGGGATACAGCTTGATGGGCAGTCCGCGGGTGTCGCGTTCGATCCTTTGGAGGTAGACGCTGATGATCTCTTTCATCGCCTGCTGACCCGCGCGCGACGCATTGATCATCTGACCATACCGCTCCACAAAAAGATCCAGTCCGTCGGTTTGAAACGCCTGGTCGATAAGCGGGCGCTCCACATGGAATTCGCGGCGAACGTACTCCAGTGCTCGCCGCACCTTGGGAAGCTTGACCCCGTGCCGGCGCCGGATGGCTGCCAAGACGTGCGCTTCAATGAGGTTGATGAAGGAGAGGTACTGCCCCTTCGGGTCGTCCAGATGGATCACCGGCGAGGATCTGCGCTGCTGGCCGGACACTGGATAGAGTCGACCTGACACCCAGCTCCGAAGCGTAACGTCGGGCATGCGCACGTAGTGCGCCGCCTCCGCCACGGTGTACGCTGGCTGGACACGCGGATCATCTGCTCGATTGAATGGCGAGGTCAGTTTCGCGGCCATTACTCCTCCCAAACATTATCAGGTTTTCGTGTTGAGGCCACAAGGCCGCCGGGCGTGGGCTTGGGCATGATGGGCAGGATCATCGCTCATATAGGAGCATCGAGAATCTTCTCTATGCAACATGCTGCACACTCTGGACAGGACAACGAAAACATCCTGCCCATGCCGCCCACCCTTCCATGTCGCTGAAACGGCTTACCCAATCATGGGCGCGATCCGGCGTCCATCATGCCCATGAGAACAAGGGACTTGGACTCCAAGTGGGCTCCATTGGGACTCCAGAAAGAGCCGCATGGCCCGTATCTGACTGAAAACAGCAGACCTTTACCTTCCAAGCTCAACCTTGACACACGGAAGAGGTCGGAAGTTCGAGTCTTCTCGAGCCCACCAGCCCCCAAAAGCTGGTTTCTGCTGCTTCGCCCGGTCAAGCACTGTCTCATTTGCAGGTGGAGGTCTCCCGGCGTGCAGATACTCCCGTGCGATATCGTCGCGGCCGGTCCGCAGGAGTTGCACCAGAACTCCGAGGAGCATAACGAAAGACGTTACAACCCGAAAATCTTGGCGCTCAGCCGCCGCGAAGATCGCTCAGCTTCGCTGACCGCTCGGCGTGTTTTTCGATGAAGTAGATCAGAGGAGCGGTATCAAGGCCGACCGTCTGACCGCGAAGCGCGTTCAGCCATTCCCCGAAGTGTATTCCCGCCGTAAGTATTCATCGACGTCCACGCCGTGCCAGACCTCATGTCCCGGACCCTCGAGTCTATAAGGCTGCGAGGCTTGCTTTCGACCTTGCCGCTCAAGCGAGACGTGAGTTCCGCGATTCATCGAAGCTGGTCTGCCGGACCAAGAGCCTCGGCTGACCTTCTCGCGTCCTCGTAAGGTGTGCTGGCCATCGGGATCGTACCCTGCTTGTGGTTTACATCGAAGGAGCGGGCCTCCCGAAATGCCTTTCGCCGCCACGCAGCAGCATGTCGGCCACAAGGGTTACGAGGCTATTGCACTTGCCGCAGAGCCTCCTCGGCGGCGCGCCGCAGGACGCCGCGAGGGGACTGCATCCGGGCTGCCTCCCTTAGCAGCGGCGCCTGCGTGCGATCGCCCGTCCGGCCGAGCGCCCGCAGAGCCTCGGCTTGCGCCAGGTAGCTGTCCTCGCGGCGGAATCGCTCCACCAGGAAACCGGATTCCCGCGGATCGCTGATGCGGCGTAGCGCCGCTGCTCGCACCGTGGATTTCGGGTCTGCCGCGCGTTCCCGGAAGAAACCGGCGTCGCCTTGTGCTGATTCCACCGCGGCGCGGCGCACTGCCCAGAAGCCATCCTCGCGCGCGGCTCTGCGCAGCGCGGCTTCCTCGCCCCGGTTCTTGAGCTGGCGCGCGGCCCACAGCCGCCCCATAGCATCGTCATGCTGCAATTGGAAAACGAGTTCGTCCACGCTTTTCTCAAAGCGAAGCTCCATCAGCAGGTGGTCGCCTTGGTCGAAGCGGACAAGCAGTGGCTTCGAATCGCAGGCAATGTCGAACGATTGCTCTTCTTTCGCCTCGATGCGCAGGCGGTGGACCTTGCGCCCGCCCGCGGTGACGATCCCGACCTCCACCGGCGTCTCGAAAAGCGGGTTTTGCCGCTGCAGGACCTTGAGCCTGGCAACCTGGGTGGACTCCATCCACTCCCAGGAGACTTCGAATACGGGGTGGCCCGCGCGATAGATCCACTGATCGAAGAAACCTTCGAGCCGCTGCCCCGAGGTCTCCCGGATGGACGCCAGGAAGTCCCGCGCGTCCGCGGTGGAGTAGGCGTGCTTCTCCAGCAGCCGCGTGACCGCCTTGCGGAACGGGTCATCGCCCATGATCCACCGCAGCATGTGCAGCACAGCCGCACCCTTCTGGTAACTGTGGCGGTCGAAATTTTGATTTGGCGTTTGCCAGCCGTCCCAAACCAGAGGGCGCCGGTGCTTCGTTCGGGCTTCCTCGAGATAAGTGTCGCGCTTCTCCATCAGGTTGAGCGCACCCTCGTCTTCTCCGAGCGAGTGTTTCGAGTACAGGTACTCGCCATAGGTTGCGAAGCTCTCATTGATCCAGGCTTCGCTCCAGTCGCGCATGGTGACCAGGTTGCCCCACCATTGATGCGCTGCTTCGTGGGCCACCAGCCAGTGCGTGGGAAAGTCCTTGTCCGCCTTCTCGTCATGGATTTGCACGTCGCCGATGACCGTAGCCGAGGTGCTCTCCGCGCCGCCGCCAATGCCTGGGATGGTGATCTGGTCGTATTTGTCCCAGGGGAACGGCACGCCGTACTCGCGCTCGAAGAAACGAAGGATTTCGCGGGTGCGCCCGAAGGCACGAACGGCATCGGCCTTGTCCTTGGGATAAACCCAGAAGTTCACCGGCAATGCGCCGCTGGTGTCCGGCACCTGAACGTATGGACCCGCGGCCATGACGAACAAGTACGTGGAGTGGGGCTTGTCCTGCACCCAATGGAAGCGCGTTCCGGCCGCGGTCTTCGTCGCTGATACCAGCTTGCCGTTGGAGATGGCTTGATCGCCGTCCCGCACGGTGGCGATGATCTCCGAAGCGGCTTTGTCGGCGGGGTGATCGTTGCAGGGGAACCAATGCCGCGCGCCCTCGGGGAACGAGAGCGTGTGGATCAGCCTGGGGTGATCCGGCGATTCATCCTTGAAACTGAGCCCGAGGTGGTAGCCCTTTGCCATGCCGTACTGGAGCGGGTCGACGGAAACATGGCGCGCCTCATAAGCGACCGTGAACACCACTCTTTCCCCCCGACGGTGCGGCCGCCGCAGATGAACCTTCAGCTTGCCGGGTGGCTGCTCGAAGCGAAGTTTGCCTCGATCGTCGCGGACGGAGGTGACGCGGAAGGTCTCGGCGTCGAGTTCACAGTCCGTGAAGGCATCAAGGACGGGACGCAGCGAAATTCTGGTGGTGCCCCGAAAGGAATGGGTCGCTTGGTGGAAGCTCAGCTCGATGCGATATCGCTCCACGTCGTATCCCCGGCTGAACGGGCCCGGACGCGGCGCGGCGGCCAGCCACGCCGTCGCGGCCGTCAGCAGAAGCAGTCTTCTCATTTGACGCGATCCCGCATCAGCTTTTCGATTTCACCCGGCGATGCGGGCAGGAAGCTCGTGAAATTTTCAACGCCGTTGGCAGTGACCGCGACGACATCCTCGATGCGCATGTAGAGCCGCTCCTCGTGAATCCACAGCATGGGATCGATCGAGAAGACCTGACCCGCCACCAGCGGGGCTTTGCGGTAATTGCCGACGTCATGCACGGTCATGCCGACCGGGTGTGACAGGTGCCCCCGGAAGGAGAGCATGCCCCGCGCGGCCTCCCGGTAAATTTCCTTGGAAACGGCGAGTTTCTCCACCAGCGGGGCCATCTTCTCGCGCGCGCCGTCCAGGACCTGGTCCGCCGTCACACCGGGCCGGATCCGCTCCAGCAGGGCGTCGCGATAGGCGAGGATGAACTCGCTCAGCTCGCGCTGATCCTTTGTATACTTGCCGTTCACGGGCCAGTTCCGGGTCACGTCGCTCGTGTAGTAGCGGTAGTCGGGCGCGTAGTCCATCAGGACCATATCGCCGTCCTTCAATCGGCTGGAATTGGCCATGTAGTGGCCCATGTAGGCATTTACACCGCCCGCGGTGATGGAGGGGTAGCCTTCGAATCTCGCGCCGTTCGCCAGGAACACATAGCGCGCCGCGGCGTCGAGTTCGTACTCGAAGGCGCCCTCCCTGGTGCGCTGGATCGCTTCCAGAATGCCGAGTCCCGCGATCCGCGAGGCTTCCCGGATCAGGCTGATCTCGCGGGGGCTCTTCACCAGGCGAAGTTCATCAAGAATCGGAGAGAGATCGCGCAGTTCCAGGGAAGGGAAGCGGTTTCTCAGCAGCGATAAGAATTGCGCTGAACGGGAAAGGCGGCCATCCCACGGGTCGGCGGCGACATCGGCGTGCGCGCGAAGAGTCTCATCCCGGCTGCCCATGACGCCCTGCAGCGGTCCGCTTGGCACGTAGACCGCGGGCGCGGGAAGCCGAATCTGCATCCCGGCAAGCTGCACCGAAAGCATCTCGACGCCGAAGACCGCATCGGCTCCGGTGAGTGCACCGACCTCGGCTGCGTCCTCGGCCGAAAGCGTCTTGCCCTGGTTGCGGTCACGAGCTTCGTCCCGGTGCGGCAGGAATAGCGTGGACCGGCGGGACCGGCCATCCAGCAGCAGATAGGAGTGCGGCGTTTCGAGTCCGGTCAGGTAGTAAAAATCGTTCGCCTGGCGGAAGACGCCGAATCCTTCGGGCAGCGCCGCGGCTTGCACGATCGCGACGGCATTATTCCCGATCTGATCGAAAACCTTGGCGCGGCGGGCGGCAAATTCCTCGGGTGGAAAAGCGGCCGCGGCGGCGAGCGGAGCGGCGAGAAGCAGCAGGTAATTTGCCATGACACGTTTTACCACACGAACCGGACGACCCAGCGCAGTTTGTGGCATACCGATTCACGTCCAATTGCGCTCCGCGGGAATGCCGCCAGCCTCTCGCCTCGGCTAGTCTGATATCAGTGCTCGACGCCGTCGCCAAGTACGCCCTCACCCTGCCGGAACGTGTCCTGCGCTCCGCCGCCGCCGTAACCGGGGGCCTGGTTCGCGAGCTCAGCGATGTCGTGGTCCCAACCGCGCTGCGCCGCACGCAGCTTTACGATGCGCTGGCCGGTGCGACGCTGCGCTTCCTCATTGAACAAGTAGGTCAGGTGGAGGGCGCCTATCCCGCCGGCGACAGGCTGGCCGAGGATTTCGTGATGCGTCGCGCCGCCGGCAACGGCCTGGAGATCGCCGGTTTCCTGGCGTTCCGCGCCTCACCCGTATGGGTGATGGCCGGACTTGCTGACCTCTCCGGCGCGGGACGCCACCTGATTGGGCAGATCGCGGGCGAGCTTCAGAAGGAAGGCTTGCTCGACCCCGCCAGCCGGTTCGAAACCGTCGATCAGGTGCTGGAGGGTCTGGAACGTTCCGCGGGCCAAGCCGCGCAGGCGATCAACGCGCCGCCGCTCGATGTCGCCGGGTTGCGCCGCGAGTGGAGCGAGATCCGCTCCCAGGCCGGCGCCATCCCGCTGCCCGCCATCGCCGCGCTGGAAGCGCAGTGGGCGGGAATCGTCAAGGAAGCGGCGCTGCAGAAGCGCAGCCCGTTTGAGATCTCCGCCCTGCTGGCCCTCTCCGCCATCCGGCAGACGCCGGAAGGGCTGCTGTGGTTCAGCAAAGCCGCGCGCACAGCCGCAGCAAAGACCGGCTCCGTCGCCGGCGAGGCGCTGCTGGGGCACTACTCGCGGACTTTGGACGAGATCCGGACCACGGGATACCTGGCGTACTGGAAACGTGAACTCGCGCCTTATTTGAAGGGCGCCGCGGAACATTTCTCGGCTGGACGAGAAACTACCACCGGCAGGTGGTGGAAGCGTGTCGGCGGCTCCACCGGTAAATGAACAATTCCTGAAGTTTGCGGGTGGGGCGAAGCGCCACGGTTCATGGCGGCAGGCCCCAAGCCCGTATGTAAGGGAAGCGACAAAAACATAATTTGCTTGCAGCGGCAAATAAAAGCGACTAAGCTATGTTTGCAATCACTGATTTCCGCATAACCGATGGCGGGAAAGGCTGCCGATGTTCTGCTAACCTCCTCCCGCCCCCTTAATACTCGCCGCGTATTCGCAAGAGAAAGGAAGCACGCCGTGAGGGTTCTGATCGGGTTTCTTTTTGCCTTAATGCAAGACTCGGGGCAGTCCCGGAAGCGTCCTCTCGGGGGTTGAATCCGTCGGGAAGGAGATGCGGCCATTCCGATCTATTGCAATCATGGCGATTCGAAGAGGTCTGCCTCCTTTCAGGGGATCGCCAATCCAGAGCCCTTCCGGCTATAACAATCTGGCTCACGTCTTCGTGCTCTTTCATACTGCATTGGTTGGCGTGAACGGCTGTTACGTGTACTACTCCACCAGCGCCGGTCAACTCTTCCTTCGCGACGATGCTGGCGAAGCGTGGCTCGGCCCTGTCTCACTCGGAAGTTCTAATTCGGCGAGCAATTCCGCTTGCACCATGCATGGCGCCGGATCCAGTGCATCCGGATCTGGCAACCAGCTTCAGCTATTTGTCAATCTGACGTTCTCCCCACAGTTCGCCGGCGCTAAGAATCATTACGTCAAGGTCTATAACCTCCAGGGGTTGTATAGCGATTGGCAACAATATGGAACCTGGACGGTCACCTCAGGCCAGCAGTACCTGCTGACTACGAGTGCCAGCCCAGCCCAAGGCGGCTCCGTCACGCCGGTCAGCAACTGGTACCCAAGTGGGCAGGTTGTGCAGGTCACCGCCACCGCCAACAATGGATACCAGTTCGCCGGCTTCAGCGGCGCCATCAGTGGAAGCGCGCCGTCTCAATTCGTGACTATGGACGGGAACAAGAGCATCGTCGCCTCATTCCTCAAGGTGATTCCGCAGAGCTTTCGCGACTGCATCAGCGTTTCGGGAGGAAGCAGTTGCATCTTGCCCCCGGGCGCTTATTGGGTATCGCAGACTCTGCAGATTCTTCGTCCAAACATAACCGTTGGCGGAACAGGAGCGATGGGCGACCTCAAGCTGGTTCGGCATCCAAGTTTCACCGGCCTTATGATTTCCATCGGCCAGTTCGGCGCTCAACCCATTCAAGGTGTGAAGATCCAGAACCTTACTGTCTGTGGGGGCAGCGACATCACCCCTGGCGGTGGTCCCGCGCCGCCCAGTGAGGTTGGCTGCCCGCGAATGCCGACCGATTGCGGAGAGCGTACGAAGGAAATAACCCGCCAGGGAGACAGTGTTCCCCCGAATCTCGTAGCATGTTCCGATGTGAGTGTCGAGTCGGCGGCGCTCGCATCGCCGCCGGCAAGCCCATTCACCAGTCCCCCGTCAACATACGCGGTGGAGTTTGATCGCGTGGATCTGGAAGACGCTGCGGGTCATGCTCTGGTGGTGCGAGGATATGTAGGCGTTAGCCGCGCTGACGACATTTACTTTCATCATGGTAGTGTTCGTCACTCTGGTGTGACGGGCATTCTCTATGGCGTAGACCCCGTGTCGTACCTCCAGAAAGACTGCGACAAGTACCTGGATCAGCAGTACGGCTTCGCAAACGATCCGACGGTTTACCTACCGCGGAATCTCAGGATCGAGCACAACGAGCTCAACTTCAATAACACCGGAGCGATGGGAGGCGCCGCACGCTGGGTTGGATTGCGGTCCAATACTTTCCTCCGAAACTATCTGTGGCCACAGGCACAAGGACCGATGGACCCGACCATGGCCTTTGGGGGCACGGTGGAGTTCGATGCCTGCAGCGACCAAGTCGAAATTATCGGCAACGAATTCACTGGCCCAGGGGATGATCACGTCCGCACAAGCGGCTTGGAGCTTTATGCAAGAAATCTCTTGGTCAGGCAAAATTCGATGGCGAGTTACAGGATCGAAGGAATTGCTGCTACTGGGGTCGCATATGGGAAGATCGCAGAAAACCCCATTCATTACACTAGCGTTTGGCACAATGACGGTGCGATCCGCGTCGGGGCGTACGGCCCTGGTCGATGGTGCAGTGATCAGCCGCTAGACATTCCGCGCGACACGTTTAACGTCACCCTCACCGGCAATGTGACGTCGGGTCAGGCGTTCGGTGTGCTGCTTCAAGACCATCCATGGCGGGGAACGGGTGTTCTCAGGAATGTGACAATTTGTCAAGATTGGTCAATCCAGTGCTCGAGCGGCACAAACTCCCTCGGCGCAACTGAACACTCGGTACATATGGATCCGTTCGTTTGGGCGAATGCAACGAATGGCTACGCAGGCCCGCAGCCGTTTAGAGCTGCAGCGCTTCTCGAGACACCCCGCAGCCTTGCGGTCGACGTCGGGTCCAGTTCGTTGTGCGCGCCATCGGGTGCAAATCGCGGGTTATTTACAATAACTGGGAGTGACAACTCCAGTGGCTCTAGTAACGTACATCCTAACTTGAACGACGGTTCAATCGGCGGGCCTAACTACGGCGAGATCAACTACACCGGTGCCAAGCAGATCTACACACTTGAGGCCACTTTCAGCGTCCTGCCGCCCGAAAGCAACGGGCCGTCGAATACTTCCCAAGATTGCCATCTTGTGTACTTCCCCGACCTTAAGACTGTGTACCTGGACATCCCTGGCCCGTCTGGTGAGATCACGTGGGGTGCTGGATCATCGATTGTCGGGCCAGGAGGTCGCGACCTCGCAAGCCCAGGGTGCATTGTGCATGCGGGAGCATCGCCATCTCCGCCAGATCCTCTTATCGGCGAGTATGCCGCCTCAGTGAAACTTGACATTGAGTTTATTGGCGCAACGGGCAAGCGTCACGTTTATGCGTATACGCTGAATAAAGTGAATCAATCGAGCAAGGGATGGGTTCACCCACTGACTTGGAGATATTGGGGCTGGTGGCACAAGCCGTGAGCCTGAAGGTGATCTACATGAGATTGCGATTGACGACCTGTTTCTTTGTGACGATGTACTCGCTCGCGCAACCGGAGCCGGGCTCCATCATCGGTAGCGTCCGTGCGGACGATGGTACTCCGATCGCTGGAGCTGAGGTGACGATGGCGCGAGCCGTTTCTAGTGAACTCTCCAAGTACCTCCCTAACCGCTGGCTCACTCGAAGCCGCGAAGATGGCACCTTCAGCTTCGATTCGTTGCCGGTGGGGTCCTTCGGATTGTGTGCAACCGTACCCGGATCTAATTTCCTAGATTCCTGCGAATGGCGTGAGCCCGTACCTGTAATCAGATTAGAGCGTTCACACACTGTTGCGGACGTCATCATTACTCTGAAAAGGGGGGCCGAAGTTCAGGTTCGAGTAGATGATGATCGCCAGCTCCTTGCGCTCCGCGAAGGCAGGGTGCCCGGTGCTTCTCTCCTGATTGGTGTTGGAACCCCGTCTGGTACGTTTCAGCCCGCGATTTTGATCAATCGAGCTTCAACGTTTCGGGTGTACAAGGTAGTAATCCCGTACGAAAAAGACATTCATCTTATCGTAAATCGGTCGATGTTCCGGCTTGTGGATTCGGCAGGAAACATTCTCAGTCGAAGCGCGCTAATTCGTTTGCGGATCGTTAGAGGAGCGCAGACAAACTCAGTGCGGCTGAGCGTGATTGGGGAGGAGGCGTTGTGACGGGGCGAGCTTTGCTTGTACTCCCGGTTTGGATGGCCTTGGCTGCGAGTGCGGACGCGCAGACTTTGGACATCGTACCAGGTACACCGGTCCTAAGCGCCACAGTGGACACCCCATTTCCGGTGTGGGCGAACGCCGTCCGGCTTTCGGTGATCTCGGAATCTCCACGCAGCTTCCGGTTCGTCCGCTTTGAGCCGGCAACGGATACCGAAGGGGACCTCCTGCTTGTAACGCCCTCGACCGGGACGGCACCGCAACTGGTCTACGTTGTTCTAAATCCAGAAGTAGTGCCGTACGCCAACCCTGGGACATACACGCGAACCGCACAGTTCGCTCTTTCGGATTACCCGGAAGTTGTGGCGAGAGCCCACGTGATTGTTCGGCTCTTTGGCACTGCGAGGCCAAACGTGAAAGCCGTCGTCGCCGCAGCGACAATGCGCCAAGAAGCTTCCCCTGGAGATGTGGTGACGATTTTCGGAGAGCGGCTCAGCACGCCGCCGCTGCACGGCAAGTTCGGCATTCATGGCGCGTACCCGCTTACGCTGGGCAACACGGAGGTGAAATTCAACGGCATCCGAGCCCCACTCCTGTACGTGAGCAACACCCAGATCAACTGCATTGTGCCGCAAGGCGTGGCGGGTCAGCGGTCGGCGAACGTGGTTGTTTCCCGCATCGCGTCCTTCACTTTCGAGTCGGCGCCTTTCCCGCTGCCGCTGAAAGAAACAACGCCGGGCATCTTCACCGCAGACGGCAGCGGAACCGGCCTGGGGTTCATCTTGAACACGATCGCCCACAGCCAGACCGTTGTGAATTCGGAGGTGAACCCCGCCGCGCGTGGTACGCCGATCACGTTCTTCGCCACCGGCGGTGGCCAGTTGAAGCCGCCCTACCCTGACGGCGGACTTGTGGTGGCGATTTTCATCCCGCCCGTGCTCCCGGTGTCCCTGACCATCGGCGGGCAGCCGGCGCAGCTTCTCTACGCGGCTGCTTCGCTGGGCGAGCCGGGGAAGCTGCAGGTGAACGCCTGGGTCCCACAGAACGCCGGCACCGGCGAGCAGCCGATCGTGCTGAAGATCGGCGACAACGACAATGCCGCGCAGAAAGTCACGATATGGGTGAAGTAGCGAATCCCAACTCGGTGCTCGCAAAGTTCAAGAGATTCGGGAGTAGCTTGAAGGGGACTCTATGCGTTATTCCATGTTGCTTTGCTTAGCAGTTTGCCTGCGTTGGTCTAATTGTAAATCGTTCAATCTTTCGGCTTGCGGACGGCGTGGGAAGCATGTTAGGCGAAAACGTGCGAATTCCTCTGCGGATTGCCAGAGGCGCGCAGACACACTCGTTGCAATTGAGGGTTATTGGAGAGGGGATGTTATGACGGCGCGAGCAATCCTTGGGATCTTTCTTCTAAGCAACCTTACCTCCAGTGTTGGCGCGCAAACGTTAGAGGTCCACCAGAACATTATCGGGCTTACGGGATCGGTGGATACTTTGTTCCCGGCCTGGGGAAACACAACACGGATCTCGCTTAGTTCGAATGCCCCTCGCCGGTACCGATTCGTCGGGTTTGAGCCGTTTACTGACCAAGGGGGCGACCTGCTCTTGATAACGCCCGCCGTAGGTACAACACCGCAGCGCGTCTACGTCGCTCTGAACCCGGAAGTAGTCCCATACCTACGTCCGGCGACCTATCAGAGATTCATGCAGTTTGCTCTTGTGGACCACCCGGAGGTGGTGGCAAGGGTCTTGGTAACCGTCCGGCTGTTTGCGCGGGGACTGCCTGCCGTAAAAGCCGTGGTCGCCGCAGCAACTATGCGCCAAGAAGCTTCGCCCGGAGACGTCGTGACGATCTTCGGCGAGTGGCTTGGCACGCCTCCGCTGCAGGGAAAGTTTGGTGTCAATGGTACTTACCCTCTGGCTTTAGGAAACACGGAGGTGAGGTTTAACGGCATTCGCGCACCGCTCCTGTACGTGAGCAACACCCAGATCAACTGCATTGTGCCGCAGGGCTTGGCCGGGCAGCGGTCGGCGAGCGTCGTTGTACAGCGGCTGTTTCCACCAGCCTCTTTCCAGGCGGAAGCCTTCCACCTGCCGCTGAAAGAAACAACGCCGGGCATCTTCACCGCAGACGGCAGCGGAACCGGCCTGGGGTTCATCTTGAACACGATCGCCCACAGCCAGACCGTTGTGAATTCGGAGGTGAACCCCGCCGCGCGTGGTACGCCGATCACGTTCTTCGCCACCGGCGGTGGCCAGTTGAAGCCGCCCTACCCTGACGGCGGACTTGTGGTGGCGATTTTCATCCCGCCCGTGCTCCCGGTGTCCCTGACCATCGGCGGGCAGCCGGCGCAGCTTCTCTACGCGGCTGCTTCGCTGGGCGAGCCGGGGAAGCTGCAGGTGAACGCCTGGGTCCCACAGAACGCCGGCACCGGCGAGCAGCCGATCGTGCTGAAGATCGGCGACAACGACAATGCCGCGCAGAAAGTCACGATATGGGTGAAGTAGCGAATCCCAACTCGGTGCTCGCAAAGTTCAAGAGATTCGGGAGTAGCTTGAAGGGGACTCTATGCGTTATTCCATGTTGCTTTGCTTAACAGTTTGCCTGCCTGCTGACGCCCGGATTCTATGCCGGGTGGCCGCGGCGGCTGACTACTCTCAAGGTCTCGTGGCGAGCGGCGGATTGGCCAGCATCTTCTGCACGGG